>NZ_DAMCGF010000005.1:0-406867 GCF_032104925.1 Kosakonia sp.
CGCGAGCAGAACCACCGTAGGTTTTAGCCAGAACGGTAGTGATTGCAGCAGTCAGAGTAGTTTTACCATGGTCAACGTGGCCGATAGTACCGACGTTGACGTGCGGTTTTGTACGTTCAAATTTTTCTTTAGACACGGCTTTATTCCTTACTATAGTGCTCTCCCTCTTTGGAGAGAGCACGGGACTTTGGTTTTAACCCTGCGGCTTATTTACCACGGGCTTCAATTACGGCCTGAGCAACGTTGTTCGGCGCATCATCATACTTCAGGAATTCCATAGTATAAGACGCACGACCTTTGGTCAGAGAACGCAGCTGAGTTGCATATCCGAACATTTCAGACAGCGGAACTTCAGCGTGGATCTTAACGCCAGTAACTTCAGATTCCTGACCGCGCAGCATACCGCGACGACGGCTAAGGTCACCGATTACGTCACCGGTGTTCTCTTCCGGAGTCTCTACTTCAACCTTCATGATCGGCTCAAGCAGAACTGGTTTCGCTTTCTTAAAGCCATCTTTAAAGGCAATAGACGCAGCCAGTTTAAACGCCAGTTCAGAGGAGTCAACGTCGTGGTAAGAACCGAAGTGCAGACGCACACCGAGATCAACTACCGGGTAACCCGCCAGCGGACCAGATTTCAGCTGTTCCTGGATACCTTTATCAACGGCCGGGATGTATTCGCCAGGAATTACACCACCTTTGATGTCGTTGATGAACTCGTAACCTTTCGGGTTAGAGCCCGGCTCCAGCGGGTACATGTCGATAACAACATGACCGTACTGACCGCGACCACCAGACTGCTTAGCGTGTTTACCTTCGATATCGGTAACTTTCGCACGAATCGCTTCGCGGTAAGCAACCTGAGGTTTACCGACGTTCGCTTCAACGTTGAATTCACGTTTCATACGGTCAACGATGATGTCGAGGTGCAGCTCACCCATACCGGCGATAATGGTCTGGTTAGATTCTTCATCAGTCCATACGCGGAATGACGGGTCTTCTTTCGCCAGACGGCCCAGAGCCAGACCCATTTTTTCCTGGTCAGCTTTGGTTTTCGGTTCTACCGCGATGGAAATTACCGGTTCCGGGAATTCCATACGTTCCAGAATGATCGGATGATCCGGGTCACACAGGGTGTCACCAGTGGTCACGTCTTTCAGACCGATAGCAGCAGCGATGTCGCCAGCGCGAACTTCTTTGATCTCTTCACGTTTGTTAGCGTGCATCTGAACGATACGACCGAAACGCTCACGTGCAGCTTTCACGGAGTTCAGGATGGTATCACCAGAGTTAACCACACCGGAGTAAACACGGAAGAAGGTCAGGTTACCAACGAACGGGTCGGTAGCGATTTTGAACGCCAGCGCAGAGAACGGCTCTTCATCACTTGCGTGACGCTCAGCCGGAGTATCTTTACCATCGTCCAGGATACCGTTGATCGCAGGTACGTCAGTCGGGGACGGCAGGTAGTCAACTACCGCATCCAGCATCGCCTGAACACCTTTGTTCTTAAATGCAGAACCACAAGTTACCAGGATGATTTCGTTGTTCAGAACACGCTGACGCAGAGCTTTTTTGATCTCTTCTTCAGTCAGTTCTTCACCACCCAGGTATTTCTCCATCAGCTCTTCAGAAGCTTCAGCAGCGGATTCGATCAGATTCTGGTGCCATTCGTCAGCCAGATCCTGCATCTCAGCCGGAATATCTTCGTATTCGAAGGTAACGCCCTGGTCTGCATCGTTCCAGTTGATGGCTTTCATTTTCACCAGGTCAACAACACCGGTGAAACCTTCTTCAGCACCAATTGCCAGCTGCAGCGGAACCGGGTTCGCGCCCAGACGGGTTTTGATCTGACCAACAACTTTCAG
The DNA here is from genome assembly GCF_032104925.1 of Kosakonia sp. Classification (NCBI taxonomy): domain Bacteria; kingdom Pseudomonadati; phylum Pseudomonadota; class Gammaproteobacteria; order Enterobacterales; family Enterobacteriaceae; genus Kosakonia; species Kosakonia sp. The sequence continues at coordinate 1,869 of NZ_DAMCGF010000005.1, forward strand.
GAAGTTAGCGCCCATGCGGTCCATTTTGTTAACGAACGCAATGCGCGGAACTTTATATTTGTTTGCCTGACGCCATACGGTTTCAGACTGCGGCTGAACACCACCAACGGCGCAGTAAACCATTACCGCACCGTCAAGAACACGCATGGAACGTTCTACTTCGATGGTGAAGTCAACGTGCCCCGGGGTGTCGATGATGTTTACGCGATGCGGTTCATACTGCTTCGCCATACCAGACCAGAATGCAGTAGTCGCTGCGGAGGTAATGGTAATACCACGCTCCTGCTCCTGCTCCATCCAGTCCATGGTTGCGGCGCCGTCATGAACTTCACCGATTTTGTGGTTTACACCGGTGTAGAACAGAATACGTTCGGTAGTCGTGGTTTTACCGGCGTCGATGTGCGCACTGATACCAATGTTACGGTAGCGTGCGATGGGTGTTGTACGAGCCATTTGATTCCTCGTTTGTCTCTTTAGGCGTTCAGATTTAAGTTGCCAAACGGCGGGCCACTTGCTTGAAGCGCCCGCCATGTGACTAAAACTCCGAAGGGATTACCAACGGTAGTGTGCGAACGCCTTGTTGGCTTCGGCCATACGGTGAACGTCTTCACGTTTCTTAACTGCAGTACCTTTGTTGTCCGCAGCATCGGAAAGTTCGTTCGCCAGGCGCAGAGCCATGGATTTATCACCGCGTTTACGAGCAGCTTCAACGATCCAACGCATTGCCAGAGCATTGCGACGAACCGGACGAACTTCAACCGGAACCTGATAAGTAGAACCACCAACGCGGCGAGACTTAACTTCGACAGTCGGGCGCACGTTTTCGAGAGCTACTTCGAAAGCTTCCAGTTCATTTTTACCAGAACGCTGAGCCAGGGTCTCAAGCGCGCTGTATACGATTGCTTCTGCAGTAGATTTTTTACCGTCTACCATCAGGATATTGACAAATTTAGCCAGCAGTTCTGATCCGAACTTCGGATCCGGCAGAATTTTACGCTGACCAATAACACGACGACGTGGCATGGAAATACTCCGTTGTTAATTCAGGATTGTCCAAAACTCTAAGAGTTTAGTTTGACATTAAAGTTAAAACAGTTTGGCCTTACTTAACGGAGAACCATTAAGCCTTAGGACGTTTCACGCCGTATTTGGAGCGAGATTGCTTACGGTCTTTAACACCGGAGCAGTCGAGCGCGCCACGTACAGTGTGGTAACGAACACCCGGGAGGTCTTTTACACGACCGCCACGGATCAGGATCACGGAGTGCTCCTGCAGGTTGTGACCTTCACCACCGATGTAGGAAGTCACTTCAAAACCGTTGGTCAAACGAACACGACATACTTTACGCAGTGCGGAGTTCGGTTTTTTCGGGGTGGTAGTATATACGCGAGTACATACGCCACGTTTTTGCGGGCATGCTTCCAGCGCAGGCACGTTGCTTTTTGCAACTTTGCGAGCGCGTGGTTTGCGTACCAGCTGGTTAACTGTTGCCATTAAATAGCTCCTGGTTTTAGCTTTTGCTTCGTAAACACGTAATAAAACGACCTCATATAATATGAGGACGCAGAATTTTATGGCTGTGCTTAAAAGGTGTCAAGAAATATACAGCGATCACACATTACCAATGCATCTGAACAGCGTTTTTCACCGTCAGGCTAACGAAATCAGTATAGCCAACCCTGACAACGCTGCTTGAAATTTGACCACCCAGACCACGGGCATCGATATCTTCTTTCAGCGCGTGCACAGTTATGGGGGCGTTTAGCAATAACTCAACATAGCGCCCGTTTTGCAAGGCCGCCGTTACGCCATCTGAAAGCAGCAGCAGATCGTCGCCGGGGCGCAGCAAACGGAGCATCGACGCCATATCACACTGCCAGGGAGAGCGGGACAAGGTATGCAGCATAAATGCCTCAAAAGGTCAGAACGACGGTGTAGCTATCGAGCTTTTCGCGCAGCGCGTCCGGTTCCAGGCGCTGAGCCGGCAACACAAAGGTTGTCTCCTCGCCTAACCCACGCTCACGTAGCGAATCTGCACACAGCCAGCACTGTTCGATGTCATAAAGCGGCAGAACTTTAAACGTCGCGATGTAATCGCGCGCTAATACCCCATCCGGCCGCTGATTGGCCAGCAACTGGAATACACCATCACCAATAAAAAACACGCCGATATCGTCGGTAAACGCAGAAGTCGCCAGCAACGCATCCAGCCCTTCGCGACCAGAAGAGGAGCCATGCGGCGCTGAAGAAAACACAAAGGCGATACGTTGCATCAGAATTGCACCACCCGATCGCAAGAGAGCGCGGCTTCCGCCAGCGCGCCAAGCCCGGTCAGTGAAAAACCGGCTTGCAGGTTTGCACCAGGCAGCGCCAGACGTTGTGCTTCGGCATCATCAACAATGCCGCGACGCAATGCGGCGGCAACGCAGATATGCAGCTCGACCTGATGTTCCTCATGCAGGCGTTGCCAGGCGCGAACCAGGTCAAATTCATCACTGGCGGGCGCAGTGAGCGCGTTGGCATTGCTCACCCCTTCGCGATAAAAAAAAACGCTGGCTAGTGTATGCCCGGCATCCAGTAGCGCCTGCGCAAACTGGTACGCGCTGCTGGCCTGTTGTGTACCATACGCCGGGCCGGTGACCATCAGGGCAAAACGCATTAACGATCCTGTACGGAAAAATCGCCGCTTTTGAACTGGCGGATATAGAGGTAAACGGTGTGCTTGGAAATATTGAGACGATCGGCGACCTGGTTGATAGCATCTTTGATATCAAAGATCCCCTTCTCGTAGAGGTTCAGTACGATCTGGCGATTCTTGGCGTTGTTGGAAACGTTACGATCCGCGTTGACCTCTTCAATGGTGAACTCCAGCGTTTGCATGACCAGATCTTCCACCGAGGAAGCAAAGTTCACCGAAGAGCCAACATCAGGCGTTTCCGGCGGCACAAAGGTGCTCATGATCTGTGAGAACGGCACATCAAGGTTCATGTTGATGCACAACAGGCCAATCACGCGGTGATCGCGGTTACGGATAGCAATAGTGACGGACTTCATCAGCACACCGCTTTTCGCACGCGTGAAGTAGCACTTCGATACGCTGCTGTCGGCACCGGTCATATCATGCAGCATGCGCAGGGCGAGATCGGTGATGGGCGAGCCAATTTTACGCCCTGTGTGTTCGCCATTGGCAATACGGATTGCGGAACATTTCAAATCTTGCAGGGAGTGCAAAACGATTTCACAGTGGCTACCAATGAGCATCGCTAACCCGTCCACCACCGCTTCATAGGATTTCAGGATATCGAAGTCGGTCTGATCGAAAGGACGTTGATCCAGTAAATCAAGCTCACTGGTTTCGTTGGTTAATAGCGACCTGGACATGAAAAAAAACACTCCTTTTCAGGAACCTGTCGTTATGTTTTCAGGGCAGGCTCAGTATTTATATGGGGATATAAATTAATACATCGTAGGTTAAGCTTTCCAGAATTATATCCCTGCTGCAAAAAAAAACGCCGCCCGAAGGCGGCGTTATTGCAAATTTTATTTCTTACTGGTGTCTGCGGCTTTCGCATCAGCAGCTTTATCACCGGCTGCCGGAGCAGCATCTGCCGCCGGGGCGTCAGCTTTCGGTGCTGCAGCATCGGCTTTCGGCGCGGCCTTGATATCCAACAGCTCTACATCGAATACCAGCGTGGAGTTAGCCGGAATACCCGGAACGCCAGTTTTCCCGTAAGCCAGTGCCGGCGGGATAACCAGTTTGATCTTGCCGCCTTTCTTGATGTTTTTCAGGCCTTCAGTCCAGCCAGGGATAACACCATCAAGACGGAAAGAGAGCGGCTCACCACGGGTGTAAGAGTTATCGAACTCTTTACCGTCGATCAGCGTACCTTTGTAGTTCACAACAACCGTGTCGCTGTCTTTCGGCGCATCGCCGGTACCTTCTTTCTCTACTTTGTACAGCAGACCGGTATCGGACGTTTTCACACCTTTCTCTTTAGCGAAGGTGTCACGGAAGGCTTTGCCTTTCGCTTCGTTGTCAGCAGCGTCTTTTTCCATGCGATCCTGCGCGGCAGTTTTCACACGGGTCTCAAACGCTTGCAGGGTTTGTTCGATCTCCTGGTCGCTCAGTTTGCTCTTATCGGCAAACGCGTCCTGAACACCAGCGATCAGCTGAGCTTTATCCAGTTTAATGCCCAGTTTTTCCTGCTCTTTCAGCGAGTTTTCCATGTAGCGGCCCAGCGAAGCGCCCAGCGCATAGGCGGATTTCTGGTCGTCATTTTTAAATGCCGCTTTGCTGTCAGCTGCTGCAGCCGGTTCTTTCTTTGCAGCAGCATCGGCAGCGAAAGAGATCGGTGCGTGAAGGGCGACGGCCATCGTGGTCGCCAGCAGCGTGACTTTAAACAGTGATTTCATCCATTTCTCCAGGGGCCGGGGCATCTCGCCCCAGGGTTAAACAAAAAGTAAGAGACGTACTATAAAGCGTTGCGGTGGAAATCAACATAAGGACACCACCTGAATTCACCTGTTTTCTGACTATTTTTGTTTAAATAAGTTTCTGCTTTTCTTTGCCAGAGCTGTACCTGGCAGCAAAGTTCAGTAAAATTCGCCCGTTTAATGAAAATCGGGCCGGACGCAATCCAGAGGTGATGTATGCATGAGTTAACAATAGAAGCGCGACTGGCGGAACTGGAAAGCCGGTTGGCTTTTCAGGAGAAGACCATTGAGGAATTGAACCAGACGGTTGTCGCCCATGAACTGGAAATGGCGAAGCTGCGCGAACATCTGCGGTTAATGGCAGAAAAGCTCAAAGCCAGCCAGCCTTCGCACATGGCCTCCCCTTCAGAAGAGACGCCGCCGCCCCATTATTAAGGCGTAAAAAAAGCGGGTTTCCCCGCTCATCACTGACGCTATGGATTTCGTGTTGCAGGCAGGCGGCAAACTTGAAAATCCCCGGGAGCACAGAAAACTATGCGACCGGGGTTTAAAAGCGAAGCCAACGCCCCTGCGACGCGAAAGACGACGCGTATTAGTGGCAGCCGCAGCCACCGTTACCGCCGCAACCACCTTTCCCGTGGTCATGGCCGTGATCGTGACCGTGGCCGCCGCAGCAACCGTCGTGATCGTGGTCGTGGTCATGATCGTGACCATGCGGACCGTGAACGTGGCCGTGAGCCAGCTCTTCTTCGGTTGCTTCGCGGATAGCGACAACTTCAACGTTGAACTTCAGATTCTGGCCAGCCAGCATGTGGTTGCCGTCAACAACAACGTGGTCGTCTTCCACTTCGGTGATTTCTACCGGTACCGGGCCCTGGTCGGTTTCCGCCAGGAAGCGCATGCCAACCTGCAGCTCGTCAACGCCCATAAAGACGTCTTTCGGTACGCGTTGCACCAGGTTTTCGTCGTACTGACCGTAAGCGTCGTTCGCGCCAACAGCCACATCGAATTTGTCGCCGACTTCGTGACCGTCCAGCGCGTTTTCCAGACCAGAGATCAGGGAACCGTGACCGTGCAGGTAGTCCAGCGGCGCACTCACCGGAGACTCATCAACCAATACACCGTCTTCTGTACGTACCTGATAGGCCAGGCTGACCACCAGGTCTTTTGCTACTTTCATGATATCTCCTGAGCGTGGGAAAATTACTGGCGCAGATTGTAGCGGAATTCTGCACCCGTGTACCCTTTAGCTTAAAAAAAGCTGCCCGATCTCGCTAGTCCGGATGAAAAATGCCAATCACTTGCTCATCTTTGCGAACATGCTCGCGGGCTTCTTTATCCGCTTCACGCATCTGGTGCCCACACTTAACGCACTCAACAATATCGACATTATTCTCACGCCACATTGCCATTGAGTCCTTCGCCTGGCATGCCGGGCAAACCGCCCCGGCGATAAAACGTTTTCGTACAGCCATTCGATTCCCCTTATTCAAACTCGTCCCAGCCATCCAGCTGGCGACGCTCTTGCTGCATTTCACGCTGGAAAATCTCCTCCAGCTCGCGCCGCGCTTCGCGGACACGGGAAATTTGCATCGTATCGGTATGCACCGGCATCAGCTCGCGCAGCATACGCATATCTAAACGTTTAAAGTGCAGTTGCGCACGCTGAGCCTGATGCGGATGCATCCCCAGCGAAATAAGCGTCTTGCGTCCTAACTCCAGCGCACTGGAGAAGGTCTCGCGGGAAAACTGCGTCACACCGGCCTGCAGGAGTTCATGTGCTTCCACACGCCCACGGGCGCGAGCCAGGATTGCCAGGTTCGGAAAATGCTGCTGGCAAATCTCCACCAGCTTCATCGTATCCAGCGGGTCATTACAGGTGATGACGATCGATTGCGCCGCTTCCGCGCCCGCCGAGCGCAGCAGCTCCACTTGGGTTGCATCCCCGTAATAGACCTTATAACCATATTTACGCATCAGGTTGACGGCGCTGATATCGCGCTCAAGCACGGTAATGCGCATCTTGTTCGCCATTAACAAGCGGCCAATCACCTGACCAAAACGCCCAAACCCCACCACAATCACCTGCGGTTTGTCGTCTTCCACCCATGGAGTCTCATCTTCATCTTCCGGGGTGTTAAAACGCCGGGAGAGCAGTTTATCCACGCCGCGCATCAGCAGCGGTGTGGTCATCATCGACAACGTGACGGTGACCAGCAGCAGCGCCATTTGATCGTTCTGGAACAAGCGCTGAGAAGACGCCGAGGAGAACAAGACAAACGCGAATTCACCCCCCTGGCTTAACACACCGGCGAACTGCATACGCTCCGAACTGCGCAAACCGTATATTCGCGCCAGCCCGTACAGCACCAGTGATTTCACCGCCACCAGTACCGCAACGCTCAGTACCACCCATAACAGATGGGTATAGAGCACCCCAAGGTTCAGCGCCATGCCAACGGAAATAAAAAACAGCCCCAGCAACAGCCCCTTAAAAGGCTCGATGGCGATCTCCAGCTCGTGGCGATATTCACTTTCGGCCAGCAACACACCGGCGATAAAGGTTCCCAGCGCCATCGATAACCCCAGTGCATCCATAAACAGCGCCGAGCCAAGCACCAACAGTAACGTCGCGGCGGTAAACACTTCACGCACGCCGGAACCGGCAATAAAGCGGAACACAGGCCGCAGCAAATAACGCCCGCCAATCAACATGCCCGCGAACGCCAGCACTTTCATGCCGACTTTCATCCAGTCGAGATGCTCATCACCATTGCCCGCCAGCAACGGCACTAGCGCCAGCGCCGGGATCACTGCTAAATCCTGAAACAGCAGCACCGAAAATCCCAGTTGGCCGGATTCGCTGCGGTTCATGCCTTTATCGCGCATCAGTTGCAGCGCCATCGCGGTGGAAGACATCGCCAGGCCGATACCGCCAATCACCGCCGCCTGCCAGGAAAATTGCGTCAGCATCAGCAGCCCGGCGAGGATCGCCGCACTCAGCAGCACCTGCGCCGCGCCGACGCCAAAGATGGAGCGCCGAAGTTCCCAAAGTTTTCGCGGGTTCAGCTCCAGCCCGATGATAAACATCAGAAACACCACGCCCAGCTCGGAGAAATGGAGGATTTCATCAACATCGCTGATAAACCCCAGCCCCCACGGGCCAATCACGATACCCGCAAGCAGGTAGCCGAGCACCGCGCCAATCCCTAAACGCGCGGCAAGCGGAACAGCGACCACCGCCGCAAAAAGAAATAACACACCGGCCAGTAAAAGCGCGGAACCTTCCATTAACGGCCTCCCACAGGCAACGGTGACGCCAGCCAGTCACCATACGCTTTGGCGTGACTCGCCAACTCCTGCGGCTGTTGCCGGCGCGCCCAGTACACAATAATCGGGCTTAACCAGTGCATGCGGCACATGGCGGCAGTCAGCTCAAACGGGCGCAAAATATCATTCATGGAGTAGCGGTTAAGCCCATCGTGGCGATACGCGGCCTCCGGTTCCCCGGTGGTGACCACGCTACGCCAATACTTTCCCGCGAGTTGGTTCCCGCCAATGCCGCTGGCAAAGCCACGGCTTAACACACGATCAAGCCACTCTTTGAGCAGCGCCGGGCAACTGTAGGTATATAACGGATGTTGAAACACAATGACGTCATGCTCACGCAGCAACGCCTGTTCATAAGGAATATCGATAAAAAAGTCAGGGTAACGGGCATAAAGATCGTGCACCGTGACATTTTGCAGCTGCGTTGCCGGCTTAAGCAAAACCCGGTTAGCCACCGAGTCCTGTGATTCCGGATGGGCATACAGCAGCAACACTTTCGCTGTCTGCGACATCATTCCCCTCCCGGGTGTCAAACTCTGGCGAGCGGCCTGTGGGCGCTGCCAGAATGATTTTGTCTATCATCTTCATTTTGGGCTACCATTGCGGCCCCGGTGCGTCTTTTGGCCGCACTCTTACATTATCATAATGACAAATTAACATAGTCTGAACATACGGCGCCTTATGATTGTTTTCTCCTCGTTACAAATTCGTCGCGGCGTGCGTGTCCTGCTGGATAACGCCACAGCCACCATTAACCCGGGCCAGAAAGTAGGCCTGGTGGGTAAAAACGGCTGCGGCAAATCAACGCTGCTGTCGCTATTGAAAAACGAGATCGGTGCCGACGGAGGCAGCTTCACGTTTCCCGGCACCTGGCAACTGGCATGGGTGAACCAGGAAACGCCAGCGCTGAATGAAGCGGCTATAGACTATGTAATCGATGGCGATCGCGAATACCGCCAGCTTGAAGCCGAACTGAACGCCGCCAACGAACGTAACGATGGTCACGCCATCGCCACCGTGCACGGCAAACTGGACGCCATCGACGCGTGGACCATTCGCGCGCGCGCGTCCAGTCTGCTGCACGGTCTGGGTTTCAGCAACGAGCAACTGGAGCGCCCGGTAAGCGACTTCTCCGGTGGCTGGCGTATGCGTTTAAACCTCGCGCAGGCGCTGATTTGCCGCTCCGACTTACTGCTGCTTGATGAACCGACCAACCACCTCGATCTCGATGCGGTGATCTGGCTGGAAAAATGGCTGAAAAGCTACCAAGGGACGCTGATTCTGATTTCCCACGACCGTGATTTTCTCGATCCGGTGGTGGACAAAATTCTGCATATTGAGCAGCAAAGCCTGTTCGAATATACCGGCAACTACAGCTCGTTTGAGCGCCAGCGCGCCACACGCCTTGCTCAGCAGCAGGCCACTTACGAAAGCCAGCAGCAGCGCGTTGCCCATCTGCAAAGTTTTATCGACCGCTTCAAAGCAAAAGCCAGCAAGGCGAAGCAGGCGCAAAGCCGTATCAAAATGCTTGAGCGTATGGAGCTGATTGCCCCGGCGCATGTTGATAACCCGTTCCACTTCAGTTTCCGCCCGCCGGAAAGTCTGCCTAACCCGCTATTAAAGATGGAAAAAGTGAGCGCCGGTTACGGCGATCGCACCATTCTGAACGCCATTAAGCTCAACCTGGTGCCGGGTTCGCGCATTGGCCTGCTGGGGCGTAACGGCGCGGGTAAATCCACGCTTATCAAACTGCTGGCCGGTGAACTGGCGGCGCAGAGCGGTGAAATCGGGCTGGCGAAAGGTATTAAGCTCGGTTACTTCGCCCAGCATCAACTGGAATTTTTACGCGCTGACGAATCGCCGTTGCAGCACCTGGCGCGCCTCGCACCGCAGGAGCTGGAGCAGAAACTGCGCGATTACCTGGGCGGCTTTGGTTTCCAGGGCGATAAAGTCACGGAAATAACCGAACGCTTCTCCGGCGGGGAAAAAGCGCGTCTGGTGCTGGCATTGATCGTCTGGCAGCGTCCAAACCTGCTGCTGCTCGATGAACCGACCAACCACCTCGATCTCGATATGCGCCAGGCACTGACCGAAGCGCTGATTGAGTTTGAAGGCGCGTTAGTGGTCGTGTCGCATGACCGCCACCTGATTCGCTCAACCACAGACGATCTCTACCTGGTGCACGACGGCAAAGTAGAGCCGTTCGAAGGCGATCTGGAAGATTATCAGCAGTGGCTGAGCGACGTGCAAAAACAGGAGAGCCAGCCTGCGGATACGGTAAAAGAGAGCGCCAACAGCGCTCAGGCGCGCAAAGATCAGAAGCGCCGGGAAGCCGAGCTGCGCACGCAAACTCAGCCGCTGCGAAAAGAGATTGCCCGGCTGGAAAAAGAGATGGAAAAACTCAACGCTCAGCTTGCTCAGGCCGAAGAGAAACTCGGTGATAGCGGGCTTTACGATCAAAGCCGTAAAGCAGAGCTCACCACCTGTCTGCAACAGCAGGCGGCGGCAAAATCGGGTCTCGAAGCGTGCGAGATGGCCTGGCTGGAAGCGCACGAGCAACTGGAAGCCATGTTGCAAGGGGAGTAACACGCAACAACGGCGGCGGGAGAGCTTATGAATCTGGATATCACCAACGACATTACGTTTCGCAAGCTGGGCATCTTCATGACCTTTATGGAAAAAGGCAATATTGCGCGTGCCGCCGAAGCGCTCAATCTCAGCGGCGTGAGCGTGCACCGTGCGCTGCACACGCTGGAAGAAAATGTCCGTTGTCCGCTGTTTGCCCATAAAGGCCGTAACCTGATCCCGCTGCCTGCCGCGTGGACGTTGTTGGAGTATTGCCAGGAAGTGACGCAGTTAATGGAGCGTGGGCTGGATGAGGCGCGTAAAACTGCCGGCGTTGGGCAGGGGCGGTTGCGCGTTGGCACGCTCTACTCCCTGACGCAGGAAACCGTACCGCGGCTGATAATGGGAATGAAATTGCGGCGTCCGGATCTGGAGATGGATCTGACGATGGGCTCGAACGAAGCGCTGTTGCAGATGCTTGAGGAAGGCAGGCTCGACGCGATTTTGATCTCCATTTCAGAAAGCGAAATCGACCGCAACAACCTCGAAGTTCTGCCGCTGTTTCATGACGACATCTTCCTTGCCGCACCAGCGAGCGCCACGCTTGAAACCGATACGCTGGCCGATCTGCGCGACTACCGCACGCAAAAATTTGTCTCGCTGGCCGAAGGCTTCGCCACCTATGCCGGTTTTCAGGAAGCGTTTCATATTGCCGGTTTTGAGCCGGAAATTGTCACCCGCGTCAATGACATCTTCTCTATGCTGAGCCTGGTGCAGGCGGGCGTCGGCTTTACGCTGATACCGGGAAGAATGAAGAAAGTCTACGAAGGATCAGTGCAAATGTTGCGCCTCGCCGAGCCGTATCAAATGCAGCAGTTGATCGCCATTGTCTTTTCCCGCAATCGCGAGCGCGATCCCAACTTGCTGGCGCTGGCGGCGGAAGGCCGCATGTACGCCCGCAGCCTGCAAGAAAACATTACGCCTGCATCCTGAGGCGATTCGCCAGATGTACCGCCACATCCACACCGCTGCGCTCCAGCGAAATGCTTTCGCCGTTCCACGTGGCTTGCCGGGTCAGGCAAGTCAGAATACCGCCCGGCGGCATTTCAATTGCCAGCCGCGCGTCACGTTCATTAGCGGCAACGACCGCCTCCTGCCAACGCACGGTGCGCGCCATATTCCACGCCAGATCGTCAGCGATTTTCTCCGGCTGCCACAACACGCGCCCGGTGCTACCGCTTAAATAAGCGCACTGCGGGCGGCGGAGCGTCACATCTGCAAACGCCTGCGCCAGTTTTTCGGCGGGTTTTTCCAGCAATGCACAGTGGGAAGGTACGCTGACCGCGAGGCGCTGCGCCTTGCTGGCTCCTTTTGCTAATGCCTGTTGCGCTACCTGCGCCATCGCCTCATCGCTGCCGGCAATAACAATCTGCGTTTCGGCATTGAGATTAGCGATATAGGCTCCGCTGCCTTCGATCAGCGTTTCCACCGTGGGCAACGTCAGCCCCATGATCGCCGTCAGCCCGTAACCGTGCGGATACGCCTGTTCCATCAAATCACCACGCAAGGCCACCAGGCGCAGCGCATCCTGAAAATCGAGCGCGCCGGCCACGACCGCCGCCGGATAAGCGCCAATTGACAGGCCGCTGGTGATATCCGCTTGCACGCCCCGCCGCTGTAATTCGCGCGCCCAGGCGACACCGGCAATCAGCAGCGCCAGTTGTACCGCGCGGGTATGCTTTAGCGATTCGGCGGTATCGAGGGTGTCGATTTCCGCGCCCAGCAGGTCACGGGCCTGGTCCATTTCACTGCCGGGAAGCGCTTGTAACATTCCCGGGCGTTGTGTCCCCTGCCCCGGAAAAGTAAAGATGATTTTCATGAATCCTCCCTTTGCCACGGATCGCTCACCATACGCGGCCCGTGGTTGGTTTTCAGCATCACCCGCCCGTCACGCAGCCACTCGGCTAAGGCAAAGCCGCCGTTCGGCGTTTCCACCTGGGTATCCGCCCGGCAAAGCCCGCCGCTAAGCTGCTGTTGCCAGCGGGCCAGATCGCGGGTGGAGAGCGGTTCCGGCGCGCGGATCAGCAAGTCGAGATCGCTGGTCGCATGGATAACCGGAATGCCGGTCGCCAGCGCATAACCGCTGCTGCCGGTCACTCCCCACGTCCACGGCCAGCTAAACTGCGCCAGTTGCAGCGCCAGTTGTACCGGCGGCTGGGAGATAAACGGCGAACGCGGCAGTTCTTGCGGTGCGACCAGTTGTTCGGGTGAGGCCACACGGATAACCTGTTCAGGCTTTACCCACCCCGCCGCGCGCTGGTCGCGGCGCAGGCCGCGTACGCCAACGGGGATGCGTCCGTTTTGGGCAACATCACGCCGCACCACCACCGGTAAACCGGCGTGCCAGATCTCTGCGACCCAGGGTTCGGTTACCCCTTCCAGCGCATCTTGTGCGCGAAGCCAGAGCAGATCGTGCGGGCGTAATGTTGCGGTCATGATTACATTCCTGAAGTCAGCGAGATAAACAGCGGCAGCGACAGGATACAGAGCACAGAGCTCAACAGCAGCACGGCTTCTGCATCCGGCGATTGCACGCCAAAGCGGTTACCAAATACCACACCGAAGAAACCTGCCGCCAGGGCAATCATCAGGATAGCGGTGATTGCCACCGAACCGTGCAGACCCAACACCAGCACAATCCCCCACGCAATCGCTGGTTGGATCAGCAGTTTGGTGATGGTGGCAGAAATAACCATGGTGTTAATCGCCAGTTTTCTCGCCGAGAGGATCACACCGGTCAGGAACAGCGCCGCAGCCGTCGCAGCGAGACCAAGCGGTTTGATGGATGCCAGTACCAGTTCCGGCATTTTGATACCGATAGCGGAGAGCACCACGCCCAGCAGCGGCCCCCAGACAATCGGTTTTTTCACCGAGCGCCACATCAGTACCGGCAGCATGGCCAGCGTAGAACCGGTGTTGTCACCCGCGGCTCGCGCTTTTTCACGCTCAAGGATCAGTAAGCAGAACGGCGTCATCAGCACGGAACCACAGGCGATGGAAACTGCAACGGAGAGCGATGTCGACGAACCTTCACCCAGCACGCTGCCCAGAATTGGCAGGCCGAGCGCGGCGTAGTTCGGCAGCGCGACAGTCAGCGTCAGTACGGCGGCATCCTGCGGCGATTTTTTGAAAACCGAGGTCGCCAGAAAATAGATGGCGGCATAGGTAATCCACATGGAGAGGGTCAGCACCAGAATCAGCGGTGACTGCGCGATGATCCCGGTCCACGGCGTCTGCACAGTAGCGCTAAACAGCGCAGCGGGCAGAGCAAAATCCATTACAAAGATATTCAGCAAGGAAACGTTTTTGTTGTCGACCATTTTGGCCTTTCCCGCCCAGAAACCCAGCAACATGATGACGAATATCGGTGCGAGGGCATGAACAATTACGTAAGTCATAAATCACCTGTAAGCCTTTAAAAGAAAAAGAAATAGCACTAGCGCGATGGTTATTATTTTCAGTAGCGCATGAGCGCGGCGTGCGCGCCCATGCGTTGCTATCTGGCAGGTTTCTTTTTACTTACCAGCTCGCTTTCATGCGTTCGCGCACAAGAGCGGAGCTGCGGCGGTTGTCGGCACCCAGACGGTTTTTCAACGTGGTGTCCTGACGAGCGTCGTTGATGGCCTGGTGTAAGGTGCTCTGCACCTGCGCCAGGTCGGCGTCTGACGGCGCGTCCGGGTTGCTGATGTTCAGCAGATCGGCAAGCAGCCCCAGTGTCGCGTAGTTACTGATGTCATAAGCCATCGGCGGAATGGTGGCCGCCAGTTTTTCCAGCGCTTCCACGGTACGCAAGGTAATGCGCGCCGCCGACTCTTTGCCCATGGCGTGGATCAGCACACCGGCATCGTTAAAGGCGATCAGGCGGTTCGCCTGGTAACCGTGGGCCAGAAACGCCCCGGACATCGCTTTACCGACGATCAAACCAATCACCGGATGCCCAGCCAGCCGCGCATTGGCGTAAGCCGCAGCCGCACCGGCTAGCGCCTGGTGAATACCAAAGGCTTCTTCACGACGACCATAGGCCTGGCTTGGCACATCAATCACCGCAATGATTGGGCGCTTCACGCTGTTGTTGGCATCGGCAGCAACGGTTTCGCTCACCACTTTCGCCAGCGTCCAGCCCTCCAGCAGACCGACTTCACCTTTTGCCGCACGCGGATAATGGTTGTTGGCATCCGGCACCACGGCAATGAAACGCACCGCTTCGCCATTAACCTTGCCATCGGCTGCCTGCACAGACGGGCACAGCCCGCTCAGACGTGTTGCATTCGGCGCCAGTTTTTCCAGCCATAACGCGCCGCGGCTTACTGTCGTACTCATGCTTTCCCCTCCCCGGCAAACAACGCGCTGATCTGTTCGGCATCCGCTTGTTTGCGGGTGTCGAAGTGGGTCAGACGTTGCAGATAATCGTCGTAGTTATCGGTGCGATGTTTGGCCGGTACGCCTTTGGCAATCGCCTCATTCATCGCCTGTTTCACCGCATGGATGCCATCGCCGACCAGCGCATCCACCAGCCCGCTGCGATAACGCACTTCGCCGCCGGTCATGCTCCAGATAAACGGACGGTCGCGGGAGTCGTACTCTTCAATCCCGGCTTCCTGTTCGATAACCTGCGGGCCGTTCAGACCAAGACGGGCTTCGCGCGTCACAATCAGGTAGCTACAGAGCGCAGCGGCGATAGACATCCCGCCGAAGCAGCCAACCGTACCGGCAACGATGCCGATAACCGGCGTGTAACGGCGCAGGTCAACAATCGCCGCGTGAATATCGGCAATCGCCGCCAACCCAAGGTTGGCTTCCTGCAAGCGCACGCCGCCGGTTTCGAGGCACAGCACCGCCTGAGTCGGGATGCCGTTACGGTTATCTTCCGCCGCCAGCTCAAGTGCCGCCGCCATTTTCGCGCCGGAAACTTCGCCCATGCTGCCGCCCTGGAACGCGCCTTCAATCGCCACCACAACCGCCGGCTGACCGTTGATGGTGCCTTTGGCGACCACCATGCCGTCATCGGCCTGCGGCACAATGCCCTGCGGGCCTAACCATGGCGAAATAATGCCTTCAAACGGATCCAGCAATTCGCGGTAGCTGCCGTCATCGAGCAGTGCCTGTGCGCGCTGGCGCGCTTTGAGTTCGATAAAACTGCGATCGTCACGCATAGCTCACCTCTTCGAATACCTGTTCGATACGGATGCGCGCCACACCGGGCGTCGCGCCGAAATCGTGGATCACAAGCTGGCCCGCAGGCAGCGTGCTTACCAGACCGAGACGGTTGAACAACGCTTCCCAGCGTCCACGGCTGTTATCCACGGAGGTGGTGATCTCAATTGTCAGTGTTTGCCCCTGGTCGGCGGTGAATAACACCTCCATATCCCCGGAGCCCACAACGCCCGCCAGCGCTTTACCGCGTATTGCGCGGCCAGCAGGCACGGTTATCGTAATGTGTTCCATAACTTCCTCTTAATTCGCTAAATAAGGCGTGGTCATGCGATCGAGAAACAGTGTCGCCGCGAGTAAATCTGCCGCGCCGCCCGGCGACGCGTTCAGCGCCAGCATCCGCGCATCCAGTTCGGCTAACGCTTGCTGACCGGCCTTCGACGCAACGCCCCCGGCTTGCAGCACCGCACTCGCCCCCTGGCGCATCGCATCCAGCCCCTCCAGACCCGCGCGGGAAAGCACGCAGGTATCGCTGAGCGAGGTCATGATGGCCATCAGCGCATCAAGCCTGGCCTGCGCTTCGTTGCTGCCGCGCTGGCGGCTGTGCTGCAACTGTGGTAGCGCCAGCTTGATGATGTGCGGAAAGCCTTGTTGCGCCTCCTCACGTGCGCCCGGCACCCGGTAACGGTGCGTGGCGCGCAGCCCTTTACTGAAGAGCTTCGGCGCTGCGTCATCCGGCAGTTGCGCCAGCTTCGCGGCCGTGGCGGCAATCGCCTGTGCCGGTGCGCTACCGCCCGACATGGCGACCGCGCTCACCAGCAGCCCCAATGCCCAGATCGCGCCGCGATGGGTATTCACGCCACCGGTGGCCGCCATCATCTGCTGCTCACCTTCCCGACCTAATCGCCCAATGGTTTGTCTGAGCGCCACATCCGCTGGCCGCCGCCAGCTTTGTTGCGCCAGCGCCTGAAACGTGGGGGTCAGGCTATGCGCGGAACGCTCCATCAGTTCGAGCGTTAAATCGTGATGCGCGCCGTTCCCCCGGCTGTCCACCAGACCGGGCTTCGGGCTTAATCGTGCTTCGTCAATCAGACACAGTGTGGCGGTTCGCGCCAACCATTCGGCACCGCCTTCAGCGTCAATCCGTGGCAGAAGTTTCATTACCAGCTCCGGAATTTCGCAGGTGGGTTGTACAGCCCGCCGGACCACTCCACCAGATCCGCTACGCTGCTGGCAGCCAGCAGTGAACGGGTGGCGTCTGTGCGGCGAATGCCCATATCTTCCGGGTAGACCACTTTGCCGCTCTGGCGAAGCTGGGCGACACGTTTGGCGTCAACGCCCAGACCGATATCGGTGATCCCCGCCACCGCCGCGACCATCGCCCGGCGCTCTTCAAGGCTTTCAGCGCGATAGAGGTAAGCAATCCCCTCTTCGGTCAGCACGTGCGTCACGTCATCGCCATAAATCATCACCGGAGCCAGCGGCATGCCGGAGGTTTTCGCCACGTCCACGGCGTCGAGTTTTTCCACAAAGGTGGGTTTCGCACCGGCCTGGAAAGTTTCCACCATCTGCACTACCAGTTTTTTACCGCGCTGCATCGGGTCAGGTTCGGTGATCATGTTCAGCCAGGCCGGTGTTGCGTGGCGGCGACCGTGCGGGTCATGGCCCATATTTGGCGCACCACCAAAGCCCGAGAGACGACCGCGCGTCACGGTCGAGGAGTTTGCCAGGCCATCGACTTGTAACGTCGAGCCGATAAACATATCGACCGCGTACTGACCTGCTAACTGGCAGAACGCGCGGTTGGAACGCATGGAGCCGTCGGAACCGGTGAAGAACACGTCCGGGCGGGCACGGATGTACTCTTCCATCCCCAACTCGCCGCCGAAGCAGTGCACACTTTCCACCCAGCCGCTTTCAATCGCCGGGATCAGCGTCGGGTGCGGGTTCAGCGTCCAGTGTTTGCAGATTTTGCCTTTCAGGCCGAGCTGCTCACCGTAGGTCGGCAGCAGCAATTCAATCGCCGCGGTGTTAAAGCCGATACCGTGGTTGAGCGACTGCACCTGATGCTCGGCGTAGATGCCTTTGATCGCCATCATCGCCATCAGAATGTGTTCTTGCTTGATGAGGCGCGGGTCGCGGGTAAACAGCGGCTCGATAAAGAACGGTTTGTCGGCGACCACTACGTAGTCGATCCAGGAACCGGGGATATCAACACGCGGCAGGTCACATTCGTCATCTACCAACTCATTGACCTGGGCGATAACGATGCCGTCGCGGAAGGCGGCGGCTTCCACCAGCGCCGGGGTATCTTCCGTACTTGGGCCGGTGTAAAGGTTACCTTTGCGGTCCGCTTTATAACCGGCAATCAGCGCCACATTCGGACACAGGTCAACGTACAGGCGGGAGTAAAGTTCGATGTAAGTATGGATCGCGCCGATTTCCAGCAGGCCATCTTCCAGCAGTTGCGAGATGCGCAGACTCTGGGTGCCGGAGAAGGAGAAATCCAGCTTGCGGGCAATGCCCTTTTCAAAAATATCCAGATGTTCGCTGCGCCCGACGCTCGGCATAATCATATGCAGGTCGTGGACTTTCTGCGGATTGACTTCGGCAAGTGTTCGCGAGAGGAAATCCGCCTGTTTTTGGTTGTTCCCTTCCAGCACCACACGGTCGCCCGGTGCAATCAGCTTTTCCAGCATGGCGACAAGGTCGCCGGTCGGCAGTACCTTGCCCTGCACGGGAATGGACGCCAGGCGGCGCTGTTTCTCGCTGCGCCGCGTGTTCCATACCTGTGCTGGCGTTTGCCCAGATAACATTATTAACCTCCTGATTCAGCTCATCATTTTGACTTGCTTAACACTGAACTCAGTGTGCGCCGTGATGCGAAAGCCATCAATTAAGGAGGCGGCTAAATCATTAGCCTGAGAGTAATAATCAAAGGAAAGTAATTGTGATGTGCGTCAATTTCGACATCGAAAGAAAGGTTTATGGCGCTGGCGGTACGAGCGTACCGCCAGCTGAGGATTAATGCTGGTTCGCCAGGCGCTGGCGAATCTGTTCAAAATGTTCGGTCTGGTAGAGCTTGCCGTCGAGGAAGCGGGTTTTCAGCTCCCCGCCTTTTTCCTGCTCCCAGCTCTGCTCATCGTGCAGTTGCAGTTCGCCTTGCGCATCGCGATCCACGCGCAATAACCCGCGCGCCGAGCGTTTCAGGCCGTTATCGGTTTTCGGCTCTTTGAAGATCATCCGTCCTTCACCGTTGACCGCGCCCCAGGTCGCTTTCATCGCAAAACCAAAGGTGTCACGGGTGTTGTACTGATAGGTAAATGAGCCGACGCCGAACACCACGTTAGAGCTGGCGAAGCCTTTGGCTTCCAGACGGCGCAGGATCTCATTGGCGCGCGCCAGGGTAATGGAGTCGCCGTAAATCAGGCCGACATGCGGATCCAGCACTTTGTAGCCCTTCTCATTGACCGTGCCGCCAAAGATTTCCCACAGCACTTCGACCGAGCCTTTCTCCTCCGGGCTACGTTCTGCCCGCGTGTCATCATCCGCGCCTGTACCACAAAGGATCTCTACCGGATCACCGCTGTCCGGACGGAACACCACGCGCCCGTCACGGCCCAGAATGATCTGTTTCAGTTCGCGGGTATATTCCGTCAATACGCGCCAGTAGTCCCAGGTATCGGAGACGATAGAAACAAATCCCTGCGGGTAGAGGTCGGCAATCAGACGGCGGAACGTTTCGATTTCGTGGTCGTGTTCTCCCATGCACATCACGCTGTGCTCGGTCGCCGGAATGCTGGCGCCAATAAAATACGCTTCTCCACCGGTATAGTGATCGCGGGCATACAGCAGTGAGGGAATGCTGTCGGTGCCTTTAAAACTCAGTAAATGCCCCGCGCCCGCCTGCGCCGTATCGTGCAGGCCAGCCATGCCGCGAAACGAGAAGTCGTGGCACTGGAAATCGAGGTGCGACAAATCCGTGCAGGTCTTTGCCGCCCATTGTTCGCAAATTTTCCGGTAGTGGTGCGCAATGGTGGCATTGGTGGAGGCTTTCCATAGCTCGGCGGAAAGCACCGTTTCCAGGTAGTTCACCAGCCAGAAAAACTCATCCTGGGTATTGGTAATGGTCAGAACCGGCACTTTCATCGGCACTTTGCTGCCTTCATCCAGCGATTTAATGTGCAGCGGCAGATAGCCCAAACGGTGCAGCGCGCGAATGTGATCGACCGCCACGGCGTCCCTGCCGAGATAGTTATCCATCACCTGCTTGTATTCGTTAACGACTTCCTCTTCCGGGCGGGCAAAAAAGCCGTCGTTGAAAAGATCGACCATAAACCACTTCAGGAAACCCTGCAGACCGAAGAACACCAGCTTGCCGTCGGCTACCGGCGACTGGAAAAAGCGGTCGCTGCGCGGCGTGAAATTGGAGTAAACCTGCGTTGTCCCCAGCGGGTACTGCACGCGGTGTGAAACTTTGTAACCGTCGATAGCCAGAATCGGATTGATATTCATGATGTTGTCTCCCTCAGGCGCGAAAAATAGCGTCAATGTCGATCAGTTCAACTCGCGGATCCGCAAGCGTAGGCGAGGTGAAGGATGTGGTGGTGTAAATCGCGTCGATACCGTTATTGAGCAGGTTCTCAACCCCTTTGGAAAAGACACCGTGCGTGACATACAGGCTAACACTGCGGGCACCGGCATCGCGCAGCACCTGGGCTGAACCAATAAATGTGCCGCCTGCATCGCAAAGGTCGTCAACAATCAGCACATCTTTTCCCGCCACATCACCAGCCACCAACGCAAAGCCGGTCAGGTTTCCGGTGGCGACATCACGCTCTTTCGTGAGGATGGCGTACTCTTGCGCGCCACTGGCTTTTGCCACGTTATGGATTTTCTTCAGCGCACCGGCATCCGGCGCGACCAGCATCAGCTCGCCTTTGCTAATGGCGCGACGCAGGGTTTCGCTCTGCATTAAGCAGCTTTCCTGCGCAATGGCTACGCAGTTAGTGATGGCTGCGGCAGCGGCGTCGCTGTGCGGGTCGATTACAAAAACTTTGTTGAAATTGAGTGTGTTGAGGAAGTTGGCGAACACTTTCAGCGCGAAACTGTCGCCGGGCACCATATGCCTGTCCTGACGCGCCCACGGCAACCACGCCAGCTCCAGATGGCTCACTGTGATATCGGCGGCGTGACGAACGGCGTCGACCAATTGTGCCAGCAGCATAAAGTCGTTCATATCGCGCATCGCCGCAACACGCACCCGCATCTGTTGGCCGAATGAAGGAAGTTTACCGGTCACTTTGAGCCAGACAGCTCCGTCCGGAAAAACGCCATGGCTCAGTGCAACCTGTTCGTTATCAATGAATAATTCGATTCTGCTCGCCATCTTTCACCTCGACGCAATGATTAATGTCCTTTGGACACTTTTAATATTGTCTATAAGACACTTATTAGGCAAGCGTTTTTTTATGTATTCATAAATTAAATAGTTAACTCTTTGAAAATTAATCAGATAAAAGTTAACTTGCCGCACCAGGGCAGGCTGATAAACTTGTGGCGTGTAAAAAGGAGCGAGTAAGCGATGATCAGTGAAGCAGAGTATCTGAAAACGTATGATGCCAGCCGTTTCCCCTCACCGCTGGTGACGGTGGATAGCGTGCTGTTTACGCTGCATCAGCAGGTGCTTTGCGTGTTATTGGTTCAGCGAGCCAGCCAGCCGCAGCAAGGGCGCTGGGGATTACCCGGCGGATTTATCGATATGGCGCAGGATGATTCCACGCGCGCCACGGCGCTGCGCAAACTGACGGAAAAAACCGGCGTTTCCCCATCGTGGCTGGAACAGCTGGATACCTTTTCCGGGCCGCAGCGCGATCCGCGTGGCTGGAGCCTGACCATCGCCTGGTTTGCGCTGATTTCGTGGGTCTCCTGCGCGCCGCATATCGCAAGCGTTAGCGATGCGAAATGGGTGCCGGTGAGTGAGCTAGATACCATTGAGCTGGCTTTTGATCATCGGGCAATTATTCAGGCGGCGCTGCACCGGCTGCGGCAGAAAACCATGTATTCGTTACTGCCGGTTTACTGTTTGCCAGAGAGCTTTACCCAGGCGCAATTGCAGGAAGCGACGGAGATAATCCTTGGTCAGCCGATTCAGCGTAAAAGTTTGATTCGCCGCTTTGAAGCCTCCGGCATGTTTGAAGAGACCGGAGAAAGCGTGGCGACCGGCGCGCGTAAAGCGCGTTTATGGCGGCGCAAACCTGGCGTCGACATACATCTGTTTTCGCGGAATTTGTTGGCGGATGGGTAACGCTATCGGCACCCGCAAAAGTGCGGGCGCCACACGAGGGTCACTTGCGGTAACCGTCGGTTTTTAGCATTTTATCCAGTGTGGAGAGTTCTGTTTTTAAATCAGTTTGATCGTTTATTAACAGCTCCTGGTGCTTCTCCTGAAAGGCAAGACCTAACGTTCTTAACGCCTCCAGTTGCTCGTTAAGCGACTGTTGCTGCTGATCTTCTTTCAATTGGTTGGAGAGTGAGAGCCCTTTAGTAACAATCGTTTCAACCATCGGTAAATAACGCTCAAGAAATAACCGTCCTGGCTGTTCATCCCGTTCATCTCTCTGCATACAAAGTTCAATTAACCGCGCGGTGTTAGTAATGACGTTCAGCTCTTTTTTTAATGCGACAGGTAGATGACCGATGCCTTCCAGACGAGAAATCTGCCTACTCAACGCACTTTTTACTTCCTGCTCGCGCTGCTCTTCAAACTTAACCTGGGCTTGTTTGATTTTGAGCCGCTGCTGGTTACGCACTTCAATGTACTGCGCATATTTTTTTATTAAAAAGAGGGAAACGAACATCAGGCCATACAGGATCAGGAAAAGGGGAGGTACGTTGAAAACAAAAAGTTTTTGGTAGGCCATAAACATAAGTACGCCGACGAAAAGATACCACCCATGAACATTCATGAGACTGTGTCGGCTTCGGCAAAAATGAAAAACCAGCGTTGTTATTGCCGCCCAGAAAGGCATGGCTGCCGCATCACCAAAAAATAACCATATTGTTCCAGCGATGATGCCCATAACCAGTGAGGAGCGATCGTAAATAAGCCCCCTGCATAAGATGATGAACGCAAACCAGTACAGCGTACTTAATGCACCTTTCCACTGTGCGTTCTCCAGCAACGTGGGCTGGACGTCTGTAGGTATGGCACTAAAGAAGGAGGGAAACATCATTGCCAGAATGAAAATGAACAAATGGAAAAAAACGCGCATCCATCGGCTGTCACGTATGTGATCAAAGGGGAGGAGTAATTTCTGTAACATAACTTATTCCGTTTCTCTTACGGCTGTGCAGCCTTGCTGCTGGCAATGTCAGCCAGGCGAGTGCGCATTTCGTTTTCCATCGTAACCAGCTCTTTTTCTACTTCTGCACGACGTTGGCGCGCATCAGAGGCAATTTTCACTGACTCTTCAAGGGTGTTCAGCAGGCGTGACTGTACGTCGCGCAAAGTCTCGATATCGACAATAGAGCGTTCAACTTCTCGCGCCGTTTCCAGGGTGCCGGTTTGCAACATTTCCGCATTACGACGAAGCAGGTCATTGGTGGTATCAGCAACGTCTTTTTGCAGTTTCGCTGCCTGACGCTGAGTCTGTAGCGACATCGACAGCGCTATTTGGCTCTTCCAGACAGGAATGGTGGAGAGGATGCTGCTCTGGATCTTTTCCGCCAGCGATTGGCTGTTACTTTGCATCAGACGAATTTGCGGGGCGCTCTGCATAGCAATGGTGCGCGACAGCATTAAGTCATGCAGACGACGTTCAAAACGCTGGATACCCTCCATCAGGTCGCGCAAACGCTGTGCGTTCATTGGATCAGACGCCTGAGCTTGTAATGCGGGCACTTCATTCCGCTTTATCTCCTCAAGCTTTTGCTTACCGGCAATGATATGCAGCGTGATTTGTTGGAAAACATCGCGGTTACGTTCAAAGAGGATCTCCAGTACAGAGATATTTCGCAGCAGATCCACCATTGCCTGATTGAGTTTTTCGGTGATGGTATCGACTTGCTTCGCCAGCGTCTGATACTCCAGCATGGTGCGCTCAATACGATTAAACAGCGAACCCAGCAGCGGAAGCGAGGCAAGAAAGCCCGGTTTCTGCTCAAAGTGACTGATATCTACCTGTTTGATTTTCATCAGTAAGTCAGTCAGTTGCGCACCGATAACACCCGCGTCTTTTGCGCGAACTTCTTGCATCAGCGAATCAGAGAATTGCGAAATGCTATTCATAGTTTTCGCGCCAAAAGAGAGCGAAAACACCGGGTCGTTAATATTAATCTCGTCGACAATATTTTGGATTTGCGTCTGTTCGGCTGGCGTTAAATCTTTACTACCGGGTAAGTCGTTGATGGTTTGGCCCAGGGACGGTGACGCTGCAAGGTCACGCGAGGTATTGTCTGTCATCTAATACATCCTCAATGATTTAAAAGCAGACGGCAGTAATCCAATGAAAGTAATAGATTTCTTAGAAAGTTATCGGGCCGACTGCAAAGGCATATACGGTACAACAGCAGCAAAGTATTAAACAGCCCATTTATTAACAAGTATAATAATCGTCTATTTACTTACGTTTATTGACAAGATGGCAGATATTACACCTGCAAATTTCCTTGAAAATCAGGGAGACTCGCTTAACTTTCATCCAATGCCAGGTGCGCGTAATCCGCATCTACAAACGATGCTGCCACGCATTTTACGTCGACGCCTCCAGTTTGAACCCTGGTGGCAGCGCCTTGAGCTGCCGGATGGTGACTTTGTTGATTTGGCATGGAGCGAAGAGCCGAATCAGGCGAAACATAAACCGCGGCTGGTGGTTTTCCATGGACTGGAGGGCAGCCTGCACAGCCCATATGCGCATGGACTGGTGCATGCGGCGAAACAGCGCGGCTGGCTTGGCGTGGTCATGCATTTTCGCGGCTGTAGCGGCATCCCGAATCGTCTGAACCGGATTTATCACTCGGGCGAAACCGAAGATGGCACCTGGTTCCTGCACTGGTTACATCAGGAATTCGGACCCGCGCCAACCGCAGCGGTGGGTTATTCGCTCGGCGGGAACATGCTCGGTTGTTTGCTGGCAAAAGCCGATGACGACTTGCCCGTCGATGCAGCGGTGATTGTCTCTGCTCCGTTGGTGCTGGAAGCCTGTAGTTATCATATGGATAAGGGATTTTCCCGTGTTTATCAGCGCTATTTGTTGAATTTGCTGAAAGCGAACGCCGCGCGCAAATTACGCGCTTATCCTGGTTCGCTGCCAACCACCTTGCCGGCGCTGCGTAAGCTGCGCCGTATTCGCGAGTTCGACGATCTGATCACCGCGAAAATCCACGGTTTTGCCGACGCGCTGGATTACTATCGCCGCTGTAGCGCGATGCCGGTTTTGCCGGATATTCGTAAACCGACGCTGATTATCCACGCGAAAGATGACCCGTTTATGGATCACAATGTGATCCCGGATGCCGGACATTTGCCGGCGAATATTGAATACCAACTGACGGAACACGGCGGCCATGTCGGGTTTGTTGGCGGAACCTTGCGCCACCCGGAAATGTGGCTGGAAAAACGCATTCCGGATTGGTTATCCGCTTACCTGGAAAGACGATGATTATTCCCTGGCAAGAGATTGATGCGCAGACGCTGGACAATCTGATTGAGAGCTTTGTCTTGCGCGAAGGCACTGATTATGGTGAACATGAGCGTTCACTTGAGCAAAAGGTCGCCGACGTTAAACGGCAGCTGCAACGCGGCGAAGCCGTACTGGTGTGGTCGGAACTGCACGAGACGGTCAATATCATGCCGCGCGGGCAGTTCCACGACTGAACAGGTACATGGCGGCTGGCTATACTGAAATAATCGTTTATTCAGGGAGTTGCTATGTCCGCCAAACATCCGGTTATCGCCGTTACAGGCTCCAGCGGCGCGGGAACCACCACCACCAGCCTCGCCTTTCGTAAGATCTTCGCCCAGCTCAATATGCACGCGGCAGAAGTGGAAGGGGACAGCTTCCATCGCTATACCCGCCCGGAAATGGATATGGCTATCCGTAAGGCCCGCGATCTTGGGCGGCATATCAGCTATTTTGGCCCGGAAGCCAATGATTTTGGCCTGCTGGAACAGACGTTTATCGAATATGGCCAAACCGGCAAAGGCCAGGCGCGCAAATACCTGCATACCTACGATGAAGCCGTTCCCTGGAACCAGGTACCAGGCACGTTTACGCCGTGGCAACCGCTGCCGGAGCCGACCGATGTGCTGTTTTATGAAGGTCTGCACGGCGGCGTGGTAACGCCGCAAAACGATGTCGCGCGTCATGTGGATTTGCTGGTGGGCGTGGTGCCGATCGTCAATCTGGAATGGATTCAAAAACTTGTCCGCGATACCAGCGAGCGCGGGCATTCGCGGGAAGCGGTAATGGATTCTGTCGTGCGTTCGATGGAGGATTACATCAATTTTATTACGCCGCAGTTTTCCCGTACGCACATTAACTTCCAGCGCGTGCCAACGGTGGATACGTCCAATCCGTTTGCCGCGAAAGGCATTCCCTCACTGGACGAGAGTTTTGTGGTGATCCATTTCCGTAATCTGGAAGGCATTGATTACCCGTGGTTGCTGGCAATGCTGCAAGGCTCGTTTATCTCGCATATGGATACGCTGGTGGTACCTGGCGGAAAAATGGGGCTGGCGATGGAGTTGATTATGACGCCGCTGGTGCAACGGCTGATGGAAGGTAAAAAGATCAAATAAAGCAGAAAGCCCGGTGGTGTGCTGCTTACCGGGCTTTTCACATCAGGCTTCGATAACTTCGTAAGAGTGGGTGATGTTCACCGCTTTTTCGAGCATCAAGGCCACGGAGCAATACTTCTCCGCGGATAAATCCACCGCGCGGGAAACCGCAGCATCCTTCAGATCTTTACCGGTGACGATAAAGTGCAAATTGATGTGGGTAAACAGGCGCGGCGCTTCTTCACGGCGCTCTGAGGTCAGCTTCACTTCGCAGTCAGTCACGTCATGACGCCCTTTTTGTAAAATAGAAACCACATCAATGGCGCTGCATCCGCCCGCCGCCATCAGCACCATTTCCATCGGGCTTGGCGCTTTGTCGCCGGAGTTGCCGTCCATCAGGATTTGGTGGCCCGATGCGGACTCACCGATGAACGTTAACCCTTCAACCCATTTCACACGTGCCTGCATTTTCTTCACTCCGGAGTGGCAATTTTCTTTACAGATTACGCGTACATAACAAAACTCGCAACGGAAGGCGACCTGCGTCATGCTGAAGCGAGACACCAGGAGACAGGCGGTAAAAGCTATGCTAAAACACTCTGGATGCTACAGAGATAAATGGATGTTACGCATGTATGCATGACATCATACTTTAGAGACCGCAGATGACGCTGACGGTCCACTTCCCTGGATGCGGGAAGCTTAGATTGCAACCCCAGACGTAGGGGCTCATCCTGTGTCTGAGACAGCTTATAACAGAGGATAATCGCGCATGGTGCTTGGCAAACCACAAACAGACCCGACGCTTGAATGGTTCTTGTCTCATTGCCACATTCATAAGTACCCGTCGAAGAGCACGCTGATTCACCAGGGTGAAAAAGCGGAAACGCTGTATTACATCGTTAAAGGCTCAGTGGCAGTGCTGATCAAGGACGAAGAGGGTAAAGAGATGATCCTCTCCTACCTGAACCAGGGAGATTTTATCGGTGAACTGGGCCTGTTCGAAGAGGGTCAGGAGCGCAGTGCATGGGTACGCGCTAAAACTGCTTGTGAAGTGGCTGAAATCTCGTACAAAAAATTCCGTCAGTTAATCCAGGTTAACCCGGATATCCTGATGCGTCTTTCCTCGCAAATGGCGCGTCGCCTGCAGGTCACTTCAGAAAAAGTGGGTAACCTCGCCTTCCTGGATGTAACCGGCCGTATCGCGCAAACGCTGTTAAACCTGGCGAAACAGCCAGATGCAATGACCCATCCGGACGGCATGCAAATTAAAATTACTCGCCAGGAAATTGGTCAGATCGTCGGTTGCTCCCGTGAAACTGTGGGCCGCATTCTCAAAATGCTCGAAGATCAGAACCTGATCTCCGCCCACGGTAAAACCATCGTCGTATACGGAACGCGTTAATCTGTAAAACGGCGCAGCTTACGCGCTGCGTCGTTTTTCTTCCCTCATGTGGCGCAGGCTGATTTATCACCCCGAAATCAACTACGCACTGCGACAAACGCTGGTGTTATGTTTACCTGTGGCCATTGGTCTGGTTACTGGTCATCTGCAACAAGGTCTGCTGTTTTCCCTCGTTCCCGCCTGCTGCAACATTGCCGGGCTTGATACGCCACATAAACGTTTTTTCAAACGCCTGATCATTGGCGGAACGCTGTTTGCAGGCAGCAGCCTGGCGGTGCAGCTATTGCTGGCGAAAGATCTTCCATTGCCGCTGATCCTCACCGGGCTGACGCTGGTTTTAGGCGTAACCGCCGAAATCAGTGCGCTGCACGGTCGCCTGCTCCCGGCTTCGCTCATTGCCGCCATCTTTACGCTCAGCCTCGCCGGTAACATGCCGGTATGGGAGCCGATACTTATCTATGCGCTGGGCACGCTGTGGTACGGATTGTTCAACTGGTTCTGGTTCTGGATGTGGCGCGAGCAACCGCTGCGCGAATCGCTCAGCCTGCTCTACCGGCAACTGGCAGACTACTGCGAGGCGAAATACAGCTTGCTGACGCAGCACGCCGATCCGGAAAAAGCGCTGCCGCCTTTGCTTGCCCGCCAGCAGAAAGCGGTGGATATGATAAGCCAGTGCTATCAACAACTGCATATGCTGGCTGCCAATAAACACAACGATTACAAACGGCTACTGCGGGTTTTCCAGGTAGGGATTGATTTGCAAGAGCACATTTCGGTGAGTTTGCACCAGCCGGAAGAAGTGCAAAAACTGGTGGAACAAACCCACGCCGAACAGGTGATCCGCTGGAACGCGCAAACCGTCGCCGCTCGCCTGCGCGTGCTGGCAGATGACATTCTCTATCACCGCTATCCCACGCGCTTCAACATGGATAAGCAGATTGGCGCGCTGGAAAAAATCGCCCGCCAGCACCCGGATAACCCGGTCGGGCAGTTCTGCGCCTGGCATTTTAGCCGTATCGCGCGCGTCTTGCGCACTCAGCGCCCGCTCTATGCCCGCGATCTGATGGCGGAAAAGCAGCGTCGCTTGCCCCTTTTCCCGGCGCTAAAAAGCTATTTATCACTGAAATCTGCGGCGCTGCGTAATGCCGCGCGAATCAGCGTCATGCTCAGTATCGCCAGCCTGATGGGCAGCGCCCTGCATTTACCAAAACCCTACTGGATCATGATGACGGTGATGTTTGTCACGCAAAACGGCTATGGCGCAACGCGCGTTCGCATTGTCCACCGGGCGGCGGGCACCATTGCGGGACTGGTGATTGCCGGGGCGACGCTGCACTTTCATGTTCCACTCGGTTTTACGCTGGCCGCGATGCTGATGATTACGCTGGTCAGTTATCTCATTATTCGGAAAAACTACGGCTGGGCGATGGTGGGTTTTACCATTACCGCCGTCTACACCTTGCAACTGCTGACGCTAAATGGTGAGGAGTTTATTGTCGCCCGCCTTATCGACACGTTGATTGGTTGCCTGATCGCTTTCGGCGGCATGGTCTGGCTGTGGCCGCAGTGGCAAAGTGGCTTGCTGCGCCAGAATGCGCACGATGCGCTGGAAACAGATCAGGAAGCGATTCGCCTGATCTTAAGCGATAACCCGCAGCCCACTCCGCTTGCCTGGCAGCGCATGCGCGTAAACCAGGCGCATAACGCTTTGTTTAACTCGCTAAACCAGGCGATGCAGGAACCGGGCTTCAATACGCGTTATCTGGAAGATATGAAACTGTGGGTAACGCACAGCCAGTTTATCGTTGAGCATATTAATGCAATGACGACGCTGGCACGTGAACATACGATGTTGACGCCGGAGCTGGCGCAACGTTATTTGCAATCCTGCGAAATTGCCCTGCAGCGCTGCCAGCAGCGGCTGGAGTATGACGGGCCGGGAGGATCCGGCGATGTGAATATTCTCGAAGCCCCGGAAGCATTAACGCACGGGCCAATGAGCACGCTGGAGCAGCATTTACAGCGGATTATCGGGCATCTGAACACCATGCACACCATTTCGTCGGTAGCATGGCGTCAGCGCCCGCATCATGGCATTTGGTTAAACCGCCGCCTTAACCGTTGACCACTTTCGCCACCGCATTCGCGAAGCGCTTCATCCCTTCTTCGATATCCTGCGCATCAATAATCAGCGAAGGCACAAAACGCATGACGTCCGGGCCAGCATTCAGCACCATGACGCCCGCATCGGCAGCGGCGTAGAGGAAGTCGCGCGCGCGGCCTTTATATTGCGGATTCAGCTCAGCACCAATCAGCAGCCCCATGCCACGAATATCGCTAAACAGGTCAAACTTCTCGCCAATTTGCTGCAGATGTTTAACGAACAACTGACGTTTTTCATTCACGCCGCTGAGCACTTCCGCCGTGTTGATAATGTCGAATGCGGTTCCTGCGACGGCGCAGGCCAGCGGGTTGCCACCGTAAGTAGAGCCGTGTGAACCGGCGTGGAAGACACTGGCAATTTCATGTGTAGTCAGCATCGCGCTGATAGGGAAACCGCCGCCGAGCGCTTTGGCGCTGGTCAGAATATCCGGCGTCACACCGTAGTGCATATAAGCAAACAACTCTCCGCTGCGGCCCATACCGCACTGCACTTCGTCGAACACCAGCAGAGCGTTGTGCTGATCGCACAGCTCGCGCAAACCTTTCAGGAAATCCGGTGTGGCGGCAGTAACGCCGCCCTCGCCCTGAATAGGCTCTACCACTACCGCGCAGGTGTGATCGTCCATCACCGCTTTAACCGCATGCAGATCGTTAAACGGCACATGGATAATGTCCGCCGGTTTCGGGCCAAAGCCATCGGAATACTTCGGCTGGCCGCCCACGCTTACGGTAAACAGCGAACGGCCGTGGAAGGCATTATGAAACGCGATGATTTTTGTTTTGTATGGACTGTGACGCGTAGATGCATAAAAACGCGCCAGCTTGAATGCTGTTTCGTTAGCTTCAGTGCCGGAGTTCATAAACACCACACGCTCGGCAAACGTGGCGTCAATGAGTTTACGCGCCAGGCGCAGAGCAGGCTCGTTGGTAAAAACATTGCTGGTGTGCCACAGCGTTTCGCCCTGCGTTTTCAGCGCCTCCACCAGCGCCGGATGGCAGTGTCCTAACGCAGTAACCGCAATTCCACCTGCAAAATCAACGTACTCTTTACCCTGCTGATCCCACACCCTGCTGCCTTTACCCTTTACCGGGATAAACTCGGCCGGTGCGTAAATTGGCAGAATAACGTCATCGAAGTTTGCACGCGTTACCGCGTCTTGCTGAGTTGCCATGGCTTGCCCATCCAGTTTTACGTTGCATTGATTATGAAAATATAATCACGAAATATGCATAAAAAATCAGTTAATGGCAACCACAAATCAGCGTTCGAGGAAGTTTTTCAATAACTGATGTCCCTGCTCGCTCAGGATACTTTCCGGGTGAAATTGCACCCCTTCCAGATCCCACTCCAGGTGGCGAATGCCCATGATCTCGCCGCTATCGCTCCAGGCGGTAATCTCAAAGCATGCCGGTAACGTAGGCGGATCGATAACCAGGGAATGGTAACGGGTGACGGTTAACGGATTATTAAGCCCGCTAAATACGCCAGTGCCGTTGTGGGTGACAGGCGATGTCTTACCGTGCATCACTTTTGCCGCACGAACGATAGTCGCGCCAAAGACCTGCGCAATCGCCTGATGACCAAGACAAACGCCAAGAATCGGCAATTTCCCCGCGTAATGGCGGATAACCGCCAGTGAAACGCCGGACTCATCCGGCGTACAAGGACCGGGCGAAATCACGATCTTTTCCGGTGCCAGCGCAGCAATATCGGCAAGCGCGATCTCATCGTTACGCCGCACCTCTACGCTTGCCCCCAGTTCACAAAAATATTGATACAGGTTCCAGGTAAAGGAGTCGTAATTGTCGATAAGCAGGATCATAGCGGCCTCTGGTGTCGGAAACCGCGCTAGTTTACTCGCTTTCGACCGCTTCGCTCACCACTTTGCTGAAGATGGTGCAAAGCGGCGCTAAGTCGCCCATTGCGCCTGCCTGGTTTGCCTCGCGCCACTCATCAGGATCGATGCCACGCCAGTCGAGTGAAAAACCCGCGTGCAGCGCCAGTTGTTCAAAGAAGATGCGCTGAGCGATGCCGTTGCCAAGGCGAAACGGGTGCAGCACGTTGATTTCACAGTAGTAGTGCGCCAGCCGCTCAATAAACGCTGCTTTTTCCAGCCCGCACAGCCACTCTTCATCTTCCAGTTGCTGCATCAATGCATTGCCCTCTTTCTCGATATACTCGAAGTGGCAAAACCGGGTATCGCCTTCGTAAATATCCACTTCACGGATCTGCCCGGCCCAGTCGAACACATCCTGATAAAGATGGTGGTGAATGGCGCATAAATGAGGAAGGCCTCGCACCATCGGGCCAAGATCCAGTGTGGCGGCGCGTAAGGCGGTGAACTGATAAGCCGCCTGCTCCAGTTTCTGCGCCTGGCGAAGCCCCAGCTCATTGCGCATCACATTCAGGCCAGAATAGAGGTACGGATCGCGCCCGTCGCCGAATTTATCGCTCATAGTGCCTCCGCAGTTCTTC
Source organism: Kosakonia sp. (assembly GCF_032104925.1). Taxonomy (NCBI): domain Bacteria; kingdom Pseudomonadati; phylum Pseudomonadota; class Gammaproteobacteria; order Enterobacterales; family Enterobacteriaceae; genus Kosakonia; species Kosakonia sp. Next base: position 34,234 of record NZ_DAMCGF010000005.1, read on the forward strand.
AAGGCGCTCATCGGCTTCCGCGCTACTTAGCGTCACCAGTTCGCTGTCGACATTTTCCAGCCGCCGGCTGGCCTGAAAATTGGCATTGCGCTGCTGTTCCCAGAGACGGGATTTTTGCCGGTCGGTGAGTTTTTTGGCCATAGCGCCTCCCTGTTTCACATGTCGGTGCCCAAATTATAAGCAGAAATGACAGGTTACGCAGGGAAGCTCAGGAAGCACGGGGTGAATACCCCGTGCGGGGAAACTTACGGCAGCACTTTCGCGGAGAGAATAACGACCGGTTTTGACGGAACATTCTGGTAAGGCCCGACATCGTGCGTCGGTACCTGGGAAATTTTGTCGGCGACATCCATGCCCTTCACCACTTTACCAAACACCGCATAACCAAAGTCGCGCTGGCCATGATCGAGGAAAGCGTTGTCAGCCACGTTGATAAAGAACTGGCTGGTTGCGCTGTCTTTATCGGCAGTGCGCGCCATCGAAATGGTGCCACGCGTGTTACGCAAGCCATTGTCAGCCTCGTTTTTAATAGGCGGGTTAGGCTGCTTTTGCTGCATCTGTTCGTTGAAACCACCGCCCTGCACCATAAATCCCGGGATCACACGATGAAACGTGGTGTTGTTATAGAAACCGTTATTTACGTAATCAAGGAAGTTTTTCACCGACACAGGGGCTTTCTGGTTGTTCAGCTCCAGTTCAATGTTACCGGCGGAAGTGGTGAGCAGAACATGAGGATCGCCTTTTGCCGCCAGCGCAGCAGAAGAAAAAGCAGAAAGGGCAAACACAGCCGCAACAGCCGCCAGAGTCGATTTAACCATAAGGTTTCCTTAACGAAGAGCAGTAAAGAAAGCGAGTGGCTTGATTCTAAAGAGCAGTCAGCCAGCAGGCCAGCCTTTTACTTAATTTTACGTATTTAGTAACAGATGTAACGCCAGACCGCTCACAACCCGCTTCACGAAGGCTACATACCTGAACGATAACGGCTAAAAAGCACCGCTTCACCACCGTTATCCATCTGAATCCAGCTTTGCGCAGGTTGCGTGCTGGCAATGATCCGCCCTTGTCGAATCGACCAGCGTACCGGCGACTGGCAGCGCACCGCATCAAAACCGCTCTCAACGGGCAAAATGACCATGTTCGCCGGGTTACCCGTTTCAATCCCGTACTGCGTTAAACCAAACGTTCTGGCGCTGTTATGCGTGATAAGACGCAACCCATCATTAATTTGCTGGTAGCCCATCAGCTGACAAACGTGCAGCCCCATATGCAGCACCTGCAACATATTGCCGGTGCCAAGCGGATACCAGGGATCAAACACATCGTCATGGCCAAAGCAGACATTTATTCCCGCCGCCAGGAGCTCTTTCACCCGCGTAATTCCCCGGCGCTTTGGATAATCGTCAAAGCGCCCCTGCAAGTGAATGTTTACCAGCGGGTTAGCGACAACGTTAATGCCGGAAAGCTTTAATAGACGGAACAGCCGCGAGGTGTATGCGCCATTGTAAGAGTGCATCGCCGTGGTATGGCTGGCGGTGACGCGCGGGCCCATGCCCATCTTCAGCGCCAGCGCGGCAACGGTTTCGACAAATCGCGACTGCTCGTCGTCAATTTCATCACAGTGAATATCCAACGGGCGGTCATATTTTTGCGCCAGTGCGAACGCAATGTGCAGCGATTCAACGCCATATTCGCGGGTAAATTCAAAGTGCGGGATCGCGCCAACCACATCCGCGCCAAGCTGGAGCGCCTCTTCCAGCAATGCAGCGCCGTTGGGATAGGAGAGAATTCCTTCCTGCGGGAAAGCGACGATTTGCAAATCAATCCACGGCGCGACCTCGACTTTTACTTCCAGCATGGCTTTCAGCGCCGTCAGGCTGGGATCGGAAACATCAACATGGGTCCGCACATGCTGCACGCCGTTGGCCATTTGCCACTTCAATGTTTGCCAGGCGCGCGCTTTGACATCCTGGTGGCTCAGCAGCGCTTTGCGTTCCGCCCAGCGCTCAATGCCTTCAAACAGCGTGCCGGATTGATTCCAGTTCGGCTCTCCGGCAGTTTGCGTGGTATCCAGGTGAATATGCGGTTCGACAAACGGCGGTAGCGCCAGCCCACCGTGCGCATTCAGCACTTCCAGGCTATCGCTGTGTGTTTCATTCATCGGAGTGATTTCACCGAAGCGACCATTCTCAATCGCGATTTGCCATAACCCTTCGCGATCGGGTAAATGCACATTCTGAACTAACCAAATCGGTGCTGCCGACATAGTGTGACTCCCTCTGTTTCCCTCCGATAATTTGTATCAGACGTGCGTGCAAAAACCCTCTTTTTTTGTACACAAATTCCGCAAACCATAAAAACCAGTGATATCCGCGACTTATAAAAACCAATAAAAATCAAATATCTACCCATTAAGTGGTATGCGAAGGTGTATTTGATGTACATCAATAAGCCGGGTAGCTGAATCGTTAAGGTAGGTGGTAGTAGAAAAGAAATCGAGGCAAAAATGAGCAAAGTCAAACTCGCTATTATCGGTAACGGCATGGTCGGTCACCGTTTTATTGAGGATCTCCTCGATAAAGCCGACGCCAGCCAGTTCGATATTACCGTCTTCTGTGAGGAGCCGCGTAAAGCCTACGACCGCGTCCACCTCTCTTCCTATTTTTCCCACCATACGGCTGAAGAGCTGTCGCTGGTTCGCGAAGGCTTTTACGAGAAACACGGCGTAAAAGTGCTGGTCGGCGAGCGCGCTATCACTATCAACCGTCAGGAAAAAGTGATCCACTCCAGCGCCGGACGCACGGTTTATTACGACAAATTGATCATGGCTACCGGTTCCTATCCGTGGATCCCGCCGATCAAAGGTTCCGAAACACAAGACTGCTTCGTTTATCGCACCATTGAAGATTTGAACGCCATTGAATCCTGCGCCCGTCGCAGCCGCCGCGGCGCGGTCGTCGGGGGCGGTTTGCTCGGTCTGGAAGCGGCCGGAGCGCTGAAAAACTTAGGCGTGGAAACCCACGTCATTGAATTTGCGCCAATGCTGATGGCAGAACAGCTCGACCAGATGGGCGGCGAGCAACTGAAGCGCAAAATTGAAAGCATGGGTGTGCGCGTGCACACCAGCAAAAATACCAAAGAGATTGTGCAGGAAGGCACCGAAGCGCGTAAAACCATGCATTTTGCTGATGGTAGCGCACTGGAAGTCGACTTTATCGTCTTCTCCACCGGTATTCGCCCGCGCGACAAACTGGCGACCCAGTGCGGCCTGGAAGTGGCGCAGCGCGGCGGTATCGTGATCAACGATAGCTGCCAGACCTCGGATCCGAATATCTATGCCATCGGCGAGTGCGCCAGTTGGAACAACCGCGTATACGGTCTGGTCGCGCCAGGTTACAAAATGGCGCAGGTGGCAGTGGATCATATCCTCGGCACCGCCAACGCCTTTGAAGGTGCAGACCTCAGCGCCAAACTGAAACTGCTCGGCGTCGACGTTGGTGGTATCGGCGACGCGCATGGTCGTACGCCAGGCGCACGCAGCTATGTCTATCTCGACGAAAGCAAAGAAGTTTACAAGCGTCTGATTGTCAGCCCGGATAACAAAACCCTGCTCGGCGCGGTACTGGTGGGTGACACCAGTGATTTCGGCAACCTGCTGCAACTGGTGCTGAACGCTATTGAACTGCCGGAAAACCCGGATGCGCTGATCCTGCCGGCCCATGCGGCAGGCGGTAAACCCTCTATCGGCGTGGATAAGCTGCCGGACAGCGCGCAGATCTGCTCCTGCTTCGACGTCACCAAAGGCGACCTGATTGCCGCGATTAACAAAGGCTGTCACACCGTTGCGGCGCTGAAAGCAGAAACCAAAGCCGGTACGGGCTGCGGCGGTTGTATCCCACTGGTAACCCAGGTGCTGAACGCCGAACTGGCGAAACAGGGTATCGAAGTAACCAATAATCTGTGTGAGCACTTTGCTTACTCACGCCAGGAGCTGTACCACCTGATCCGCGTGGAAGGCATCAAATCCTTCGACGAACTGCTGGCAAAATATGGCAAAGGTTATGGTTGCGAAGTGTGTAAACCGACCATCGGTTCACTGCTGGCTTCCTGCTGGAATGAGTACATCCTGAAACCGCAGCACACACCGTTGCAGGATACCAACGACAACTTCCTCGCCAACATCCAGAAAGATGGCACCTATTCCGTGATCCCGCGCTCCGCAGGCGGCGAAATCACCCCGGAAGGGCTGATGGAAGTGGGCCGTATTGCCCGTGAATTCAATCTCTACACCAAAATCACCGGTTCTCAGCGTATTGGCCTGTTTGGCGCGCAAAAAGACGACCTGCCGGAAATCTGGCGTCAGTTGATTAACGCGGGCTTTGAAACCGGGCACGCCTACGCCAAAGCGCTGCGTATGGCGAAAACCTGTGTCGGTTCGACCTGGTGCCGTTACGGTGTGGGTGACAGTGTGGGCTTCGGCGTTGAGCTGGAAAACCGCTACAAAGGGATTCGGACCCCGCACAAAATGAAGTTCGGCGTCTCTGGCTGTACCCGTGAATGTGCCGAAGCACAGGGTAAAGACGTGGGGATCATCGCCACGGAAAAAGGCTGGAACCTGTATGTGTGCGGTAACGGCGGCATGAAACCGCGCCACGCGGACCTGCTGGCGGCGGATCTCGATCGCGAAACCCTGCTGCACTATCTTGACCGCTTTATGATGTTCTACATCCGTACCGCCGACAAACTGACGCGTACCGCCTCCTGGCTCGACAGCATGGAAGGCGGCATCGAATATCTGAAGAGCGTGATTATCGATGACAAACTGGGCTTTGACGCGCAGCTTGAAGAAGAGATGACCCGCCTGCGTGAAGCGGTAGTCTGCGAATGGACTGAAACGGTGAACACGCCTTCTGCGCAGCTTCGCTTCAAACACTTTATCAACAGCGACCGCCGCGATCCGAACGTGCAGGTAGTGCCAGAGCGTCAGCAACATCGCCCGGCAACCCCGTATGAACGAATTCCGGTGGTGTTAGTGGAGGATAACGCATGAGCCAGTGGAACACGGTCTGCAAAATCGACGACATCATCCCGGCGACCGGTGTGTGTGCGTTGGTGAAAGGTCAGCAAGTCGCGATTTTCCGCCCGCGCCATGATGATCAAGTGTATGCCATCAGCAATATCGACCCGTTTTTTGAGTCCAGCGTGCTCTCTCGCGGCCTTATCGCTGAACATCAGGGCGAGTTATGGGTTGCCAGCCCGCTGAAAAAACAGCGCTTCCGCCTGCGCGACGGCGTATGCATGGAAGATGAAAGCCGCTCTGTCGCGCATTTCGATGCGCGCGTGAAAGACGGCGAAGTACAGATTAAAGCGTAATACCCCTGCGGGGGCGCAATGCTCCCGCTGTTTCACTTTTTCGTTTTCATTTTTTCCTTTTAAACATTTTCTTTTAACTTTGGATAATCAACATCATGTTTACCGACACTATTAATAAGTGCGCGGCTAATGCTGCGCGTATCGCTCGCCTCTCTTCACAAAATCCGCTGGGTTTCTGGATAAGCTCTGCCATGGCGGGCGCTTATGTTGGCCTCGGCATCATCCTGATTTTTACCCTTGGTAACCTGCTTGATCCAACATTGCGCCCGCTGGTGATGGGCGCGACGTTCGGTATCGCCTTAACACTGGTGATTATCGCCGGTTCTGAATTGTTTACCGGTCACACCATGTTTCTGACGCTGGGCGTCAAAGCGGGCACCATCAGCCACGGGCAAATGTGGGCTATTTTGCCGCAAACCTGGCTCGGTAATTTGCTCGGCTCAGTGTTCGTCGCGTTACTGTATAGCTGGGGCGGCGGCAGTCTGTTACCGGTGGATACGAGTCTGGTGCATGCGGTAGCGCTGGCGAAAACCAGTGCGCCAGCAACGGTGTTGTTCTTTAAGGGGGCGCTGTGTAACTGGCTGGTGTGCCTGGCTATCTGGATGGCAATCCGTACCGAAGGCGCAGCAAAATTCCTCGCTATCTGGTGGTGTCTGCTGGCGTTTATCGCCTCGGGTTACGAACACTCCATCGCCAATATGACGCTCTTTGCCCTCTCCTGGTTTGGTCATCACAGCGAGGCGTATACCCTCTCTGGTATCGGTCATAACCTGCTGTGGGTAACGCTTGGCAATACTCTCTCTGGTGCGGTATTTATGGGGTTAGGTTACTGGTATGCTACGCCGAAATCTGAGCGTCCTTCTGCGGTCACCCGCGTGGCAAGCCAGGCTACAGCGAATAACTAAAATGTTGAGGTAATGTCGTGGACCATTTGCCAATTTTTTGCCAGCTACGCGATCGCCGGTGCCTGCTTGTCGGTGGAGGCGATGTCGCAGAACGTAAAGCCCGGCTGTTAATGGATGCGGGTGCACGGCTTACCGTTAACGCGCTCACGTTTGTTCCTCAGTTCACCGTCTGGGCCGAAGAAGGCATGCTGACGCTGGTTGAAGGCGAATTTAGCGAAACGCTGTTAGACGCGTGTTGGCTGGCGATTGCCGCAACGGATGACGAAGCGGTTAATCAGCGCGTCAGCGATGCCGCAGAGCAGCGCCGTATCTTCTGTAACGTTGTCGATGCGCCCAAACAGGCGAGCTTTATCATGCCGTCAATCATTGACCGCTCGCCGTTGATGGTGGCGGTCTCTTCTGGCGGCACATCGCCAGTGCTGGCGCGTCTGCTGCGTGAAAAACTCGAATCGCTGTTACCGCAGCATCTGGGCCACGTCGCCCATTACGCAGGCAAACTACGCAGCCGGGTCAAGAAACAGTTCGCCAGCATGAGCGAGCGTCGCCGCTTCTGGGAAAAATTGTTTGTCAACGACCGACTGGCGCAATCCCTGGCGAACCAGGACACCAACGCCGTGGAAAAAATAACCGAACAACTGCTGGCCGAGCCACTGGATAATCGTGGTGAAGTGGTACTGGTTGGCGCGGGGCCTGGCGACGCCGGGCTACTGACCTTAAAAGGTTTGCAGCAGATCCAGCAAGCCGATGTGGTGGTGTATGACCGGCTGGTTTCCGATGAGATCATGAACCTGGTGCGCCGCGACGCTGACCGGGTGTTTGTTGGCAAACGCGCGGGCTATCACTGTGTACCGCAGGAGGAGATCAATCAGATCCTGCTGCGCGAAGCGCAAAGCGGTAAGCGAGTTGTCCGGCTCAAAGGCGGCGACCCGTTTATTTTCGGTCGCGGCGGCGAAGAGCTGGAAACGCTCTGCCACGCGGGTATCCCTTTTTCGGTGGTGCCAGGCATTACGGCGGCATCCGGCTGTTCGGCCTACTCCGGCATTCCGTTAACTCACCGAGATTACGCACAAAGCGTGCGGCTGGTGACGGGGCACCTGAAAACCGGTGGTGAGCTGGACTGGGCCAATCTGGCTGCGGAAAAGCAAACGCTGGTGTTCTATATGGGGCTGAATCAGGCTGCGACGATTCAGGCGCAATTAATAGAGCATGGAATGCAGGCAGATATGCCGGTAGCGCTGGTGGAAAACGGCACCTCGGTACAACAGAAAGTCGTGAGTGGTGATTTGACGCAACTGGGCGAACTGGCACATCAGGTGCAAAGCCCGGCGCTGATCATCGTTGGTCGCGTAGTGGGGCTGCGCGATAAGCTTAAATGGTTTTAAAAACAGAAAAAGGGCAGGTAAACCTGCCCTTTTTAATGGTGTCAACGATTACGGTTTAGCAACGAAACCAATCGCTTCGTAGACTTTCTTCAGGGTTTCCGATGCCCGCGCGCTGGCTTTTTCCGCGCCGTCTTTCATCACCTGTTGCAGGAAGGCTTCATCATTGCGATAGCGATGATAACGCTCTTGCAGCTCGGTCAGCATGCCGGAAACGGCATCCGCCACTTCCCCTTTCAGATGACCATACATTTTGCCTTCAAAGTGCTGTTCCAGCTCGGCAATACTCTGGCCGGTTACGGCAGAGAGAATATCCAGCAGGTTGGAAACACCGGCTTTGTTGGCGATGTCGTAGCGAACCACAGGCGGCTCGTCGGAGTCGGTCACCGCGCGTTTGATTTTTTTCACCACCGATTTCGGATCTTCCAGCAGGCCGATAACGTTGTTGCGGTTATCGTCCGACTTGGACATCTTCTTGGTCGGCTCCAGCAGCGACATCACGCGTGCGCCAGATTTTGGAATAAACGGCTCAGGCACTTTAAAGATATCGCCATAAATCGCGTTAAAACGCTGGGCGATATCGCGGCTCAGTTCCAGATGCTGTTTCTGGTCTTCACCCACCGGCACCTGGTTGGTTTGATACAGCAGAATGTCTGCCGCCATCAGCACCGGGTAATCAAACAGACCGGCGTTAATGTTTTCCGCATAGCGCGCAGATTTGTCTTTGAACTGAGTCATGCGGCTCAGTTCACCGAAATAGGTGTAGCAGTTCAGCGCCCAGCCGAGCTGTGCATGCTCCGGCACATGGGACTGAACGAAGATGGTGCTTTTTTGCGGATCGATGCCGCACGCCAGGTAAAGAGCCAGCGTGTCCAGCGTCGCCTTACGCAGCGCTAGCGGATCCTGGCGCACGGTAATCGCGTGCTGGTCAACGATGCAGTAGATACAGTGATAGTCGTCCTGCATGTTCACCCACTGACGCAGCGCACCCATATAGTTACCAATGGTTAATTCACCTGAGGGCTGTGCGCCACTAAAGACGATGGGCTTAGTCATTTTTCGTTTCCTGATTTTCACTGTGCGAAAGCCCGAGTGCGGGCAGTAAATCTTTGAAGTGATCGAACACGTAGTCCGGCTCACTGGCGGTAATCGCTTCGCCGTAGTTATAACCGTAAGTCATACCGACACAGACGCTTCCAGCCGCTTTTGCCGCCAGGATGTCATTGCGCGAATCACCGACGAAGAGCAATTCATGAGGTTGAATATTGAGCTTTTTGCACACCAGAAGCAACGGTTCCGGGTGCGGCTTTTTGTTTACCACATCATCGCCGCCGATCACAAAGGTGAAATATTGCGCAATACCCAGCGCCTCCAGCAGCGGTGCCACGAACGGCGTCGGCTTATTGGTCACCAGCGCCAGTGGCAAGCCTTTAGCATGCAGAGCTGCCAGTGTTTGTGCCACGTCCGGGAACAGAAAACTGCCCTCTTCCACCGTCTCTTCGTAATAACGGTTGAACAACTTACGCAGCATGCGTATCTGCTCTTCTTGTGGAATGTCGTGACCCACATCCGGCTTACCTTGCGCCGCGCGCTGGCTGGTGCGCTCCTGCCGAGCCCAGTTAAACGCCCGCTCCATCAACACATCCGCGCCGTTACCAATCCAGGTGACAACGCGCGCTTCGCCCGCCTGCGGTAACTCAAGCGCATACAGCGCGCTATCAACAGCAGCGGTCAGACCCGGCGCGCTATCCACCAGCGTACCGTCGAGATCAAAAGCAATACCCTGAATCGACTGCATTTTATTCATGACTTACCTTTGCCAGTTCACTACGCATTTCATCAATAACCTGTTTGTAATCCGGTTTATCGAAAATTGCCGAGCCTGCGACAAACATATCCGCGCCCGCTGCGGCAATTTCACCGATATTGCTCACCTTCACACCTCCGTCGACTTCGAGACGGATATCAAAGCCTGAGGCATCAATGCGACGACGCACTTCACGCAGCTTATCCAGCGTGTGTGGAATGAAAGACTGGCCGCCAAAGCCGGGGTTTACCGACATCAGCAGGATCACGTCCAGTTTATCCATCACGTAGTCCAGGTAGCTGAGCGGTGTTGCCGGGTTAAGCACCAGTCCCGCTTTACAACCGTGTTCTTTGATGAGCTGCAGGGAGCGATCGACGTGTTCGGAGGCTTCGGGATGAAAGGTGATAATGCTTGCGCCAGCGGCGGCGAAGTCCGGGATCAGCCGATCAACCGGTTTCACCATCAGGTGAACATCAATAGGCGCGGTGATGCCATAATTACGCAGCGCTTTGAGCACCATCGGGCCAATGGTCAAATTCGGCACGTAATGGTTATCCATCACGTCGAAATGCACCACATCACCACCTGCAGCCAGTACGGCGGCGGTATCTTCGCCGAGGCGTGCAAAATCAGCCGACAGAATCGAAGGGGCAATCAAATACTGTTTCATCCGCATCTCCTTGAGAAAGTAGGGTTCGGCAGGCAGCGCGGTGAATGCGAATTATCGCGGAGCCGGGCGATAGAGTGCCAGCAGCTCATCCACCTTTTTACGTGTACCACCGTTACTGCTGATACTGCGCCGCACTTTTACCACGTGCAATTTTGCCTGACTGTACCACTCACGCGTTAATAGCGTGTCGTGGTTGGAAATCAATACCGGGATCCGGTTTTGCACCAGGCTTTCGGCAATCGCCGCCAAATGCGCCTGCTGCTCAAGACTGAAACTGTTGGTGTGATACGCCGTAAAATTGGCCGTCGCCGATAGCGGGGCGTAAGGCGGATCGCAGTAGACCACGGAGTTCTCGTCCGCGCGCGCCATGCTATCTGCGTAAGACTCGCAGTAAAAAAAGGCATTCTGCGCTTTTTCGGCGAAGTGATACAACTCCGCTTCCGGGAAATAGGGTTTCTTATAACGCCCGAACGGCACGTTGAATTCACCGCGCAAATTATAGCGGCACAGGCCGTTGTAGCCATGGCGATTGAGGTATAAAAACAGCAGCGCACGCCGGAAAGGATCCTGGCACTGGTTAAACTCTTCGCGTAGCTGATAGTAAACCACGGACTGGTTTGTCGCAGGGGCAAACAACGCCCGCGCCTGGCGCACATACTCGTCAGGCTGGTCTTTAACGATGTTATAGAGGCTAATCAAATCGCTGTTGATATCAGCGAGGATATAGCGGGAGAACGACGTGTTGAGAAACACCGAACCCGCGCCGACGAACGGCTCGATAAGGCATTCACCCTGCGGCAGATGCCTTCCGATATCGTCCAGCAGGGGGTATTTCCCCCCTGCCCATTTCAAAAAAGCGCGATTCTTTTTCATGCTGACTGATTACTTACACTCTCTCCGGCTGTGGAGAAAGCTCCGACAGCATCCTGCGCTTTATACATTACTTCAGATCGGCCTGAACCTGATGTATCGGTTTGGCCCAGGGATTTTTCGCCTGTACGTCTGCCGGCAACGCCGCGACAGCGCGTTTCGCATCGTCTTTAGATGCGTACACACCGCTCACCAGCACGTACCACGGCTGGCCGTTACGCGTTGTCTGGTAAACCACGAAGTTTTTCAGATTCTCTTTCTTCGCCCATGCATTCAGGTTGTTAGAGTTCGAGGAACTGCTCAGCTGCAGCGTGTAGTGGTTACCCGGCGCAGATTTTAACGCTCCAACATTCCCGGTGGCGGCAGCAGCGCTTGCCGCAGGCGCGGCGCTGGCTGCAGGTGCAGTCGCGGCTTTAGCCTGAGTTTGCACTGGTGACGATGTTACCGCAGGCGCTTTTACCGGCGAGGTCGCGGCGGTTTCAGTGCGTTTCGGCGGCTGAGCAACCGGTTTGGATTCGGCTTTCGGTTCTGCTTTCGCCACTGGCTCTTTAGCAACCGCCTTCGGCTCGATCACCATCTGTTTGCGTTCAGCACGCGGCGCAGCGGTATGGCTTTGAGCTGCAGCAGATTGTTGCTGACGCGCAGCAGCGCCATTGCCGTTACGTACCGGCGCAACTGTTGCAGGTTCAGTTGGCAGCGTCGAATTCACCGCGTTATCCATCTGCGACTGATTTTGTGGCTGAGTCAGTGCGTTATTCAGATCGCCCTGCACTTCAACACGCTGCTGGCCCGCAGGCGCGGCAGGAGCTTCAGCTTGTGATGGTGTAGAAGAAATCGGTGGCAGCGAGACATCCTGCTGCGCAGGTGCATTGCCTGAAGTGGGTTGCTGAGCAGGTGCTGGCTGTGCGCCATTTGCCTGATCTGCGGCACCGGTATTGCTGGCGTTGTTATTGCCCGCAGAGAGATCGATGCTTTTCTCCGCCGGTGCGTTTTGTTCATTACTCGTTGTCGGTGCGGGGGATTTCAGCGCGGAACCGATGCCGATGATTAACAGAAGCAGAACCAGAATGCCGACGCCCATCATCACATATTGACGGGAAGCGGGTTTCGCGGCTGCCGCTTTCTTACGTTTACGCGGACGGCGCTCTTCGCGCTCCTCGTCATACGCGTTTTCATCTTCTTCATAGCTCTCTTCTTCACGCTCATCACGCGCCCGGCGGCTGCGAGAAGGGCGGCGTTCGTCCGCATCGACATCAACATCATCAAAGTTGATTTGCGGTTCATCGACACGCTCGGAAGATTGGCGAGAACGACCAGTACGACGATCGCTGGGATCGGGTTTCAGCTCGTCTTCTGGTTTGAATTCATCCATTTAACACCCCACACAAAGGCGTATGCCACATCATGCATCCCGCCCGAAGTTAAACGCCACGCGGTGCGTGACCAGACCTTTCTAATAGTTACGCCTGCTGGCAATCAGCAATAGCGCCAAGTACTACGTCGTGCGGCACTCCGCCGCGAACTTCACTCTTCCCTATTGCCAACGGGAGCACTAAACGCATCTCTCCCGCCAGCACTTTTTTATCGCGCATCATGTGCGGTAAATAAGCCTGCGCAGACATCTCCTGCGGGCCTTGTACCGGCAAACCTGCGCGTTTCAGCAGCGCTTTTATACGCTGCGTATCCGCTTTGCTGAACTGGCCAAGACGTTCAGATGCATGCGCCGCCATCACCATACCTGCCGCGACAGCTTCACCGTGCAACCAGTTCCCGTAGCCCATTTCCGCTTCAATAGCGTGGCCGAAGGTATGCCCCAGATTCAGTAAAGCACGTAAGCCTGTTTCCCGCTCATCAGCAGCAACAACTTCTGCTTTCAGCTCACAACAACGGCGAATACAGTACGCCATCGCCGGACCATCAAGGCGCAGCAACGCATCCATGTTCTGTTCCAGCCAGTCAAAGAACTCGCCGTCGAGAATAATGCCGTATTTGATCACTTCCGCGAGGCCGGACGATAATTCGCGGGCAGGAAGCGTAGCCAGACAATCAAGATCGACAACCACCGACGCAGGCTGATAAAACGCGCCGATCATGTTTTTGCCGAGGGGGTGGTTCACCGCTGTTTTGCCGCCAACAGAGGAATCAACCTGAGAAAGGAGCGTGGTCGGCACCTGAATAAAGCGCACACCGCGCTGATAGCTGGCGGCCGCGAAGCCGGTCAAATCGCCCACCACTCCACCGCCCAGCGCGACCAGTGTGGTATCGCGCCCATGGGGTTTTTGCAACAATGCGGTAAAGACCGTGTCCATCACCGCAAGGCTTTTGTACTGCTCGCCATCCGGCAGAATCACGCTATCCACTTTCACGCCAGCCTGTTCAAGAACATGGCGGACTTTATCAAGATAGAGCGGAGCCAGTGTTTCATTGGTGACCAGCATAACCTGATCACCAGACTTCAGGGGCGAGAAGGAAGCTGGATCGTTAAACAGACCAGCCGCGATGGTGATAGGGTAACTACGTTCCCCGAGAGTGACTGTGATCCTCTCCATGACGCGACATCCACCTTAGTTGCTTAAACCCGCAGGCGTGTGAATTAAGCCAGAATTAGTTGCTTTCCAGCATATGAATAATCTGGTTTGCCACCACTTTAGCACTCTGATCGTCGGTGCGAATGGTCACGTCGGCAATCTCTTCATACAACGGATTACGTTCGTCGGCCAACGCTTCCAGTACTTCGCGCGGCGGTGTATCCACCTGCAGAAGCGGGCGTTTTTTGTCACGTTGAGTGCGAGCTAATTGCTTTTCGATAGTGGTTTCCAGGTAAACCACTACGCCACGGGCGGAGAGACGATTACGGGTCTCGCGAGACTTCACAGAGCCACCGCCGGTCGCCAGTACGATGCCCTGTTTTTCCGTCAGCTCATTGATGATTTTTTCTTCGCGATCGCGGAAGCCTTCTTCACCTTCAACATCGAAGACCCAGCCCACATCAGCTCCGGTTCGTTTCTCAATCTCTTGATCAGAATCGTAAAATTCCATATTGAGTTGTTGAGCTAACTGACGCCCAATAGTGCTTTTGCCGGCACCCATAGGCCCAACCAGAAAGATATTGCGTTTCTCTGCCATTTTTTCGGTACTACTAAGACTATTCGTTGATGATAAACCCGCTTCGCAAAGACTCGGCGTAGCAGGACATGAACTGAAACCTCATATGCGATAGTGCGAGAGTCAGATCGAAAATTATCTCAGTACTCCGGCTTGTTTGGCAACTGAATAAACACGCAATCCTTCATGCTGCTCATTGTTCGACGGAGACCACTGACGCTCAAATCGGTACTCCTTGTAAGCTAAATCATGTCTCACGTCAAACACATGAACCAAGTTCCATTGAAAAAGGGGGAGTTACGGCAGATTTAATGTACCGCCGCCAACCTGGGCGTAATAAACACCACCAGCTCGCGCCGCTCATTATCTTTGGCGTCCTGGCGAAATAACCTGCCGATACCTGGAATTGAGCCTAAACCAGGAACCTGCGCCCTGTCGGCGGAGTTCTTTTGTGAGAAGATCCCACCAAGCGCCAGCGTATCGCCGCTTTTAACCTCTACCTGCGTTTCAATTTCCTGCTTGTCAATCGCCATCGCCTCGCCCCCTGCTTGCTGTAGCACCTGGCCTGGCATATTTTGGCTAATGCGCAGCTTCAGCCGCACACGGTTATCGGGCAGCACCGTCGGTGTAACTTCCATCCCCAGCACCGCCTCTTTAAATTCTACCGCCGTGCTACCGCTATCGCCGCTGGCAACCTGATAAGGTATTTCGCTCCCCTGCTTAATACTCGCCGGCTGGCGGTGAGAAGCCAACAAGCGTGGGCTGGCGATAATTTCAAGCTGCTGTTTTTGCTCAAGGGCTGACAACTCCAGCTCCAGCAGTTGGGCGTTGATACTGCCGATATTAAAGCTGACGCGCGTACTGGCATCCGGAACCGAGAGATCGGCAGAAACACCGCTAAGTCGCCCACGCGCTGCGGGTTTATCCTGCGCCAGTCCCCATTTCACCCCCAACTCGCGTAGGCTTTTTTCATTGATGGTGACGATATAAGCCGCCAGCTCTACCTGCTCGACCGGTAGATCCATCTGCGTGACCCATTTTTCCAGTGCGGCGAGCCCTTCTTTATTATCACGCACCAGTAACCGGTTAAGCCGCACATCAACCGTCATCGCCCCTTGTGGGCTGAGCAGTTTTTCTCCGGCTTTTGCCAGCTCTACCGCGTCGGCATAGCGCAACACAAAACTGCGTGTTTGCAAGGGTATGTTCTGCTTGCGCTGGCGCTGAGCCGCCTCCTGCTCCGCCTGCTTTTGCTGCCGCCATGCCGTCGTATGAACCTGCCAGATGTTGCCCTGCTGGTGTAACGTTAATCCGGCACTGGCGGCAACGGTTTGGAGCGCCTGCTGCCAGGGGACCTCTTTGAGATTCAGCGACACCGTGCCGCTGACCTCAGGTGAAATCACCATGTTCTGCTTCTCCAGCGCAACCAGCGCCTGCAATACCTGGGTGACAGGCACGTCGTCGACGGTCATTGTGACGACACGTGATGTCTGCGCGCCGGCAAGCGGCAAGCTAAAGAGCATCGCGCTCGCTATCCATTTTCGCATGTTGAGTTCCTTCTCGTTGCCAGCGCCATTGCGCTGGTGTGCACTCTTCGCCAATCTCAATCAGCATTTCGTCCTGGTGAATGGCGACAACGCGCCATCCGGTGGGCAGCGTTTCGCCGACAATAAGGCGATACCAGCGCCCGGCGGCATCACGCACGATCCCTATCGGTTGATCCCCCGCCACCGCGCCGTGAAAATGCCAGTTGCTGAGCTGGGCAGTTCGGCAGATATCCTGCGGTGGCTGGAAAGGGTCGCGCATGCCGCACAGAAACAGGCTGAGCAGCGCGGCCAGTAACAGACGACTAATTCGCATTGTCCTGCTCCACTCGCAACGTAAAATTCAGCGCGCCTTCACCGGCCATTAATGAAAACGCAGGAACCAGCATGCCGCTCGCCGTTAGCAGTGAAAACGTCTCAACCACGCCTTCCCAGCCGGTCGCAAGCACTAACTCTCCACCACCCTGAGCAGGCTGCCAGCGGGCAAGCTGGCGCCCCTGCGACTGAAAATCCAGCGGGCTAAATGCCCGACGTTGCGGCAAGATCACGGATTCTGACGGCGGCACCAGCGCATGTAACTTTTGCCACTGCGCGCGCAGCTTCATGTTTTGTTGCTGTTGTTGATCAACCAGCCGCATTTGCGTCTCTTTGACTGGACTTATCGCCAGCCACCATAAAAGTGCCAGCGCGCAAAGTGAGCTGAGTAGCCAACAAAGCACCCGCGTTCGTAGTGATAAAGCAAACCAAACATCAGGGTTGAGCATCATCACGCTCCCGGTTCAGTTGGTAGTGGAATTGCCAGCGCCCCTGCGCATCACGCTCTACGGTGCCTGCGGGTTGCAGCTGAAACCCTGCCGTTTTCTGCAACCGTTGCTCAAGCTCGCTTAATGCGTTAAAAGAGCCGGCCAGGCCAGTGATTTCAAGCTGGTTTTGCTGCCAGCGCAGAGCAGTAAGCCAGGCATTGGGCGGCAGATTTTCCGCCAGGGTAAGCAACGTCTGTCGCCACGCCTCGGTACGCTGAAGCCGTAATCGCTGCGCCTGCTCCTGCTGCCAGCGCTGGTGTCGAAGCTGCAACGGCTGCTCGGCGGCGTGCAACCCTGCAAGTAAGGCGGCATCAGATTGCTGCCACAGCGTGGCCTGGCGCAGACCAGCCACAGCGGATGCCCGCCATAATGCGCCGCCTGGCACAATCACCACCGCTGTTGCGATAAAAACCGCGCACCAGCGACGAATGCAGCGCAACCGCTTTTGACGCCGCCAGGGGAGAAAATTCACGACGGGCTGCATCAGTATCCCCTGGCAACAGCCAGTCCCAGCGCTATCGCGTAGCGTTCTCCGCTATCGGGTAATGGTGCCTGGCGCGACGGGATCGCGCTCCAGCAGTCAAATCCTCCGGGCATCCCGCCACACTGCGCGATTTCGTCTGCGGGCAGCCCAAGCACGGCGGCAAGCCGGGCGGCATTTTCAGCCTCTTCGCGCGCACGTCGCCCCCAGCTCTCTCTCGTGGCCCACAGCCACTGGCGCTCATCACACCACGCCAGACAACGAGCCGGTGGAGTAAGCCAGGGTAACAATGGCTGTAATGCACTGGCATCCGGGGTAATAGAGGAAAGATGAAGAGATAATGTCTGTGCTATCTCCAGCAGTGACGCCACATCTTTATTTTGTGCAGCAGTAACGCCGTACGCTTTGCCGGGTTCATCTTCGGTGAAGTCGAAACAGAGATCGTTTTCTGCCATCTCCAGTTCACGCGCCATTGCCTGCGAAACCCAGCTTGTTAAAGCAGGTTCGCGCAGCGTGACTGCCGGTCGCGGCAGCTTTTTTTGCAGGGTTTGCCCCGCAGGAAATGCCATGCGTACGCAATGGCGTTGCGGTAGGGTTTGCCGCCAGGGCCGCAAAACATTGAGCAGTTCTTCTGGCGCTTTTATTCGCCCCTGCACCACGACGCCAGGGGATAGCGGAAGGTGCCACCAACGGCGCAGCGCCTGGCCGCGACGCCCGGCGGCAAGGGCGACAATGAAGATGCCATCTTGTTGAATATGCAAACCAATTTGCCAGTGCCTGAATGCCATAATTCCCGATCTCCTTATCGTCTCGCTGGATGACGCTATATCAATGCATCAGGCTTGCCTTTATACTACCGCGCGGTTGTTTATAAACTGCCCAAATGACTCTAAATGGGAAATCTCCAGTGAAGTTCGTAAAGTATTTATTCATCCTTGCAGTATGTTGCATTCTGCTGGGAGCAGGCTCGATTTACGGTCTGTACAAATATATTGAGCCACAGCTACCTGACGTCGCCACGCTGAAAGACGTGCGGCTACAAATTCCGATGCAGGTCTATAGCGCTGACGGCGAATTGATCGCGCAATATGGTGAAAAACGCCGTATTCCGCTGACGTTGAATCAAATCCCGCCTGAAATGGTTAAAGCGTTTATCGCCACGGAAGATAGCCGTTTTTATGAACATCACGGTGTTGACCCGGTGGGGATTTTCCGCGCCGCCAGCGTGGCGATGTTTTCCGGACGTGCGTCGCAGGGCGCAAGTACGATTACCCAACAGCTGGCACGTAACTTCTTCTTAAGTCCGGAACGCACGCTGATGCGTAAGCTTAAAGAGGTCTTCCTGGCGATCCGCATTGAACAGTTGCTGAGCAAAGATGAGATCCTTGAGCTTTATCTCAATAAGATCTACCTCGGTTACCGTGCGTACGGCGTGGGCGCTGCAGCACAGGTGTACTTTGGGAAATCGGTCGATCAGTTAACGCTGAGTGAAATGGCGGTGATTGCCGGTCTGCCGAAAGCACCGTCTACGTTTAACCCGCTCTATTCACTTGATCGCGCTACCGCGCGCCGTAATGTGGTGCTGGCACGTATGGAGAGCGAAGGCTACATCACCGAGCAGCAGTATGATCAAGCGCGCGGCGAAGCTATCGATGCCAATTACCATGCGCCGGAAATCGCTTTTTCCGCGCCTTACCTTTCCGAAATGGTGCGCCAGGATTTGGTCAATCGCTATGGCGATAAAGCCTACGAAGATGGCTACCGCGTTTACACCACCATCACCCGTAAAGTGCAGCAGGCCGCGCAGGCCGCCGTGCGTAATAACGTGATGGATTACGACATGCGCCACGGTTATCGCGGCCCGTCGAATGTGTTGTGGAAAGTGGGCGAAGCGGCGTGGGACAGTAAAAAAATCACCGATTCCCTGAAAACGCTGCCGTCTTATGGCCCGCTCTCGCCAGCAGTGGTGACCAGTGCCAATCCGCAAGAAGCGACGGCGATGATGGCCGATGGCACCTCGGTCTCTTTGCGCATGGAAGGCATGCGCTGGGCGCGTCCTTATCGTTCCGATACGCAACAAGGCGCAACGCCGCGCAAAGTCACCGACGTGGTGCAGGCCGGACAGCAGATTTGGGTTCGCCAGGTGGATGACGCGTGGTGGCTGGCACAGGTGCCGGACGTTAACTCGGCGCTGGTTTCCATCAACCCACGTAACGGCGCCGTATTGGCGCTCGTGGGCGGCTTCGATTTCAACCAAAGCAAGTTTAACCGCGCGACACAGGCGCTGCGCCAGGTGGGTTCTAACATCAAGCCGTTCCTTTACACCGCAGCAATGGATAAGGGCCTGACGCTGGCGAGCATTCTGAATGATGCGCCAATTTCCCGCTGGGACGCGGGCGCAGGCTCCGACTGGCGACCAAAAAACTCGCCGGACGAGTATGCCGGTCCGATTCGTTTACGCCAGGGTTTGGGGCAGTCTAAAAACGTGGTGATGGTGCGTGCAATGCGCGCAATGGGTGTGGATTACGCGGCGGAATATCTGCAGCGTTTCGGCTTCCCGGCGCAAAACATTGTTCACACCGAATCGCTGGCGCTGGGCTCTGCTTCCTTTACACCAATGCAGGTTGCCCGCGGTTATTCGGTGATGGCGAACGGTGGTTTCCTGATCGATCCGTATTTCATTACCAAAATCGAAAACGATCAGGGCAACGTGCTGTTTGAAGTACGTCCGAAAATCGCCTGTGCCGATTGTGATATTCCGGTGATTTACGGCGATACGCCGAAATCGAACGTGCTGGAAAACAAAGACATGGAAAACGTCGCCACCTCACAAGAGCAGCAGAACGCAGCCGTACCGCAGCCGCAGCTTGAGCAAGCCAACCAGGCGCTGGTGCAAAGAAGCGGCGCCGAAGAGTACGCGCCACATGTTATCAGCACTCCGCTGTCGTTTTTGATCAAAAGCGCGCTGAACAGTAACATCTTTGGCGAGCCCGGCTGGCAGGGCACAGGCTGGCGCGCAGGACGTGATCTCAAACGCAATGATATTGGCGGTAAAACCGGGACCACGAACAGTTCGAAAGATGCCTGGTTCTCGGGTTATGGCCCGGGTGTGGTGACCTCCGTTTGGATCGGCTTTGACGATCATCGCAGGGATTTGGGGCGTACTACCGCCTCCGGCGCGATTAAAGATCAGATTTCCGGCTACGAAGGCGGTGCGAAAAGCGCACAACCTGCCTGGGATGCGTATATGAAAGTCGTGCTGGATGGGGTTCCTGAAGAGCCATTAACCCCGCCACCGGGCATAGTGACGGTGAATATCGACCGCAGCACCGGCCAACTGGCGAACGGTGGTAGCAGCCGCCAGGAGTACTTTATCGAAGGGACGCAGCCAACGCAGCAAGCCGTCCATGAAGTGGGCACCACGTTAATGGATAACGGTGAGTCTCACGAGCTGTTTTAACTCGGAGCCAGGCTTGTCCCGGCTGACAGACAGCAAAAAGGGCGCGAATGCGCCCTTTTCATTTATTCTTTTGTGCGTTCAGAGCCGCCCCTGGCCTTTTAGCCATTCGCGAACCAAAAACAGCGCGCTGACATTGCGGGCTTCGTTGAAATCAGGATCTTCCAGCAGGTCCATCAAATGCTTCAGCGGCCAGCGTACCTGCGGTAGCGGTTCTGGTTCATCACCCGGCAACGACTCAGGATAGAGATCTTCTGCCACGATAATGTTCATTTTGCTGGAGAAGTAAGAAGGCGCCATACTGAGTTTTTTCAGAAAAGTAAGCTCTTTTGCGCCAAATCCGACTTCTTCTTTTAGTTCACGGTTCGCTGCTTCGTATATACTCTCACCCGGATCGATAAGACCCTTGGAAAATCCCAGTTCGTAGGATTCAGTGCCAACCGCATATTCGCGGATCAGGATTAGGTGATCGTCAACAATTGGCACAATCATCACGGCTTCGTGCGTAGAGGGGCGCATACGTTCATAAACACGGCGCACGCCGTTACTGAATTCCAGATCCACACGTTCTACGTTAAAAAGTCGTGAAGACGCGACCGTTTCTACGTTAAGAATGGTGGGTTTTTGCAATGATTCGCTCATTATTATCGGTCTTTGCAGAGAAACTTTCGTTATTGTGCGACACTACGCACTGTTTGGGCAATGTACTTTGCCGCTAATTTACATTCCTGCAACCTCTTCGAAATCAATTCCCAATTTAACCCAAAAGTCAATAGCTTGAAATAAAACTAAGAATTTGCTGATATTCCCGTTAGGGTGGTTTTGCTATTCTCTTTGACATTGGTATGCGCTTAAAAATACTCAAGTTAATTGCTTGCTTAAAAGGCCAACCACATTAGATTGTTACGGGAAGGGTGCAACTGACTACACCTGTTAGAAAAAGTAAGATGGGGAAAGCATGAGCACCATTTTGATTTTTTTCGCTGCTATGCTGGCCTGCGCATTCCTCGCCGGATGGATTTTCAGGTTCAGGTCGCAACGTCGGTATCGACTGCCTTATTTGCAGGCATTCACCGGCGCGACTACCCGTAAATTAACACCTGAAGAGCGTGAAACGGCGGAACGCTATCTGGAAACGCTCTCCCGCACGCAAAACAATCTCGCCCCGACGGGCGCGACTGCCGCCCCTGTCTCCATCAGCCTTAACGCACATAGCAACACGGTGCTGTATGTCACGCACCCGATCACCCGCTATGGCATCACCACTGACGCCCCGAATAAATGGCGCTACTACCTTGATTCCGTCGAAGTGCACTTGCCCCCTTCATGGGAGCAGTACATTACCGACGAAAACAATGTTGAACTGATCCGCACCGACTCAATGCCGCTGGTTATTTCGCTTAACGGGCATACGCTTAGCGAATACATGAGCGAAGAGCGCGGCGGTGAACTGGAACGCGTCTCGTCGAGTCAATCCGCCATCCGTGGCGAAGAAAGCGAGCAAATTGAGCTGCTGAATATTCGCCGGGAAACATCGGAAGAATATGCATTAAGCCGCCCGGACGGCATGCGCGAAGCGCTGCTGATTTCGGTCTCGTTTTTACTGTTTTTCTTCTGTCTGGCCTCGCCCGATGTCTTTATCCCGTGGCTGGCGGGCGGTGGCGTGATGTTGCTTGCTGCCGGGCTCTGGGGGTTATATGCGCCACCGGCTAAAAACACACTGCGGGAGATTCATTGTCTGCGTGGCACGCCAAAGCGCTGGGGGCTGTTCGGTGAGAATAATCAGGAGCAAATGAATAATATCTCGTTAGGTATTATCGACCTGATTTATCCGCGTCACTGGCAGCCCTTCGTCACACAGGATTTGGGCCAGCAAACCGATATTGATATCTACCTCGATCGCCACGTTGTGCGCCAGGGGCGTTTTCTCTCCCTGCACGATGAAGTGAAAAATTTCCCGCTGCAGCACTGGGTGCGCAGCGCCGTCATTTCCATCGGTTCGCTGGTGGTGCTGGCGATGTTGTTGATTTGGGTGCCGCTGGATATGCCGATCAAATTTACCGTGTCGTGGATTAAAGGCGCGCAGACCGTTGAAGCGAGCAGTGTGAATCAGCTTGAAGCTGCCGGGTTGCGGATTGGTGACACGTTGCGCATCAGCGGTACCGGCATGTGTAATATTCACATGCAAAATAACTGGACCTCGCGCCAGACGTCGCCGTTTACGCCGTTCGACTGCTCGCAAATTATCTGGAACAACGCCCCACCCCTGCCGTTGCCAGAATCCGATATTGTGAACAAAGCCACCGCGCTTGCTCAGGCGGTCAGCCGCCAGCTTCACCCCACTACCGAAGAAGATTCCCGCGTGAGCCCGGTGTTGCGCTCAGCCATTCAGAAATCCGGCATGGTGCTGCTGGATGATTTCGCCGATATCGTACTGAAAACTCAAGATTTGTGTGCCGCCCAGGATGAGTGTTTGCGGTTGAAAAACGCGCTGGTCAACCTCGGAAACAGTAAAGACTGGGAAACTCTGACCAAACGCGCCAGCGACGGGAAACTCACCGGCGTGAACGTTTTGCTGCGCCCGGTAAGCGCCGAGTCGCTGGATAATTTGGTTACCACCTCCACCGCGCCGTTCATTATGCGGGAAACGACCCGCGCCGCGCAGGCGCTGAACAGCCCGGCACCGGGCGGTTTTGTGATTAGCAGTGAAGAAGGTAGCGAGCTGGTTGATCAACCCTGGCCGCCGATTGCGCTGTATGACTACCCTGCGCAGGAACAATGGAAGGAATTCCAGCGGCTGGCGCAAATGCTGATGCAGACGCCGTTTCGCGCGGAAGGGATCATTACCAATATCTATACCGATGCCAACGGCACCAGGCACATCAGCCTGCACCGCATGCCGGATGCCAGCGGCCTGTGGCGTTATGCGGGAACCACACTTCTTTTGGTCGCGATGGTGATTTGCAGCCTTTACAACGGTGTGCTGGCACTGCGCCGTTACCAGCGCAATCGCACACGTATCGAAGAGATTCAGCAGTATTACGCAAGCTGTCTGAACCCCCAGTTTCTGCCCACCCAGGATAGCCTCAGCAGCTAACGATCTGTCGTGCGAGCTGTGTTAACCTGTCGCGCACGTTTTCTCTGGCTGGAGTTTTTAATGCACCTTGATATCGCATGGCAGGACGTCGATACCGTTTTGCTGGATATGGACGGCACGCTTCTCGATCTCGCGTTTGATAACTTCTTCTGGCAAAAACTGGTGCCGGAAACCTTTGGCGTCAAACAAGGCTTAACGCCAGAAGAAGCGCAGAACGTTCTCCGTCAGGAGTATCACGCCGTGCAGCATACGCTAAACTGGTACTGTCTGGATTACTGGAGCGAACGCCTAGGCCTGGATATTTGCGCCATGACCACCCAGCAGGGGCCGCGCGCGGTGCTGCGTGAAGATACGGTGCCGTTTCTGGATGCGCTACAAAAAAGCGGTAAACGCCGCATTTTACTGACCAATGCGCACCCGCATAATCTGGCGGTCAAACTTGAGCACACGGGTCTTGCGTCGCACCTTGATTTATTACTTTCCACCCATACATTTGGTTATCCGAAAGAGGATCAGCGCCTGTGGCAGGCTGTCGCGCAGGAAACCGGGCTTAATCCTGAACGGACGCTGTTTATCGATGACAGCGAACCGATTCTTGATGCGGCGGCGAAATTTGGCATCCGCTATTGCCTGGGCGTCACCAACCCGGATTCCGGGCTTGCGGAAAAACGTTATCTGCGCCATCCAGGCACTAATGACTACCGCGGCATGATCCCCTCACTTCTCAAGGAGATGTGATGAAACAGCAGCCTGCGCAAGAGGTTCGTCTGGATAAGTGGCTGTGGGCCGCGCGTTTTTATAAAACTCGCGCCCTTGCCCGCGAAATGGTTGACGGCGGCAAAGTGCATTACAACGGGCAGCGCAGCAAGCCGAGTAAAATCGTCGAGCTGAACGCCACGCTCACGCTGCGTCAGGGAAATGATGAGCGAACCGTGATCATTAAAGGCATTACGGAGCAGCGCCGACCGGCAAATGAAGCTGTCGAGCTGTATGAAGAGACGGCAGAAAGCATCGAGAAACGCGAAAAAATGTCGCTGGCCCGCAAACTTAACGCGCTCACCATGCCCCACCCCGATCGCCGCCCGGATAAGAAAGAACGTCGCGATCTTATAAAATTTAAATTGGGTGACAGCGAATAACGCTCACCCGCAAGAGAGATAATCATGGCCATTCAAGACCAATTACACCGCTATCTTTTTGAAAACTACGCTGTTCGCGGCGAGCTGGTGACCGTTTCCCATACCTGGAAACAGATCCTCGAAAACCACAACTATCCGCTGCCGGTAAAAACGGTGCTCGGCGAGTTACTGGTTGCTACCAGCCTGCTGACCGCAACGCTGAAATTTGCCGGTGATATCACCGTGCAGTTGCAGGGTGATGGCCCGATGAGCCTGGCGGTGATCAACGGTAACAATCGCCAGCAAATGCGCGGTGTGGCGCGTGTTCAGGGTGATGTGCCGGAAAATGCGGATCTGAAAACGTTGGTGGGTAACGGCTATTTGGTTATCACCATTACGCCGGAAGAGGGCGAGCGTTATCAGGGCGTTGTGGGTCTTGAAGGTGATACGCTGGCGGCTTGTCTGGAAGATTACTTTATGCGTTCAGAGCAGTTGCCAACGCGCTTGTTTATCCGCACCGGCGAGGTCGATGGCCAACCCGCAGCGGGCGGCATGCTGCTGCAGGTATTACCGGCACAGGAAACGCAGGCCGAAGATTTTGAGCATCTGGCCGTGCTGACGGAAACCATCAAAGCGCAAGAGTTGCTGACGCTGGCGGCGGAAGATGTGCTGTGGCGCTTGTATCACGAAGAAGAAGTCACGCTGTACGATCCGCAAGATGTGGAATTCAAATGCACTTGCTCGCGCGAACGCTGTGCGGGTGCGCTGAAGACACTGCCGGACGAAGAAGTGGATAGCATCCTCGCTGAAGAGGGCGAAATCGATATGCACTGCGACTATTGCGGCAGCCACTATCTGTTTAACGCGATGGATATTGCCGAGATCCGCAACAACGCCTCCCCTGCCGATCCACAGGTGCATTAAACCTCCTTCCTCACGCCGCCTGCGGGCGGCGCTTTTGCATGACTCGTCACGTTTCCGCTAAAATCCTCAATGAAAGTGTTACGTAACTTACTTTCATGAAAGCGATTACAGTCACAAAGCCGCGGTTAAAAATGTCGTCTTACGCCATTTTTGGAACATTTACCCCATAAATGAGACTATTTTTGCCATAATCCGTCTCGTTACGTGACCACAATCACAGTGTTTTCCGTCAGTCTGGGTTTGTCGAGTTAGGTAAATCTATGAGCCTCGTCCCGGTAAGCGGGTAAAAAACAACCCTACAATTTCAGGCAGTACATATTGGCTAAGGAGCAGTGACATGCGCGTTAAGAGCTTAACCCCGCAGGATCTCAAGGCTTATGGTATCAACGATGTTCAGGATGTCGTCTACAACCCCGATTACGATACGCTGTATCAGGAGGAGCTCCGTCCAGACCTGGAAGGATATGAGCGTGGTGTGCTGACGAATTCTGGTGCTGTCGCCGTCGACACCGGTATTTTTACCGGCCGTTCGCCGAAGGATAAGTATATTGTGCGTGATGACACCACCCGCGATACCGTGTGGTGGTCCGATAAAGGCAAAGGCAAGAACGACAACAAGCCGATCTCGCCTGAGGTCTGGCAACATCTAAAAGGCCTGGTCACCAGGCAGCTTTCCGGCAAGCGTCTGTTTATTATTGACGCCTTTTGCGGCGCAAACCCGGACACGCGTCTCTCGGTGCGTTTTATCACCGAAGTGGCCTGGCAGGCGCACTTCGTGAAGAATATGTTCATTCGCCCGACCGAAGAAGAGCTGGCAAGCTTTACGCCAGACTTTATCGTGATGAATGGCGCGAAATGCACCAACCCACAATGGCAAGAGCAAGGTCTCAACTCGGAAAACTTTGTCGCCTTTAATCTCACCGAACGCATCCAGTTGATTGGCGGAACCTGGTACGGTGGCGAGATGAAGAAAGGTATGTTCTCAATCATGAACTACCTGCTGCCGTTACAGGGCATCGCCTCAATGCACTGTTCAGCAAACGTCGGTGAAAAAGGCGATGTTGCCGTGTTCTTCGGGCTTTCCGGTACCGGCAAAACCACCCTCTCCACCGACCCGAAACGCCGCCTGATTGGCGACGATGAACACGGCTGGGATGATGACGGCGTTTTCAACTTCGAAGGCGGTTGCTACGCCAAAACTATTCGGCTTTCGGAAGAGGCTGAACCGGATATCTTCCACGCCATCCGTCGCGATGCGCTACTGGAAAATGTCAGCGTCCGCGCCGACGGCAGCATTGATTATGATGATGCGTCGAAAACGGAAAACACCCGGGTGTCGTACCCGATTTACCATATTCAGAACATCGTAAAACCGGTCTCCAAAGCAGGCCACGCCACGAAAGTTATCTTCCTGACGGCAGATGCGTTCGGCGTGCTGCCGCCGGTTTCACGCCTGACCGCCAGCCAGACGCAGTACCATTTCCTTTCCGGTTTTACCGCTAAACTTGCCGGAACCGAACGCGGCGTCACCGAGCCGACCCCCACCTTCTCGGCCTGTTTTGGTGCCGCGTTTTTATCACTGCATCCAACGCAATATGCGGAAGTTCTGGTGAAAAGAATGCAGGCGTCTGGCGCGCAGGCGTATCTGGTCAATACCGGCTGGAACGGCACCGGTAAACGCATCTCTATCAAGGATACGCGGGCGATTATCGACGCGATCCTTAATGGCTCGCTGGACGATGCGGAAACCTTTACCCTGCCGATGTTCAACCTGGCCATCCCGACTTCGCTGCCGGGCGTAGATACGCGCATTCTCGACCCGCGCAATACCTACGCGTCTGCGGAGCAGTGGCAGGAGAAAGCCGCGCAGCTGGCAACGTTGTTTATTGAAAATTTCGAGAAGTACACCGATACCGCCGCCGGTGCCGCGTTAGTCAGCGCCGGGCCAAAAGTGTAATTTGGCTACGCAAGAGAAACAAAACCCGCCAGATGGCGGGTTTTTTTACACTTCTTTATTCTGCCCGCTCAGCCGCGCAATCGGAATCGGCAGCCAGGCGCGAATACAGAGCCCGCCCCGCTCGCTGGTACCCAATTCAAGAATGCCGTTATGGTTATCCACAATACGCTGCACGATTGCCAGCCCCAGGCCCGTACCGCTGGTGCTGCGCGCGCTGTCACCGCGGACAAACGGCTGGAACAGATGTTCGCGCTGCTCCGGTTTGATGCCCGGGCCGTCATCTTCAACCTGGAACCAGGCGCGATTGTGCTCGGTACCGCTGCTGACTTTGATCCAGCCATTGCCGTAGCGCGCCGCGTTAACCACCATATTGGCAACCGCGCGTTTAATGGAAAGCGGGTGCATACGCACGAAAATCTCGCTCTCTTTCAACCCGGTATCGATCTCACGCTCGTAGCCGCTTTCCGCCGCGATGACTTCACCAAGTACTGCGTTCAGTTCGGCCACTTCCATCGGCATTTCCTGCCCGGTACGCAGATAATCGATAAACTGCTCGATAATCGCGTTGCACTCTTCAATATCTTTATTAATGGATTCAGCGAGATAGCCATCTTCTTCCGCCATCATCTCCGTCGCCAGGCGAATACGTGTGAGCGGCGTACGCAGATCGTGGCTGACGCCCGCCATCAATAACGTGCGATCGTCGGCAAGCTGCTTCACCCCGGCGGCCATCTGGTTAAAGGCGCGGGTAACCGAGCGCACTTCCGACGCGCCATATTCACGCAGCGGCGGCGGAATATGCCCTTTCCCCACCTTCAGCGCGGCGTGTTCCAGGTCAACAAGTGGTCGGTTCTGAATGCGGATAAACAACCAGGCACCGCCTATCGCCAGCAGCATAATCGCCAGCGTGTAGCGGAACAGTGGGGAGAAATCCCCTTGATGAATTTCGGTCAGCGGTACGCGCACCCAGATATTGGGCGACAGCCAGGTTTTCAGCCACACCACCGGTGAGCTTTTATTCACCTCAACGCGCACTTCGGTCGGGCCGCCAAGCTGCTGTGCCATTTGCTGACTTAAGAATTCGTAATGCTGCGCCCAACGCAGACCGGCGTCTTCTGCGGCCTCGTTGGAGTAAAGCGAAATGCCCAGCTCGCGGTAAATCTCACGGCGAAACGCCGGAGGCACCACCAGCTGCGTGCCGTCCTCCAGTTGCAGTTTATCGGTCATCAACATACGCACTTCGTAGGCGAGAACCTTATTAAACTGCTGGAGGCTGGGCAGAATGGCGAAGTTCAGCACCACCAGGTAGGTCGTCACCAGGCTGGCGAACAGCAAGGTGACGATAAGTAACAGGGTGCGGGCAAAAGAACTGCGCGGCGAGAAACGCACTCGCATCATGCTTTAGAGCCGTCCGGTACAAAAACGTAGCCAAGGCCCCAAACGGTCTGGATATAGCGCGGGTGCGCCGGATCTTCTTCCACCATGCGACGCAAGCGCGAGATCTGCACGTCAATAGAACGCTCCATCGCCGAGTATTCACGCCCGCGCGCCAGGTTCATCAGCTTATCGCGCGATAACGGCTCACGCGGATGGCTCACCAGTGCTTTCAGCACCGCGAATTCACCGCTGGTCAGCGGCATCGGTTCATCTTCGCGGAACATTTCGCGCGTACCAAGATTCAGCTTGAACTTACCAAACGCAATTACCGCTTCTTCCTGAGACGGCGCGCCCGGCAGTTCATTCGCCTGACGGCGCAGCACAGCACGAATACGCGCCAGCAGCTCACGCGGGTTAAACGGTTTGGGAATATAATCGTCGGCACCAATTTCCAGACCCACAATGCGGTCCACTTCTTCGCCTTTCGCCGTCACCATAATAATCGGCATCGGGTTGCTCTGGCTGCGCAAACGGCGGCAGATAGAGAGGCCATCTTCGCCTGGCAGCATCAGATCCAGCACCATCAAATGGAAAGATTCACGGGTTAACAGACGATCCATCTGCTCAGCGTTAGCCACGCTGCGAACCTGGAAGCCCTGCTCGGTAAGGTAACGCTCAAGCAATGCGCGCAGGCGCATGTCGTCATCCACGACCAGAATCTTATAATTCTCTTGCATTGTTTATACTCCCAAAGGTTCCGACAATAATGTTTCCGTATTCTAGAAAAGTGCGCGTTCACGACCAGCGAAATCTGGTATACATTCTAGTCGAAATTGTTACAAAGCATATTTAACAGCAGCTTATATGCATATGTCATCACAGAAAGCATGATTAATCTGCACCTTACACTATCGCGTTTGTAACGTGTGTGCAGGCAAGAACGTCACGGAAATAAGGCCCAAGAATGAAAACGCCCCTGATTACCCGCGAAGGTTATGAAAAACTGAAGCAGGAACTCGATTTTCTCTGGCGTCAGGAGCGCCCGGAAGTCACCAAAAAAGTCACCTGGGCGGCCAGCCTCGGCGACCGCAGCGAAAACGCCGATTATCAGTACAATAAAAAGCGCCTGCGCGAGATAGACCGCCGCGTGCGCTATCTCACCAAGTGCCTGGAAAATCTCAAAATCGTTGATTACTCCCCTCAGCAGGAAGGCAAAGTCTTTTTTGGCGCCTGGGTGGAAATCGAAAACGACGACGGCGATACACTGCGTTTTCGCATTGTGGGTTATGACGAAATTTTCGGCCGCAAAGATTACATCTCTATCGATTCGCCGATGGCGCGCGCCCTGCTCAAGAAAGAGGAAGGCGACGTGGCGGTAGTGCAAACGCCCGGCGGTGAAGCAACCTGGTACGTCAATCAAATTGAATACGTGAAATAACCCCCAGAACCGTCCGAGAAGCCCTGTGCGGCTGGCATTTTGCGATGCCAGTCCGTATAACTATCCCCTGATTTTTGTTCAGAAGATGAAATGACATGATGAATGATTCGCTCTGCCGCATTATTGCGGGTGAACTTCAGGCACGAACCGAACAGGTGGAATCCGCCGTTCGCCTGCTTGATGAAGGGAACACAGTGCCGTTTATCGCGCGCTATCGTAAAGAGGTCACCGGCGGTCTGGACGACACGCAATTGCGTCAGCTCGAAACCCGCCTTGGTTATCTGCGCGAGCTGGAAGAGCGCCGCCAGGCGATTCTGAAATCGATTGGCGAACAGGGCAAACTCAGCGATGAGCTGGCAAAAGCCATTAACGGTACGCTGAGCAAAACCGAGCTTGAAGATCTCTACCTGCCGTACAAACCAAAACGCCGCACGCGCGGGCAAATCGCCATTGAAGCCGGGCTGGAGCCGCTGGCAGATTCCCTCTGGAATGACCCGTCGCAAGATCCGGAAACGCTGGCCGCAACGTTTGTCGATGCCGACAAAGGCGTCGCCGACAGCAAAGCGGCGCTGGATGGCGCGCGCTATATCCTGATGGAACGCTTCGCGGAAGATGCCGCGTTGCTGGCAAAAGTGCGTGACTATTTGTGGAAAAACGCCCATCTCGTCTCCACCGTGGTTAGCGGCAAAGAGGATGAAGGCGCGAAATTCCGCGACTATTTCGATCATCACGAACCGATTTCGACTGTCCCTTCGCACCGCGCGCTGGCGATGTTTCGCGGGCGTAACGAAGGTGTGCTGCAACTGGCGCTGAACGCCGATCCGCAGTTTGATGAGCCGCCAAAAGAGAGCCACTGCGAGCAAATTATTATCGACCACCTCGGCCTGCGCCTGAACAACGCGCCAGCGGACAGCTGGCGTAAAGGCGTGGTGAGCTGGACGTGGCGTATCAAAGTGTTGATGCATCTGGAAACGGAGCTGATGGGCACGGTGCGCGAACGCGCGGAAGACGAAGCCATCAATGTTTTCGCCCGTAACCTGCACGATCTGCTAATGGCCGCCCCTGCCGGGCTGCGCGCCACGATGGGTCTTGATCCGGGTTTGCGTACCGGTGTGAAAGTCGCAGTGGTGGATGCCACCGGCAAACTGGTCGCCACCGACACGATCTATCCGCATACCGGGCAAGCGGCAAAAGCGGCTGTAGCCGTCGCAGCGCTGTGTGAAAAACACAATGTTGAACTGGTGGCGATTGGTAACGGCACCGCCTCGCGCGAAACAGAACGCTTCTACCTCGATGTGCAGAAACAGTTCCCGAACGTGACCGCGCAGAAAGTGATTGTCAGCGAAGCGGGCGCATCGGTTTATTCCGCTTCCGAACTGGCGGCGCTCGAATTCCCGGATCTGGATGTTTCACTGCGCGGTGCGGTCTCTATTGCCCGCCGCTTACAAGACCCGCTGGCGGAGCTGGTGAAAATCGATCCAAAATCTATCGGTGTCGGCCAGTACCAGCACGATGTCAGCCAGACGCAACTGGCGCGCAAACTGGATGCAGTTGTGGAGGATTGCGTGAACGCTGTTGGCGTTGATCTGAATACCGCCTCTGTGCCGCTGCTGACGCGCGTCGCCGGTTTAACCCGCATGATGGCGCAGAATATTGTCGCCTGGCGCGATGAAAATGGTCAGTTCCAGAACCGCCAGCAGTTGCTGAAAGTGAGCCGTCTGGGGCCGAAAGCCTTTGAACAGTGCGCGGGCTTCCTGCGTATTAACCACGGCGACAACCCGCTGGACGCCTCCACCGTTCACCCGGAAACCTACCCGGTGGTTGAACGTATTCTGGCGGCAACCGAGCAGTCACTGCGCGATCTGATGGGCAATAGCGCGGAGTTGCGCAAGCTGAAAGCCAGCGATTTTACCGATGAGCAGTTTGGTGTACCGACGGTCACCGACATTATCAAAGAGCTGGAAAAACCAGGCCGCGATCCGCGTCCGGAGTTTAAAACCGCGACCTTTGCCGAAGGCGTGGAAACGATGAATGACCTGCTACCGGGCATGGTGCTTGAAGGCGCGGTCACCAACGTGACGAACTTTGGCGCCTTCGTTGATATCGGCGTGCATCAGGATGGTCTGGTGCATATTTCATCGCTGGCGGATAAGTTCGTCGAAGATCCGCATACCGTGGTGAAAGCGGGCGATATCGTGAAGGTCAAAGTGCTGGAAGTGGATTTACAGCGCAAACGAATCGCGTTGACCATGCGTCTGGACGAACAGCCAGGCGAGACCAATTCCCGTCGAGGGAGTGGTAACACGGGCAATCGCGATAACGCGAACCGCAACGCGGCTCGTCCGGCGAAAGCGCCACGCGGTCGCGACAGCCAGCCAGGCGGCAACAGTGCAATGATGGATGCACTCGCTGCGGCAATGGGTAAAAAACGTTAATCTTTACCCCTCCCTTCACCGGGAGGGGTATTTTTTGCAAACACGTTCGAAAAAGTCCAGATTAAATCTGTCCAATGATGAACGAAAAGCAATTAACTCGTTATTTCAGCTGTTATTTACTATTCAAAATTATTAACTAATCACTACCTGTATTTAATTATGCAATCGGCATCGGCGTTATTTTCCTTGCGCGGCGCATATTACAAACATTAAACGCGAATTAACTTTGTAAAATAAAAATTACCTTTTTAACCTAGCGGTAATATTTTCTCGTTTTGCGCTGGTAATACACAACCCAACAAATTTTTGAGCTACGTCAAAAGAGAATCAAATTCTCAATTCTGCCCCCGGCAAACGCATTTTTATGATTGATGATAAAAACTATTCTCATTATCATTGGATCAGTAGATTATTTCTCCACTCCTTCGATGATGAACAGTGCGCCAGACGGCGCGTGGAAACTCTTGGCTCGCAGCGTAAATAAGTAGGCTCTATGCAATTCTCTCCAGACAGTGCGTGGAAAATTACCGGTTTCTCCCAAGAAATAAGTCCGGCCTGGCGACAGAAACTCCTGTCATTAGGGATGTTGCCCGGTTCCTCTTTTAATGTGGTGCGCGTCGCCCCTTTGGGTGACCCTATTCATATTGAAACCCGCCGCGTTAATTTAGTGTTACGGAAAAAAGATCTCGCGTTCCTTGAACTGGAAGCGGTATCTCGTTAATCAGCCAGTTGTTACAAAGAGTGCTAAGTAAAAATGAAAAAATTGACCATTGGCTTAATTGGTAACCCTAATTCTGGCAAGACAACGTTATTTAATCAGCTCACCGGCGCGCGTCAGCGGGTGGGAAACTGGTCCGGCGTAACCGTTGAGCGCAAAGAGGGACAGTTCAACACGACCGACCACCAGGTGACGCTGGTCGATCTTCCCGGCACCTATTCGCTCACTACCATTTCCGCGCAAACGTCGCTCGATGAGCAAATCGCCTGCCACTACATTTTAAGCGGTGACGCCGATCTGGTGATCAACGTGGTCGATGCTTCCAATCTTGAGCGCAACCTTTACCTGACGCTGCAATTGCTGGAGCTGGGCGTGCCGTGCATTATCGCCCTCAACATGCTGGATATCGCGGAAAAACAGAAAGTCCGTATTGATATCGATGGTCTTGCCGCACGCCTGGGCTGTCCGGTGATCCCGCTGGTTTCCACGCGTGGTCGCGGGATTGAAGCGCTAAAAATGGCTGTCGACCGTCACCAACACAACGACAACGTAGAACTGGTGCATTACGCCCAACCCCTTTCCCGCGAAGCAGACGCGCTGGCGCAGCAAATGGCCGATGATGTGCCGTTGCAGCAACGCCGCTGGATGGGTCTGCAAATGCTGGAAGGTGATATCTACAGCCGCGCCAATTCTGGCGTAAACGAACAGCAACTGGCTGCCTCGCTCGCTCGTCTGGGAGCGGAAATGGACGACCCTGCGTTGCATATTGCTGATGCGCGTTATCAGTCAATTGCGGCGATTTGCGATACCGTCAGCAACACGCTCACCGCTGAGCCAAGCCAGTTCACCGCCGCGGTTGATCGCATCATCATTAACCGCTTTTTAGGGTTGCCGATCTTTTTGTTCGTCATGTATCTGATGTTCCTGTTCGCGATTAACATCGGCGGCGCGTTCCAGCCGATTTTCGACGCAGGTTCAGTCGCGATCTTCATTCACGGTATTCAGTGGCTGGATTATACGCTGCACTTCCCGGAATGGCTGACCGTATTCCTCGCACAAGGGCTTGGTGGCGGCGTGAATACCGTGCTGCCGCTGGTGCCGCAGCTCGGCATGATGTACCTGTTTATGTCCTTTCTTGAGGACTCCGGTTATATGGCGCGCGCCGCGTTTGTGATGGATCGTCTGATGCAATCGCTGGGGCTGCCGGGCAAATCTTTCGTACCGCTGATTGTCGGTTTCGGCTGTAACGTACCGTCAGTGATGGGCGCACGTACATTAGACGCGCCGCGTGAACGCTTGATAACCATCATGATGGCGCCGTTTATGTCCTGTGGTGCGCGTCTGGCCATTTTCGCAGTTTTCGCTGCCGCCTTTTTCGGCCAGCAAGGAGCGCTCACCGTCTTCTCGCTGTATGTGATTGGTATCGTGATGGCGATCCTTACCGGACTGGTGCTGAAACATACGCTGCTGCGCGGCGAAGCATCACCGTTTGTGATGGAACTGCCGGTGTATCACGTGCCGCATCTGAAAAGCCTGTTGCTGCAAACCTGGCAGCGTCTGAAAGGCTTTGTCATCCGCGCGGGTAAAGTGATTATCATCGTCAGCATTTTCCTCAGCGCGATGAACAGCTTCTCGCTGGATGGTCGTACCGTACACAAAATTGATGAATCTGCACTGGCCTCAGTCAGCCGCGTCTTTACCCCGCTGCTGGAGCCGATTGGCGTGCATGGTGACCACTGGCAAGCCACCGTGGGTCTTGTTACGGGCGCAATGGCGAAAGAGGTGGTCGTCGGTACGCTGAACTCACTTTACACCGCGGAAAATATTGAGCAGGAAGCCTTTAACCCGGCGGAATTCAGCCTGACGGGTGAGCTGATTGCCGCTCTGGAAGATACGGCGAAAAGCGTGAAAGAGACGTTTAGCCTGAGCGTACTGGCTAACCCAATCGAAGCCAGCAAAGGCGATGGCGAAATGGCGACCGGTACCATGGGCGTAATGAGCGAAAAATTCGGCAGTGCGGCAGCCGCTTACAGCTACCTGATTTTTGTGCTGCTTTACGTACCGTGTATCACCGCGATGGGCGCTATCGCCCGCGAATCCAGCCGTGGCTGGATGGGCTTCTCGGTGCTGTGGGGGCTGAATATCGCTTACTCGCTCGCCACGCTCTTTTACCAGACGGCGACCTTCAGCGAGCACCCGGTCTACAGCCTGATCTGTATTCTGGCGGTTCTGCTGTTTAACGTGGTGGTAATTAGCGCCCTTCGTCGCGCCAGAAGCCGGGTGGATGTCAGCCTGCTGGCTACGCGTAAAACCGTCGCCAGCTGCTGCGACAGCCCGGCGGGCGATTGTCACTAAGGAGCAACAACGATGGCGTCGTTAATTGAAGTGCGTGATTTGTTGGCATTGCAAGGCCGGATGGAGGCTCAGCAACTGAGCGCCGCGCTGCATACGCCGCGCGCGATGATCGACGCCATGCTCGCTCGCATGGAAGCCATGGGTAAAGCCGTGCGTATTCAGGAAGAGGCTACCGGTTGTTTAACCGGTAGCTGCAAGCAGTGCCCGGAAGGGAAAAGCGCCTGCTCTCGCGAGTGGTGGGCGCTGCGTTAAACAAGCCTGGCTTTCAGCGCCAGCAACGCCTCGCAGAACGCGGCAGGATGGGAAACAAACGGCGCATGTGCCGCTTTCGGGAAAATCAACGACTCGCTCTGCGGCCACATATCATCCAGTAACGGAACGATTTTACGCGGCACCAGTCCGTCAAGACGACCATACATACGTAAAAACGGCAGCGTCAGTCCACTAAGTGCTTCACGTAAATCTACCGTTTTTAAAATCTCAAGCCCGCCGTTCAGCACTTCCGTTGGCGGCATCGGAAGCGACAACACCGCGTTTTTCAGCTCGCGCGCATCCTGCCTTGCGGTTTCAGTGCCGAGCGTCTGCAATGCCAGGAAACGCTCAACGGTACGCTGAAAATCCTCACTCAATTGGTGTTGAAAACCGGCCAGCACCTCAGGCTTAATACCCGCCCAATCGCCCTGCGCGCTAAAACAGGGCGATGAAGCAACCGTAACCAACGCACTGACGCGTTCAGGTGATTGCAACGCAATCTGGCTCGCCACCAGCCCGCCCAGGCTCCAGCCCAGCCATATCGCCTTTTTTGGCGCGTGAGATAACACGATATCCGCCATCTGTTGCAGCGCCAGCGCGCCAAACCCTTCACTTCTGCCATAGCCCGGTAGATCCACTAAATGCAGCGTAAATTGCGAACACAGTTCCGGTGTAATGCAATCCCAGACCTGCGCATTCAGCCCCCATCCGTGCAGCAGCACAAGATGACAATTTCCTTCGCCTTTGGTTTGCCACCAGATGTTCTTCATCAGCTATCGTTCTCTTCTTTCACACAAGGAGGTGGCACATGCTAACAGTGCCAGGCTTATGCTGGCTATGTCGAATGCCATTGATGCTGAGCCAGTGGGGAGTCTGTTCCCGCTGCACGCGCGCCATGGAAGTGCGCGAAAAAGTTTGCCCTTTGTGCGGTTTACCCGCCGCTCGCGACGACATTGCCTGCGGGCGCTGTCTGCAAAAACCGCCGCCCTGGCAGCGGCTGATTGCCGTCAGTCGTTATGCACCACCGCTTAGTCCGCTGGTGCAGCAGTTTAAATTTATGCCTCGCCCGGAAATCGCCCGCGCGCTGGCCCGTCTGCTGGTGTTGGCCGTATTAAACGCACGCCGCAGCGGAAACTGGCAGACGCCGGATATTATCCTCAGCGTACCGCTACATGCGCGTCGCCAGTGGCGCAGAGGCTTTAATCAAAGCGATCTCCTGTGCCGGGCGCTGGCGCATTGGTTGCAATGCCCATACTCTTCCGGCGTTCTACGCCGGGTGCGGGCAACGCCTGTGCAGCATCAACTCAATGCCCGTTTGCGCAAGCAGAACCTGAAAAATGCCTTTCGTCTTGAATTGCCCGTTGCCGGTCTCCATATCGTCGTGGTGGATGATGTCGTCACGACCGGCAGCACCGTTGCGGAAATCACCCGGCTGCTATTACACAGCGGCGCAGCAACTGTTCAGGTCTGGTGCCTGTGTCGAACCTTGTAGACCCTCGATGATGGGCGTATTATAACCAAGTAAAATAGTCAACTATTAGGCCATTGCTATGATCCGTATTTCCGACGCTGCCCAAGCGCACTTTGTCAAACTGCTGGCAAATCAGGAAGAAGGGACACAAATCCGCGTATTTGTGATTAACCCAGGCACACCCAACGCTGAGTGTGGCGTCTCTTATTGCCCGCCGGACGCGGTTGAAGCCACCGACACCGCGCTGAAATTTGAACAACTGATTGCCTATGTCGATGAGCTGAGCGCGCCGTATCTGGAAGATGCGGAAATCGATTTTGTCACCGACCAGTTGGGTTCCCAGCTGACGCTGAAAGCGCCGAACGCCAAAATGCGTAAAGTGTCCGACGACGCGCCGCTGATGGAGCGCGTTGAGTATTTGCTGCAGTCGCAAATCAACCCGCAGTTAGCCGGCCACGGCGGCCGTGTTTCGCTGATGGAGATCACCGATGAAGGCTACGCCATTCTGCAGTTTGGCGGCGGCTGTAACGGTTGCTCCATGGTCGACGTGACGCTGAAAGAGGGTATCGAAAAGCAGTTGCTGACCGAGTTCCCGGAGCTGAAAGGTGTGCGCGATCTGACCGAACACCAGCGCGGCGAGCACTCTTACTACTAAGCCTGCTTTCTGCTGTAGATTGCCCGGCGGCGTTCTGCTTGCCGGGTCTACAACGTTAATCCGTGTGTTACCCGTATCTCCCCGCCCACATTTCTCTTTTCATACCTGTTTAGTTTCCTGGCGTTAATATGACGCATGTCTCAGATCTTACATTTAGATCGCCCGAGTGATTCTCTTTTCGTGGATGTTACCCGTATCATTCCTGCCAGCACCGACAACTTAAAAAACATCCGACTACAATTTTTAGCAATGGATGTCAGCCGCAACGGTGCCGCAGCTCGCTCCTTCCTTTTTCGGGAATTTTCAGCGGCTGCCAGAAATACTGACGTTACCCATAACAAATTAAAGGCCAGGTAAATCATGCCATTAGTCATAGTCGCTATCGGTGTTGCTCTCTTACTCCTGTTAATGATCCGCTTCAAACTGAACGGATTTATCGCCCTGATCCTTGTGGCGCTCGCCGTGGGGATGATGCAGGGCATGCCGCTCGATGCCGTTATTAAATCCATTAAAAATGGTGTTGGCGGTACGCTCGGCAGCCTTGCGCTGATCATGGGTTTTGGTGCCATGCTCGGCAAACTGCTGGCGGACTGCGGCGGCGCACAGCGCATTGCCACCACGCTTATCGAAAAATTTGGTCGCCAGTACATTCAGTGGGCAGTGGTGCTGACCGGTTTTACCGTCGGTTTCGCGCTGTTTTATGAAGTCGGCTTCGTACTGCTGCTGCCGCTGGTGTTTACCATTGCGGCATCCGCACGTATTCCGCTGCTGTATGTAGGTGTGCCGATGGCGGCAGCGCTGTCAGTGACGCACGGTTTTCTGCCTCCACACCCGGGCCCAACAGCGATTGCGACCATTTTCCATGCGGATATGGGCAAAACGCTGCTCTACGGAACACTGCTCGGTATCCCAACCGTTATCCTTGCTGGCCCGGTCTATGCCCGTTTCCTGAAAAGCATTGATAAACCGATCCCGGATGGCCTCTACAACGCGAAAACCTTCACCGAAGAAGAGATGCCGGGCTTTGGTGTCAGCGTCTGGACATCGCTGGTACCGGTGATCCTGATGGCACTGCGCGCGGTAGCAGAAATGCTGCTGCCGAAAGGCCATGCGCTGCTGCCTTACGCTGAATTCTTCGGCGACCCGGTCATGGCAACCATGATTGCGGTGCTGATTGCGGTATTCACCTTCGGCCTGAACCGTGGCCGTTCGATGGACGACATCAACGAAACGCTGACCAGCTCCATCAAAATCATTGCCATGATGCTGCTGATCATCGGTGGTGGTGGTGCGTTCAAACAGGTTCTGGTTGATAGCGGCGTCGATAAATACATCGCTTCAATGATGCATTCCACCAATCTCTCCCCGCTGTTTATGGCGTGGTCAATTGCCGCAGTACTGCGTATCGCGCTGGGTTCCGCCACCGTTGCGGCAATCACCGCAGGTGGTATTGCGGCGCCGTTGATTGCCACCACCGGCGTAAGCCCGGAATTGATGGTGATTGCAGTCGGTTCCGGTAGCGTGATTTTCTCTCACGTTAACGATCCGGGT
Organism: Kosakonia sp.; assembly: GCF_032104925.1. Classification (NCBI taxonomy): domain Bacteria; kingdom Pseudomonadati; phylum Pseudomonadota; class Gammaproteobacteria; order Enterobacterales; family Enterobacteriaceae; genus Kosakonia; species Kosakonia sp. Next base: position 73,970 of record NZ_DAMCGF010000005.1, read on the forward strand.
TTCTGGCTGTTCAAAGAGTATTTCAACCTGACCATCGGCGAGACCATGCGCTCCTGGTCGGCGCTGGAAACCATCATTTCCGTGTGCGGTCTGGTTGGCTGCCTGCTGCTGGGCATGGTGGTTTAATTCAGTCGCTGCACGTAAAAAGGCCCGGATAACCGGGCCTTTTTTATTTCCGCTTTGCCGCCGCTTTACGGCGTCGATCGAGGTCTTTTAATAACTTATTGACCTTTTCATCGGCAAACATCGCCTCCAGCGACACCGCCAGCTTCCGCCGCCAGTTTTTATACTGATAACTGGTGCCCGGAATATTCACTGGCCCGGCCATATCCAGCCAGTCTTCCGGTTGCAGCCCCAACAGCGCACTGTTGCTGTCGGCGATATAACGCTGCATCCCACGGTTAAGTACCGACGTCATTGGCATACGCGACGCTTTATGTCCGGCCCGCTGCGGCAAACAACCGTACTGATGAAGCGCATCAAGCAGCCCCTGTTTCGCCAGTTCGCGATCCTGATACAACCCGCGCAAAACCACTTCATCCGGATAGAGCCCCAGCGTTTTACCGAGCGTCAAATCGCCGCTTTCCCAGTAGCCACGCAGGGTAGGAAGATCGTGCGTTGTCGCCACCGCCATTGACTGTTGCGGGTACGCCTGCGGCGCGCGGAACGTTTTTTCATGATCGTTTTCGAAGTAGAGCACTTTGTAAGAGTACACACCGCTGCTGCGCAGTTTACCGACGATCTCCACCGGCACGGTTCCCAGATCTTCACCAATCACCATGCACTGATGACGCTGGCTTTCCAGCGCGAGAATGGCGAGCAGGTCATCGACCGGGTACTGCACATACGCGCCGTGATCCGCCGTTTCACCATACGGGATCCACCACAGACGCAGCATCGACATCACATGATCAATCCGCAGCGCACCGCAGTTTTTCATATTGGCACGCAGCAGATCGATAAATGGCGCATAAGCGCGGGCGTGGATCACATGCGGATCCATCGGCGGCAAGCCCCAGTTTTGCCCCAACGGGCCGAGAATATCCGGCGGCGCGCCAACGGATGCTTTCAGGCAATACAACTCGCGATCGCACCAGGTTTCTGCGCCACCTTCCGCCACACCCACGGCCAGGTCGCGGTACAAACCAATCGGCATCGCGTAACCCTGGCTGGTTTGCCAGCATTCGGCAAACTGGGTGTAAGCCAGCCATTGCAGCCAGAGGTAGAAATTGACCTCATCCTCATGCTCTTTGCAGAACGCTTTCACCTGCGGGCTGTTCGTATTCTGATACCCTTCCGGCCACACCGGCCAGCCCCAGCGCAGCACATCTTCTTTCACCTGATTAGCGTGAATCGCATCAAACGCCGCCTGCCAGTAAAGGCTCTCACCTTCCTGCTGCACAAAACGCTGGAACGCCACAGCCTGTTCATCGCTCTGCGCACGCTGGCGAAAGCGCTGCCACGCCATGCGCAATGCCTCCAGTTTCAGCGCAGTGACGGTGGCGTAATCCACCCATTGTGCATCGCGGGCGGCCTGTAGCGTTTCGCGCGTGGTGGGTAAATTCCACCACGCCTGCGCCTCTTCGCTGTCGCGGAAATCCGCCACCGCATTGACATCGATATAGATAACATTCAACCAGCGGCGCGATGACGGGCTGTACGGGCTGGCGCTTTCCGGGTTCGCCGGATAGAGTGCATGAATCGGGTTAAGCCCGATAAACGCACCGCCACGGCTGGCCACCTCGCCGAGCATCTTTTTCAGATCGCCGAAATCGCCAATCCCCCAGTTACTCTCAGAACGCAGGGTGTAAAGCTGCACACAGGCACCCCACAGTTTCTTACCGTCGAGCAGCGCCTGAGGTTCATAACACCGCGCTGGCGCGATGATCACCCGGCACTGCCAGTGTTGATTTTTCTGCGTCACGCTCAGCGTGTGATAACCCAGTGCCAGGCCAGCAGGCAGCGGCAAATTCGCCCCACCGCGCACCTCGCCCTGGTACTGCTTGCCCGTTTCCGTGGTGAGTTGCCACTGGAAATCACCTTTACCAACAACCGGCAGCACCTTTTTCTTGCCATGGATAAACACCTGTACCACGGGCACTGGCGGCGCACTTGTCGCCACCGCAGGCGCCGGATGCATCGCATCCAGCAAACGCTGCTTAGTTTTCACGGTAATGGATTGCGGTTTACCGTGCGCATTGATGTAGTTCGGGCTGATCCCCGCCGCCAGCGCGGCCTGTTCCAGACGTTTACTCTCCATCACCCTTCCTTAGCGTTTCGCCTGCCAGATACGGGTTTGATAATCGCGGATCGAACGGTCGGAGCTGAACATACCGCAGCGCGCGGTGTTCAGGATTGCGGCACGCGTCCAGGCTTCCTGGTCACGGTAGAGCACATCGACACGTTTTTGCGCGGCTACGTAATCGGCGAAATCCGCCAGCACCAGATACGGGTCGCCGCCCTGCTTGCCGAGACTGTGCAGCATCTGGTCGAAGGCGTGTTTATCGCCATCGCTGTATTTACCGCTTTCCAGCTCTTTCAGTACCGCATCAAGTTGCTTGTCTTTTTTGCGCCATTTCAGCGGGTCGTAACCTTTCGCTTTCAGCGCTTTCACCTGCTCAACGGTGTTACCGAAGATAAAGATATTCTCCTCGCCCACCTGTTCGGCAATCTCGACGTTGGCACCGTCCAGCGTACCGACGGTTAACGCGCCATTCAGCGCCAGCTTCATGTTGCCGGTGCCGGAGGCTTCTTTACCTGCCGTGGAGATCTGCTCGGAAACATCCGCCGCCGGAATCAATTTTTCCGCCGCCGATACACAATAATCCGGCAAGAAAACGACCTTCAGCTTGTCGCCAATGCTGGCATCGTTATTAATCACTTCCGCCACTTTATTGATGGCGTAAATAATATTTTTCGCCAGGTAGTACCCCGGCGCGGCCTTCGCACCAAACAGGAACACGCGCGGGACGCGGTCAGCTTGCGGGTTTTCGCGGATCTCTTTATACAGCGCGATAATATGCAGCAAACCAAGATGCTGGCGTTTGTACTCATGCAAGCGCTTGATTTGGATATCAAACAGCGCGTGCGGATTGATTTCGATGCCGGTACGCGCTTTCACAAACGCCGCCAGTTGTTGTTTGTTGTGCTGTTTTATCTCGCGGTACTGTTTACGGAACGCCGCGTCGTCGGCGTATTTCTCCAGGTTAATCAACTGGTCGAGATCGTTGGCCCACTCTTTTTTCAGCGTCTTATCAAGCAACGCGGCCAGCTGCGGGTTGCACTGTTTGATCCAGCGGCGCGGAGTGATGCCATTGGTGACGTTATGGAATTTGCCCGGCCACAACTGGTGGTATTCCGGGAACAGATCTTTTACCACCAGATCCGAGTGCAGCGCCGCAACGCCGTTGACCGCGAAACCGCCAACCACGCAGAGGTTCGCCATGCGGACTTGCTTGTGATGCACTACCGCAAGTTTTTCCCACACCGCTTTGTCGCCCGGCCAGGTTTTCTCGACCAGCACTTTAAATTTGTCGTTGATCTGCTTGATGATTTGCATATGCCGCGGCAGCAGCGCTTTCACCAGCGTTTCGTCCCAGCGCTCCAGCGCTTCCGGCATCAACGTATGGTTGGTATAGGCGAAAGTGCGGCTGGTGATCGCCCACGCATCATCCCAGCTCAGCTGATGCTCATCGATCAGCACACGCAGCAGCTCCGGTATGGCGATGGTCGGGTGCGTATCGTTGAGTTGAATGACTTCATAGTCCGGCAGTTGCGCCAGCTTGCGTCCGGCCAGGTGATGGCGGCGCAAAATATCGGCCACCGAGCAGGCGCACTGGAAATATTGCTGCATCAGACGCAGCTTTTTGCCTGCCTGATGGTTGTCATTCGGGTAGAGCACTTTGGTAAGTTTTTCCGCATCAATACCCGTTTGTTCGGCACGCAGGAAATCACCATCGTTAAACTTAGTGAGATTAAACGGATGCGCGTGGGTCGCCTGCCACAGACGCAGCGGCTGAGTGACACCATTGCGATAACCGATAACCGGCAGATCCCAGGCTTCGCCTACAATCGTGAAAGCCGGTTGCCAGTGGCCTTCTTTGCTGACTCTCCCGCCAATGCCCACCTGCACATCTAATTGCTCGTTATGGCTAAACCACGGATAGCTACGGCGATGCCAGTCGTCCGGCGCTTCGTGTTGTTGCCCGTCAACAAAAGACTGGCGGAACAAGCCGTATTGATAGTTCAGACCGTAACCAGTGGCCGACTGACCAACGGTGGCCATCGAATCGAGGAAACAGGCCGCCAGGCGCCCTAAACCACCGTTGCCGAGCGCCGGATCGATCTCCTCTTCCAGCAGGTCGGTGAGGTTGATGTTGTGGTGTTGCAGCACCTCGCCAACGTCCTGATACCAGCCCAGATTCAACAAGTTGTTGCCGGTCAGGCGACCAATCAAAAACTCCATGGAGATATAGTTGACGTGGCGCTGATTTTTCGCCGTTTTCGGTGCGGGCTGCGCCGCCAGCAATTCTGCCAGCGCACCGCTGACCGCTTGCCACCACTGACGGGTTGTCATGTCGCTCGCGGCCTGAACCCCAAAACGCTGCCACTGGCGCGTAAGAGCCGTTTCAAATTCCGCTTTATTAAACGTTGGCTTTGACATAAAGAATCCGGGTCCTGTAATGAAGTAAATCGACGTTTGCGCTAGTGTGCCTGGCTCAACAGGTGACTTCCTCATCCTGCCAGGGATTAGCCGGGGAGGAGTAGCGGGGATGAGCGAAAAGTGTGATCGCCGCCACCTAAAGGTAGCGTCTTTTTTGAACATTACTCAATCAAAAAAGCAGCAACAGAAGATGAGAAATTCCGCATGCGGGCAGGAAAAATGAAATGTCGTTTCGGAGAGAATAACTATTGCTGGCCGGTGAAAATTTAGCGAAATAATATTTCGCTGAGCGGAATTGTTCGTTTTTTGCTATTTGTGCGTTTATGTCAGCCAATGTCTTAATATTTCTAATAAAGACCTTATAGTTGCCAATAGTATTTAATAACCGGGTCTGCATCGCCCGCCAGTCCTGGCTCCCCCTCTTTTGCCATTATTGTGCTTTCTTTATTCACGACATAAATAGAAATGTGACATGGTGCAAATTCACAATCGCCAGATTCGGACATAACTTGCAATATTTCTTCATCTGGCCGACCTTATTACTATTAATTACGAAGCGCAAAAAAAATCGTCCCCTCCGTTTTTCGCACAGTGAAGTGATAACTATGTTGATTCCGTCCAAATTAAGTCGCCCGGTTCGTCTCGACCACACAGTGGTGCGGGAACGGCTGCTGGCTAAACTTTCCGGCGCCAACAATTATCGGCTTGCGCTGGTAACCAGCCCTGCGGGTTACGGCAAAACCACGCTCATTTCGCAGTGGGCGGCAGGTAAGAACGACGTTGGCTGGTATTCGCTGGATGAAGGAGACAACCAGCAAGAACGCTTTGCCAGTTATTTTATCGCCGCCGTCCAGCAGGCGACGGGCGGGCACTGCGTCAGCAGTGAAGTGATGGCGCAAAAGCGCCAGTACGCCAGTCTGCCGTCACTCTTTTCACAGCTGTTTATTGAGCTGACCGAATGGCAGCGCCCGTTGTATCTGGTGATTGATGATTACCATCTCGTCACCAACCCGGTCATTCACGATGCGATGCGCTTTTTCTTACGCCATCAGCCAGAAAACCTGACGCTGATTGTGCTGTCGCGCAACTTGCCGCAGTTAGGCATCGCGAATCTTCGTGTGCGCGAGCAGTTGCTGGAAATTGGCAGCCACCAGCTTGCCTTTACCCACCAGGAAGCCAAACAGTTCTTTGACTGTCGCCTGACCTCCCCTATTGAAGCGGCAGAGAGCAGCCGCCTGTGCGACGACGTGGCCGGTTGGGCAACGGCGCTGCAGCTTATCGCGCTTTCTGCCCGGCAAAATCACAGCGCACCGCACCAGTCTGCGCGCCGTCTGGCGGGCATTAACGCCAGCCATCTTTCGGATTATCTGGTTGATGAAGTGCTGGATAATGTCGATGTTGATACCCGTCATTTCCTGCTGAAAAGCGCGCTGCTGCGTTCGATGAACGATGCGCTGATTGTGCGCGTGACCGGCGAAGAGAACGGGCAGATGCGGCTGGAAGAGATTGAGCGCCAGGGCCTGTTCCTGCAACGGATGGACGATTCCGGCGAATGGTTTAGCTACCATCCGCTGTTTGGCAACTTCCTGCGCCAGCGCTGCCAGTGGGAACTGGCGACAGAGTTACCGGATATTCACCGCGCGGCGGCGGAAAGCTGGATGGCGCAAGGCTTCCCGAGCGAAGCTATTCACCATGCGCTGGCGGCGGGCGATGGCATTATGCTGCGCGATATTCTGCTGCATCACGCCTGGGGGCTATTCAACCACAGCGAGCTGAGTGTGCTGGAAGAGTCGCTGAAAGCGCTGCCGTGGGAAAGCCTGCTGGAAAACCCTCGCCTGGTGCTGTTACAAGCCTGGCTGATGCAAAGCCAGCACCGCTACAGCGAAGTGAACACCCTGCTGGCGCGCGCCGAACAGGAGATGACCACGCAAATGGACGCCTCGCTGCATGGCGATTTCAACGCGTTGCGCGCGCAAGTCGCCATCAACGATGGTGATCCGGTGGAAGCCGAACGGCTGGCGATGGTGGCGCTCGAAGAGTTGCCGCTGGCAAATTACTACAGCCGCATTGTGGCCACCTCGGTTCACGGCGAAGTGTTGCACTGCAAAGGCGAGTTAACTAATTCGCTGTCGGTTATGCAGCAAACCGAGCAGATGGCGCGTCGCCACGATGTCTGGCACTACGCGTTGTGGAGCCTTATTCAGCAAAGCGAAATTCTGTTCGCCCAGGGCTTCCTGCAAGCGGCCTGGGAGATGCAAGAGAAGGCTTTCACGCTTATCCGTGAGCAGCATCTTGAACAACTGCCGATGCATGAATTTTTACTGCGCATCCGCGCGCAGCTGTTGTGGGCGTGGGCGCGGCTGGACGAGTCCGAAGCGGCGGCACGCCAGGGCATGGAGGTGCTTTCCGCCCTGCAACCGCAGCAGCAGTTGCAGTGTCTGGCGTTGCTGGTGCAAAACTCGCTGGCGCGTGGCGATCTCGATAATGCCCGTAGCCACCTGCACCGGCTGGAAAACTTGCTCGGCAATGGTCAGTACCATAGCGACTGGGTGTCGAACGCCGACAAAGTGCGGGTGATCTACTGGCAAATGACCGGCGATAAAAAAGCGGCGGCTCAGTGGCTGCGCCAGACGCCTAAACCAGAATTTGCCAATAACCACTTCCTGCAAAGCCAGTGGCGTAATATTGCCCGCGCGCAGATCCTGCTTGGTGATTTCGACCCGGCTGAGATGGTGCTTGAAGAGCTAAACGAAAATGCGCGCAGTCTGCGTCTGATGAGTGATATCAACCGCAACCTGTTGCTGTTGAACCAGCTTTACTGGCAGGCGGGACGTAAAAATGACGCGCAGCGGGTGTTGCTGGAGGCCTTACAACTGGCTAACCGCACCGGATTTATCAGCCACTTCGTGATTGAAGGTGAGGCGATGGCGCAGCAGTTGCGTCAGTTAATTCAGCTCAACACGCTGCCGGAGCTGGATCAGCACCGCGCCCAGCGCATTCTGCGCGACATTAATCAGCATCATCGGCATAAATTCGCGCATTTTGACGAGAACTTTGTCGAACGGCTGCTAACTCACCCGGAAGTACCGGAATTGATCCGCACCAGCCCGCTGACCCAGCGCGAATGGCAGGTGCTGGGGCTGATTTATTCTGGCTACAGTAATGAACAGATTGCGGGCGAACTGGCTGTCGCGGCGACGACCATTAAAACCCATATCCGCAACCTCTATCAGAAACTCGGCGTCGCCCATCGCCAGGATGCGGTTCAGCATGCGCAGCAGTTGCTGAAGATCATGGGCTACGGAGTGTAAAAACCGCCGCAAGGCGGTTTAGCACAGCTCCAGTTGCACGTTGTTGCTGGTAATCACCTGCACCACGCTGGCGGGGGGCATGGTATCGGTGTAAACCGCGTCCACCATGCTAATACTGCCCATATTGACCATCGCGTTGCGGCCAAACTTCGAGTGATCCACCACCAGCATCACATGGCGCGAGTTTTCAATAATCGCCCGTTTGGTGCGCACTTCATGGTAATCAAACTCCAGCAATGAGCCATCGGCATCAATGCCGCTAATGCCGAGGATGCCGAAATCGAGGCGGAATTGAGAGATAAAATCGAGCGTCGCCTCGCCCACAATCCCGCCGTCCCGGCTGCGTAACTCACCGCCCGCCAGAATCACCCGGAAATCGTCTTTTTTCATTAATGTATTGGCGACGTTCAGATTGTTGGTGACGATGCGTAAATCGCTGTGGTTGAGCAGCGCATGGGCGACGGCTTCCGGCGTGGTGCCGATATCAATAAACAGCGTGGCGCCGTTGGGAATCTGTTCCGCCACTTTGCGGGCGATACGCTCTTTTTCCGCCGTTTGTGTCGCTTTGCGATCGTGCCAGGAGGTGTTTTCCGAGCTTGATGGCAGCGCCGCGCCGCCGTGATGACGCAAAATTTTATTTTGATCCGCCAGATCGTTCAGATCGCGGCGAATCGTTTGTGGACTAACGGAAAATTGCTCGACTAACTCTTCGGTACTGACGTATCCCTGCTGTTTAACCAGTTCAATAATTGCGTCATGACGCTGTGTTTGTTTCATGAATTGTCCCTGGATAATTATGTTCGTTTTCGCACATTTTTCGTGTCGACCAGCGCCATCGCCAGCCCAATCACCATCCCCGCCGTGTGCGCGCCGTTAGCAATCGCGAAACCGGTCAAACCGAACCACTCCGCCACCATCAGCACAACGGTGAAGATAAACAATCCGTTAGGTAACGCAATCTGCGATTCCGGGTCACGTAAACCGCGCAGCCAGACATAGCCAATCAGCGCATAAACCACGCCGGATAAGCCGCCAAACCACGGACCAGTAAGCTGGTGCTGCACAAAACCGCTCAATAAAGCGCTAATGAGGGTAATGACCACCAGTTTTCCGGTGCCCAGACGTTTTTCAACCACGCCGCCAAGATACCACCACCAGAAAAGGTTGAAGATGATATGCACCAGCGAAAAGTGCATTACCGCATGGGTAACGTAGCGCCAGACTTCAAACTGCACGCTTGCGTCCCACGGCCAGGCAAGCCACATCATCACCGTTTGATCGCCGATGATGCTCATCATCACAAACACCACGATGCACAGCGCCGACATCAGCAACGTTAATGGCCCGCCGCGCTCACGCAGCGCCGCCCGCAGCGGAAAGCGGCGATAGTGTAAGCCGCTATCGATTTGCCCGGATTGCCAGCTCGCCGCCAGATAACGCGGGTCGCCGGGGTTTTCCATAAAACGCGCCAGTTCGCTGCGCACGCGCTCCGCCTGGCTTTTATCTGCCAGCCAGACATCGCTTTGCTGATGGTGTTGAAGGGTGAGGATCACACCCTGGGTCTGCATATAATCAACAAACGCCTGGGCGACGCGAGGGTTGGAAAAAGAGGTAATCATCAACATGGCAGGCGTCGTTTAGTCCCTACAAAAAAAGACAGTATACCGAAGACGAGCGCAATGCCTACAGCGCGCCGTGCATCACTTCAGACGGAAAGTGGCGATGCCAGGCGTCGAAACCGCCGTCCACGCTATAGACCTGATCGTAGCCCTGCTGCAATAAATATTGCGCAGCGCCTTTACTGCTGTTGCCGTGATAGCACATCACCATCACCGGCGTTTCGAAGTCGTTATCACGCATAAACGCGCCCAGCGTGTCGTTGGTGAGATGAAACGCGCCTGGCGTATGCCCCATCGCAAAGCTCTGCGGGTCGCGAATATCCACCAGCACGGCCTGCTGCTGGTGCAATTTTTGGTGGGCTTCTTCTACGTTAATACACTCAAAGTGATCCATGACGTTCTCTTAATTGACACAGTTAATGGCTATCCTGCCGTCAAGTGTACGTCGTGACAGCGGGTTAGCGCCATTATGTTATGCATATCACTCTAAATTGTTTTTTTGATGTTACCAAAAGCGCGTTCCTTTGCTATTATGAGCGATATCGAACATTTTTGAGCTATAACGAAAGTGCATGAGGACAGCATGGAAACCAAAGATCTGATTGTGATAGGCGGGGGCATTAATGGTGCCGGTATCGCGGTTGACGCCGCAGGGCGTGGTTTGTCCGTGCTGATGCTGGAAGCACAGGATCTCGCCTGCGCGACATCCAGCAACAGCTCCAAATTGATTCACGGCGGCCTGCGCTACCTTGAACACTACGAATTCCGCCTGGTGAGCGAAGCGCTGGCCGAACGCGAAGTGCTGCTGAAAATGGCACCACACATCGCTTTCCCGATGCGTTTTCGTCTGCCGCACCGCCCGCACCTGCGCCCGGCGTGGATGATTCGTATTGGTCTGTTTATGTACGATCATCTGGGTAAACGCACCAGTTTGCCTGCATCGCGCGGTTTGCGTTTTGGCGCAGAATCGGTGCTGAAACCGGAAATCGTGCGCGGTTTCGAATATTCTGACTGCTGGGTGGACGATGCGCGTCTGGTACTCGCCAATGCGCAGATGGTGGAGCAAAAAGGCGGTAAAGTGATGACCCGCACCCGCGCCACCAGCGCACGCCGTGAAAACGGCATGTGGATTGTTGAAGCGGAAGATATCGATACCGGAGAAAAATTCAGCTGGCAGGCGCGCGGTCTGGTTAACGCCACCGGCCCGTGGGTGAAAGAGTTCTTTGATGACGGTATGCATCTGCCATCCCCTTACGGCATCCGTCTGATCAAAGGCAGCCATATTGTGGTGCCGCGAGCACACGCGCAAAAACAGGCGTATATCCTGCAAAACGAAGATAAGCGTATTGTCTTTGTGATTCCGTGGATGGATGAGTTTTCAATTATCGGCACCACGGACGTGGAGTATAAAGGCGATCCGAAGCATGTAGAGATCGACGAAAACGAGATCAATTACCTGCTGAAAGTCTATAACGGTCACTTCAAGAAACAGCTAAGCCGCGAGGATATTGTCTGGACTTACTCCGGCGTACGCCCGCTGTGCGATGACGAATCCGATTCGCCGCAGGCTATCACGCGTGACTACACGCTGGATATCCACGACGAAAACGGCAAAGCACCGCTGCTCTCCGTGTTTGGCGGCAAGTTGACCACTTACCGCAAGCTGGCCGAACACGCGCTGGAAAAACTGACGCCGTACTACAAAGGTATTGGTCCGGCATGGACGAAAAGCTGTGTGTTACCAGGCGGGGATATTGCGGGCGACCGCGATGATTACGCCGCCAAATTGCGCCGCCGTTATCCGTTTATCAGCGAATCGCTGGCGCGCCACTATGCCCGCACTTACGGCAGCAACAGCGAGCTGATACTGGCGAATGCCACCAGTCTGGAAGCGTTAGGCGAGCATTTCGGCCACGAGTTGTATGAAGCCGAACTGCGTTACCTTGTCGAACACGAATGGGTAAGACGCCTGGACGACGCGATCTGGCGTCGCACCAAACTCGGCATGTGGCTGAATGCGGAAGAGCAGTCGCGCGTGGCGCAATGGTTAACCCGTCATCATAAAACGGAACTGTCGCTGGCGTCGTAACAGAATCCGCTTCTCCCCAGCGGGAGAGCGGCATTGCGAGAGAAGAAACCTCTCCCAACCGGGAGAGGTTTTTTATTACAGCCGAACCGGTTTGATATGCCAGATATAATCAGCATATTCCTGAATGGTGCGATCCGATGAAAAGTACCCCATATTGGCGATGTTGCGCATCGCTTTATTAGTCCACTCTTCCGGGTGGCGATAAAGCTCATCCACTTTTTCCTGGCAGTCGATATAGCTACGGAAATCTGCCAGTACCTGATAATGGTCGCCAAAGTTGATCAAGGAATCGACGAGATCGCGGTAGCGCCCGGGTTCCTGCGGGCTGAATAAGCCAGTGGCGATTTGCGTCAGCACCTGATGCAACTCTTCATCTTTCTCGTAGTATTCACGCGGCTTATAGCCCTTGCGCCGCAGCGCTTCGACTTCATCCGCCGTGTTACCGAAGATAAAGATATTCTCTTCGCCAACGTGCTCTTGCATCTCAACATTCGCGCCATCCAGCGTGCCAATCGTCAGCGCGCCGTTGAGGGCAAACTTCATATTACTGGTGCCGGATGCTTCCGTGCCCGCCAGTGAAATCTGCTCGGAAAGATCCGCCGCCGGAATAATAACCTGCGCGAGACTGACGCTGTAATTGGGGATAAAGACCACTTTCAGTTTGTCACCAATCTGCGGATCGTTGTTGATCACCTGCGCGACATCGTTGATCAGATGGATAATATGTTTCGCCATGTAGTAAGCAGACGCGGCCTTACCGGCGAAGATATTGACGCGCGGCACCCATTGCGCCGTGGGATCGGCCTTGATGCGGTTATAGCGAACAATAACGTGCAACACGTTCATTAGCTGGCGCTTATATTCATGAATGCGTTTGATCTGCACATCGAACAGCGCTTTCGGGTTCACTACCACATTAAGTTGCTGGGCGATAACGACCGCCAGCCGCTTTTTATTCTCCAGCTTCGCCTGGCGCACCGCCTGGTTCACCGTCGGGTAATCAATATGCTGCTCCAGCTCGCTCAACTGACTGAGATCGGTACGCCATGTGCGGCCAATATTTTCATCCAGCACATGCGAAAGCGACGGGTTCGCCAGCGCCAGCCAGCGCCGCGGCGTCACGCCGTTAGTGACGTTGAGAAAACGCATCGGGAAGATTTCTGCGAAATCGGCAAACAGCGACTGCACCATTAAATTGGAGTGCAGCTCGGAAACGCCATTCACTTTATGGCTCACCACCACCGCCAGCCAGGCCATACGCACCCGGCGTCCGCTGGCTTCGTCAATAATCGATGTGCGGCTCAACAAATCGGTGTTATTCGGATGCTGCTCCTGCAAGGTTTTGAGGAAATAATCATTAATTTCAAAGATGATTTGCAGATGGCGCGGCAAAATTTTACCCAGCATATCCACCGGCCAGGTCTCCAGCGCCTCACTCATCAGCGTGTGGTTGGTGTAAGAGAAGACCTGACAGGTCACCTCAAAGGCGTCATCCCATTCGAATTTATGTTCGTCAATGAGCAGACGCATCAGCTCAGGAATCGACAGCACCGGGTGGGTGTCGTTAAGGTGAATGGCGATTTTATCTGCCAGATTGCTAAAAGTCTGGTGCAACTGATAGTGGCGGCTGAGGATATCCTGCACCGTCGCGGAGACCAGGAAGTACTCCTGACGCAGACGCAACTCACGACCGGAGTAGGTTGAATCATCCGGGTAGAGGACGCGGGAGACGTTTTCCGAGTGGTTTTTATCCTCCACGGCGGCAAAGTAGTCACCCTGATTGAATTTGCCGAGGTTGATTTCACTACTCGCCTGCGCGTTCCACAAGCGCAGCGTGTTAGTCGCATCGGTATCGTAGCCGGGGATAATCTGATCGTAGGCAACCGCCAGGATCTCTTCGGTTTCAACCCAGCGGCTCTTTCTGCCTTCCTGCTGAATGCGCCCACCAAACCGCACTTTGTAGCGCGTGTTGTGGCGTTTAAACTCCCACGGGTTGCCGTACTCCAGCCAGTAATCCGGCGACTCTTTCTGCCGCCCGTCGACGATGTTCTGTTTGAACATCCCGTAGTCGTAACGAATGCCATAGCCGCGACCGGGCAATCCCAGCGTCGCCAGCGAATCCAGGAAGCAAGCCGCCAGTCGACCCAGCCCGCCGTTACCAAGGCCGGGGTCGTTCTCTTCATCAATCAGCTCTTCAAGATCGAACCCCATTTCATCCAGCGCATTTTTCACATCGTCATAGATACCGAGTGAGAGCAAGGCGTTAGAAAGGGTACGACCAATCAGAAACTCCATCGACAAGTAATAAACCTGACGCACTTCCTGAGAGAGCTGCGCACGGGTGGAACGCAGCCAGCGCTCCACCAGCCGATCGCGCACGGCAAACAGCGTGGCGTTCAGCCATTCGTGGCGATTGGCGACAGCCGGATCTTTACCGATGGTGAACATCAGTTTGTAGGCAATCGAATGTTTTAACGCCTCAATACTTAACGTAGGTGAAGCATAAGTAAAAGGTGCATTCATATAAGTGATTCCTGGAAAACTATTTCAACCGAAAGTAAAGATCGCGGTATGACTGCGCGGCGACCTGCCAGCTAAAATCCATCGCCATCGCCTGACGTTGCACAAAACGCCAAAGCGATGGACGGGACCACAACACGAAAGCACGCCTGATAGCCCTAAGCAGCGACCAGGCATTACTATCTTCAAACACAAAACCGCTGGCGACGCCATCCGCCAGGTTTTCCAGCGAACTGTCGGAAACCGTATCCGCCAGCCCGCCCGTGCGGCGCACTAATGGCAGCGTGCCGTACTTGAGGCCATACAATTGCGTCAGGCCGCAGGGTTCAAAGCGGCTCGGCACCAGAATCACATCCGCCCCGCCCATAATGCGGTGCGAGAACGCTTCGTGGTAACCAATCTGCACCCCCACCTGCCCGGAGTGTTCCGCGGCGGCGGCGAGGAACCCTTCCTGCAACACCGGATCGCCCGCGCCGAGCAGCGCCAGTTGACCGCCCTGCTCCAGCAGCCCAGGCAAGGCTTCGAGCACCAGATCCAGCCCTTTCTGGCTGGTCAGGCGGCTCACCACCGCAAACAACGGGACTTTGTCGTTCACTTTCAGCCCCATCGCCACTTGCAGCTGGCGTTTGTTTTCCGCTTTTTCTTCCAGCGTATCGCGCGTGTAGCGCGCACCGAGCAGCAAATCGGTGGCCGGATCCCAAATTTTCTCATCCACGCCATTCAGGATGCCGCTCAGGCGACCTTCCTGCTGGCGCTGGCGCAACAATCCTTCCATGCCATAGGCGAACTGCGGTTCGGTGATCTCACGCGCGTACGTCGGGCTGACGGCGGTAATATGGTCCGCGTAATACAACCCCGCCTTGAGAAACGAAATCTGTCCGTTGAACTCCAGCCCGTGCATATTAAAGAACGACAATGGCAGTTCGATGTCATTCATATGCTGTGCATAAAACATGCCCTGATAGGCTAGGTTATGCACCGTAAACACCGACTTGGCCGGATGCCCCTTCGCCGCGAGGTACGCTGGTGCCAACCCTGCATGCCAGTCGTGCGCGTGCACCACATCCGGGCGCCAGAATGGATCAAGTCCGCTGGCCATTTCGCTGCCGACCCAACCGAGTAACGCAAAACGTAGTACGTTGTCGGTATAGGCGAACAAATTCGTGTCGTGATAGGGACTCCCGGGCCGATCGTACAGATGCGGCGCATCGATCATGTAAATCCCCACCCCGTTGAAGTGACCGAATAACAGCGAAATGTGGCCGGCAAACGTCTCACGCCGGGACACCACTTTCGCATCGCTCACACCACGACGAATATCAGGGAACGCAGGTAACAGAACGCGAGTATCAACACCACCGGCAATTTGTGCCGCAGGCAACGCGCCAATCACGTCTGCCAGACCCCCGGTCTTCAGCAACGGAAACATCTCAGAACATACATGTAAAACCTGCATTATCGCTCCTGTTCAAAACCCGTTGGCCTTGACGCCAGAAAGGGGGAAACAGCGCGCGGACCCCTTCCGCGCAAGGTTATAATCAGATGCTTTCAGCTTTTAATTTGCGCAACATTTCTCGTGTGACCAACACAATGCCTTCTTCGGAACGGTAAAAGCGACGCGCATCTTCTTCCGCATTTTCACCAATCACCGTGCCTTCCGGTATCACACAGCCTCTGTCGATAATGCAGCGATGGAGGCGACAGGAGCGCCCCACCCACACTTCCGGCAGCAAGACCGAAGAGTCGATATTGCAGAATGAGTTGACGCGCACGCGGTAGAACAACACCGACTGCACAACAACCGATCCTGAAATAACGCAACCGCCGGAAACCAGCGAGTTCAACGTCATGCCGTGGCTGCCTGACCTGTCCTGGACGAATTTCGCCGGGGGTAAAGATTGATTATAGGTACGGATAGGCCAATTTTGATCGTACATGTCCAGTTCCGGCATCACCGAGGCTAAATCCAGGTTCGTTTTCCAGTAGGCTTCGAGCGTGCCGACATCCCGCCAGTATGGCCCAGCATCAGGATCGGACTGCACGCAGGACAACGGGAAAGGGTGCGCATACGCCATGCCAGACTTCACTATCTGCGGAATGATGTCCTTACCAAAATCATGGCTGGAATTTTCATTCTCATCGTCCTGCTCCAGCAGGTCGTACAGATACTCCGCATCAAAAATATAGATCCCCATGCTGGCCAGCGCCTTGCTGTCGTCACCTGGCATACAGGGCGGCGACGCGGGTTTCTCTACGAAGTCGATTATTTTGTCGTTCTCATCAACGGCCATTACGCCAAAAGCGGTGGCTTCATGTACGGGCACCGGCAGGCAGGCAACGGTGCAGCGCGCCTCTTTTTCCACATGGTCAATCAGCATGCGCGAGTAGTCCTGCTTGTAGATGTGATCGCCCGCCAGGATGACGATGTACTCCGCACGATAACGACGAATGATGTCGAGATTCTGCGTGACGGCATCTGCCGTACCGCGATACCAGTTTTCACCATGCACACGCTGCTGAGCGGGCAGCAGATCGACAAACTCATTCATCTCGTTATTAAAAAACGACCAGCCGCGCTGAATATGTTGAATCAGCGTATGCGACTGGTACTGCGTGATGACGCCAATTCGCCGAATGCCGGAGTTAATGCAGTTGGAAAGCGCGAAGTCGATGATGCGGAACTTGCCACCGAAGTGAACCGCCGGTTTGGCGCGTTTCTTGGTTAAATCTTTCAGACGCGTCCCCCGGCCGCCCGCCAGGATCAGGGCAACAGATTTTAACGGCAACTGGCGCGCCAGCATTGTTGGGTCGTTCTTATCTAATCTCACCATGACTAACTCCTTTTTTATGACCGCTGAAATACGCACACTCCATGCGCGGGCCCGTGCCAGACAGAGACGATGACCGGATTGTCCTCTCCGGCAAAAGGCGGAATGGCGCACCATTCACCTGCGGGTAAAGCCATTTCTGCAACTTCTGCGGTGGCATTAAGGGTGATTAACACGCTGTCAGATAACAGGATCTGTAAGCGGTGCACCCCGTTTTGCCACGCCTGCGGCGTTAGCTGTTGCCCTTCGTCATTTAACCAGGCGACGTTGCCGTCACCCTCTTCCCACCACGCGTCACGCGTGAGCGCAGGAATACGCTGGCGCAAATGGATAAGCGCGGCGGTAAAAGTCACCAGCCCGCTATCCACCTGGCTCCAGTCAAGCCAGGTTAATGCGTTATCCTGGCAATAAGCATTGTTATTGCCGTGCTGGCTATGCCCCATTTCGTCGCCCGCCAGCAACATCGGCGTGCCTTGCGAAAGCAGTAACGTGGTTAATAGCGCGTGCATGCTCGCACGCCGTCTTTCAATCACATCAAGGCTGCCACCGAGTCCTTCTGTTCCATGGTTAAAGCTGTGATTACTGTTGGTGCCGTCGCGGTTGTCTTCGCCATTGGCTTCGTTGTGTTTATGGTCAAAAGAGACACAATCCCGCAGCGTAAAACCGTCATGCGCGGTGATCAGATTGACCGAGGCCGATGGCAGACGACCATCGCGTTTGAACACATCGCTGGAAGCGGCAAAGCGCCCGGCGAACTCCCCTAATGAGAGGGATTGTTCGAGCCAGAAACGGCGCGTCGCATCGCGGAAATGATCGTTCCACTCGGCAAAAGGCGGCGGATAGTTCCCCACCTGATAACCACCGGGACCGATATCCCACGGCTCGGCAATCAGCTTCAGAGCATGCAACAGCGGGTCGTTTTTAATGGCGTTAAACAGCGGTGCCTGCTGGCTGAATTCCGGGGTGCGTCCCATCACCGAAGCCAGATCAAAGCGGAAACCATCCACATGAAAGGTTTCGACCCAGTAACGCAGACAGGCATGTGCGTAATCCACCACATCGGCGTTATTCAAATTCAGCGTGTTACCGCAGCCGGTCCAGTTGTGGTAATCGCCATCCTCACGAGTCCAGTAATAACTTCGGTTGTCGATACCGCGCAGGGAAAAAGTCGGTCCGTCGAGATCGCTTTCGGCGCTATGGTTGAGGACGATATCGAGGATCACTTCGATGCCCGCCCGATGCAGCGCTTTTACCGCATCACGAAACTCATTAATTGCCTGCGCCGGGTTACTGGCGTAGCGGGGTTCCAGCGCAAACAGCGCCAGCGGGTTATAACCCCAGTAATTAGACAGCCCCAGCCGCTGCAGGCGCGGCTCGCTGGCGAAATGCGCGACAGGCAATAATTCCAGCGCGGTGATCCCCAGTTGTTTAAACCAGTTGATCATCACCGGGTGGCTCAGCGCCTTGTAGGTGCCGCGTATTTCCTGCGGCAGCGCCGGGTGCAACCACGTCAGCCCTTTGACATGCGCTTCGTAAATAACGGTGTTACCCCAGGGGATGCGCGGCGGCGCATCCTCTTCCCAGTCGTAGTTGTCATACACCACTACGCTGCGTAAGCCGAGCGCGGCGTTATCGTGGGGATCCGGCGCGTCATAACCGCCGTGAAACAGCGGGTTGTCGAGCGTTTCGCCTTCAACACGCCGCGCACAAGGGTCGAGCAGTAATTTGGCCGGGTTAAAACGGTGCCCGCGAGCGGGCTCCCACGGGCCGTGAACACGGTAGCCATAATGCAAGCCAGGCTTCGCCCCTGCCAGAAAACCGTGCCATATATTGCCGGTGCGGCCAGGTAAGTCGACGCGCTGTTCATTACCTTCATCATCGAACAGGCACAGCTCCACGCGCTCTGCATGGGCGGAAAACAGCGTAAAGTTCACGCCGTCTCTTTGCACATGTGCGCCGTGAGGTGTCGCTTTTCCGGCCGTCAGCTTGCTCATTCGCCCTCCCGCACCAGCCAGATAGTCGCCAGCGGCGGTATGGTCAACAGCAGAGAGTGTTCACGTCCGCGATTGGCGATCGCGTCGCTGTGCACCACGCCGCCATTGCCGGTGTTGCTACCGTGGTAATGCATTGAGTCGCTGTTCAGCTCTTCGCGCCAGCGCCCCGGCTGATTGATACCAATGCGATAACCGGGGCGCGGGACAGGGGTAAAGTTGCTGACCACGATAATTTCATTGCCCTGCTTATCCCGACGGACAAAGGCAAACACCGAGGCTTCATGATCGTCCACCACCAGCCATTCAAACCCGTAGGGGTCAAAGTCCAGCTCGTGCAGCGCTTTGTGATGGCGATAAACCTGGTTCAAATCGCGCACCAGACGCTGCACGCCGTGATGCCAGTTATCACCGCCCTCCAGCAGGTGCCAGTCGAGGCTGGCATCGTGGTTCCACTCGCGCCCCTGCGCAAATTCGTTGCCCATAAACAGCAGCTTTTTACCGGGGAACGCCCACATCCAGGCGTAATAGGCGCGCAGATTGGCGAACTTTTGCCAGGCATCGCCGGGCATACGATCAAGAATGGATTTCTTGCCGTGCACCACTTCGTCATGGGAAAGCGGCAGGATAAAGTTTTCGGTGTAGTTATAGAGAATACCGAAGGTCATCTTGTCGTGGTGGTACTTGCGGTACACCGGATCAAGCTTCATGTAATCCAGCGTGTCATGCATCCAGCCGAGGTTCCATTTGTACCAGAAGCCCAGCCCGCCCAGCGACGGCGGGCGCGACACGCCAGCGAAATCGGTAGACTCTTCCGCCATGCTGACGGCACCGGGTGCTTGTTCACCGATAATGCGGTTGGTATTGCGCAAAAACTCAATCGCTTCCAGGTTCTCACGACCACCGTATTCATTGGGGATCCATTCCCCCTCTTTGCGGCTGTAGTCGCGGTAGATCATCGACGCCACCGCATCCACGCGCAGGGCGTCAATACCGAAGCGTTCAATCCAGTACAGCGCGTTACCGACCAGATAGTTGCTCACTTCCCGGCGACCATAGTTGTAAATCAGCGTGTTCCAGTCCTGGTGATAGCCTTCACGCGGATCGCTGTGCTCGTAGAGTTTGGTGCCATCGAAATCCGCCAGACCAAAATCATCGGACGGGAAATGGCCCGGCACCCAATCGAGGATCACCCCTAAACCAGCCGCGTGCGCGGTGTGAATAAAGTGCAGGAAATCGTCGCGCGTACCAAAGCGGCGGGTTGGCGCGTACAAACCGGTAGGTTGATACCCCCAACTGCCATCGAACGGGTGCTCATTCACGGGCATCAACTCAAGATGGGTGAAGCCCATCCATTTCGCGTAAGGCACGAGCTGGTCCGCCAGCTCGCGGTAGCTGAGCCAAAAGTTGTTGTCGGTATGACGACGCCAGGAGCCAAGATGAACTTCATAGATACTGATTGGCGCATCGAATTCATTGGCGCGTTTGCGCTCTTCACTCTGCGTTTTCTTGCCCGGCAAGCCGCAAATCAGCGACGCGCTGTCGGGCCGCATTTGCGCCTCAAACGCATAAGGATCAGCTTTGATACGCAGCTTACCTTGCGCATCAATCATCTCGAATTTGTAGAGCTGCCCATTGAGCGCACCGGGGATGAAAAGCTCCCAGATACCACTTTCCCGACGCAGGCGCATCGGGTGGCGGCGGCCATCCCAGTAGTTAAACTGCCCTACCACGGAGACGCGCTGCGCATTTGGCGCCCAGACGGAGAAACGGGTACCCACCACGCCATCGACCGTATCGGCATGCGCTCCCAGCGTTTCGTAAGGCCGCATATGCGTGCCTTCGCTCAGCAGCCAGGCATCCATATCCTGGATTAACGGGCCAAAACGGTAAGGATCATCAATCAGATTTTGTTGGCCGTGCCAGATAACGGCGAACTGATAATAAAAAGGATTTTTACGGCGTTGCATCACACCGCTAAAGAATCCCCTGGAATCCAGGCACTCCAGTTTTCCCACTTTGCGCCCGGTTTTCGGCTCGATAACCCACACTTCGGTGGCATCAGGCAGCAGCGCACGTACTTCCAGACCCGCTTCAGTCTGGTGCATCCCCAGCACCGAAAAAGGATCAGCAAAATGACCCGCAATAAGCGCGTTAATGACGTCTTTATCAACACGAACGGACATGGTTCTCATCCTGTTGTTGTGGCATCGCACCTTCCACCGTAGTCAGTCCGGTTGCGACACTTTTTTGACCTGAACGGCGCAGCACCAAATGTGCATCCTCTCTGCTCCGTCCCATCTTCAGGCAAGATGTTCCGACACCTTGTCTAAAGCATAGCCAACACTTTTCAACACTTGAGAAAATAAACACATCTGTGCTTCTTTCTGGCAAAAAAGCACAAAAAAAGGGGCGCCGCAGCGCCCCTTGTGGTGGTGAACTCTGTTACGCCAGTTGGCGCAACATACGACGCAGCGGTTCGGCCGCGCCCCATAACAGCTGGTCACCAACGGTAAAGGCTGAGAGGAACTCCGGCCCCATGTTCAGTTTACGCAGACGACCAACCGGCGTGGTCAGCGTACCGGTGACGGCGGCAGGCGTCAGTTCGCGCATGCTGATTTCGCGATCGTTTGGCACCACTTTCGCCCACGGGTTATGCGCCGCCAGCAGCTCTTCGATAGTCGGAATCGACACATCTTTTTTCAGCTTGATGGTGAACGCCTGGCTGTGGCAGCGCAGCGCGCCGATGCGCACGCAAAGGCCATCGACCGGGATCACATTCGCGGTGTTGAGAATTTTGTTGGTTTCAGCCTGGCCTTTCCACTCTTCGCGGCTCTGACCGTTATCAAGCTGTTTGTCGATCCACGGGATCAGGCTGCCCGCCAGTGGTACGCCAAAGTTATCGACCGGCAGCTCGCCGCTACGGGTCAGCGCGGTCACTTTACGTTCGATATCCAGAATCGCTGACGCCGGATCGGCAAGCTCGGCGGCAACATGGCTGTGCAACTGGCCCATTTGCGTCAGCAGTTCACGCATATGGCGCGCGCCGCCGCCGGATGCGGCCTGGTAAGTGGCAACTGATACCCACTCAACCAGATCGTTGGCAAACAGCCCGCCGAGCGACATCAGCATCAGGCTGACGGTGCAGTTACCGCCGACAAAGGTTTTCACGCCGTTGTTCAGGCCGTCGTTGATCACCGCCTGGTTAACCGGGTCGAGGATAATGATGGCGTCATCTTTCATGCGTAAAGAGGAAGCCGCGTCGATCCAGTAACCCTGCCAGCCGCTTTCACGAAGCTTTGGATAGATTTCGTTGGTATAATCGCCGCCCTGGCAGGTGACAATGATGTCGAGTGCCTTCAGCGCTTCCAGATTGAACGCGTCCTGAAGCGTGCCTGCTGTACTTCCGCCAAACGCGGGTGCAGCCTGCCCAAACTGGGAAGTGGAAAAGAAGACAGGGCGAATGGCGTCGAAATCGCGCTCTTCAATCATGCGCTGCATGAGAACGGAGCCGACCATTCCGCGCCAACCGATAAAACCAACATTTTTCATAGCGAAGTTCCTGCGAAGGTGTGTGCTGTGTATACGAACCAGTATCCCACTGGGAATAGCCACATTACAAAATGCAGCCAAAGTCGCAAGTGAAATTAATCAATGATCGCGAACGTATCAGAAATGCAGCTAATTACTGTAATTTTGCCGACTGCGTCAGGGATAAGAGTGAATGACTGATATCATCTCCGCCACCGTGTTGTTGATCCTGATTATGGATCCCCTGGGCAACCTGCCCATCTTTATGTCGGTACTGAAACACACCGAGCCGAAGCGCCGACGGGCGATCATGATCCGCGAGCTGCTCATTGCGCTGCTGGTGATGTTTATCTTCCTCTTCGCCGGGGAAAAAATCCTCGCGCTACTCAATTTACGCGCGGAGACGGTTTCTATCTCCGGCGGCATTATTCTGTTCCTGATTGCCATTAAGATGATTTTCCCCAGCGAATCCGGCAGCAGCTCTGGCCTGCCCGCTGGCGAAGAGCCGTTTATCGTCCCGCTGGCAATCCCGCTGGTGGCAGGTCCAACGCTGCTGGCAACGTTAATGCTGCTTTCCCATCAATATCCGAATCAAATGAGCCACCTGGTGATTGCGTTGCTGATTGCATGGGGCGGCACGGTGGCTATCTTGTTGCAATCGTCGCTGTTTTTGCGCCTGCTCGGCGAGAAAGGGGTTAACGCACTGGAAAGGCTGATGGGGCTGATTCTGGTGATGCTCGCCACCCAGATGTTCCTGGATGGGATTCGGGTGTGGATGAAGGGGTAAAACGAACCCTCTCCCGACGGGAGAGGGTTGGCAAACTTAGCTCAACAGTGAAAACGCAATCATCCCGATAATCGCACCGGTGGTGCCAAGGATGGTTTCCATCATGGTCCAGGTTTTCAGCGTTTGCGCTTCGGTTGCGCCGGTAAAGCGGCCATACAACCAGAAACCGGCGTCGTTCACGTGGCTTACCACAATCGAACCGCCCGCGATGCAGATAGAGAGTGCTGCCATCTGCGCGCCGTTGAAGTGCAGCTGTTCAATAACTGGCATTACCAGGCCAACAGCCGTCAGGCAGGCAACCGTGGCGGAACCCTGAATAATGCGTACCGCAGCGGCTAGCACAAAACAGGTGATCGCGATAGGCAAGCCCATGCCGGTCAGCGCTTCGCCCAGTGCCGGGCCAACGCCGGAATCCACCAGCACTTGCTTGAACACGCCGCCCGCACCAATCACCAGCAGAATAATGCCCGCCGGTTGCAGCGCCTGACCGCAGATTTCCATCACACGATCTTTCGGCATCCCCTGTCGCATCGCCAGGCCATAAATCGCCACCAGGCACGCAACGAGGATCGCGGTGAACGGGTGACCGATAAACTCCAGCCAGTCGTACAAATTGCTGCCTTCGGTAACGAAACGCGCGGCAATGGTTTTCATCCCCACCAGCACCAGCGGGAGCAAAATCAGCGACAGGCTGAAACCAAACGAGGGCATTTTGCCTTCGCCCAGATGTGGCTCGCTAATATCATCAGGAATGTGCAGCTCCACATGGCGGCTGATAAAGTTGCCCCATAGCGGACCGGCAATCAACATGCCCGGAATTGCCGCGCACAGGCCAATCAGGATCATCCAGCCGAAATCCGCGTGCATCTGCGATGCCAGCAGCATCGGTGCAGGCCCCGGTAGCAGGAACGCCGCGGCTGCCGCAACCCCTGCGAACAGTGGAATAACCAGTTTCACCAGGTTGGTGCCGGTATGACGCGCCATGGAAAACGCCACGCTAATCAACAGCACAATCGCCACTTCAAAAAACAGCGGCAGCGCGCAAATCAGCCCCGCCAGACCAATCGCGTAATGCGCGCGACTGTGACCAAAGGATCGCAACATTTTGACGGCGATTTGGTCCACCGCACCGGTCTCGTGAAGGATTTTGCCGAACATCGCGCCGAGCGCGACCACAATCGCCAGAAAGCCGAGCGTACCGCCCATCCCTTTTTCCATGGTCTGCGCGATTTTAATCAACGGCATCCCGGAAAAAAGCCCTGCGCCAATGGAAACCACCATCAAAGCAACAAAAGCGTGCATACGCGCTTTCATCACTAAAAACAGCAGCAGCAAAACCGAGCCTACTGCTGTTAAAACAAGCGTTAATGTACTCACTTAGCACTGCCTTTAGTAATGACTTCAATGGTGCTGGCAACAACACCTTCCAGCGGCTGGTCAATATCCACAACCAGAACATCCGGCTCATCCGCGCCCGGTTCTTGCAGCGCTTCAAACTGCGTTACCAACATTTGCGTTTTGAAGAAGTGCCCTTTACGCGCTTTCAGACGGCCTTCAATCACGTCGAAGTCGCCTTTCAGGTAGATGAAAGAGAGATTTGGGTTACCGTCGCGCAGCTGGTCGCGATAGTGTTTTTTCAGCGCCGAGCAAACAATCAGCGACACTTTGTTGGTGCGCTGCATAGCGAAAGCGGCGTCGTTCAGCGCCTGCAGCCACGGTTTGCGGTCATCGTCGTTCAGCGGTTCACCGGACGCCATTTTGGTGATGTTGCTGCGCGGATGGAGGAAGTCGCCGTCGAGAAACGCGGCATGTAACTGATGCGCCACTTCGCTGGCGACAGCGGATTTACCGCTGCCTGAAACGCCCATCAGAACATAAACGTGGTGATCAAGGTTAGTCGTGCTCAAGGGTAGCCCCCACTGGTGCAAGAGTGAATTGTTACGGGTAACTGTTATCGGTAACATTGTCCTGCTGGCGTAACGGAGAAGCAATATCCATTCGTGCCAGAGATAAATAAGTGTGAGCTAGCTCAAATTTGTCAGACTAAATAGATCCGCCCGGTGACAAAGTGAAACCTAAATCTAACATTTTCGGCGTAACTGACTCACCACGAATGCGCGCCAGTAAGCGTTCAGCGCCAATTCGCCCCATGCGTTCACGCGGCGTGAGCACGCTTGCCAGACGCGGCTCCATTACCTGGCCAATGTCGTGACCGTGGAACCCGGCGATTGCCATATCCTGCGGAATTTTCAGCCCCAGACGCTGGCACTCAAACGCCGCGCCAACGGCAAGGTCATCGTTAGTACAAAAAATTCCGTCAAGCTGAGGGTACTCGCGGCGCGCCTGGCGCATCAGTTCAATACCGGCGGTATAAGAGGAAGATTGCTCCACCATCACGCTGTACGGCGTTAAACCTGCCTCCAGCATCGCCTGCTCGTAACCCTTCTGTTTGATGATAGTACGTTCGTCCAGGCGTGCGCCGAGATAAGCAACCCGACGGTGGCCGCGCTCAATGATGGCGGTCGTTATCTGCCGCGCCGCTTCGAAGTTATCAAAACCAACGGCGATATCGAGGCAAGGCGAGCGGCTGTCCATTAGCTCCACCACCGGAACCCCAGCAACTTCAATCATTTTCAGCGTGCGCGGGGTATGGGTACGTTCGGTAAGGATCAGGCCGTCAATGTTCCATGAGAGCATCGATTCCAGGCGCTCTTCTTCCATTTCGGCTTTGTAACCGTAGTGCGCCAGCATAGTTTGATACCCGTGCGCGTCGGTCACGCTTTCAATGCCGCGTAACACTTCGGCGAAAACCTGGTTGGTCAGGGAAGGGAGAAGCACACCAATCGCCCGGCTGGTGGCGTTAGAGAGAATATCGGGAGCCCGATTTGGAATGTAACCCAGTTCATCAAGCGCAGCAGCTATTTTGCCCCGTAACGCGACGGAAACTTGCTCCGGGTTACGCAAAAAACGGCTGACGGTCATTTTGGTCACGCCAACGCGATCGGCCACATCCTGAAGTACGGGTCTTTTCTTTTTCATCGTCCTGACATTTTTCTGAGTAAGAGATTTCCTCAGTTTATCACGGACAACGCGCAACCTTCCGGCCAAAACCAGGAGGTTGCGTCATTTATTTAACCAACATCATACCGGCGGCAGATCGAACAGCAGGATTTCACTGTCGCTATCGGCATGCACCGAGATAGCCTGCTCATCCCAAATGGCCAGACCATCGCTGGTGGTGGCTTTTGTCCCGTTGATAGTGACTTCGCCTTTCACCACCTGGATCCACACGCGGCGTTCAGCAGCAATCTGGTGTACAGACTGCTCATCTTTCAGCAGCGCCCAGCGGTAAAGCTCCATATCCTGATGCACTTTCAGCGAACCATCACGCGCATCCGGCGATAGCACCAGTTGTTTGCCCTGCACCGCATCAAAGCGACGCTGTTCATAGCGCGGCGTGATGCCGTTAGTTTCTGGAATGATCCAGATTTGATACAGGCGCAGACGGTCGGTTTTGCTCGGGTTGTATTCCGAGTGACGCACCCCAGTACCGGCGCTCATAATCTGGAACTCGCCCGCAGGAACCTGTTCTTTGTTGCCCATGCTGTCCTGGTGTTCAACCGCCCCTTCCAGTACATACGTCAGGATTTCCATGTCTTTGTGCGGGTGAGTGCCAAAGCCCTGGCCTGCATCGATAACGTCATCGTTAATCACACGCAGCGCCGAGAAGCCCATAAAATTTGGGTCGTAATAGTTGGCAAACGAGAAAGTGTGCCAGGAATCCAGCCAACCATGATTTGCATGGCCACGGTCATTTGCTTTGCGTAAGAAGATCATCTTGTTTACCCCCGTATGTTTTCGATGGAGTAAGTGTGGACGCAATTGACCAACGATCATAGAGGGTGAAAATTGACTCCTCTGTTCAAAAAAAATGAACAAGTTGCGAGGAGTCTTTTTCAGTTATTTCGCGAGGGTTATTGTGGCAGGAGAAGCCTGCTCAAAGGCGCGCTCCAGCAGTTCAAGGTTGGTCAGAACTTCAGATTCCTTGACGTAATTTGGCGCACCGTTTGAAAGCGTTTCGTACAGCGCATCGTAGACGCGGCCATAGTCACCCGTTTCCGGAGCTATCTCTTCCCGCACCGTTTCACCCGCCGCATTCACATATTCCAGAACGCCCTTGCTGTCGTCAGCGGCAAAACCGGGTTCGCCCGGCATGATATTGGCTTTCAGGCTGGTTTCCTGCTGGTCGATACCGTATTTAATAAACGACCCTTTGGTGCCGTGGACGATAAATTTCGGGTAATCAATCTTCACCAGATGGCTGGTTTTGACGATGGCTTTTAAATCGCCGTAAAACAGCTGGGCTTCGAAAGTATCATCCGGGTTGGCTTTATTACGCAGGCTGCGGATGTCATACGCGGCATGATCCGGGCGGCCAAACAGCGAAATGATTTGATCCATCGTATGCACGCCGAGGCCATAAAATGAGCCATCCTGCGGCAATCCTGGTTTAGTTTCCGCTACCGGGCGGTAGTAATCAAAATGGCTTTCAATTTCCACGATATTGCCGAGTTTGCCGCTTTCAATCGCCTTTTTCGTGGTGAGGAAGCAGGAGTCAAAACGACGATTCTGGTACGGCGTCACCGTCAGGCCTTTGCGTTTTGCCAGCTCAAACAGCGTTACCGCTTCCGCCATTGTCGGGGTGAATGGTTTTTCCACTAGCACATTTTTACCCGCTTCCAGCGCACGCTTAGCGTAGTCGAAATGGCTGTCGGCATGGGTACAAACGATCACCAGTTTGACCTGCGGATCATTAAAGATGTCGTCAATATCACTGGTGAAGTGAATGTGTTGATACTGCGGATGCTGCTCTTCCGGCTTCGGGTGGCGGCGAAAAATATGCGCCACATGCCAGCTGTCTTTGCGGTGCAGAACATACGGGAGGTGATAACGGGTGGTGCTTTTACCAAAGCCGATAAAGGCGCAATGTAGCGTCATAATCCAGTCCTTATCAAGTTGACTCTCACAACCATAGCGCATCTGCAAAGAACGTGTCCCTGACCCTTTTCCCAAAAGGGCGGCAAACGGGAAGGCAAATCGCAGATAAAAAAAAGCCAGCACGCGGCTGGCTAAGAAATACTGGAAGCAATGTGAGCAATGTCGTGCTTTCAGGATTACCGCAACGGTTTCCCTGAACGCATGGCAATAATAATCATTATCATTCGCACTTGTCCACTTTTTTTTGCAAAAAATGGCAGTTGACGCTTCACCAGAAAGCCAGGAAGGTAGCTGTCTATCCCATCAACAGGAGAAGCAGGATGAGCAAGATAGTGGTACGCCATGCCGAAGCGCGCGATGCAGAATCTTTACGTCAGTTTTATGCGCAACCCGAGGTGTATCATAACCTGCTACAGCTACCTCATCCCCCTGCTGAACTGTGGGAAGATCGCCTGAAGCCGCAACCCGGCCGCCGCCAGTTGGTCGCCTGCATTGACGAGCAAGTTGTCGGAAACCTGACGTTAATGGTGGAACAAAATCCGCGCCGTAGCCATGTCGCCTTTTTTGGCATGGCGGTATCATCGGCGTTCCAGAACCGGGGCGTCGCCAGTGCGCTGATGCGTGAAATGATTAACCTGTGCGATAACTGGTTGCGCATCGAACGCATTGAGTTAACGGTGTTTGCTGATAACGCCCCCGCGCTCGCCGTGTACCGTAAATTTGGTTTCGAGATTGAGGGTACAGGCAAGCGTTATGCGTTGCGTAACGGCGAGTATGTTGATTCGTACTATATGGCACGAATGAAAGGCTAAGAAATTCCTCTCCCCAAACGGGGAGAGGAATTGTTCAGTATCCGGCGGTTAAATCATCCACCGAGCGCGGATCCGACGCGCCATACAACGTACCGTCCGGCCCGACCATAATGCTCTGCGTACTGCCCATCGCTTCCTTAACGGCTACTTTTTGCCCTTTCTGTTCAAGCAGTTTTAACGTGTCCGGGCTAAAGCCTTTCTCGACGCGCAGTTCATCCGGCAGCCATTGATGATGAAAACGCGGCGCGTTGGTAGCTTCGGCGACATTCATACCAAAATCGATGCTATTCACCACCATTTGCAACACTGTTGTGATAATACGGCTACCGCCTGGGCTGCCGGTGACCAGCCAGGTTTTACCATCTTTCAGCACAATGGTTGGCGACATTGAAGAGAGCGGGCGTTTGCCCGGCCCAATCGCATTCGCATCGCCGCCCACCAGCCCGTAGACATTCGGCACGCCCGGTTTGGCAGAGAAATCATCCATTTCGTTATTCAGCAGAATGCCGGTATTGCCAGCAACAATCCCGGTGCCGAATACCGTATTCAGCGTATAAGTGACCGCAACCGCATTGCCATCTTTATCCACCACCGAGAAGTGCGTGGTTTGGTTACTTTCGTAAGGCTCCAGCTTGCCGGGGCGGATCTGGCTGGAGGGGCGCGCTTTGTTGACATCAATCTGCGCGGCGATCGATTTGGCGTACTCTTTGTTGGTTAACGCCTGCCACGGCACTTTGACAAAGTCCGGATCGCCCAGATATTCCGAACGGTCGGCATAGGCATACTTCTCCGCCTCGGTCACCACCTGCATCGCATCCGCACTGCCAAAGCCGTACTTCGCCAGATCGAAGTTTTCCAGGATATTGAGGATTTCCACGATATGAATCCCGCCTGATGAGGGCGGTGGCATGGAGTAAATCTCGTAACCGCGATAGCTGCCGCTTATCGGCGTGCGCTCCACGGCTTTGTAGTTGGCTAAATCCTCTTTGGTGATAAGCCCACCGTTTTTGCTCATCTGCTGGGCGATTTGCTCAGCAATCGCGCCTTTGTAGAAGGCGTCCGGGCCTTTCTCCGCAATCATCTCAAGGCTTTTGCCGAGATTGCTTTGCACCAGCTTGTCGCCCTTTTTCAGCGGCTCGCCATCTTTCCAGAAAATGGCTTTGCTGGTTTCGTGGTTGGGCAACACTTCACTGCCATAGGTTTTCAAATCACCCGCCAGCGCATCGTTCACCACAAAGCCCTGTTTCGCCAGCTTGATGGCCGGTTGCACCACTTTGTTCAGCGGCAGCGTGCCGTACTTTTCCAGCGCCAGCGAGAAACCTGCAACGGTGCCGGGCGTGCCGGACGCCAGATGAGAAGTCAGGGATTTTTTACTGTCCGGGTTGCCCTGATCGTCGAGAAACATATCGCGTGTCGCGCCAGCGGGGGCCATTTCACGGAAATCAATCGCCGTGACTTTCCCTTCTTTGCTACGAATCAGCATGAAACCGCCACCGCCGAGGTTACCGGCCTGCGGATGCGTGACTGCCAGTGCGTAACCAACCGCCACCGCTGCATCCACCGCGTTACCGCCCTGCTTGAGAATATCGACACCGACGCGCGTGGCAGTTTCATCCACCGAGGCAACCATGCCCTGTTTCGCTACAACAGGATGAAAGACATCGGCTTCAACCCCGTAAGATACCGGAGGCGGCGCGGTCGCCTGCCCTTCTGGCGGCGCCGCCGCAACGCCAAAACATCCTCCCGCCATCAGCGCGGCAATCGCCAGCCAACGCGCAAACTTCTGTTTCATCATCGTCGTTCTCCCGAGTAAGGGCTACAGTCCCTGCTTAAGCCTGGTTCACAACTCTTAAAAATGCATTGTCACGAATGAAAGCGAGTAAACTGATAGGAAACCTCAATGGAGGACAGGACGATGAAACGATTACTGATTCTGGCGGCGCTGCTGCCCTTTAGCGCCTTCGCACAGCCATTAAACACCACCAATGATCCGCACCAGCCGGGGTATGTGATCCCAAGCCAGCAGCGAATGCAGACGCAGATGCTCAACCAGCAGCAACAGCATCAAGGAATGCTGAAACAGCAGATGCAAACGCAAACCCAGCTGCAACAGCAACAATTGCAGATGCAGATGAATAACAATTCCCAACGGGTAAGGCAGGCGCAGCCGGGGGAGCTCAATCCCGGCGGCCAGCAAGTGCTCCCCAACAACAGCCCCGGGATGCTCAGCGGGGGAACAACTAGCAGCGGTATGACGCAGCAACATATGCTGCCGCAAACGCAAAACGGCGACATGCTGCAAAGCACATCGCCGTCGACAACACCTTAGTACTGGAAGTGCGGCCCGATATCGTCAATTTTATCGGTGCAGATACAGTCGACGCCCCAGCGGAGCAGTTCCGCCGCCCGTGCGGGCTGGTTGACGGTATAGACCAGGATGCGCAAGCCCGCATCGCGCAACATGCGTACGCGGGCTTCATCCAGCAGTTTATGGTTAAGATGGATCGATACGCAGCCCAGCCGTTCGGTGAGCACCTGCCAGTCATCACGCCACTCATCGAGCAGCAGGCCGCGCGGCAGTTCCGGCGCGGCTTGCTGCGCCGCTTCCAGCGCATCAATTTCAAACGATGAAAGCAGCGGCGGTGTCATTCCGGCCCACAGATCGCGCGCGGCCAGCGCCACCACTTTACCGGTGAGCGCCCCGGTGCCGGTGGTCGGTTTAATTTCGATATTCGCCATCATGCCGTGCTGGCGACAGCGCTCGGCCACCTGGGAGAGCAGCGGCAGCGGTTCGCCTTTGAATTCACCGCTGAACCAGCCACCTGCATCCACTTTCAGCAGATCGTTCCACGCCAGTTCGCCCGCGACGCCCCAACCGTTACTGGTACGCTCCAGATTGTCGTCATGCAGCAGGAAAATCTGCCCATCTTTCGACAGCTTGGCATCGAACTCAATCATCGTGTGCCCGTAACGCGCGCCAACATCAATGGCAGCCAGTGTGTTTTCCGGTGCCAGTTTACCGCCGCCGCGATGGGCGACAATGTGGGGATATGGCCAGTTGCTCATACTCGTTGTCCTGTTTCACCATCAAATAAGTGCAGGTGATTTTCCGGCAGATGGAGCCATAACGTGCTGCCTGCCGTCGGGCGATCCTGATGCGACAAACGCACCACCAGTTTCTGCTCGCCCCAGCGACCATGCGCTAAGTTATCCGCGCCGAGGATCTCCAGCGTGTCCATCACCAGCGGTACACCGCCTGCGGCCTGTGAGCTTAGCGCAATATGTTCCGGGCGGATACCCAGCGTCATCTTGCGACCTGCATACCCGCGATAGTACCAGTTGATCGGCAGCGCCATGCCGCTCTCCAGTTCAAAGTGCGTACCGGCGCTGCTGATACGGCCATCAAGCAGGTTCATCGCCGGGCTACCGATAAAGCTCGCCACAAAGCGGCTGGCGGGTTTTTCATACACCTCAACCGGCGTACCGATTTGCTCCGCCACGCCTTTATTCATCACCAGCACGCGCTGCGCCAGCGTCATTGCTTCCACCTGATCGTGGGTAACGTACAGTGAAGTGGTGTTCAGGCGACGATGCAGTTGTTGCAGCTCAAGGCGCATTTGCACACGCAGCTTGGCGTCAAGGTTGGAAAGCGGTTCATCGAAGAGAAACACCGCTGGATCGCGGACAATCGCGCGGCCCATCGCCACACGCTGGCGCTGGCCGCCAGAGAGTTCGCGCGGGCGGCGTTTTAACAGGCCCTCTAATTCAAGAATACGCGCCGCTTCCGCGACACGCCCGGCGATATGCTCTTTGCCCATGCCGCGAATTTTCAGCCCCCACGCCATATTCTCTTCCACACTCATGTGCGGGTAGAGCGCATAGTTCTGGAACACCATCGCGATACCGCGATCTTTGGGTTCCATTTCGGTGACGCGCTGGGTATCAATCCAGATATCCCCGCTGGTTACGCGCTCCAGGCCTGCGACCATGCGCAGCAGCGTTGATTTACCACAGCCCGATGGGCCAACCATCACAATAAACTCACCGTCTGCGACATCCAGCGTCAGCGGCTGGATAACCTGGGTTTTGCCGCTGTCCCAACTCTTGGTGACCGCTTGTAATTTTAATCCTGCCATATAAGGTTGCATCTCTTGATTGTTCGTGAACGTCGCTGGCGGCCATTTTTGCCCAAGGCAAGGCGCGAGCGGCGAAGTTTGGTGGGCCCAAATAAAACGCGAGTAACGCAGCTTTGGGCAAAAATGGCCCCAGCCCTTCGGGACGCGTGCCGAAACCGCGTACTCTGCGTTGTCGGATTTGGACATAGGCCCACTATGTCCATCATCCTCCGCCTTGATTACGCGGTTTCGGCTCAGCGTCGACGTCACGCACAATCAAGGGATACAACCTACTTCTCACTGTCGACCAGGCCACGCACAAAGGCGCGCTGCATGGCTAAAACGATAACGACCGGGGGGATCAACGTCAGCAACATCGCTGCCATGACCTGGTTCCATTGCGTGGTGCTTTCACCGCTGGCAATCATGCTTTTTACCCCCGCCACGGCGGTGCCAAGATTGACGTCGCTGATAATTAGCAGCGGCCATAAATACTGGTTCCAGCCGTAGATAAAGGTGATGACGAACAGCGCCGCGAGGTTGGTTTTTGACAACGGCAACACGATGTCGCGGAAAAAACGCATTGGCGATGCGCCATCAATTCGCGCGGCTTCCATCAACTCGTCCGGCAAGGTCATAAAGAACTGGCGGAACAAAAACGTTGCTGTTGCAGAGGCCATCAGCGGCAGCGTCAAACCGGTGTAGCTGTCGAGCATTTTCAGGTTTGCAATCACTTCCACCGTTGGGAAAATACGCACCTCAACCGGCAGCATCAGCGTGCAGAAGATCATCCAGAAGAAGAGGTTACGCAGCGGAAAGCGGAACCAGACAATGGCGAAGGCAGAGAGCATCGATACGGCGATTTTGCCGACGGTGATGACAAACGCCATGATGAAGCTGTTGGTCAGCATCAACCAGAACGGCGCGCTATTCGCGCCAATACCGTTGACCCAGATGTTGCGCAGGTTCTCCCACAAGTGGGTGCCGGGGATCAGCGTCATGGGCGTGTCGTACACGGCGTTGATATCCAGCGTCGCCGTTACGAAGGCGACATACAGTGGGAACAGCACCACCGCAATCCCGAGAATAAGCATGATATGGCTGAATAACGTCAGCCCGGGGCGATTCTCAATCATTGGTAGCGCACCTTACTTTCAACATAGCGGAACTGGACCACCGTCAGCACTATCACCAAAAACATCAGCACCACCGACTGTGCCGCAGACGTGGAGAGATCCAACCCGGCGAAACCTTCGCGGTAAATTTTATAAATCAGCGTCGTCGTCGCCTGAACCGGGCCACCTGCTGTCGCGGCGTCGATCACCGGGAACGTGTCGAAAAAGGCGTACACCAGGTTAACCACCAGCAGGAAAAAACTCACCGGCGCAATGAGCGGCAGTGACAATTTGAAGAAGCGACGGATCGGCCCGGCACCGTCAATGGCGGCGGCTTCAACCAGTGAGCGCGGAATTGACTGCAAAGCGGCAAAGAAGAACAGGAAGTTGTAGCTGATCTGCTTCCATACCGAAGCAAAAACCACGAGGAACATGGCCTGGCCGCTGTTTTGCGCATGGTTCCAGTCATAGCCAAACTGCGCCAGAAAATGGGTAAGCAAGCCGCGACCGGGGTTAAAGAGAAAAATCCACAGCACAGCGGCAACCGCTGGCGCAACGGCGTAGGGCAGCAGCATCAGCGTTTGATAAATGCGACTGCCGCGCACCACGTTATCCACCAGCGCGGCAAAAAACAGGGAAACCAGCAGGCCGCTGAACGTCACCCACGCGCTAAAGCGCATGGTGGTCCAGAAAGAGTCCAGGTAATAGCTGTCGTGAAACAGCGCGACGAAATTATCCAGCCCGACAAACTGGCTGGAGAGGCCGAACGGATCGACACTTTGTACCGAATACCACAGCGCTTCAGCCGCAGGCCAGATAAAGAAAATAATGGTGATAGCCAGCTGCGGCGCTACTAACACGTATGGGAGCCAGCGCGAACGAAACACCGGACGGGATGAGGACATAAGCAACTCTTTTCTGATAGGCCGGATAGCAACGGCCTACCGTAAAGTAGGCCGTCTTTGTCTGCCGGATAAGCACTTTTCTCCCGGCAAAACACTACATCAAGACTTGGTGGACTGCTCGAAGCGGCGCAGCAGCTGGTTACCACGCTCAACGGCGGAATCGAGCGCCTGCTGCGGGGTTTTCTTACCGGTCCATACGCTTTCCAACTCTTCATCAACAATGGTACGGATCTGCGGCATGTTGCCCAGACGCAGACCTTTGGTGAACGCCAACGGCGGCTTGTTCAGCATCTGACGCGTAGCGATATCTGCGCCCGGGTTCTTGTCATAGAAGCCCTCTTTACGCGTCAGATCGTACGCTGCGGTAGTGATCGGCAGGTAGCCAGTTTTCTGGTGCCACTCCGCTGCGTTTTCCGGTTTTGCCAGGAAGTCGAGGAACTGGGCAACGCCTTTGTAAGTGGCATTGTCTTTACCCTGCATCACCCACAGGCTTGCGCCGCCGATAATGGCGTTCTGCGGCGCACCTTTCACGGTGGCGTCATACGGCATCATGCCAACGCCATAATTGAATTTGGCGTAATGGCGAATATCTGCCAGCGAACCAGAAGAGGCAGTAGTAATGGCGCAGTCGCCGTTATAGAACTTCTCAGTGGACTCATCTTTACGCCCGAAGTAGCTGAAATCGCCTTTTTTGTTCAGTTCTTCCAGCATGGCGATGTGTTTCACCTGCTCCGGCTTATTGAACTCCAGTACCGCGTCAGTACCGTCAAAGCCGTTGTTTTTGGTCGCAACCGGCAGACCATGCCAGGCGCTGAAGTTCTCAATCTGGATCCAGCCCTGCCAGCCGCTGGCGTAGCCGCATTTCATCCCGGCCGCTTTCAGCTTGGCGGTGTATTCGGCCAGATCCTGCCAGGTTTTCGGCGGCTGATCCGGATTCAGACCCGCTTTTTTAAAGGCGTCTTTGTTGTAATACAGCACGGGTGTAGAGCTGTTGAACGGCTGAGAGAGCAAATGACCCGTTTTAGAATCGGTGTAGTAACCCGCAACGGTCGGCACAAACTGGCTTTCATCAAAGTTGATGCCCGCGTCTTTAAACACCTGGTAGACCGGTTTGATCGCTTTAGACGCCATCATGGTGGCGGTACCGACTTCGTAAACCTGCAAAATCGCCGGTGCGTTACCGGTACGGAAGGCAGCGATACCCGCGCTCAGGCTCTGCTCGTAGTTGCCTTTATAGATCGGTACGATTTTGTAATCCGGGTGGGTGTCATTGAAACGTTGCGCCAGGGAGTCAACTTCTTTACCTAACTCCCCTTCCATCGAATGCCAGAACGGAATGGTGGTTACCGCCATGGCGTTACCTGCAAAGACTAACCCCATCGCCAGACCCAAAGCTGTATGTCGTAACGTTGTCATTGTGCTCTCTCTTGTTATGCGGATGCGCGATTTCACGCGTTTTTATGCTCGCGAGGTAACATGACATGCTCGAATTACAGAAAAATAACCATTTAATTACAAATAGATGACAGCCAAGCGTCAGGAAAATGTCGCCAGGATGATGGTACGGTGAAGGAAAAATGGCGGTTAATGGGACGGCCATCGCGCTTTAGAAAGGAAAAAGGGCTTCCCTGTTAAACAGAGAAGCCCTTTGTAAAGGCGCTTAGAGGTATGCACATTACCGTTTCCCCTGAAAAGGCAGGGATTTCTCCCTGCCTCCAGGTTGCTACTTACCGGATTCGTAAGCCATGAAAGCCGCGACCTCGCGGAACCCATCTTTGTAACGAATTTCGCACAGCGATTTCCGTGTCAGATAAGTGAATATCAGCAGTGTGAAACACACGATAAACACGCACCAGATAAGGGTTCCTTGCGGTAGCTTCATAACCTGCGGCTCCTTGCCTTTCGGCGGGTAAGAGGCTACTCTACATGTGACTAGCATATAGACAGGCCTCGTTGGTTAATTGAAAAATGACCTTCGGGGCTTTCTTCTTTCTGCCGCACAACTTTTTACCGTCATGAGGCAAAAAGCCTCAAGCGCCACCCGCATCATATCCCATCAAGCCGTCTGGTCGCATCGCAGGAAAACGTTTTTAAGACAAAAAACCGGCCCTTGCGAGACCGGTTTAAATGCTATTACATCAAGAAGTTACCCGCCCAGGTAAGCGCTGCGCACCGCTTCGTTCGCCAGTAACGCGTCGCCGGTATCTTCCAGCACTACATGGCCGTTTTCCAGCACATATCCGCGATCGGCGAGCTTCAGCGCCTGGTTAGCGTTCTGCTCCACGAGGAAGATGGTCATGCCCTCTTTTCGCAGTTGCTCAATGGTGTCGAAAATTTGCTGAATAATGATCGGCGCAAGACCCAGCGAGGGTTCATCCAGCAGTAACAAACGCGGCTGACTCATCAGCGCGCGCCCAATCGCCAGCATCTGCTGCTCACCGCCGGACATGGTGCCAGCCCGCTGGATGCGGCGCTCATGCAGGCGCGGAAACAGTTCATAAACCCTTTGAATACGCGACTGATACTGCTCACGATCGGCGAAAAAACCGCCCATCGCCAGGTTCTCTTCCACGGTCATCCGCGAAAAGACACGGCGACCTTCCGGCACAATTGCCACGGCTTCGCGCATGATCTTCGCGGTCTGCCAGTCGGTAATATCTTTGCCATCAAATACAATGCGCCCGCTGCTGGCGCGCGGATCGCCGCACAGCGTGCCAAGCAACGTGGTTTTCCCCGCGCCGTTGGCACCAATCAGCGTCACGATTTCGCCCTGGTTAATATGCAGGCTGACATCATGCAGCGCCTGGATTTTGCCGTAGTGAGCGCTAACTTTGTCAAAAGATAACATCGCCTTTTCCATCTTATGCCTCACCAAGGTATGCGCGGATCACGTCCGGGTTATTACGAATCTCTTCCGGCGTCCCGTTCGCCAGCGGCGTGCCCTGGTTCACTACATAAATCCGGTCGGAAATCCCCATCACCAGCTTCATATCATGCTCGATCAGCAGGATGGTGGTGTTGTGATGGTTACGCAGCTCGACAATCAGCTCGTCCAGCTCTTTGGTCTCTTTCGGGTTCAGACCGGCTGCCGGTTCATCAAGCATCAGGATTTCCGGCTGCGTCACCATGCAGCGCACAATCTCCAGACGGCGCTGATCGCCGTAAGCCAGGTTGCTGGCCTGGCGGTTAGCGTGCGCTAACAAACCAATACGTTCCAGCCAGGTTGCGGCGCGGTCCAGCGCTTCACTCTGCGCGCGACGAAACGCCGGCGTTTTCAACAGGCCAGAGAAAACCCCGGTTTTGAGCTGCTGATGTTGCCCCACCAGCAGATTTTCAATCACCGTCATTTCGCGAAACAGACGCACATGCTGGAAAGTCCGTACCACGCCCATACGGGCGATTTGCTGCCCCGGCAACCCTTCCAGGTGCTGGTCACGCAGCATAATGGTGCCGCCCGTCGGTTTATAGAAACCGGTCAGGCAGTTAAACACGGTGGTTTTGCCCGCGCCGTTCGGGCCAATCAGCGAAACGATCTCCTGCGGGCGCAGCTCTAACGACACATTGTTGACAGCCAGCAGACCGCCAAAGCGCATCATCAAACCGTTTACGGATAACAGTGGCTGACTCATGCCTGCTCTCCTTTCGCTTGCCCGTTTTTCAATTTCAACTGCGGACGGGTCATCGGCAGCAAGCCTTGCGGACGCCAGATCATCATCAGTACCATCAAACCACCCAGCATCAACATGCTGTATTCATTGAAATCACGCATTAACTCACGGGAAACCACCAGCAGGATAGCCGCAAGGATCACCGCAAACTGCGAGCCCATACCGCCCAATACCACAATCGCCAGCACAAACGCCGATTCGGCGAAAGTGAACGATTCCGGGCTGACAAAGCCCTGGCGAGCGGCAAAAAGCGTACCGGCAAAACCGGCGAACGCGGCGCTGATGGTAAAAGCCGTCAGCTTAATGCGTGTCGGGTTCAGGCCGAGCGAGCGACAGGCGATTTCGTCTTCACGCAGCGCTTCCCACGCGCGCCCCAGCGGCATGCGTAACAGACGGTTAATCACAAACAGCGTCAGCACCACCAGCAGCAACGCAACCAGGTAGAGGAACACCACGCGGTCACTGGGATCGTATTCCACATGGAAGAAGTTGCTGAACGTGTCCCAGCCACCTTCACGGGCAGTACGGCTGAACTCCAGACCGAACAGGGTCGGTTTGGGGATCTGGCTAATGCCGTTCGGGCCGCCGGTGATTTCGGTGTTATTCAACAACAGGATACGGACGATTTCGCCGAAGCCCAGCGTCACAATCGCCAGGTAATCGCCGCGCAGACGCAGCACCGGGAAACCGAGCAGGAAACCGGCGGCGGCAGAAACCAGCCCCGCCAACGGCAGGCACGTCCAGAACCCCAGACCGTAATAATGGTTGAGCAGCGCGAAGGTATATGCGCCGATGGCGTAGAAACCGCCGTAAC
Organism: Kosakonia sp.; assembly: GCF_032104925.1. Lineage (NCBI taxonomy): Bacteria > Pseudomonadati > Pseudomonadota > Gammaproteobacteria > Enterobacterales > Enterobacteriaceae > Kosakonia > Kosakonia sp. The sequence goes on from NZ_DAMCGF010000005.1 coordinate 113,736, forward strand.
CCAGCACCAGCAAACCGGAAAGCCCGACCACCACGTTCAGGCCGAGGCCAAGGATGATATAGATCATCGTCATGGTGGCGATATCTACCGTGCCGCGCGAAACAACAAACGGCCACGCCACCGCAATCACCAGCAGCGCCAACAGGAACAACTTCTGTTTGAGCGTAGAGCCATCAATTGCCGGCAGCACGAATTTCGGACCGGAAACACCCTTCAGGCTTTTCTGGAATACAGGCCGCAGCAACTGGAAGAAAAACACCACCGCCGTGCCGATAAAGATCCACTGCCAGCGGATATCCGCCGCGGTATCGACCACCAGTTTGGTGCCGTTCAGCTCCAGTTGCACGCCCATAAAGACGCTCGCCAGGACGAAAAACATCGCCGCTGAGAGCAGCGCCATCGCAAAATGCATCGGTTTCATACTTTTTCAACCTCCGGGCGACCGAGGATGCCGGTCGGCATCACCAGCAGCACCACAATCAACAGCGCGAACGACACCACATCTTTGTATTCGGTGCTCAGATACGCCGAAGAGAGGGATTCTGCGACACCCAGGATCAGGCCGCCGATCATCGCGCCCGGAATGCTACCGATACCGCCCAGCACCGCGGCGGTGAATGCTTTCATCCCGGCCATAAAACCGATATACGGGTTGATAACGCCATAGAACTGGCCAAGCAGCACGCCCGCCACCGCCGCCATCGCTGCGCCGATCACAAAAGTCAGCGCGATAACACGGTCAGTGTTGATACCCAACAGGCTTGCCATTTTCAGGTCTTCCGCACAGGCGCGACAGGCGCGCCCCATACGGGAATAGCGGATGAACAGCGTCAGCGCCAGCATGGCAACGAAGGTCACAATCCAGATAACCAGTTGCATAGTGGTGATCGCAGCAGAGAAGTTTTCGCTGCTGCCGACAACCCACTGCCCGTTAAACAGGCTTGGTAGCGCCACATCGCGGGAGCCTTCGGTCAGGCTGACGTAGTTTTGCAGGAAAATAGACATGCCGATGGCGGAAATTAGCGCAATCAGGCGTTTGGAGTTGCGCACCGGCCGATAGGCCACTCGCTCGATACTCCAGCCGTAAGCGCTGGCAATGATAATGGCACCGACGAAACCGGCCGCGACCAGCAGCCAGCTGGAGTCGATACCCATCATCATCAGCGCGGCGATGATCATAAAGGAGACATAACTGCCGATCATATAAACCTCGCCGTGGGCGAAGTTGATCATGCCGATAATGCCGTAAACCATGGTGTAACCAATGGCGATCAATGCATAGGTGCTTCCCAGCGTGACGCCGTTAAACATCTGCTGCAAGAAATAGAGAAACTGCTCGGACATAACGTAACCTTCTAAAATCTCCCGGAACATTGCGCCCCGGGAGAGGGATGACAGTTATTTCGCCACGGACGACGAACCATCGGCGTGCCATTGGAAGACACCGAATTCAAATCCTTTCAGATCGCCTTTTTCATCCCAGTTCAGCGGCCCAATCACGGTTTTAGCCCCGTTGGCTTTTAAATCTTTAATCAGTGCCAGTGGCTCACTGCTGCCGGTACGCTCCAGCGCGGTGGCCAGCGATTGCACGGCGGCGTAGGTGATCCACACATACGGGCCGCTCGGATCTTTCTTCTCGGCTTTCAGCGCATCGACAATACTCTGGTTCGCCGGATCCTGGTCATAACGCTTCGGCATCGTCACCAGCATGCCTTCTGCCGCAGCCCCTGCGATATTCGACAGCGAGGCGTTGCCCACGCCTTCCGGTCCCATAAACTGGGTTTTCAGACCGCTGGCGCGCGCCTGGCGCAGGATTTGTCCCATCTCCGGGTAGTAACCACCGTAGTAGACAAAGTCGATATTTTCTTTTTGCAAACGCGATACCAGCGCAGAAAAATCCTTCTCACCGGCGGTGATGCCATCGAAGAACACCACATTCGCACCGCCCGCCTTCAGCCCTTCCTGCACGGAGCGAGCAAGGCCTTCGCCGTACTGCTGCTTATCGTGAATGATGGCAATACGCTGCGGTTTCAGGGTGTTCAGGATGTACTTCGCGGCGGTCGGCCCCTGCGAGGAGTCCAGCCCGGCGGTACGCATAATGTGTTGATAGCCGCGCTGCGTCAGCTCCGGGTTGGTCGCACCGGGCGTGATCATCAGGATACCTTCGTCTTCGTAGATGTCCGATGCGGGCTGTGTTGATGATGAGCAAAGATGGCCAATTACATATTTCACACCGTCATTGACGATTTTGTTCGCCACGGCAACGGCTTGTTTTGGGTCACAGGCGTCGTCATATTCCTCGGCGACCAGTTTATCGCCCTTGATCCCGCCCTTAGCGTTGATATCGTGGATAGCCTGGCGCGCACCGTTGAATTCCATATCGCCCCACTGGGCAACCGGACCGGACATCGCACCGACAACCGCTACCTTAATATCCTTCGCCAAGGCCGCGTGAGACATCGCAAGTGCTACTATCCCCGCGATTAATGTCTTCGCGTTCCTTTTCATTGTTGTAAATCCCCATTCGTGATGTCGTGTTTACACTTCCTGCCTCAGGCAGCCGGAACGTTGGCTTGCTGTTGCCTGAATTATTCGTGTAATAATTTTGTTTTATTATGGTTAAAAAGCATTCTGTACTTTTAATGCACAACGCTATTTTTACCAGTGCCTTTAATGGTTTAGCGCAGTTTTTTAGCAAAAACCAGACTAAATCCTCTATTTTTCAGGCTATTAAGCAGAGATAATATTCTGTATTTCTTCCGAGATAAACAAAAAAAGCCCCGACATCAGCATAAAATAACGGCACATAAAGCGGAATAAAACGCTACCAATTAGGTTAAAATCCTGCCTGTTTTTCGATCTCCAATGTTTAACACTACGCCAACCGCTGCGGCAAAATTATTCGCCTGTCGAATGAAAAATAAAAAACGATCAAACCCTGCAATGCGAAATTGATTACACTCACACAATGTTTTGCGTTTTGGACAAGCTGTACATGAAATTGACTATCGTCCGACTGGTGACCTTCACCGAACAGGATCATATTGATTTAGCGAAAGTCTGGCCGGAATACTCCTCTGCATCTCTTGAAGTAGATGACACTCACCGTATCTACGCGGCGCGTTTTAATGACCGTCTGCTGGCTGCCGTTCGCGTGACGCTACTCGGCGTCGAAGGGGCGCTGGATTCCCTGCGCGTGCGCGATATCACTCGTCGTCGCGGCGTGGGGCAATATCTGGTGGAAGAAGTGATGCGTGATAACCCGTCGATCACCAGTTGGTGGATAGCCGATATCGGCGTCGAAGACCGGGCCGTAATGGCTGCTTTCACCCAGAGACTGGGATTTACCGCACAGGAAAATGGCTGGGAAAAACGATAAAGCCCGCGCTGTGGATGTGCCTGGTGGCGCGATGCTTAACAGACCTGCCTTCAAAAAAAGAAAAAAAGCCGGGATTTTCCCGGCTTTTTCAATTAGTTCTGACCTGGACTTTCGCATCGCAGGAAGGCAGCAAGTTCGCTCATCCCCGGAAGTTTACTGAAGTCAGTGACCGGGGTGAGTGCGTGCAGCCAACGCCACTGAGGCGCGAAAGACGACGCTCAGCCCAGGAAATCACTTAGCGTCAGTTGCTGTACCGTTCGCATGCCAGGTGAAGACACCGAATTCAAAACCTTTCAGATCGCCCTTCTCATCCCAGGAGAGCGGCCCCATGACGGTATCCACTGAATGGCCTTTCAGCCAGGTTGCGATAGCCGCCGGATCGGCAGACTGCCCCAGACCTGCAGCCAGTGATTGCAGCGCAGCGTAAGTGGTCCATACAAACGCACCACTTGGATCCTGTTTCTTCGCTTTGATCGCATCCACAATCGGTTTGTTCGCCGGAACCTGGTCATAGTTTTTCGGTTTGGTGACCAGCATACCTTCTGCGGATTCACCGGCGATGTTAGACAGGGAAACGTTCGCCACGCCTTCTGGTCCCATAAACTGGGTTTTCAAGCCAGCGGCACGAGACTGACGCAGGATCTGCCCCATTTCCGGGTGGTAACCGCCGTAGTAAACAAAGTCGATGTTCTCTTTTTTCAGGCGCGCAACCAGCGTAGAGAAGTCTTTCTCACCGGCAGTGATACCGTCGAAGAACACCACGTTAGCGCCGCCTTTTTTCAGTCCGTCCTGAACTGCACGCGCCAGACCTTCACCATACTGCTGTTTGTCATGGATAACGGCGATGCGCTGCGGCTTCACTTTCTCCAGTATGTATTTCGCCGCGGTCGGGCCCTGGTCGGAATCCAGGCCGGTGGTGCGCAGCGTCAGTTTGTAACCACGCGCGGTCAGCTCAGGCGCTGTCGCCGCAGGCGTGATCATCAGAATGCCTTCGTCTTCGTAGATATCAGACGCCGGCTGGGTAGAAGAGGAGCAGAGGTGGCCGATAACGTATTTAATACCGTCATTGACCACTTTGTTGGCGACCGCCACCGCTTGTTTCGGGTCACAGGCATCGTCATATTTTACTGCAACCAGTTTGTCGCCTTTGATCCCACCTTTGGCATTAATGTCGGCGATCGCTTGTTCAGCGCCGGTAAACTCCTGGTCACCGTACTGCGCAACCGGACCGGACATCGCCCCGACAACGGCAACTTTGATATCTTTGGCGAATGCCACGTTGCTCATTGCTAACGCAATACATCCTGCCAGTAACGCTTTGCCCTTCATTTTCATCCTGAGTTTCCCCATTGTTATGGTTATTGCATTTGTTGTGATGTTGTTGTGTGGCACATTATTTCGCTTATTATCATAAGCAAAGAATATGATAGTAGTTTTTAGCCGTTCCGCCCGTGCCTGAGCAGCATACTCTGCTAAAACATACCCCATTTTTCGGAATATGGAATAACAATTTTGAAGGTTGTACGACAGACTGATGACAGAAAATGAGAAAGCCGCCCATCAGGCGGCTGAATAATTAATCCGTCAGCGACTGGGAGAGAATATCCAGCGCCTTGCGGAACTGAACTTCCGGAATGGTTAATGGGTAGAGGAAGCGAATAACGTTACCGTAAACCCCGCAGCTCAGTAGCAACAGCCCGTCCGCCAGCGCTTTTTCCTGCACCTGTTTAGTAAATTCAGCCGATGGCGCGCCAGTTTGCGGATCGTTAAATTCCACCGCAACCATGGAGCCCTGTGCACGGATATCAGCGATATAGGGGCATTGCGCTTTTGCGCGGCTCAGTACTTCCACCAGATGCTGACCCAGATGGTTCGCCCGTTCGCAGAGATTTTCTTCTTCAATCACGTCCAGCACCGCATGTGCCGCCGCGATAGCGAGCGGATTGCCCGCATAAGTGCCGCCCAAACCACCCGGCGCAGGCGCATCCATCACCTCAGCACGCCCGGCCACCGCCGAAAGCGGCAAGCCACCGGCCAGACTTTTCGCCATGGTGATTAAATCGGGTTTCACATCGTAATACTCGCTGGCAAAGAGCTTGCCAGTGCGGGCAAAACCGCTCTGCACTTCGTCAACGATCAACAGAATACCGTGGCTATCGCACAACTTGCGCAGCGCCTGCATAAAATCGTTCGGTGCGACGTTAAAACCGCCCTCGCCTTGTACGGGTTCCAGCAGAATGGCGGCCACCTGATCCGGCGCGATATCCGCTTTAAAAATACGCTCCAGGCTTTTCAGCGCCTCGTCAGTGCTCACACCGTGCAGCGCGTTGGGATACTGGGCGTGGTAAATCGAACCGGGGAATGGGCCGAAGCCAATTTTATACGGCGCGACTTTGCCGGTGAGCGCCATGGTCATGAAAGTGCGACCGTGGAAACCGCCGCCAAAGGTAATAATGCCGGGGCGTTTGGTATAGGCGCGGGCAATTTTAACCGCGTTTTCCACCGCTTCGGCGCCAGTCGAGAAAAACGCCGTTTTCGCCGGGCCAGCAACCGGCACGCGTTCATTAATACGTTCTGCCAGCGAGACATAGCTTTCGTAAGGAACAATCTGGTAAGCGGTATGCGTAAATGCCTGTAACTGTTTTTCCACCGCCGCCATCACTTTTGGATGGCGATGCCCGGTGTTAAGCACCGCAATCCCGGCGGCAAAGTCGATCACTTCGTTCCCTTCCACATCCCACAGCGTCGCGTTTTCCGCTTTTGCGGCGTAAAAACCGCACATGACCCCGATGCCACGCGGCGTCGCCTGTAAACGGCGCTGATTCAATTCATTGTTCTTCACCTTGATTGCCCCCTGTCTGTGTATGCCCGCTTACCAAGTATATAGCGCCTTTGATAAAGCGATGTTTTACTCAGTCTCGCGCAAGCGCAGGGACACCGACAGGACAGCTTTCCTGCCGCGTTGTGACAGAAGACGAATGAACACGTGATGATGTGAAGATAGTGGCGGCGGGATAATTCAGATAATAAAAAGCCGGGTGAGGCTTGCGCCGACCCGGCTTATTCACTGCAATACGCTTACGCTTCGATCGCGGCGCGCAGTTTTTTCATTGCGTTCTTTTCAAGCTGACGCACACGCTCAGCGGATACGCCGTAGCGATCGGCCAGCTCCTGCAAAGTGGTCTTGTTATCTTCGTCCAGCCAACGGGCGCGGATGATCTGCTGGCTACGTTCATCAAGCCCCTGCATCGCATCGGTCAGCTTGTTGGCCGCCTGCTCTTCCCAGTTGTCATCTTCAATGCCGTCGGCAAAGTTAGATGATTTATCCTGCAGATAGAGCACCGGTGCCATCGGCTGGCTATCGTGCGCATCGTCATCGGAGGACATATCAAACGTCATGTCCTGCGCCGCCATACGCGACTCCATTTCACGCACGTCTTTGCTGGTCACGCCCAGTTCACGGGCTACCATGTCCACTTCGTCCTGGTTAAACCAGCCAAGACGCTGTTTGGCTTTGCGCAGATTAAAGAACAGCTTACGCTGAGCTTTGGTGGTCGCGACTTTCACGATACGCCAGTTGCGCAGCACATACTCGTGGATCTCAGCTTTGATCCAGTGCACGGCGAAAGAGACCAGGCGCACACCCACTTCCGGGTTAAAGCGACGCACGGCTTTCATCAGGCCAATGTTACCTTCCTGGATGAGATCCGCCTGCGGCAGACCATAGCCCGAATAGTTACGAGCAATATGAACAACAAAGCGCAGGTGAGACAGAATCAGCTTTTTCGCTGCTTCCAGATCGCCCTGGTAATGCAGCTTTTCAGCCAGTGCCCGCTCTTCATCAGCCGTCAACATCGGCCATGCGTTCGCAGCCCGGACATAAGATTCCAGGTTACCAACAGGGGCTAAAGCTAAAGTTTGCATTTCTTTGGTCATTCAAATCCTCTCAATTCACTTATCAGCTGGCGGCGGTCTGTCCCCATCAGGCAACAAACATGCCAGCGCTTTTGAGCAACGAGAATAGCATTCACATTTTTATCAGACAGTGATTTTATCCACAAGTTCCTTGTAGGTCTGTGAATAAATTACGCACAAAATGTGACATCAGGATGATAAACCGGAGCAAGGAACCTCAGAAGGGATATTACGCTTCCCTGCTACGGGAATACTTCACGTGCAGGGAAGGAGTATACCAGAGATTCTTTAGTCCGGAGTAAAGTGACGTAAATGTTGAACCGTTGCCAGCCAGGCGGCAATCCAGCCAATCATCGAACACACCAGCAACAGCAGCAAGCACTCGTCAAACGACAGCCCACTCAGCTCAAACTGCGTGCCGAACACTTTCGCCACTTCCGTGACCGCTGACGACAAGCGCATCACCAGGATTTCCGACAGGATCAGCGATAAAAACGCGCCGGAGAAACCGAGCAACGCGCCGCCATACAAGAACGGGCGCAAGATAAAACCGTCTGTCGCACCAATCAGTTTCTGCACGTTGATGGTATCGCGGCGGGCGAAAATGCTCAGCCGCACGCTATTGCCAATCACCAGGAACACGGCCGCAACCATCAGTACGCCAATCATGGCTGCCACGCGCCCGACCAGGCCAGTCAGCGACGCCAGCCGCGCAAACCAGCTGTCATCCATGCGCACTTCATCAATACCCTGAATGCGGGAAATGCGGTCACGCAACGTGTTCAGCGAATCGGTACTCTGGAAATCCAGTTTCGGCACCACCACCGCCACGGCGGGCAGCGGGTTCTCTTCGAGCATATCCAGCGCGCCGCCAAACCCGGACCAGTTACGGAACTCGCCCAACGCATCTTCACGTGACAGGTAATTGACCTTTTCCACGCCCTGTTCGGACTGGAGCTGACCCACCACCTGCTGCGCCGCGTTGTCATCCAGCGCTTTATCGAAATAGACGGTGATCTGCGGCGACGGATAGTACTGCGACGCCGCCTGATTAACGTTTTTGTAGACCATGTAACAGACGCTGGGCAGCGTCAGAGAGATGGCAATGACCATCACCGTCAGGAACGTCGCCAGTGGTTTGCTTTTCAGATCCTGCAACGCACCGTGCCAGGCGTAGCGTACCTGCTCGTTAAAAACGTTACTCTTTCGCGAAGGCGCCTTAACTGGCGCTTTGCCGCGACGCGACGCATTACGGTTGCCCTCGCTGGAGGACGCGGACGATTTACGAAAACGGTCTAATTTGCTGCCAAACTGCCGAATGTGGTTTAGTGCATCGCGCTTATTCACCCGCCAGGCCTCCATGCAAATGACCGTCGCTCAGGCTCAGCATGCGGTACGAACGACGGGAAATCAGCCCAATATCGTGCGTTGCCATCAGCACTGTTACCCCTACGCGGTTAAATTCTTCAAACAGACGTAAAATCCCTTCAGACAGCGCTTCATCCAGGTTACCGGTCGGTTCATCCGCCAGCAGCACGGCGGGTTTATTCACCACCGCGCGGGCAATACCCACGCGCTGTTGTTCACCGCCGGAGAGCTGGATCGGGAAGCTTTTCGCTTTGTCGAGCAGCCCGACTTTATCCAGCGCCGCCGAGACGCGACGGCGAATATCATCGCCGCTGGCACCCGCGATAATCAGCGGGATTGCCACGTTATCGAACACGGTTCTGTCCATCAGCAGGTGGTGATCCTGGAAAATCATCCCGATTTGACGACGCAAAAACGGCACTTCCCGGTTTTTCAAACGGGTAATATCGTGGCCGCCAAAGAGGATTTTCCCGGCACTTGGCCGCTCAATCCCACAAATCAGCTTCAGCAGGGTACTTTTCCCCGCACCGGAATGCCCGGTCAGAAAGGCCATCTCGCCCTGCTGCAGGTGAAATGTTACCCCCTGCAGCGCTTGTCTCCCACCGAGATAGGCTTTGCTGACGTGTTCAAAGCGAATCATTGTTAATCCTCTCGGGCAAAAAGTGCCTCTATAAAATCGCCCGCATTAAACGGACGTAAATCTTCAATACGTTCGCCGACGCCGATGTAGCGGATAGGAATGCCAAACTGATCCGCCACCGAGAAAATAACGCCGCCCTTGGCGGTGCCATCAAGTTTGGTCAGCGTAATACCGGTTAAACCGACAGCCTCGTGGAACAGTTTGGCCTGGCTAATAGCATTTTGCCCGGTGCTGGCATCAATCGTCAGCATCACTTCATGCGGCGCGTCTTCGTCCAGCTTCTTCATTACGCGGACAATTTTCTTCAACTCTTCCATCAGGTGCGCTTTGTTCTGCAAGCGGCCTGCAGTATCGGCTATCAGCACATCGATATGGCGCGCTTTCGCCGCCTGGATAGCATCGAAAATCACCGAAGCGGAATCCGCACCGGTATGCTGGGCAATCACCGGGATATCGTTGCGCTGGCCCCACACCTGAAGCTGCTCAACTGCGGCGGCGCGGAAGGTATCCCCCGCCGCCAGCATCACCGATTTACCCTGCTGCTCAAACTGGCGCGCCAGTTTACCGATGGTGGTCGTTTTACCTACACCGTTGACACCAACCATCAAAATCACAAACGGGGTTTTGCCTTCAATGTTAAGCGGCTCATCCACTTTGGCGAGGATCTCGCTCATCTCATCTTTCAGCAACCCATAAAGTGCTTCCGCATCGCGCAACTGCTTGCGGCTCGCGCCTTCCGTCAAATTGGTGATGATTTTGCGCGTGGTTTCCACCCCGACATCGGCAATCAGCAACTGCTCTTCCAGCTCTTCGAACAGATCATCGTCGATCTTTTTCCCGCGGAACAGACTGATAAATCCGGAACCGAGGTTTTCTTTGGTTTTAAGCAGGCTGCGTTTCAGGCGCGCGAAGAACCCTTCTTTGGTCGGTTTTTCCTGCTCCTGCACGGATTCTTCAACCGGCACGACAACCACCGCTTCTTCCGCCGCTTCAGCGGCCAGCGCTTGCGCGTCCAGCTCTTCATCGCTTAGCGGAACATCGTCTTCTTCCAGCGGTTCAGCTTCCGCCTGCCACTCTTCAGCACCGATCTCCTGCTCAGCCACCTCTTCCGGCAGCGGCAGTTCTTCATGTTCGATAACCGCCGGGCTTTCGTCTCTCTCAGCTTCCGCCGGCGCCTCTTCGTGCACCAGTTGCTCGCTAACCTCAACAACCTCTTCGGCAAATTTTTCGCTGTCGGCAGCAGGCCCGGCAACCGGGGTTTCTTCAACCGGCTGCTCAGCTACCGGTTGCTGTTCGGTTTGCGCCTCTTCAGCCTTCTCTTTCTGCCCAAGGCCAAGCCAGGAAAAAAAGCCACGTTTCTTCTCATTTGCCATTGGCGACCACACTCCTCGCTATTGTTTCATGGCGCAGCCCGTCTGCACGGCCGGGACTGAAAACATTTGTTAATTAGTCGGATAGTCTACCACTTTCCTCAACTTGCATCACGGCCTGAGGATTAGGGTTTAACGTCATTCGACAGGCCGCTAGAATAGCAGGTCGAAATGATGAGCAAAGCGATAACCATGAAGAAACCTACCCGCGCCGCCACCGGCCAGATCCGCATTATTGGCGGCCAGTGGCGGGGCCGTAAATTACCGGTTCCGGATAGCCCCGGCCTGCGCCCGACCACCGATCGCGTGCGTGAAACTTTATTCAACTGGCTGGCGCCGTCAATGGTAGACGCCCACTGTCTCGATTGCTTCGCTGGCAGCGGCGCGCTGGGGCTTGAAGCGCTCTCTCGCTACGCCGCCAGCGCAACCTTGCTGGAAATGGAGCGCAGTGTCGCCCAGCAGTTGCAGCAAAACCTGGCCACGTTAAAAGCCGCCAACGCGAAAGTGGTCAACACCAACACGCTGACGTTTTTAGCCAATCCCGGCACGCCGCACAATATTGCGTTTATCGATCCACCGTTTCGTAAAGGGATGCTGGAAGAGACCGTGCGCCTGCTGGAAAACAACGGCTGGCTCGCCGACGACGCGCTGATTTATATCGAAAGCGAAGTCGAAAATGGATTACCGCCCGTACCCGCTCACTGGCAACTGCATCGGGAAAAAGTCGCCGGGCAGGTAGCGTATCGTTTGTACCACCGCGAAGCACAAGGAGAGAAGCATGCCGCTGTTGATTAACCTCGGGCGTCTGTTGATGCTCTGCATCTGGGCATTTCTGATTCTGAACCTGATTAAGCCCTTCCCGCGTCCGCTGAACATTTTCGTCAACGTCGCGCTTGTCTTCACCGTCTTTATGCATGCGCTGCAAGCCACCATGCTGAAAACGGCGCTGCCGAAAGACGGCCCACAAATGAGCAAAGCGGAGCAAATTCGTGTTTTTCTCTTCGGCGTGTTTGAGCTGCTTATCTGGCAGAAGAAATTAAAAGAGAAGAAGTAGTCCCATCGCCCGGTGGCGTTCTGCTTACCGGGCTGCTTCCGGCGTAAAGTCCACAAAGCGCGAGCCCTGGTAACGCAGCACGCCTCTGTCGCCCACCGTCAGCGCATTATATTGCTGCTCATCCAGACGAAAACGCATCTCCGGCCCGCCGGCTTGCGGTTTAAAACTCACTTCATAACGTATGGCGGTTCCCGCGGGCGTAACCTGTTGCTGGCGAGAACGGCGCGGGTTAAGCGGTTTTTCCCGTTTGTTGCTCACCACCACACTTTTTTGCTGCTGCGGCGCACTATCGTTTTCGGCTTTTTCGCGCCGTTGCTGTACAAAGCGGAAAGAGGCAAAAACCACAATCAATCCAATGGCGATAATGAAAAAAAGCGGTGGTTTACTCATGGCGAATACCTGTCGGAAAAAGCGGAATTGAGCTTATCGCGGCGGAAATAGCGTTGTCATCCTCCTTTTCCCGCCACTACACTGAGTAAGAGAGATTTACGCAACAATAACAGATACAGGGACTTAATTATGCTGTGGTCATTTATTGCTGTCTGCCTTTCCGCCTGGCTATATGTCGACGCTTCGTATCGTGGCCCGGTCTGGCAGCGCTGGGTTTTCAAACCCGTTACGCTCTTACTCCTGCTGTTACTGGCCTGGCAAGCGCCCATGTTCGATGCCATTAGCTACCTGGTGCTGGCGGGTCTGTGTGCCTCGCTGATCGGTGATGCGCTCACGCTGTTGCCGCGGCAAAAACTGCTCTATGCCATCGGCGCGTTTTTCCTCGCGCATTTGCTCTATACCATCTATTTCGCCAGCCAGATGACGCTTTCGTTCTTCTGGCCGCTGCCGGTGGTGCTGCTGATTATCGGCGCGCTGCTGGTAGCAGTGATCTGGTCGCGCCTCGAAGAACTGCGCATGGCGGTCTGTACCTTTATCGCCATGACGCTGGTGATGGTGTGGCTGGCAGGCGAGCTGTGGTTTTTCCGCCCGACCAGCCCGGCACTGTCAGCTTTCGTTGGCGCATCGCTACTGCTGCTCAGTAACGTGGTCTGGCTTGGTAGCCACTATCGCAAACGCTTTAGCGCCGATAACGCCATCGCTTCCGCCTGCTATTTTGCCGGGCACTTTTTGATTGTTCGCTCGCTGTATATTTAAAAGGCTTGACTCTGGAGTCGACTCCAGAGTGCATACTCCGGTTAATGAGAAAATTATCATTCACCGGAGGATGCCATGCCTGCCCCCACCTCATCGCCTGAATTGAAAAAAGCGCCGCAATTCGCGGCGGTTAAGCTGCGGCCGATAGAAGAAAAAACGACATCCTGCTGCACCGACGGCCACTGCGAAGAACGCGAAACGCCAGAAATGACCGCCGAAGGCGAACGTTATAGCTGGCAGGTTGACGGTATGGATTGTGCCGCCTGCGCCCGCAAAGTGGAAAACGCGGTGCGCCAGATCGAAGGCGTCGGCCAGGTTCAGGTTGCCTTTGCCACCGAAAAACTTATCGTCGTGGCGCAAGATGATGTGCGTGAGCGCGTAGAACGCGCCGTACAACAGGCCGGATATCAACTGCGCAGCGAAAACGCACCGGCGCCAGAAACTTCACGGCTGCGCGAAAACCTGCCGCTTCTCCTTTTAATTGTGATGATGGCGCTCAGTTGGGGGCTGGAACAGGTCAACCATCCTTTCGGCCAGATGGCGTTTATCGCCACCACGCTGGTCGGGCTGTGGCCGATTGCCCGCCAGGCGCTGCGCTTAATGAAAAGCGGCAGTTGGTTCGCCATCGAAACGTTAATGAGCGTGGCGGCCATCGGCGCGCTGTTTATTGGCGCGACGGCGGAAGCGGCGATGGTGTTGCTGCTGTTTTTGATTGGCGAGCGGCTTGAAGGCTGGGCAGCCAGCCGTGCGCGGCGCGGTGTCAGCGCGTTAATGGCGTTAAAACCGGATACCGCAACACGTCTGCGCAACGGTGAGCGCCAGCGTGTCGCGGCAAGCGATCTGCAACCGGGTGATGTGATTGAAGTCCCGGCGGGCGGACGTTTGCCTGCTGATGGTCGGCTGGTCTCGCCGTTTGCCAGCTTTGACGAAAGCGCGTTAACGGGCGAATCGGTGCCGGTTGAGCGCGCAGAAGGTGAAAGCGTTCCGGCAGGTGCCACCAGCGTTGACCGTCTGGTGCAGCTTGAAGTGGTTTCTAAACCGGGTGAAAGCGCGATTGACCGCATTCTGAAACTGATTGAAGAAGCAGAAGAGCGCCGCGCGCCGATTGAGCGTTTTATCGACCGTTTCAGCCGCATTTACACCCCGGCTATCATGGCCGTGGCACTGCTGGTCGCCATCGTTCCACCGCTTTTGTTTGCGCAGCCCTGGCTTGCGTGGATCTACAAAGGGCTGGCGCTGCTGCTGATTGGCTGTCCGTGCGCGCTGGTGATCTCCACACCAGCGGCGATCACCTCGGGCCTTGCGGCGGCGGCACGTCGCGGTGCGCTGATTAAAGGCGGTGCGGCACTGGAGCAGCTCGGCAGCATTCGTCAGGTGGCGTTTGATAAAACCGGCACGCTGACCATCGGCAAACCACAAGTCGCCAGTATCACGCCGTTTTCCGGTACTGAAGAGGCCGAATTACTGGCGCTGAGCGCCGCGGTTGAACAGGGTTCCACCCACCCGCTGGCGCTGGCCATTGTGCAGGAAGCGCAGCGACGTGCGCTGGCGATTCCGGAGGCTCTGGGGCAGCGCGCGCTGGCGGGCAAAGGCATCGAGGCGACGATTAACGGGCAGCAGGTGCTGATCAGCGCGCCGGACAAACTGCCACAAGGCGCGCTTCATGACACCGTACTGGCGCAGATTGCGCAGCAGGAAAGCCATGGGCAAACCGTGGTGGTGGTGGTACAGCGCGGCGGCGAGGTTATCGGTACGATCGGCTTGCAAGATACGCTGCGCGATGACGCCAGAGAAGCCATTGCCGCCCTGCATGCGCTCGGTGTACAGGGCGTGATCCTCACCGGCGACAACCCGCGCGCCGCTGCGGCCATTGCGGGTCAGTTGGGGCTGGATTTCCGCGCTGGCTTGCTGCCGGAAGATAAAGTCGATGCGGTACACAAGCTCAACCAGCAAGCGACGCTGGCGATGGTTGGCGATGGCATTAACGATGCGCCCGCGATGAAAGCTGCAACCATCGGTATCGCGATGGGGAGCGGAACGGATGTCGCGCTGGAAACCGCCGACGCCGCGCTCACGCATAACCGGCTGACTGGCCTGGGGCAGATGATCCGCCTGGCGCGCGCCACGCACAGCAACATTCGTCAGAACATCGCCATGGCGCTCGGTTTAAAAGCGATTTTTCTGGTGACAACGTTGCTCGGCGTGACCGGTCTGTGGCTGGCGGTGCTGGCCGATACAGGCGCCACGGTGCTGGTAACCGCCAACGCGCTACGCCTGTTGCGCACTAAAGATTAGTGGTTTTTACGAACTACATAGCGGTACGGCAAAGACTCGGTTTGCCCGGCGACCAGCTCGTGTTCCATAAAACGGCAAAAGCCGGGAATATCGCGGGTGGTTGCCGGATCGTCGGCGATAATCAGCAATGTTTCGCCGATTTGCATATTGCGCACGGTTTTGCGCACCATCATCACCGGCTCCGGGCAGCGTAAGCCCTGAGCATCCAGCGTATGGTCGGCGGTGGAAAACGGATCGGTCATCTTCATCTCGCAAGGGAAAAAACCGCATTAGTTTACGCCGCCTTTTTTGTGACGCAAGCGAGGTTAACGATTGCGCTAAAATTAACCATTGCATCCCACTGCGTTTGCAGTATCATGCGGCGGCTCTGCTCGTCAGAGCATAAAAAGTACTGGGTTCCCTCACCCCATTTACCAAAAAGGTCACAATATGACGCACTTTTCAAACGCACAGCGCATGAAGGCGCTGGTCTGGCTTTCGCTTTTTCACCTGCTGGTGATCATCTCCAGTAACTACCTAGTGCAGTTGCCGGTTTCTATCTTTGGTTTCCATACCACCTGGGGCGCATTTAGCTTCCCGTTTATCTTCCTGGCGACAGATTTAACCGTGCGCATTTTCGGCGCGCCGTTAGCCCGGCGAATTATCTTCGCGGTGATGGTGCCCGCGCTGCTTGCCTCTTACGTTATCTCCTCGCTGTTCTACATGGGCAGCTGGCAGGGTTTCGGCGCGCTGGCGCATTTCAATTTGTTTGTCGCCCGTATCGCCACCGCCAGCTTTATGGCTTACGCGCTGGGGCAAATTCTCGATGTGCATGTCTTTAACCGCCTGCGCCAGAGCCGCCATTGGTGGCTCGCGCCAACCGCGTCGACGGTTTTTGGTAACGCCAGCGACACCATCGCCTTTTTCTTTATCGCTTTCTGGCGCAGCCCGGATGCGTTTATGGCGCAGCACTGGACGGAAATCGCGCTGGTGGATTACAGCTTCAAAGTGCTTATCAGCATCGCGTTCTTCCTGCCAATGTATGGTGTGTTGTTGAATATGTTGCTGAAAAAACTGGCAGACAAATCTGAAATTAGCGCGTTGCAGGCGAGTTAAAGGTACGGCTTATCAGATGTGATAAGATGCGCCGATGAGCCGTTATGGCTGTTTATTGAAAGGAAGAAGTCAATGCGCAATCTGGTGAAATATGTCGGTATCGGCCTGCTGGTTGTTGGGCTGGCTGCCTGTGATAACAGCGACAGCAAAAAACCTGTTCAGGGTGCTGCCGCCGAAAGCAACGCCAACGGTCAACCGGTAACTCTGCTCGACGGCAAACTCAGCTTCTCGCTGCCTGCGGATATGACCGATCAGAGCGGAAAACTGGGCACGCAGTCCAATAATATGCATGTGTATTCCGATGCCACCGGTCAGAAAGCGGTAATTGTAATTGTCGGCGACAACACGACAGAAGAGTTAAGCGCGCTGACAAAACGACTGGAAGAGCAGCAGCGTAGCCGCGACCCGCAGTTGCAGGTGGTCACCAACAAATCTATCGAACTGAAAGGCCAGAAACTGCAACAGCTCGACAGCATTATCTCCGCGAAAGGCCAGACGGCATGGTCTTCAGTGGTGCTGGGTAAAGTTGATGACAAACTGCTGACCATCCAGGTGACGCTGCCGGCGGATAACCAGCAGCAGGCGCAAACCACGGCGGAAAACATTATTAACACCATCGTAGTGAAATAAGCCGCTCTGAACATGAAAAAGGGAACCTGACGGTTCCCTTTTTTCTACCCGGCAACCGCCACCGGCTTATGCCGCAGCCGCCAGGCCAGCAGTAAGGCTATTGCCACCAGTCCTGCGGCGGCGAAATAGATAGCCGAGACACCCGCCTGCGCCATCAGCAACCCCGCCAGCGGCCCGGTTATCCCCAGCGATAAATCCATAAATACGGTGTATGTCGCCAGTGCTGAGCCCTGGTTATGCTGCGGCACCGCGTTGACTGCCACGACGCCCAGCGCCGGGAAAACCAGCGAGAAACCGGCCCCGGCAAGGAACACGCCGAGTTTCGCCATCCACGGCTCCACCGCCAGGCCAACCAGCACCAGCCCAAGAGTTTCGACCACAAAACAGAGCATCGCCACATTTAAACCGCCGAAGCGATTAATCCCATTCGGAAACAGCAGACGCGCGCCAACAAAGGCACAGCTAAAAAGAGTGAGGGCAAACGCCGCATCCTCCCAGCCTTTCGCATCGTAATAGAGGGTAATAAAGGTGGCGATGACGCCAAAACCGGTTGTACCCAGCGCCAGCGCCATCCCGTATAACCAGACGCGTCCCAGCACGGCGCGAAACGGCAGCGGCTTGCCTTTGCTGGCTTTCACCGCCGCACGCGGCAGCGCCAGTACTATTGCCAGCAGCGCCACGCCCATAATAGTCAGCGAGAGCCCATGCAGCCCGCCGTACTGATAACAGACCACCCCGAGCGGCGCACCGATGGCCATCGCGCCATAGGTGGCAATACCGTTCCACGAAATCACCCGCCCGATATGTATCGACCCGACCACACCCACGCCCCAGAGCGTCGCGCCGGTTCCAGCGAAACTCTGGCCAATGCCTAAAATGACGCGCCCCAGACAAAGCAATATCAGGCCTAACACGCCAACACTGCCGCCAACGCCCGCCAGCAAATAGCTCAGGCCGCTCAGAAACGCGCCGCATAAACCAAAGATCACCACTTTTTTTGGCCCCAGCAGGTCGGCATAGCGTCCGGCATGCGGTCGGCTCAGTAGCGTTGCGAAGTATTGCAGGCTGATCACCAGACCGGCCCAAAACGCGCTATAGCCCATCGCATCATGAACATAGCCTGGGAGCACCGCCAGCGGCAGGCCAATAGTGAGGTAACTGGCGAAGTTAAACATAACGACGGACAAAATCCGCAGATTGAGGCGCAATCCGCTTAGCGCCGGTTCGGCGGCGTTTTCAGGCATGGAGTTTTACTCAGCTTTTCACAACAGTGTTTCACTATTACCACGTGATGAAACAGAAAGCAGCATTCACTTTAAGAATATCTCTGGCGGGCGAAGGTGTGGCGGGGCACTACACTTAACGGGCCGATGACAAAAGGAATTAACCATGACACATCCTCAACCCGATCGGGCGGGTTTACATATTCTGTTAAAGCTGGCTTCGCTGGTGATCATTTTGGCCGGCATTCATGCTGCGGCCGACATTATTGTGCAGCTTCTTCTGGCACTGTTTTTCGCGATTGTTCTCAATCCGCTGGTTACCTGGTTTCTCCGGCGCGGCATTTCGCGCCCGGTGGCGATCGGTATTGTGGTGCTGGTGATGCTGGTTTTTCTCACCGCGCTGTTCGGCGTGCTTGCCGCGTCGGTCAACGACTTTATGACGCTGCTGCCAAAGTACAACCGCGAATTCACTAAGAAATTTATGCAGTTGCAGGATGCGATGCCGTTTCTTCGCTTGCACATGTCACCAGAACGTATGCTGCAGCGGATGGACTCGGAGCGAGTGATGGGCTTTGCCACCACCATGGCGACTCAGCTCTCGAACGCGATGGCCAGCATTGTCCTGCTGGTGATGACCGTGGTGTTTATGCTGTTTGAAGTGCGCCACGTACCTTATAAGCTGCGCTTTGCGCTGCATAACCCGCAAATTCATATCGCCGGACTGCACCGCGCGCTGAAAGGCGTTTCCCACTATCTGGCACTGAAAACGCTGCTGAGCGTGTGGACAGGCCTGATTGTCTGGGTCGGGCTGGTGTTTCTGGATGTGCAATTTGCGCTGATGTGGGGGGTGCTGGCGTTCCTGCTCAATTACGTACCCAATATCGGCTCGGTGATCTCCGCTATCCCGCCAATGATCCAGGCGCTGCTGTTTAACGGCACGTACGAATGTTTGCTGGTGGGCGGCTTGTTCCTTGTGGTGCATATGTTGCTTGGCAACATCCTGGAACCCCGCATGATGGGCCACCGCCTCGGGATGTCGACGCTGGTGGTGTTTTTATCGTTATTGATTTGGGGATGGCTGCTTGGCCCGGTGGGAATGCTGTTGTCAGTACCGCTAACCAGCGTGTGTAAAATCTGGATGGAAACCACCACCGGCGGCAGCAAGCTGGCGATTTTACTGGGTCCAGGCAGACCGAAAAGCCGCCTGCCCGGGTAAAGTACCTACCAACCAGGGTAGTTTTATATCCGTAATCACAACTGCTAATATTAAGAAAATAAAAACGCCCATCAGATTATGGGCGTTTTTATTTTGAAATCCCGAATGAGATAAATCGCAAAAATTTACCTTAAGATGAGATAATAAACATAACAAATATATAACGCGGTTAAATAGCCGATTATTAATCAAGGAGCTTTGCGGTTATCTGATCCACGCATCAATTTGGTTATCAGTTTCCTAATAAAAGCTACCGTTGCGCAAAGCATAATGGTATTTTATCGTCCGCGCATTCATCCTCGTTCTGTAAATACTTATGATTCCAGCATAAAAATCAAGGTGGTACCATTTATTTTCAGAACAGCATCATTATTTCGCCTAAGTTTGCGTTATTAAATGTGTCACCAATCTTATATTTATTTGATACGGAGTTCTCATGAAAAAGATTGTTCAGTTACTGACTGCAATTGCTGTCGTAGGTGCGCTAACGGGTTGCGCGCGTACTGCAAGTATTCATAATATTAACACCCCGGTCAGTGCGGGCCATTCTCAGGCGCAGGTACGTGCTGCCATTCTGAAAGCCGGCCAACAACGCCAGTGGATCATGACAGATGCAGGTCCGGGCGTTATCAAAGGTCGCATGCAAAGCCGCGACCATACTGCAGAAATTCGTATTAACTACTCTGCAAACAGCTATTCAATTAACTATGAAAACAGCATGAATCTGAAAGCCTCAGACGGGAAGATTCATAAGAATTACAACCGCTGGGTTAACAACCTCGACAAAGATATTCAGCTGAATTTATCATCAGGTGCTGCGCTTTAATTGTCATCCAGCCTAAAGTCGGACCGGGAACGGTCCGATAATCAATGTGCTCTTAATTAAGGTTGTGCACACCATGTATGAACAAGATCCCTTCAGCGCGCTGGAAGCGATAGCTGAAGCGCAGCGTATTGCTTTTGCCCCCATGTTATTTCAGACCGCGGTTTGTCTGCGTAAATTTGGGTTGCTGGAATTTCTGGATAAGCAAGGCAAGCAGGGCGCAACGCTCGATGAGATTGTCGAAGGTTGCGAAGCTGATGCTTACGCCGCCAGTGTATTGCTTGATATGGCGCTGAGTGGACGGATTGTCACCCGCAGTGAAGAGCGTTTTTATATCGCGAAGATAGGGCATTTCCTGCTGCACGATCCGATGACGCGAGTCAATATGGATTTCTCGCAGGATGTTTGTTACCAGGGACTGTATTTCCTTGAGGATGCCTTAAAAGAAGGCAAACCCGCAGGGTTGCGCGTATTTGGTGACTGGCCAACGATTTATCCAGCTTTATCGCAATTGCCTAACCCGGCACGGGATAGTTGGTTCGCTTTTGATCACTATTATTCCGATGCGGCATTTACGGCGGCTCTGCCACATATATTCGCAAGCCAGCCTGTAAGCCTGTACGATGTCGGCGGCAATACCGGAAAATGGGCGATGACTTGTTGCAAGTATGATGCAAATGTCGCGGTAACCCTATTAGATTTGCCTGAACAAATTGCACTGGCGCAGAAAAATGTCGAGGCCGCAGGCTTCTCATCACGGATTCACTTCCATCCGGTCGATATGCTTAGCGAAGCATCGCTGCCTGGTGAAGCGGATATTTGGTGGATGAGTCAATTCCTAGATTGCTTTTCACCAGAACAAATTGTTGGCATCTTAAGTAAAATAGCCGGGGTCATGAAACCGGGCGCCAGACTCTGTGTTATGGAGCTTTTCTGGGACGCACAAAAATTTGATGCTGCCGCCTTTAGCTTGAATGCAACGTCACTCTATTTTACCTGTATGGCGAACGGTAACAGCCGTTTCTATAGCGCGGAGAACTTTCTACGCTACCTGGAAATGGCCGGTTTCAGCATTGAAAAACGCCTCGATAATCTCGGGGTGGGACATACCTTATTGATATGTCATAAAAAATAAGACAGGGCGGCGACTGTGCCGCCATGATGCCTTACCGGCATCATTGGGAAAACCGTTTTTCGCGGATACGCGTTGATGAAATTTGCACTAAACATTACGGATTGGTTGGCCAGAGCGCCAGGTCTGAGCGAAACGACACAGTGGCAGCAATGGTCGCTGGATAGTGGCGCTATTGATCCTGCGCTTGCGCAGGCGAAACTCGCCGCGTTGCCGATGATGACCGCGCGTCGCCTCAGTTCAGGCAGCCGACTGGCTGTTGAATGTGGTATGACGCTGATGCGCCAGCATACGGTGGATGCCGTTGTGTTTAGCAGCCGTCATGGTGAACTGGAACGCAACTATCGCATTCTTCAGGCGCTGGCGGCAGACCAGGATATCTCCCCTACCGATTTTGCGATGTCAGTGCATAACTCCGCGGTGGGGAACCTCACTATCGCCATGCAACAGTCGATTGCATCCTCTTCTGTTTCAGCCGGGCTTGACACATTCCAGCAGGGGCTGTGTGAAGCGATCTGTTTCTTACAGGCGGGCTATAAACGCGTATTGATGGTGGATTTCGACGGCACACTTCCGGCGTTTTATCACCCGGGGTTGCATCCGGATATGCCCACCTGGGCCTATGCGGTTGCGCTCGTTATCGAAGCGGGCGATACCCTACAGTGCGTCAGCGAATCCGCGATATGGAACGATGAACCCCATTTGCCGCAAAGTATGCAGTTTTTGCAACATTATCTGCTTAATGAGTCTGAATTCAGCATTGCCGGCGAGCGTCTCAACTGGCGCTGGAGCCGTGCATGAGCCGCATTAACTGGCTATGGCGTTTACTCATGACCGGGTTGTGTTTTGCACTGTTCGGCATCGGTGGTTTGTTGCTGTCACTGGTGTGGTTTAACCTGCTGATTCTCGTGGTACGTAACAAAGCAAAGCGACGCAT
Organism: Kosakonia sp.; assembly: GCF_032104925.1. Taxonomy (NCBI): domain Bacteria; kingdom Pseudomonadati; phylum Pseudomonadota; class Gammaproteobacteria; order Enterobacterales; family Enterobacteriaceae; genus Kosakonia; species Kosakonia sp. The sequence goes on from NZ_DAMCGF010000005.1 coordinate 135,959, forward strand.
GTTGGCGCGCCGCAGCATTGCTGCCAGCTTTCGCCTGTTTTTAAACACCGCAAAGTTGACTGGCGCGCTGGATTACCGAATTGAAGGGATTGACGCGCTGCGCGGCGAGCGCGGTTGCCTGGTCATTGCCAATCATCCCACTTTGATCGATTACGTTCTGCTGGCCTCTGTGATGCCCGAAACAGACTGTCTGGTCAAAGGCGCCCTGCTCAATAATCCCTTCGTTAGCGGGGTGATTAGAGCGGCAGACTATTTGATCAACAGCCAGGCGGATACGCTGCTCTCCGCCTGCGAAGAGCGCCTTCGGCACGACGAAACTATTTTAATTTTCCCGGAAGGAACGCGTACGCGTCCCGGCGAAAAAATGACACTGCAACGCGGCGCGGCGAATATTGCCGTGCGCTGCGGTTGTGATTTGCGCATCGTGGTTATCCACTGTAGTGAACATCTGCTGGACAAACACAGCCGATGGTATGACGTCCCGCCATGCAAACCTCTTTTTACCGTTAAGGTGCGGGAGCGCGTGGCGATAAAACAATTTTATGATGCGGAATCGCAAGAACCGGCACTGGCGGCAAGACAGCTTAACCGGCATCTTCTGCATCAATTAACATCAGGTTTTGCACCTTTTTAGGAACGGATGATGCAACAGCTCTATCTTGAAATTAAAAATCTTATTATCAGCACCTTAAATCTGGATGAACTCAGCGCCGATGACATCGAAACCGAGAGCGCGCTCTTCGGGGATGGGTTGGGGCTGGATTCTATCGATGCGCTCGAACTTGGTCTGGCGATCAAAAATCAATACGCGGTGGTGCTTTCAGCGGAAAGCGAAGAGATGCGCCAGCATTTCTACTCTGTCGCCACGCTGGCATCTTTTATTCAGGCCCAACGCGCATAAAAACGGATACGCTATGACCGAGAAAAACGAAATTTATCAGGAAGTTTGCGCTCTTCTTATCAAACTCTTTGAAATCGATCCGCAGGATATTACTCCCGAATCTCGTCTGTACGAAGATCTGGAGCTCGACAGCATTGATGCTGTCGACATGATTGTGCATCTTCAGAAAAAGACCGGTAAGAAAATCAAACCGGAAGAGTTTAAAGCGGTGCGCACCGTACAGGATGTCGTCGATGCGGTAGCGCATCTGCTGCGGGAAGAATAAGCCACCGTGTACGGACCTCGCCTGGAAACGGGCCTGAAACTGCTCGCCGCGTTATTGATGCTCTGTTGGCCTTTTGTGATCTGGTTCGGCCTTGCGCATAACAGTCTGCACTGGCTGCTCCCTTTGATGGCCGTCATGCTGCTTTTCCGTTTGCGGCAAGCCCGACAGGGGCTTGCGCCGATGCGCTTTGTCACGCGCAGCATTGCCCTGACCGGTATCGGGCTGTGCGCGGCAAGCTGGCTATTAAAAACGCATCAGCTCCTGCTCTATTACCCGGTCGCCGTCAGCTTCATCATGTTACTGGTATTTGGCAGTTCACTGTGGAGCGCAATGCCGCTGGTCGAGCGTTTGGCTCGCCTGCGCAGCCCCGACCTTCCTGAGGAAGCCGTACGCTATACCCGCCGCGTGACGCATGTCTGGTGTGTTTTTTTCGTGTTGAATGGCGGGATTGCGCTATTTACAGCGCTGTATGGCGATATGCGTCTATGGACGCTCTGGAACGGCATGATCTCCTACCTGCTGATGGGTTTGCTGATGGCAGGTGAATGGCTGATACGCCGCCAGATGATAAAACGAGAGATGCAATGAAAACCCTTCCTTTCGCCGACTGGCTCAGCCATTCGCGGGCCAATGATACTCCCATCGCCTGGCTTGGTGTTCGGACGTGGACGCTGGAAGACCTGCGCAGCGATGTCGCCCAGCTTATGACCTGGCTACAGACGCAGGACGATGAACGCTGGGCGCTGTGCTTTGAAAATAGCTACCTTTTTATTGTCGCGCTGCTGGCTACGCTGCATGCCGGGAAAACACCTGTAATTCCAGGGCACTGCCGGGAATCATTGCTGGCCGAGCAAAAAACGCTCTTTCAGGGAGTACTCAGCGATCAGCCTTTACGCTGGGGAGGCCCGCATTGTGTGGTAAAGGCAAACGCACCACAAGCCGCGAAAGGCGACGTTTTTCCGCCCCTTCGCGAAGGGGCGTTTATCGAGCTTTTTACCTCCGGTTCAACCGGGCAGCCGCGCCGGGTTATCAAACCGATAGCCTGTCTTGATCATGAAGCGACGCTGCTCGCCGCGCGTTTTAGTGACCAACTGGCGGGCTGTCGCGTCGTGGCTTCGGTCGTGCCGCAACATTTATACGGACTAACCTTCCGCATCTTTCTGCCAATGTCGCTCGGACTGCCACTTCACGCCGCAATGCTCTATTACGCCGAGCAGTTGGCCGCGTTGGAAAGCCACCATCGCTATGCGTTTATCAGTAGTCCCGCGTTCTTAAAACGCCTTGATCCCCGGCTCGCACCACCGCCGATGGCGATCATTCTCTCGGCTGGTGGAATGCTGCCGTGGACAGATGTTCAGGGAACCGCTGACTGGTGCGGTGTTCAACCAGATGAAATATATGGCAGCACCGAAACAGGCATTCTTGCCTGGCGGCATCGCCAGCACGATAGCATCCCGTGGAAACCTTTTCCGGGGGTTTCGATCGTGCCGGAAGGTGAGGCATTTCGCGCGCATTCGCCGATTATTCCCGAACCAGACGGCCTGTTGCTCGATGATATCCTGATCTTTGATGACGGCGGGACTTTCCACATCGCCGGGCGTCGTGGCCGCGTTGTTAAAATCGAAGAGAAGCGCATCTCGCTGAGTGAAATAGAGAGACGCGTGTTAGCGCTTGAGGGTATTCGGGATGCCGCAGCTCTCCCTGTGTCTCGTGGCGGGAGACAGGGCGTTGGCGTGCTGCTGGTGCTGGAAGAAGAGGCACATCGCCAGTGGCTTAATTGTGACAATAAAGCAATGGAGCTTGCCTGGCGAAGAGAGCTGATTCCGTGGCTGGAGCCGGTGGCGGTGCCACGTTACTGGCGCATCCTGGAAGAGATCCCCGTTAATAGTATGAACAAGCGTGTTTATGCTCAACTACAGGAGTTATTTCATGAAACCTCATGAAATTGCACACCGTCAGGTGTCACCGACGCACGCTGAAATCGATATCCTACTGGAGACGGACCTGTTCTGGTTCCGCGGTCATTTTGCGGTTCAGCCGTTGCTGCCAGGCGTAGCGCAACTCGACTGGGTGATGCATTACGCCACGTTAATGCTCACCCCGGGCTATCGCTTCCACAGCATTCAAAACGTTAAATTCCAGGCCCCACTCCTGCCGGGAAACAGAGTCACGCTGCGACTCGACTGGCAGGAACAGAAGCAGCAACTGAGTTTCAGCTACCTGCGCCATGCGGGCGAAGAACGCCATACCTGTAGCAGCGGGAAAATTCGCCTATGTCAGTAACTTTTAATCCTTGTGTGGTTATCCCTTGCTATAACCACGGTGCAATGATGGCGCGCGTGGTTGAACGCCTGCAACCGACAGGCCTGCACTGTTTTATCGTTGATGATGGCAGTGATGAGGCAACGCAGCGGGTGCTGGAAACACTGGCCGCAGGAAATGAAATGCTTACCCTGACGCGGCTTGCGCAAAACGCCGGTAAAGGCGAGGCAGTGATCGAGGGTTTGCAAAATGCCTCACGCGCGGGTTTTACTCACGCCGTGCAGGTCGATGCTGACGGGCAGCATGCCATCGAAGATATTCCCAAATTACTGGATCTGGCGAGGCAACATCCGCAGGCGCTGATTTCAGGCCAGCCGGTTTATGATGACTCCATTCCCCGTTCGCGGCGATATGGCCGCTGGGTCACACACGTCTGGGTGTGGATAGAAACATTGTCTTTTCAACTGAAAGACAGCATGTGCGGTTTTCGCGTCTATCCCATCGCTTCCACGCTGCGGCTTGCTGAACGTGTCACGCTGGGCAGGCGTATGGATTTCGACACAGAAGTGATGGTTCGCCTCTACTGGCAGGGAACTCCCAGCTACTTTGTCCCGACACGCGTAACGTATCCGCAGGACGGTCTTTCTCACTTTGATGCGCTGAAAGACAATGTTCGCATCTCGCTGATGCATACCCGCTTATTCTTCGGCATGCTGCCGCGCATTCCTTCCCTGCTGTTTCGCCGCGCTGATACCCACTGGGCGCAGCAGCACGAGAGGAAGGGATTATGGGGTATGCGCTTTATGTTGCTGGTCTGGAGAGTGTTTGGCCGCCGAGCATTCTCGCTGCTGCTCTATCCTGTTGTCGCCGTCTATTGGCTTAGCGCCGGTAACGCGCGGCGGGCATCGCAGCTCTGGCTGGCGCGTGTGCGCACCAGCCTGGCGCTGCGCGGGCTGCTGTCACCGGCAAAACTCAGTAGCTATCGCCACTTTCTGCGTTTTGCCGAAGCCATGCTGGATAAAGTGGCAGGCTGGCGCGGCGAACTCCAGTTAGGCCGTGACGTTGAATTCGCGCCCGGTGCTGAAGCCGCAATGGGGCTGGACGATAACAACGGCAAGCTCTTGCTCGCATCCCATCTGGGCGATGTTGAAGCCTGCCGTGCGCTGGCGCAATTACATAACAGCAAAGTGATCAATGCGCTGGTGTTTCATGAGAACGCACAGCGTTTTAAACAGATCATGCAAGAGATGGCTCCCGAAGCCGGAGTACACCTTATCCCGGTAACGCATATTGGCCCGGATACCGCCATGTTGCTGAAAGATAAGCTCGATCGGGGCGAATGGGTGGCCATTGTCGGCGATCGTATTGCGGTTAACCCACAGCGCGGTGGCGACTGGCGGGTGTGCTGGAGCACGTTTATGGGTCACGCCGCCCCCTTCCCGCAAGGGCCATTTATTCTGGCGGCGGCGCTACGCTGCCCGGTGCTGTTAATGTTTGCTTTGCGCCAAAACGGCAAATTGCGCCTGCATTGCGAACGTTTTGCCGATCCGCTGTCCATGCCTCGCGCAAACCGTCAAGCGGCACTGCAAGCGGCTGTCGACAACTACGCTGCACGCCTTGAACACTACGCGCTGCAATCACCACTCGACTGGTTTAATTTTTTTGATTTCTGGCGGTTGCCTGACCACGCACCGCAAGCCACGGATAAGGAGTAACAGGTGTTAAACGATCCCCGTTTCACAGCCGAGGTTGCGCTAAGCGTTCCCTTTCACGACGTCGATATGATGGGCGTTGTCTGGCACGGCAACTATTTTCGCTACTTTGAGATAGCGCGTGAGGCGCTACTGAATCAGTTCGATTACGGCTACCGCCAGATGAAAACGTCGGGGTATTTGTGGCCGGTCGTGGATACGCGGGTGAAATACCGTGATGTACTGACATTCGAACAGCATTTTCGCGTACGCGCCCGAATCGAAGAGTTCGAAAACAGGCTGAAAATCGCGTATGAAATCATCGACGCCGCCAGCGGCAAGCGAACCACCACCGGTTACACCATTCAGGTGGCGGTGGAGGAGAAAAGCCGGGAGATGTGCTTCGTCAGCCCGGCCATTCTGTTTGAACGTATGGGGGTCACACCATGAGATATTGGCCTCTGCTGGTTCTGCTGTTCGCTCCCTTCGTCAATGCAGTGACGCTGGAGGAATTACAGCAGCGCTTTACCCAACAACCGGTGGTACGTGCGCATTTCACCCAAACCCGCACCATTAAAGACTTGCCGCAGCCGCTGCGCTCGCAGGGCGAAATGCTTATCGCCCGTGAGCAGGGATTATTGTGGGATCAGACCGCACCGTTCCCGATGATGCTAATGCTTGATGATTCGCGGATGGTGCAAATCATTAACGGTCAGCCACCGCAGGTGATCACTGCGCAGAACAACCCGCAAATGTTCCAGTTTAACCATCTTCTGCGCGCCCTGTTTCAGGCCGATCGCGCCGTGCTGGAACAGAACTTTCGCATTGACTTTAACGATGCCGGGAAAGGTCGCTGGACCCTGAAGTTGACCCCAATCACCACGCCGCTGGATAAAATATTCACCTCCATCGACCTGGCCGGGGATCACTATCTCGACAGCATCCGCCTGAATGATAAACAGGGCGATCTCACCGATATCGCTTTTTCCCAACACCGACTCACGCCCACGACGCTGACTGATGACGAACGCCAACGTTTTGCAACGCACTAATTCCCCACGCCCGGCACTACTGTGGGGCGCAGTATGCCTGGTGATGCTGGGTATGCTGCTCGCGCTGCTTCCCAAAGCGCGAATGAACAGTAGCGTACTGGCGATGCTTCCGGCACAAACCATGGGCGCGCTGCCTGCGGCATTGAATGACGGCTTTATGCAACGCCTCGATAAGCAACTCGTCTGGTTGATCAGCCCTGGTAAACAGGCCAATCCCGAGGTAGCGCAATACTGGCTGACGCTGTTAGGTCAATCGCAGGTTGTTAATCACCTGAAAGGCGCGATGGATGCAAAGAGTCAGCAAGCGTGGGGCGCATTTTTCTGGCAGCACCGTAACGCTCTGCTTGATAGCGCAACCCGCGCGCGTCTGCAAAACGGCGGCGAAGCGCAGGCACAATGGGTGCTGACTCAGCTCTACTCGGCCTTTTCCGGCGTATCGGGTAAAGAGCTGCAAAACGATCCGCTAATGTTGATGCGCGGAGCACAATTGGCGATGGCGCAAAATACGCAGCGACTGCGGTTGATGGATGGGTGGTTAGTCACCCAGGACAACGACGGCAACTACTGGTATCTGCTCCACGGCGAGCTGGCAGGCTCCTCCTTCGATATGCAGCAAACACACCAGTTTGTCGCCACGCTCGGCTCGCTGGAAACACAACTCAAGAAACAGTTTCCACAGGCGCAATTGCTATCACGCGGCACGGTATTCTATAGCGACTACGCCAGCCAGCAGGCAAAGCGCGACATTTCAACGTTGGGGATCGCAACTATCGTCGGCGTCATGTTGTTGATTGTTGCCGTGTTCCGCTCCTTGCGCCCACTTCTGTTATGCCTACTTTCAATCGCCGTTGGTGCGCTGGCCGGCACGGTAGTGACGCTGCTGATCTTCGGCGAGTTGCACCTGATGACGCTGGTGATGAGCATGAGCATCATCGGGATCTCTGCGGACTATACACTTTACTATCTCACCGAACGTATGGTGCATGGCGCAGAGTCATCGCCATGGCAAAGCCTGGAAAAAGTACGAAATGCGCTGTTGCTGGCACTGGCGACGACCGTCTTGGCGTATCTGATCATGATGCTGGCGCCCTTCCCTGGTATTCGCCAGATGGCGATTTTCGCCGCTACCGGACTCAGCGCCTCTTGCCTGACGGTTGTCTTCTGGCACCCCTGGCTGTGCCGTGGTTTACCGGTACGTCCCGTGCCTGCGATGGTGCTGTTACTGCGCTGGCTGGCAGCCTGGAGGCGCAATAAAAAACTGTCGGTGGGATTGCCGCTGATAATGGCGGCGGTTTCTCTTGCCGGGTTGTCGACACTGCGCATCAATGACGATATCAGCCAGTTACAGGCATTACCGCAGAACATCCTTGCGCAGGAAAAAGCCATCACTGCTCTCACCGGACAGAGCGTCGATCAGAAATGGTTTGTGGTTTATGGCGAAAATCCCCAGCAGACACTGGAACGTCTGGAAGCGTTTATTCCACGTCTGGAACAAGCGCGTGAGAACGGCGCAATTTCGGGTTTTCGTTATGTGCCGATCAACTCGATCTCACGCCAGCAGCAGGATCTGACGTTACTCAAAAATGCCGCGCCCACCGTTGCTCATACCTTGCAGAACGCTGGTTTGCAGGCGGTTACCCCCGATCTCAGCCCAATGACGGTCACGGTTGATGAGTGGCTTGCCAGTCCGGCCAGTGAAGGCTGGCGTTTGCTGTGGCTGACCATACCAGACGGGCAGAGTGGCGTTCTGGTGCCCGTTGATGGCGTAAAAGATAGCGCAGCGTTAAGTAAGCTGGCACAGGCGCAATCAGGTATTGCCTGGGTGGATCGAAAAAGCGCTTTCGACGAGCTTTTCGCGCTCTATCGTCTGGTGTTAACCGGCCTGTTGTGTGTTGCGCTGGCAGTGATCGCGGCGGGCGCCATACTTCGTCTTGGCTGGAAAAAGGGGCTTATCAGCCTTGTCCCTTCTGTGTTGTCAATCGGTTGCGGGCTGGCAGCATTGTCGCTAAGCGGCCATTCTGTCAATCTCTTCTCCCTGCTGGCGCTGGTACTGGTGTTAGGGATTGGCATTAATTACACGCTATTTTTCAGTAACCCACGCGGCACACCGCTCACCTCGCTACTGGCGATCTCGCTGGCGATGGTAACAACGCTCCTCACGCTGGGCATGCTGGTATTCAGCGATACCCAGGCGATTAGCTGTTTTGGCATCGTGCTGGTAAGTGGCATTTTTACCGCCTTTTTACTTTCACCACTCGCAATGCCGGGTAAAAAAGAGAGAAAACGATGATCCGCACCCTCTGGACAGGCATGGCGCTGGCCACTGCCCTACTGCTTACCGGATGCAGTTCCACCACCCACTCCTCCGACAGCGCCCGCCCGCAAGCATGGCTGGAGCCCGGCACGCGCGTGACGTTACCGGCACCGGGAATTAACCCGGCGGTCAATTCCCAGCAGCTACTCACCGGGAGCTTTAACGGGAAAACGCAGTCACTGCTGGTGATGATGACCGCCGACGAGAAAAAAATCACGCTCGCCGGGCTCTCCTCCGTAGGGATTCGCCTGTTCCTCGTCACCTACGACGAAAACGGTATTCATACTGAGCAATCTATTGTCGTACCGCAGTTACCACCGGCAAACCAGGTATTGGCCGATGTAATGATCAGCCACTGGCCTGTCGCCGTCTGGCAGCCGCAATTACCGAAAGGCTGGACGCTCACCGACACAGGCGACAAGCGCGAGCTGCACAATGCACACGGAAAGCTGGTGACGGAAATCACCTACCTACAGCGCAAAGGCAAACGCGAGCCAATTAGCATTGAGCAGCACGTCTTTAAATACCACATCACCATTCAATATCTGGGTGACTGAGATGATCTACATTTCCGCGATTGGCATGATTAACGCGCTGGGAAACACCTGCGATGAAATCGCTGCCAATTTGAGCCGTGGCGTCGCGCCGGGCATGATCAACCGAAAAGGCTGGTTACAGGGCGATGCTGAAGTCATGCTCGGCGGCGTGGATACAGAACTTCCGCTGATGCCCGAGGAGTGGCAGGCGCATCGTAGCCGCAACAACCAGCTTTTGTTGGTCGCGCTGGAACAAATCCAGCCGACGGTGGATGAGGTGATTTCCCGCTATGGCCGCGATCGCGTTGCCGTCGTTTTGGGCACCAGCACATCGGGTCTGGAGGAAGGGGGTAGACACGTAAATTACCTGCATAACGGCGAAGAGAGCCTGGAATGGCGCTATTCGCAACAGGAGCTAGGCGATCCGTCGCGCTTTTTAAGCCGCTGGCTGGCTCTCGACGGCCCGGCATTTACGGTTTCTACCGCTTGTTCCTCCAGTGCCAGAGCGATCATTAATGGTCAGCGCCTGATTAATGCGGGGCTCGCGGATGTTGCCATCGTTGGTGGCGCAGACACACTTAGTCAGATGCCGATCAACGGATTTAATAGTCTTGAATCCTTCTCGCCGACATTATGCCAGCCATTTGGCCGTGACCGTTGCGGCATCACTATTGGTGAAGCTGCCGCGTTGATGGTTCTGACACGGGAACCGCAGCCGCTGGCGCTGTTAGGCTGTGGAGAATCCAGCGATGCCTGGCATATTTCTGCACCGCATCCTCAAGGCGAAGGCGCGATCCGCGCAATAAACATGGCACTCGCCCAGGCGGGCCTGACGCCAGACGACGTTGGTTATATCAATCTGCACGGCACCGCCACGATCCTTAACGATCAAATTGAATCGCAGGTCGTGCATACGCTGTTTGGCGATCGTATCCCCTGTAGTTCAACTAAACATTTGACCGGTCACACTCTTGGCGCGGCGGGTATCACTGAAGCAGCACTGAGCGCACTGATTCTGCTGCGCGATTTGCCATTGCCACCGCAGGATTTCAGCCATTATCCGCGGGACACAACCCTGCCAGAGTGCGGCCTGCTAAGCGCCCCCCAGCCGCTTTCACGCCCGGTGATTTTGTCGAACTCCTTCGCCTTCGGCGGAAACAACGCCAGCATTTTGCTGGGGAGAGTGTCATGAGCCATTACCTTGCACCCGGTGCCTATTTACCTCATGAGGCACCCATGATCCTGCTGGAAGAGGTCATTGCTGTCGGCGCCGATTGTGCCCACTGCCGCGTGACCGTTAACAAGCAAGGTGTCCTTGCACCGTTTATTGATGCCGAAGGCCACTTGCCTGGCTGGTATGCTCTCGAACTAATGGCGCAAAGTATTGGCGTCTGGTCGGGCTGGCATCGCCAGCAACGCAGTGAAGAAAATATCGCCCTCGGTATGGTGTTGGGTGCCAGAGAATTAACCTGTGCGGCGAATTCGCTGCCAGCAAATGCCGTGCTGGATATCCACGTCAGGCTCCTGATGCAGGATGAACGTTTCGGCAGCTTCGACTGCACCATTAAGGCTCAAACCGACACGCTAGCTTCGGGCCGAGTCAATACCTTCCAGCCGACAAAGGAAGAGTTAACGTCACTTTTTATTCAAGGAAAAACGGCATGAATCGTTCCGTATTGGTCACTGGTGCCAGCAAAGGCATCGGCCGTGCCATCGCCCAACAACTTGCCGCAGACGGTTTTACGATCGGCGTGCATTACCATCGTGATGAGCAAGGCGCGCAGCAAACGCTGCACGCGATTGAACAGGCAGGGGGAAGCGGACGTCTGCTCAATTTCGATGTTGGCAACCGCGAGCAATGTCGTGAGGTGCTGGAGAGCGAAATTGGCCGCCACGGCGCCTGGTACGGAGTGGTCAGTAATGCCGGGATTGCACGCGACGCAGCCTTCCCGGCGCTGAGCGAAGAAGACTGGGACATGGTCATCCATACCAACCTCGACAGCTTTTACAATGTGATCCAACCCTGCATTATGCCCATGATCTCCGCTCGCAACGGCGGGCGCATCATTACGCTTTCGTCGGTTTCCGGCGTAATGGGCAACCGTGGCCAGGTCAACTACAGCGCAGCTAAAGCGGGGATCATTGGCGCGACAAAAGCGCTGGCTATCGAACTGGCAAAACGCAAAATCACCGTGAATTGTATTGCTCCTGGCCTGATTGACACCGGCATGATTGAGATGGAAGAGGCGGCACTGAAAGAAGCGATGTCCCTGATCCCGATGAAACGTATGGGCCAAACGCAAGAAGTGGCCGGACTAGCCAGCTATTTGATGTCCGATATTGCGGGTTATGTTACCCGCCAGGTCATTTCGATTAACGGAGGCATGCTATGACGCGTCGCGTGGTTATTACCGGTATGGGCGGCGTTACCGCCTTTGGCCAAAACTGGCAGGAAGTTGCGAAGCGGTTACTGGCTTACGAGAATGCCGTACGGAAAATGCCGGAATGGCAAATTTATGATGGCCTGCATACTCTGCTGGGTGCGCCCATTGATGATTTTGTGCTACCGGAAAACTACACCCGCAAACGCATCCGCGCGATGGGACGCGTCTCGTTGCTCTCCACCAGAGCCAGCGAACTGGCGCTGGAGCAGGCAGGGTTAATCGATGATCCGGTTCTCACCCAAGGCCGAACCGGTATTGCGTATGGTTCGTCGACTGGCAGCACTGGTCCGGTAAGTGAATTTGCGACCATGCTGACCGAAAAGCACACCAATAACATCACTGGCACCACCTATGTACAGATGATGCCGCACACCACTGCGGTTAATACCGGCCTGTTTTTCGGGTTGCGTGGTCGGGTGATCCCTACATCCAGCGCCTGCACTTCCGGTAGCCAGGCGATAGGCTACGCCTGGGAAGCCATTCGCCACGGTTATCAGGATGTGATGGTCGCGGGCGGTGCGGAAGAGTTATGTCCATCGGAAGCCGCCGTTTTTGATACGCTTTTCGCCACCAGTCAACGTAATGATGAGCCGAAAACCACTCCGTCTCCATTTGATGCCCGTCGTGATGGTCTAGTGATTGGTGAAGGCGCAGGAACGCTGATTCTGGAAGAACTGGAACATGCGAAAGCGCGCGGTGCCACCATTTATGGCGAGATTGTCGGGTTTGCCACCAACTGCGATGCCGCGCATATCACTCAACCCCAGCGTGAGACGATGCAAATTTGTATGGAGCAGGCGCTTAATATCGCTGGGCTCAGCCCGCAGGATATCGGCTACATTTCCGCACACGGCACAGCTACCGATCGGGGTGATATTGCAGAAAGCCAGGCAACCGCCGCTATCTTCGGCAATACGGTGCCCATCTCCTCATTAAAAAGCTACTTCGGTCATACGCTTGGCGCCTGTGGCGCGCTTGAAGCGTGGATGAGCCTGCAAATGATGCGCGAAGGCTGGTTTGCGCCAACGCTAAACCTGACGACACCGGATGAAAATTGCGGCGAACTGGATTATATCCGCGGTGAAGCAAGGCATATTGATTGTGAATTCCTGCAAAGCAATAACTTTGCGTTTGGCGGAATAAATACCTCAATTATCATCAAACGCTGGGCGTAACAATGTATCGCGTTTTACTGGCTACTCTTTCTGAATTGCGCGCGCAGGAGATCCCACCCGAGCTAAAATCAGCGGCGCCATCCGGCGTTCGTCATAATAGGTGGCTTGCCGGGCGGCTTTTGCTTAACCGCGTGATCTCCCCATTGCCGGAGATAGTTTATGGGGAGCAGGGTAAGCCCGCGTTTGCTGGCGATCTGCCGTTATGGTTTAGCCTGAGCCACAGCGGCGATCATATTGCTCTGCTGGTGAGCGATGAAGGAGAAGTCGGCTGCGATATCGAAGTGATACGCCCGCGTAACAACTGGCGTAGCCTGGCGAATGCGGTGTTTAGCCAGGCGGAACATCGTGAAATCGAGCAGGAACACCCTGCGCAGCAACTGGACGCGTTCTGGCGCATCTGGACACGTAAAGAGGCCATTATCAAACAGCGTGGCGTCAGCGTCTGGGAGATCGTCAGCGTAGACAGTTGCCACCCTCTCAACCTGCACCTTAGCCATTCTCACCGTGCGGGGCTAAGTCTCGCGGTCTGCACTCCCACGCCTTTTACTCTCGCTGCCGACCAGATCGAGAGCGTCGGGGAAGAAAAATAACCAGCACGCCCGCCACAATCACCAGCACACCCAACGCGCCGCGCAGGGAAAACGGTTCGTGCCATCCGGGAAGCCAGATGGCCGCCGCCCACACCAGGATGTAGCTCAGGCTCAGCAAAGCATAAGCCTTACTGAGCGGCAAACGGTGCAGAGCAAAGTACCAGCAGCCCATTGATGCCAGATACCCAAACAGCCCAAACATCAGCGCCAGCGTCCCTTTTTGCGGTTGCAGCAACGCCGAGACAAAAGACCAGGAAAATGTCACCGGTGGCAGCGACACCATGGCATAGCGCAACATCAGTTGTGCGCCGCTTACCAGCAACACACTGAGTAACGCCCAATGCAGCCCCTTCATAGCGAGCTCCCCAGCAACACAATGCCAGTGATAATCAGCGCCACGCCGAACGCATGGCGAACGCTTACCGGCTCACGCCAGAGAAAACGCGCCGCCAGCGTCACCCAGACAAAATTAAGGCTCAACATCGGGTATGCCACGCCAACAGGAATGCGCTGCAAAACCAGCAGCCACAGCGCCATGCCCGCGCCGAGTGCCATCAGTGCGAGCCCCAGCCACAGGCCAAGATGCTTGTTACGCTTATCCATCGGCACCGGGCGTGTCGCCTGCTTCTGGCACAGTTGGCCTGCGCAACTGAGCAGGCTTGCCAGCGCGAGCCAGAGCCAGCTGGTCATTGCGGCTTACTCATCATTGCGGAAAGTACTGAATAAAGACCATACGCCCCTGTACATAAACGTTGTCCGGTTTCGGTATCGGCATGCGGGTAAAGTCATCCTTTTTCGACTGGTGCAGCACCAGCGAAATAACCCCTTCCTGCCGATGTTGTGACAGCCAGTCGGTGAAATCGTCTTCGCGTACAAACCGCCCTTCGCCATCAGGGTACGACATACCGTACGTTAACTCACCGCGCGTGCCAAACAGCATGATATCTGAGCGTTTCAGCTCCCAGGCCAGACCTGCAGCAACCCCGACGTTATCGGCCAGCACATAGCGGCTCGGCGTCAGCGGCTCGTTAACAAAGTTGATCAAAAATTGCGGCTGCTTGGAATCCATCACCTTATCCGGGATAACGATCCCGACCAGCAGCGCAATCGCCAGCGGGCACAGCGCCGCGTATGACCAACGCTCTGCGCTGGCTCGCAAGGTAAACAGCCCAACCAGCGCCCACGCCAGGAAAGCAAACGCCGCCAGCGCCGCTTTGTAGACCTCAATTTGCGTCCATACCGGATGTTTCAGGAAGCCCAAAGGCGACACCACCAGCGCGGCAATCACGCCAACCAGGCCAAAACCGATATTGATCCACGCATTGACGCGCAGCGCGCGCCCGTTGGTTTGCGCCATCTGCATGGCATAACGCGCCATCAGTATCGCCAGCGGCGCGAAACAGGGCAGAATGTAAGTCGGCAGCTTCCCTTTAGCGATGCTGAAAAACAGCAGCGGCATCACCACCCAGCCCAGCAGATAAAACGCTTCCCGCACGCCCTCTTTACGCGCCAGCCAGCCCGTTTTCAGCGCACCGGGCAGCAGCGCCAGCCACGGCAACGAACCTAAAATCAGGAACGGTATGTAATACCAGAACGGCGCTTTGTGTTGTGCGTCCTGCTGCGCAAAACGTTGGATATGTTCCACCCAGAAGAAGTAGCGCCAGAAATCAGGCTCGCGCGAGGCAATCGCCAGCCCCCATGGCAGCACCGTCAGCACGCAGCAGATCACGGCCAGCCAGCCCCAGAGCAGCACCTCTTTCCAGCGTTTGTGCACAATCACCCACGGCAGCACGCCAATCACCGGCACTGCCAGCGCAAGAAAACCTTTGGTCATCACGCCCATGCCGCACGCCACGCCAAGCAGGACATAGCCGCCAAACTTACCGCGTAACGTGTTGGCCTGCGCAGCCAGCCAGAAGCTGAGCATCGCCAGCGTCATCCACAGCGTGATCATCGGGTCGAGCACCGCATAAGTGCCAATGCCATACACCAGAAACGCGGTCAGGAAGATCACCGCCGAGAGCACGGCAGTGCGTTTGTCGCGCCACATTTTCCACGCCAGCGCGCCCACGAGCAGCGCCGATACGATGATGGAGAAAACGGAGCCAAGGCGCACGGAGACGTTATTATGGCCAAACAGCCACTGCGCAATGCTATTGATCCAGTAACCGGCGATGGGTTTTTCAAAATAACGCAGGCCAAGGAAATGCGGCACAATCCAGTCGCCGCTGGTGAGCATTTCACGGCTGATCTCCGCATAGCGGGTCTCATCCGGCTGCCAGAGCAGACGATATTCCAGGGGAACAACATAGTAGAGAGCGATCAGCGCAACCAGCGCCAGACCATAGTGAATGGATTTCATAACCCAGGACTCAACAGTTGTTGGCAACCCAGCCAGCCTTCCCGGCCAGCCACTTCTCCGCGTACCACTTTGCCTGCTGGTAGCGTCTCTAACGATTCCGGCAACAACTGGCTTAACGGGCAAAAAGCGATGCCTTCGCGCGCCGCCATGCTCAGCAGTTCATCGAAACCTTCCGCGCCGATAATGCCTTCCACCTCGGCGTGGATGGTATAAACCGGCGTGCCGCTATCCTGCTTCATCGCGTCGAGAATGAAGCGGTTGTAGTGCTCCGCCGCCACCGAAATGCCAACGGCCTCATCCCAGGTGGGTAGCGTGACCGGGATTTGCGGAGCTGCATAGGTATTCTCGGCGATGAGCGGGCGAAACGGCTGCGTGCCACGACAGTCGCTGTTATAGCGGAAATTAAAATTCGATTTGGCTTTCACCACTCGCTGATCGGCGCGCCAACCCGCCACGGCGGAACAGCTCACAGACCGGCCAATTATCAGCTCCAGCGCCAGTAATCCGCGCTCAATTTCCGCTTCGAGATGGGCCTGATCCCACACACCACTCCAGCGCTGCCAGCCATGGTGATCCCACGCATGCAGCCCCACTTCGTGCGCCTGCGCGGTTTTGCGGATAACGTCCGCGTTGCCTTCACCGATAAGTCTGCCGGGCCACGCGGTGCCCGCCAGTAAAATATCCCAGCCGTAGAGCGATGCCGCGCGCGAGCGCAGCATCTTCCACAGAAATTTCGGCTTAAGCAGGCGCCAGATGTGGCGCCCCATGTTGTCCGGCCCGACGCTAAAGAAAAAGCTCGCCTGGATGTTGTGCTTTTTCAGTAGCTCCAGCAGGCGCGGAACGCCGTCACGCGTGCCGCGAAAGGTATCGACATCAATACGTAAGCCGACGTATTTCATGCTTATTTCTCATCCGTCAGTTCAACGGTACGCAGGAAGAAATCCAGCGTTTCGTCAATGGTCTGGCGCATATCCACAGTCGGTTCCCAGTGCAGGCAACGTTTGGCGTTACGGATACTCGGTTTGCGGTGTTCCACATCCTGGTAGCCTTTGCCGTAGTAGCTGCTGCTCTCCACTTCGCGGAAACCAGCGAACGGCGGGAAGCGGTCGCGCAGCGGGTGTTTTTCAAAGCTTGCCAGCAGCATCTCGGCCAGCTCTTTAATGCTCGCTTCGTTGTCCGGGTTACCAATGTTGATGATCTGCCCGTCGCAGCGCCCATCTTTGTTTTCGATAATGCGGAACAGGGCTTCGATACCATCGCTGATATCGGTAAAGCAGCGTTTCTGTTTACCACCTTCGATCAGCTTGATCGGCGAACCCTCTACCAGGTTGAGGATCAACTGGGTGATGGCACGCGAGCTACCGATACGTGCAGCGTTGAGGTTATCCAGGCGCGGCCCCATCCAGTTAAACGGACGGAACAGGGTGAATTTCAGACCGTGCTTGTCGCCATATGCCCAGATCACGCGGTCGAGCAACTGTTTCGACACCGAGTAAATCCAGCGCTGTTTGTTGATAGGCCCAACAACCAGATTCGAGTTGTCTTCATCGAAGTTGTTGTCGGTGCACATGCCGTACACTTCCGACGTCGACGGGAAAATGATGCGTTTGTTGTACTTCACGCAGTCACGGATGATTTTCAGGTTCTCTTCGAAATCCAGCTCGAACACGCGCAGCGGGTTACGGGTGTATTCGATAGGCGTCGCGATAGCCACCAGCGGCAGCACCACGTCGCATTTTTTAATGTGGTATTCGATCCATTCGGAGTGAATGCTGATATCGCCTTCCACAAAGTGGAAACGCGGATTATCGAGGAAACGGCTGATCGCATCCGATCCAATATCAAGACCGAAAATCTCGTAGTTATCGTCACGCAGCAGACGTTCGGTCAAATGGTTACCGATAAAACCGTTCACGCCCAGGATCAACACGCGGGTGCGGCGTTTTACCGCCACTACCGGTTTGCTGGTCAGCAGCGCGCCAGCCACCAGGCCGAGCGACTGCGCCAGCTGGGCGCCCTGCATATACACGCCGTTGTCCATCTGGCCGGTGAGGATCTCCAGCGCGCCATCGCCACAGGCGACCAGCAGCGGCGAAACAGAGAGCACAGTGCCCGCGCGAGCCGGAGCCACGTCGGTGCGTACACGGGATTTCCAGACGATAAATTTATGCGTACCGGCAAAGCTGTACGCGCCCGGCCACGGGTCAGAAACCGCGCGCACCAGGTTTTGCAGCGTTTGGGCGGGTTTTTCCCAGTCCAGACGGCCATCTTCCGGCGTACGGCGGCCATAGTAGCTGGCTTTGCTGTCGTCCTGCGCCGTTTCGCTGAAGGTTTGCGTTTTAATCGTCGGCAACACGCTGGCCAGCATACCTTTTGCGGCTTCCGCTAATTTGCGGTGCAGCGACAGCGCTTCATCGTTCTCGGCAATGGCTACGCGCTGTTGCGCGATAATCGCGCCCGCATCCGCGCGGGAAACCATGCGGTGCAGCGTGACGCCAGTTTCGCTTTCGCCATTGACCAGCACCCAGTTCAGCGGTGCGCGACCACGGTAAGCAGGCAGCAGTGAGCCGTGGAGGTTAAATGCGCCGATCCGTGCGGTATTGAGAATGTTGTCGCACAGTAAATTGCGGTAATAGAAAGAGAAAATCACATCCGGGTTCAGATCGCGAATACGATCGACCCACAGCGGGTGATTAACATCGTCCGGGGCATAAACCGGGATGCCACGTTCAGCGGCAATACGCGCCACCGAACCGAAAAAGTGGTTTTCATTGGCACTGTCGGGATGGGTAAAAATCGCCGCAATCTCGAAACCTGCATCCAGTAACGCTTGTGTACCGATACATCCCATATCGTGGTAAGCAAAGACAACGGCTTTCATTGATTTTTTTCCTCTTGCGAAACGTCATTTTCCTGACGAACAACACGTTGAATAAAGTAGCGGGGACGCGCGCGAACATCGTTATAGATGCGCCCGATATACTCCCCAAGTAGCCCCATGCCGATAAACTGCGCGCCGATAAAGGTGAAGAGAATGGCGAAGAGCATAAACACCCCTTCTCCCGCCCACTGCGGGCCAAACGCCAGACGCAGCACCACCAGCAGCACGGCGAGCGAAAAGCC
Source organism: Kosakonia sp. (assembly GCF_032104925.1). Taxonomy (NCBI): domain Bacteria; kingdom Pseudomonadati; phylum Pseudomonadota; class Gammaproteobacteria; order Enterobacterales; family Enterobacteriaceae; genus Kosakonia; species Kosakonia sp. The sequence continues at coordinate 154,674 of NZ_DAMCGF010000005.1, forward strand.
CAACACGGCGATCACGCTGCCAAACACGCTCAGCAAGCGCAGCGGCGTGGTGGTCAGGCAGGTCACCAGGTCGTACATCAGGTTAATCAGGCGCATAAAGCTGTATTTGGAATCGCCAAATTCGCGTTCCGCGTGTTGCACGGGGATCTCCACCGCGCGACGGGCAAAGGTATTGGCGAGGATCGGGATAAAAGTGCTGCGCTCATGGCAGTGCAGCATGGCATCAACAATATGGCGGCGGTACGCACGCAACATGCAGCCGTAATCGCCCATCGCTTTACCGGTGGTGCGCTGGATCAGACGGTTGATGGTGCGCGAGGCCATTTTACGAAACAGGCTGTCCTGGCGGTTTTGTCGCACCGTGCCCACCACGTCATACCCCTCATTGGCTTTCGCCACCAGACGCGGGATCTCCTCCGGCGGGTTTTGCAAATCGGCATCCAGCGTGATGATCAAATCACCGGTGACATGGCTGAATCCGGCCATAATCGCCGAGTGCTGGCCGTAGTTGCGGTTCAGCAGCACCGCGACAACGTGGCTGCCGGGTTGTTCTGCCGCTTCACTTAACATCAGCGCAGAGTTATCGCTGCTGCCATCATCCACCAGCAAAATTTCGTAATCGATGCCCAGTACATCGCAGCTTTCCGTGGTGCGGCGAATCAACTCCGGCAAGCTCTCTTGCTCGTTGTAGACCGGGATCACCACAGAAACTTTTTCTACAGGCGGTAAATTAAACATATCAGCGCCCTGCAATGTTGCGGAGCGCGTGAATGACGCGGGTTGTGTCGTCATGGGTCATATCCGGGAAAAGCGGTAGCGAACAGATACGCGCACTGTTCCACTCCGTATTGGGTAAAGAGAGGGGGAAGCGTTCGCGGTAATACTTCTGCGTATGGGCCGCGCGAAAATGCAGGCCGGTACCAATGCCTTGCGCTTTCAGGGTTTCCATCAATGCGTCGCGGGAGATACCGCAACGTTGCTCATCGACGCGAATAATAAACAGGTGCCAGGCGTGCTGGTGCGGCCATGACGGCAAGGCCAGCGGCTGAAACGGCGTATCCGCCAGTTCCTGCAAATAACGCTGGGCGATCTCCTGGCGGCGGGCATTAGCGGCGGGCAGTTTGCCTAGTTGCACCAGCGCAATCGCCGCGTTGATATCCGCAAGATTGTATTTAAACCCTGGGGAGATCACTTCGGCCTGCGGGGCGCGGCCGTGAGTCTGACGGTCGTAAGCATCGACGCCCAGTCCGTGGAACTTCAGGCTGCGAATGCGATTCGCCAGTTGTTCGTCATCCGTCACCACCAGCCCGCCTTCCGCGCAGGTCATATTTTTAATGGCGTGGAAGGAGAAAATAGCGGTGCCGCGTGAGCCAACATGCTGGCCTTTGTAGTACGTTCCGGCGGCGTGAGCAGCATCTTCAATCACCGGAATGCCGTGCTTCTCGCCAAGCGCGCGAATGGCGTCGATATCCACCGGTGCACCGGCGTAATGCACCGGGATAATTGCTTTGGTACGCGGCGTGATAGCCGCTTCGATAGCTTCCGGCGTGACCATCAATGTCTCTTTATCGACATCGATCATCACCGGCGTCGCGCCGAGCAGCACAATCATATTGAGGGTGGAAACCCAGGTCAGCGACGGGGTAATCACTTCATCCCCGGCGCCAATACCAAGTGCCATCAGGGTGACGTGCATGCCACCCGTCGCCGAGCTAACGGCAATGGCGTGGCGGTTGCCCGTCAGTGTACAAAAAGCCTCTTCAAGCGCCTGATTTTTGGGGCCGGTCGTGATCCAGCCGGATGCCAGCACTTGCTGAATGGCTGCGAACTCTTCATCCCCCATTGACGGGCGTGAGAACGGTAAAAAATCACTCATCGTTTTTCCTTGGCGTCACTGACGCGTTAACGAACCGCCACAAAGACACGTTGCGGCTAGTGAGTAAAATGGCGGATGAAAGTTAAACCAAAATATAATGAATGCGCGTTTCCTGCATTTATTATTCGTTACGGTTAGTCGGAGAATGCTACCAATTGAATATTAGGACAAGATTAAGAAAAGGGGGAAATGATAAACTTAACAAATATAAAATAATTTTTCTCAAACAACAGGTTACAAATGAAAACAGCAAAATCCTAACGTGATGAATGTCAAAAAACTGAAATATTTAACGCCCTTGTAATGCATACAAAGGCGTTAGCGTAGTTATTTAAACGGCGCATCAACGAATGCACGAAAATTAATATCATTATGCAATGAATTATTTCATTCGTTATCAGCAAAATATATTAAATAGCGTGAAATTTTTATGACAAATTCTGCGGGAAGTTGGCCGGTAATTCACTGGCAGCGCAGTTAATCACACTGTCATTATTTTCGCCGCAATCGCGCACAAACGTAATGGTCGCGAACTCATCGATCACTTCAGTAGGGTAAGCCGGACCAGCCGCACGATAAGACTCCATCAACGGAATGTGGTCGTTCTGGAAGCAGACGGTTTTTTCCGGATTATTGATAACCCAGCGCGGGAAGAAAATGGTGCCGTGGAACAAGCGATCCCCAAGGTTCACAATCAGGCTGACATCGGTGCCGGTCGGTTCGGTCCAGGAAATTTTATAGATACTTTCGCCAACGCGAACAATGTAGGCCTGCTGATTTTTCACCCAACGGTTCGCCACGATACCGCTGTGGATCCGGTAATCGAGCGTCGTGGCGTTTTTCACATAAATCTCGTAGTTCCAGCCATTATCGTAGGTATAAACCAGATGTTTGCCGACGAAACCGCTCAAATCATGTTTATCAAAGGTGCTCATTTTTACTCTCCTCTGGTGTTTGAAATGATCCTACGCCTGCAAAAAACGAATGAATAACGCTATATTTGCATCAAATTCATTCATTTTTTAGATGAGTTATGCACAAGACGACGCTGGAACAATGGACGCTGCTGCAAAAGGTGGTGGAGCTGGGGAGCTTTGCGAAAGCGGCGGAAGAGACGCATCGCAGCCAGTCATCGGTCAGTTACAACCTGGCGCTGTTGCAGGAGCGGCTCGGCGTTGCCCTGCTGGTACAGGAAGGGCGGCGCGCGGTGCTTACCCCGGCGGGTGAGTTGCTGCTCAACCAGGTAAAACCGTTGCTCAAGGCATTCGATTGGGTAGAAACCCGCGCCGCCACGCTGCGCAATGGCATGCGCACGCGGCTTGATTTAGTGGTCGACAGCATTTTCCCCCGCGCGCGGCTGTTTGCCATTTTGCGCCAGTTTCAGCAGCGTTATCCGCAAACGCAGGTGCGGCTGACCGAAGTGCTGGAGACCGCCTCCAGCGAGTTGCCGGTGCATGCGCAAGCGGATGTGATGATACTGACTCGCCGCCAGGATATGACCGGGCGCGGCGAATGGCTGATGAACATTGATTTTGTCGCCGTGGCGCACCGCGATCACCCGCTGTGCGCGGCGGAACAGGTAAGCGAAGAGATGCTCGCCAGCTGGCCGCTGATCCGCATTGCCGAAAGCGACCATCGCCAAAGCCCGGTGGCGCAGGAGTCGTGGACATTTTCGACCATCGATGCAGCGGTGGAAGCTGTGCTGTATCAGGTGGGTTACGGCTGGCTGCCGGAGGAGCGCATCCAGCCACTGCTCGATAGCGGCGTACTCAAAACGCTGCCGCTCAGCCACGGTACGCGCCGCGCCACACCACTGCACCTGATTGTGAAAAAAGACCTCGCGCCGCTCGATGAGCAGGTAGAAATGCTGCTGCAACTGTTTAAGGGATAGCGCTCTCATCCTGAATGTCTGCAAGCGGCTTATCAACGTCACTTGATGTGTCTCGCTCAATGCTTACGCCAGCAAAGCGATAACTCTGACGAATAAATCACCTTGCGCATTCCGAGTGTTCGGCTCGCCAGTAAGCAGTACACCTCACGCTAAATGCGATAAATCCCTGTTAAAAAGAGGGCTTTTGATCCAGAACATACTATTCGTATGATGAATTACTAAAATCGTCATACTTTTCTCGCCACCGACTTTTCATCAGGAAACCGAACGTGTCTTTCTATCGTCAGGCTGGCGCTCTGCTTCTGCTCTGCGCATCCTTTGCCGTTTTCGCGGCACAAAACACCCTAACCACCGCCTGGCCGGTGAATGTTGGCCCACTCAACCCGCATCTTTACACGCCAAACCAGATGTTCGCGCAAAGCATGGTGTATGAACCGCTGGTGAAATACCAGGCCGACGGCAGCGTTAAACCCTGGCTGGCGACAAGCTGGACACACTCGGAGGATGGCAAAACCTGGGTCTTCACCCTGCGCGACGGGGTGACGTTTTCCAACGGCGAACCGTTTGACGCCGCCGCCGCCGCGGAGAACTTCCGCGCCGTGCTGGATAACCGTCAACGCCACGCCTGGCTTGAGCTTGCCAACCAAATCACCGACGTCAAAGCCCTAAGCCCCAAGCAGTTACAAATCACTCTGAAAAGCGCCTACTACCCTTTCCTGCAAGAACTCGCCCTGCCCCGCCCGTTCCGCTTTATCGCCCCGTCGCAGTTTAAAGACCATGAAACACTGAACGGGATTAAAGCGCCCATCGGCACCGGCCCGTGGGTGTTACAGGAATCAAAGCTGAACCAGTACGACGTGCTGGTACGGAATGAACACTACTGGGGCGCGAAACCGGCAGCTGGCAAAATTATCGTCAAAGTGATCCCAGACCCGACCAGCCGCGCGGTGGCATTTGAAACCGGCGATATCGATCTGCTTTACGGCAACGAAGGTTTACTGCCGCTGGATACGTTTGCCCGTTTCAGCCAGAACCCCGCCTGGCGCACCCAGCTCTCTGCACCAATGGAGACAGTGATGCTGGCGCTGAACTCCACGCATGCGCCAACCAATGAGTTAGCCGTTCGCGAAGCGCTGAACTACGCGGTAGATAAGAAAACGCTGGTCGATGGCGCGCTGTATGGCACGCAGCAGGTTGCCGACACGCTGTTCGCCCCTTCCGTGCCGTATGCCAATATCAGCCTGAAACCGCGCCAGTACGATCCGGCGCAGGCGCGTGCGCTGCTGGATAAAGCGGGCTGGCTGCTGCCCGCCGGAAAAACCATCCGCGAAAAAGCAGGCCAGCCACTGCATATTGAGCTGGCCTATATCGGCACCGATGCGCTGAGTAAGTCGATGGCCGAAATCATTCAGGCCAACTTGCGCCAGATTGGCGTAGATGTCGCCCTGATCGGTGAGGAAGAGAGCAGTATTTATGCCCGTCAGCGCGATGGCCGTTTCGGCATGATTTTCAACCGCACCTGGGGCGCACCGTACGATCCGCATGCGTTTATGAGTTCAATGCGCGTGCCGTCGCATGCCGATTATCAGGCGCAGTTAGGCCTGCCGGACAAAGCGATTATCGATAAAGAGATTGGCGAGGTGCTCACCACCAGCGATGACAGCGCGCGCCAGGCGCTGTACCGGGATATTCTCACCCGTTTGCACAACGACGCGGTTTATCTGCCCATCAGTTACATCTCGATGATGGTGGTGGCAAAACCGCAGCTCGGCACGATTCCGTTTGCCCCGATCGCCTCGGAGATCCCGTTTGATCAGATAACCCCGGACGCCGCGCCATGAGCCGCTTTTTACTGCACCGTCTGCTGCTGTTGATCCCGATGATCGTAGCCGCCTCGGTGGTGATTTTCCTGCTGCTGCGCCTTGGCGCCGGGGATCCGGCGATGGATTATCTGCGCCTGTCGAACCTGCCGCCAACACCGGAAATGATTGCCGCTACCCGCATTCAGCTGGGGCTGGATCAGCCGCTCGCCAGCCAATATCTGCACTGGCTGTGGCGCGCACTGCATCTTGATTTCGGCATTTCGTATGCCACGCAGCGCCCGGTGCTCGACGATGTGCTGCATTTTCTGCCCGCGACATTGCAACTCGCAGGCGCGGCGCTAGCGCTGATCCTGCTCACTTCCGTACCGCTTGGTATCTGGGCGGCGCGTCACCGCGATGGTCTGCCGGATTTTCTGGTACGCGCGGTGGCGTTTCTTGGCGTGTCGATGCCGAACTTCTGGCTGGCTTTCCTGCTGGTGATGTTTTTTTCTGTGCATTTGCAGTGGCTGCCTGCAATGGGCTACGGCGGCTGGCAGCACCTGATCCTGCCTGCGGTGTCGATTGCCTTTATGTCGCTGGCCATCAACGCCCGTCTGCTGCGCGCCAGCATGCTGGAAGCCGCCGGGCAACGCCACGTGACGTGGGCGCGGCTGCGCGGGTTAAGCGATAAGCAGACCGAGCGGCGGCATATTCTGCGTAACGCGTCTCTGCCAGTGATCACCGCGCTGGGGATGCATATCGGCGAGCTGATTGGCGGTACGATGATCATCGAAAGCATCTTCGCCTGGCCCGGTATTGGCCGCTATGCCGTATCGGCAATCTTCAATCGCGACTACCCGGTGATCCAGTGCTTTACGCTGGTGATGGTGCTGGTTTTTGTGCTGTGCAATCTGGCAGTCGATCTGCTGAGCGCAGCGCTCGATCCGCGCATTCGCCACCATGAAGGAGCGCACTGATGCACTTTATAAAAACGGCCCGCTGGCCAGTGCGTTTCGCGCTGCTGATCCTGCTGTTACTGCTGGTGATTGCCCTGACCTGCCAGTGGTGGACGCCGTATGATCCGCAAGCCATCGATTTACCCGCGCGCCTGTTGCCGCCAGGCAGCCAGCACTGGCTCGGCACCGACCATCTGGGACGGGATATTTTCTCACGCTTAATGGCCGCCACACGGGTATCGCTGGGGTCGGTGATGATGTGTCTGCTGCTGGTGCTGGCGCTTGGTTTAAGCGCAGGCGGCTGCGCCGGGCTGCTCGGCGGGCGCGTCGATCAGGCCATCATGCGCGTGGCGGATATCTTTATGACCTTTCCCACCTCGATCCTGTCGTTTTTTATGGTCGGCGTGCTTGGGACAGGGCTGACCAACGTGATTATCGCCATCGCGCTTTCGCACTGGGCCTGGTATGCGCGCATGGTGCGCAGCCTGGTGATCTCCTTGCGTAGTCGCGAGTACGTGCTGGCGGCGCGTTTAAGTGGCGCGAGTTATCTGCATGTGTTTCGCGATCATCTGGCGGGAGCGGTAGTGCCTTCGCTGCTGGTACTGGCGACGCTGGATATCGGCCATATGATGCTGCACGTCGCCGGGATGTCGTTCCTCGGGCTTGGCGTCACCGCGCCAACACCGGAATGGGGCGTGATGATTAACGACGCCCGGCAATATATCTGGACGCAGCCGCTGCAGATGGTCTGGCCGGGGCTGGCGCTGTTCATTAGCGTGATGGCGTTTAATCTGGTGGGCGACGCGCTGCGCGACCATCTCGATCCCCACCTTGAAACGGAGCACGCCCACTGATGCCTGCACAACTGAGCCTGCAAAATATCACCCTGCACGCGGAACGCCCGCTGGTACAGGAGGTGTCGTTAACCCTGCAACGCGGGCGCGTGCTGGCGCTGGTAGGCGGTAGCGGCAGCGGCAAATCATTAACCTGTGCGGCGGCGCTCGGCGTGCTGCCTGCGGGCGTACGGCAAACGGCCGGTCGGCTGCTGGCCGATAATCAGCTCGTCACACCGCAAGCACTCCGTGGTTCGACGGTTGCCACCATTATGCAAAACCCGCGCAGCGCGTTTAACCCGCTGCGCACCATGGCCGCTCATGCACGGGAAACCTGCCTGGCACTCGGTAAACCCGCCGATAACGCCACACTGATCGCAGCATTGCAGGATGTCGGGCTGGAGGACGCCGAACGTGTGCTCACGCTTTACCCGTTCGAGATGAGCGGCGGCATGTTGCAACGCATGATGATCGCCATGGCGCTGCTGAGCGATGCGCCGTTTATCGTCGCCGATGAACCGACGACCGATCTCGACGTGGTGGCGCAGGCACGCATTCTCGATTTGCTGGCGCAGATTATGCGCGAACATCAGCCCGGCATGCTGCTGGTTACGCACGATATGGGCGTGGTAGCGCGGCTGGCGGATGATGTCGCGGTAATGGACAACGGGCGCATTATCGAACAGGGCGCGGTGGAAACCCTGTTCAGTGCCCCACAACAGGCAGTGACCCGCGAATTAGTCGCGGCCCACCTGGCGCTGTATGGACTGGAGCTGGCGCAATGAACCTTCTTGATGTGAGCGGTGTGTCGCACACCTACCACCAGCGACCGGTGCTGGACAATATCTCTTTTCAGTTAAAAAGCGGGGAAACCGTGGCGCTGCTCGGGCGCAGCGGCTGCGGGAAAAGCACGCTGGCGCGGCTGCTGGTAGGGCTGGAATCGCCAGACGAAGGCGAAGTGCGCTGGCAGGGTACGCCGTTGAAGCAGCTTAACGCCCGCGCCCGCCAGGCGTTTCGCCGCGATATCCAGATGGTGTTTCAGGATCCGGTCAGCGCGGTGAACCCGCGTAAAACCGTGCGCGATATTCTGCGTGAACCGCTGCGCCATCTGTTATCACTGCCCAACAGCGAGCAGCAGGCACGTATCCAACAATTGCTGGAAGATGTCGAGCTGGATACTTCTCTGCTCGATAAACGCCCTCCGCAATTGAGCGGTGGGCAGTTGCAGCGCGTTTGCCTGGCGCGCGCGCTGGCAGTGGAACCCACGCTATTGATTCTGGATGAAGCGGTTTCCAGCCTGGATTTAGTGCTGCAAGCGGGCGTTATCCGGCTCTTACAGCGGCTACAACAGCGTTCCGGCGTGGCTTGTCTGTTTATCACCCATGATTTGCGGCTGGTGGAGCGTTTTTGCCAGCGCGTGCTGGTGATGGAGAGCGGCGCGCTGGTGGAAACGCTCGACGTCACTTCACCGCTGCGCTTGCGTTCACCGGCAGGCCAGGCGCTGCAACAGGCGGTGCTGCCCGCCTTCCCCCTCTCATTACAAAGGACACAACCATGCAACGCGTGACCATAACACTGGATGATGACCTGCTCGATACGCTGGACAACCTTAGCGCACGACGCGGTTACAACAACCGTTCGGAAGCGCTGCGGGATATTTTGCGCGGCGCGCTGGCACAGGAGTCCGAGCAAAACAATGAACAGCAGGGTTACGCGGTGCTGTCGTATGTGTATGAACATGAGAAGCGCGACCTGGCGAGCCGCATTGTCGCCACGCAACACCATCATCACGACTTATCTGTCGCCACGCTGCACGTCCATATCAGCCACGACGACTGCCTAGAAATCGCCGTGCTGAAAGGCAAAATGGGCGATGTGCAGCACTTCGCCGATGACGTTATCGCCCAGCGCGGCGTGCGTCATGGCCATTTACAGTGTCTCGCCGCCGAAGAGTAACGTTGCCGCCGTCATACCGTGGCGGGTATTAACCCGACGCACACATTTTATGAGCAACAATTGGCAACGCGCGCTGTGCCCCAACTGCTAGCCTTAATACATTTGTGAAATCCACTGGATAAGGGGCAGACAATGAAAATCTCACTCGACGGTAAAGTCGCGCTGGTCAGCGCTTCAACGGGCGGTATTGGTTTTGCGATTGCTAAAGGGCTGGCAGAAAGCGGCGCGGAAGTGATCCTTAACGGGCGCAGCGAAGGTTCGGTGAATGAGGCAAAAGCGGCGCTGGAAAAACAGGTGCCGGGTGCGAAGCTGCGTACCGCCGTTGCCGATCTCGGCACAGCGCAGGGCGTGGAAACGCTGCTGAAAGCGAGCGGCGAGGTCGATATTCTGGTGAATAACGCCGGGATTTACGGCCCGCAGGATTTTTACGCCACCGACGATGCGACCTGGGAAAATTACTGGCAAACCAATGTGATGTCTGGCGTGCGCCTCTCGCGTGCGCTGCTGCCCGCAATGGTGAAAAAAGGCTGGGGGCGCGTGGTGTTTATCTCTTCTGAATCGGCGCTGAATATCCCGGCGGATATGATCCATTACGGCGTGACGAAAACCGCGCAGCTTTCGCTGGCACGCGGGCTGGCGAAATTTGTCGCCGGCAGCGGCGTCACCGTTAACAGCGTACTGCCCGGACCAACAATGTCAGACGGTTTTGCCGGCATGATGAAAGAGGAGATGGAGAAAACCGGGAAATCGCTGGAAACGCTGGCGAAAGAGTTTGTGATGGCCAATCGCCCGAGTTCAGTTATCCAGCGCGCCGCCACCGTGGAAGAGGTGGCGAATATGGTGGTCTATGTCTGTTCGAAACAGGCTTCCGCCACCTCCGGCGCAGCGCTGCGCGTGGACGGCGGCGTGGTGGATGATATCGTTTGACGGCTTTCCGGCTGGCCTCAGGGCCAGTTCGGATAGAAATGCGTCATCAGGATCATAAACAGCGGCGTGGTCACGGTCGACAGCAGCGTGGAAAGCAGCATGCTGGTCGCCGTCGCGCCCTGTAGTACCTGGAATTTTTGCGCCATCAGATAGACGTTAATCCCCACCGCCATCGACCCCAGCAACACCACCACCTGGCTCTCTTCGCGCGGCAAATGCAGCAACCACGCAATCAACCAAATCAAAGCAGGCATCAACATCAGTTTCAGCAAGCAGATGGTCAAACTTTCCGCTAATCCTTTGCGGATCTGGTAGCGCGACAAGCTCATGCCGAGGGTGATGAGCGTTAATGGCGCGGCGACCTGCGCCACCATACTCACCGGACTATCAAGGAACGGCGGCAGAGGGCGATGAATCAAAAAACTCCAGGCGAACCCGCTGAAAATACCGATGATAATCGGGTTGCGCAGCACGCTCACCAGCGTTTTGCCAATCCCCCGCACCGAGAAGCTGCCGTTTTGCGCCCACTCCACCGACACGGTCACCAGGGTCCATAAAATCAGGCTGTTAAACACCAGCACCAGCGCCACCGACGAGAGGCTCGATGCGCCAAGTAAAATAATGGCCACAGGAATGCCCAGCATCACGTTATTGGAAAAAATGCCCGCCAGACCGAACACCGAGGCCGATACCGCGTCCATACGGAACAGGCTTTTCGCTGCGATGCGCCCAATCACATAGATAACAAAACAGGTGCCGAAGTAGGCAATCAGCAGCCGCATATCCACCGGCGGGCTTTCGAAGAACTTGCTCATCACTTTGAACAGCATGCATGGAATGGCTACGTTAAAACAGAAGCGGTTGAGCCCTTCGTTAACCGATTCAGGCCAACCGGCGAAGCGCCCGAGGCAATATCCCAGCGCAATCAATAAAAAAAGCGGTGCAGAGAGCAGCAGTTGTTGCGCGAGCTGCGCGAAGAATTCAGCCGTATCCATTCTTTACCCTGTAAATGTAGCGAGCGGTTATTTTCTTTTGTTTTCCGCAGTATAGGGGAAGGTATCACCGCCGTCAGCGTGCCTGACGCCCGCTTTGAGGTTTTAGCTGAAAAAAGCATGTCGGCTCACAGCACTGGCGTTAACGCCTGATGCATTCATGCGCCTGCAGGGGATTGTCGCCTGGTCAAGCAGCTGCGATTAATGGTCAATTGTATTGTGAATTAGCTGGGTACGATGGCGTTGTTAATATCGATATAAAAACTCTGTTGAGTTAGCCTTTAGCACAAAAATATTGCCTCAGACATCATTATCAACAGAGTTTTCAAAAGGAGACTTATTATTTGTTTATCCAGCCGGAATGATCGCACACATAAATTTCATTAAGCGATAAATCATGTGGGATTTGCCCAAGGGAATCGGCAATCTCATCATATGGTGGCGGCAACGCAAATGAGAGACCGTAGTCCTGGTCAACAATCAGCGCACCATTCAGGATTCGCAGGTCTTTACTACGCTGAGAAAGTTCTTGCATGGTTATACCGGCATACAATCTATTTTTATATTTCCCGGCATATTTTTCATTGCAGCCGACTGAAACAATAATATCATCCGTGGTGGTTATTATTATTAGCGTGCCATTTTGTATCGAATAAGCATACCGGATTTCACTGGACGGTGCAGGCAGAGCATACTCTTTAATTTCTACAGTATAATTATTAAAAATGTCTTCCAGGTAAAGGTCAATGGAATCGCCAAGAAGAACATTACCTAATGATATAAAGCTCACAATATCCGCGTTAAAGTCAACCATAAACATCCTTCCGTAACCATTAACCCATCTCTGATGCACGATATATTAAATTAAGTAAACCCAGGATAAACCAATACTAGATGCGAGTAATTTCTTTTATCATTTCCTTGAAAGGATGCGCTTTTCTATGCAGTGTAGCGCATGCATTAGCTTTTCTTTTATAAATATTTTTTCATCGAATAACGGCTGTTATGTCCATAAAATAATGTGCGACAAATCGTATACGCTATATTTTCATTATAAAAACTACGGTTATTGGTAGGTCTACCCGCCACGTTTCGAACACATTTTATCACTGGTATGCGTTTCAAGTCTGATAAGGAATTTCCGAAAGGCGTATGCATTGCTTATGCTATCAATCACATCGAATGAAAAACAGTTAGCAGCATAATTAAGAGCGACAACATTTTCCGTTGCCAGAGATTGTCGATTAATATTTTTTATGGTGGATGTAATTTGTTACATCAGCAGATTGGAAATGCGGTTGGCTTATGAATGAGATTATTCGAACACTAATAATTCTTATGCTTCGGTATGGTGCTTATCCTCGACGTTAAGCGCTGTGCTAGAATGACCAGGCAATATGTTCACTTAGGATGAGTACACGAATAATGAAAAAAACCAGGCAGATGAATTAACTGCCGAAAAGCAATTAAGAGCATTTTACAACAACGATTTTATCCGCGTTTACCAGGCTTATTCTGACACCATCGCAGACAGCGCACTTGCGCATGGCACCTTCGTCTCGCCCCCGTTCAGTATGACCCGCATGACGTGGATTAAGCCCTCTTTTCTGTGGATGATGTACCGCTCCGGCTGGGGAAAGAAAGATCCAAATCAGCACCGGATTCTGGCAATTGATCTTACCCATGACGGGTTTAAGCAAATCCTTAATCAGGGAATTTTGAGCCATCACCGGCACTCAGGCGCAGAAGAAGCTGAGTGGCAAAGCCAAATAAAAGCGTCAGATGTGGTGATCCAGTGGGATCCGGAGCGTGATATCCGTTTGAACAAACTGGATCACCGCACGATACAGATAGGATTACGCAATCAGGCGGTCGCCGATTACTGCCAGAAATGGATTGTGAACATTACCGATGTTACAGAACTTGCCGCGAAAATTCATGAATTGGTAGAGAGTGAGCGCATTAATGAAGCACTTGCGTTGTTACCAGAAGAGCGGGTTTATGATATTTGATTAAAGTGGGATATATTGAAATATGGTGTAACCTTCGAAACAATACAATCAGCCATTAAGGCTGGATGTATTATCGGGATGTTCATAATAGTCTTTTTTATGTCATTATTTATCACCAGAACAGTTTTAACCATATGAAAATTATCTTTAACCTAAAAACAATCTCTCAATATATTCATTAATCCTGGAATTAAATTCGTAAAAATAATCAGAGTTTCCCTTTGATGAATATTGAAGCATACCTTCCAGGTTATCGTGAAGGATAAAAAGCGCATCAATTATTTTTTTGGGAACAAGATGTTTATCTTTATACGCATCACAAAAAACGTCTAACTCCCGATACAATGCATTTATCTCTCCCTCACCAGGCGTATCTGCAAGCCTGATTTTACGACCACATCCATAATTAATTCATCTGAAATCGAGAAATCATTATTCATTTTATTTCAAAAGAATCTAAAGAGAATTTCTGACGTATCATTAATTACGAATATACATACTATCGCCAGATCATATAATTTAAGAAAGATACTTTACCAGCAGTGGTAACATAACCTGATTCTGAAAAAGAAGCAGCCCCCCTTTTGCAATAGCTTTCAATTGAATTTATTTAGCTATAATAAATCCGCACACCGCATAAACGCCAATATTTAGCCCCCGATAATTCCAAACAAAAAGCTTGGGCGTGAGCGAACTCAAATGATTAAATTAGCCCCAAAATATCTCCTGAGGAATTTATATTCACATAAATTTCAATTTAACTGCCACGGCACAGCTTGCTATCTGAGTCTCTGATGGTTTTGTACCAACGAACGTTGATCCTGAAATATTGCATCCAGTGAAATTTGCTTTATCAAACTGACAATTTTCAAAACAACAGGAGTAAAAATTAGATTTTGTCAGATTAGCCCCCACAAAGTTACAATTAATGAACCTCATCTCGCCAAGAACATTTTTTATTTTGCATTTAATGAAAGTACATGATTCAAATAATGCATTTATTCTTGTCGATTCAAAAACAGCCTTATCAAAATTACATCCAACGAATTTTTCAGATAAATTCGCAGGCATTAAAGACTCAACAAAAGAGCAATATTCAACTATAGATGAAATAATGCTCCCACCGCGAGACATACCATACCCTTTAGTCATCTCATTAAGTGTTAATGAGTAAGAAAAATCTATATTTTGTAGATAATGAAATTTTAGAGGCTCTCTAAATGGAAAACCTCTAAAATCGAGTTTACCTTCTTCAGTTATGCCAAACGGATGCTCAACCCAGCGAGAATTAGGCGTATTCTTATCCTTCCAGTTTTCTTTTTTAAGACTATGATTGATACCAAACTCCAATTCATGGTTCCATCTCTCAACTAATTCTTTTTTTAATTTCTTACTCATGAAACGCCTCAATAAAGAATGCTGATCAAAAAATCTGTTACGCCGTCAACATTATATTTCATAATTTTGGGAGCCTGACCAGGCGTTGTTATATCAAACACAGCAACTTTTCCATTAGGTAAAGTTGCATGATTGTCAGGACGGAGATTACCCCACCATGAACCCGTTACATTCCTCTTTATGTCTATATCAGTTAAATATCTATTGTTTAATGTCAGTCTGTCAGTAATTTGTTGAATAGCATTGCCTCGGGAAACATTTTTAAGCCATTGAGGTACATATTGATTATTAGCCCATCGCTGATAAATTTTTCCCCATGCTGCATTCATATGGCCCCCTCGGTCGAGTAATCGTGACGCACGTTGCGCAGCTGTATCTAATTCAGCAGCGGCACGATCGACTGCCTGGTGACCTCCTAACCCTTTACCACCGGAACCCACACCACATGCTGCCAACCCAAGCGGAGCGATAAACCTTAATGTGTTCGGCACATAGTCATAAGTATTCACCCCACCCAGTAGCCCTATCGGGTCCATCTGGGTGTAGCGTCCGCCGCAGGGGTCGTAGTAGCGGAAGGTGTTGTAGTGCAGTCCGGTTTCGCGGTCGAGGTACTGCCCCTGGAAGCGCAGGTTCTGCGGCACATCCCAGTCCACGTTGCTGTTTTCCCGCTCGATGCGTCCCCAGGTGGTGGAAATGCCCTGCCAGACAACGTCGCCGCTGCTGTCGGTCACTTTTTCCGGCAGACCGTCCAACAAAACCGAACGGGCGGGCCGCTTTCATTCACTTCGGCTCAATGTCAATAATCATCTGGCGGATGTTATAACCGTCATAACTCAAATATTATGCACCCTGTTTTTACCAGAAACATATACAGATAATATTTAAATAAGGAAAACCGCCGTTGTTTTGGTTTTATAAATGAACGGCCGGAAGGATCATTTCCGGCTAACATTAATCACAGCCATGAAGACCAAAGAGTCGATGCTGTAAAAAACAGAATTTATATCTTTTTTTCAAGATAAAACTTCAGATATTTTTTGGGGTACTCTTTAAATGGCCTTTCCTTACCATACAGATAAGCCGCATTAAAGTTTTCATAAGCTTCATCAAGTTCTCCAAGTTCATATGATGCCATACCAATATCCATAAAAGGCCCCACATCAATATTTGAACTCCTATATTTTAACTCAATACCTGCCCAATGTTTTGCCTCTGAGAATTTGCCCAATGAGAAATATGCATTAAAATAACTTCCAGCCAGCCACGTACTGAGCATTTTCCATTCAAATTTCGGTTCCGGCAAAATATCGTAAGCCTCTTCATACTTATTAATCGCTGCTTTAAAATCCTTATTATCATCACATTCATTCCCTTCTGTGATAATACCGATAATAAGGTTTTTTAGATCGGTATTCACTTGCGATAACTCTTTCATTTTTCCCCCTAAAAATATTCTTTACTTTTAGCATACCAGGTCAAAACATGAGCGTTTCTATCGTTTGTTCTGTCTATTGATTGTAATATACCGCTACCCAATCCTTGCAAATCGATCCAAACCTAAGTATCCGAGACATAAGCATACAAGTTAAGTCCACCCAGCAACCATATCGTGGCTCTCTGGGTGTAGCGCCCACTCGTAGGGGGTTGTTGTAGTTCGGGTCTGTATCCCGGTCAAGAAAAGTACACAAATATGACGACCAACATACCCTTAATCGATAAAAGAAGTACCGACTGAGTTTCTATCTTGCATTACCATTTTAATAACCATTTCCCAGCCATCATCCATCTTTTTCTTACCAGAAAAAACATATAAAACATTACCCGGCGCGAGATTTTTATTAATGATTTCATTATTAGCAAATTCAATTTAATCAATAAAAACCATAGCCTGATCATCGATAAATCTCCAAGAAGGTTCCCTGATCCATTCTGGAGCAGACTTCATGAACAATAAATTTTCACAAAGCACTTTCTCCATCCATGATTTAGTTTTTTTAGGGATAGATTTAACCCATGATATCTCTGGAGCAGGAAAAGAAGATTGCTGGTATTCTTTATAAATTCGCTCCAAAAAGAGCTCTGACTCTCTATTATTAATACCGGCCTTACAATTATCTTGCGCTACCTCTGATAAAGCAGCGCAAAACAGTACATAATTCTTATCTATTACCATAAGTTTACCCCCGTTATAACTTCTATAGGTTTGATTCCAGAATGGCGGTATTTATCAACATCATGGTGCTGCCATGGATCTAACTCATCCAAATTACTCTTATTATGCACACCGGGACCACCCTGACGCTGAGGAATATTTTTGTGATGCAGCTCATATGGTACATCTCTGATCTGTATCTTACCTGTTTTGATTACCTATACCTTAGCAGTAAATTTTGGAGCGCGACCTGCTAACATGTCTAAAATATCCTTTGCGAATAAAGGCCTGATGGGTTTTCAAGTTTATTGGCGACCTGATTCACTAATCATAGTGAGCCTCACCACTATCCGCAATTGCTTGTGCGATTTTCAAGAACAAGTCATCATTCATACATTAATTCACCGGTAGACTGGAGCACTTATTTCATACTATTTTTTCACCCGCCAGAGCGAGACTGTGGCCCCGCAACACTTTTTTATCCATCTAACGGCACATTAATGCAGTATTCCACTACACTGCTCTCTTAACTGTAATCGGGTAAGCCACTGCTCTGTTGGCTAGGTCACTTTTAATAAATCCTCAAAACGACCATTTGTTATATTAAAAAAATTAAGATATTATAAGTTAATAATCACCAACCAGTCCAGGCATCATATTTAAAATTCTCATCAATAGGCTTGAATTGAACTCCTTTTAAATTGAACGTCTCAAACTGTTCTTTAAAATATTTTGAGCATACCGGCTTTGATAACTCCTGACAGAAAAAGAGATTATTTTTTAATTCATTTCTCACTATAAATAAATGAATCGTATCATAATATGTTTTATCAAGCCCTCGAGCTTCTAGCGTGTTCAGCAAACCTGATTCAATGTCCTGAGAAATCGTATAGTTAGACTTTTCTTTATCAAGAATCTTAATATAATCCAGTAAAAAAACAAATAATATTCTTTCTTAGGTTGTTTCTTTTTAAGGAGGGAGACCTCAACGGGAATATGAATGCTACGTACCAGAGATTCTTCACAGAGTTTCAAAAAATCAAATGAAACGAGGTTATCATTAACCAGAAAATCACTATCAAGTTGTGTGGTACTCGCTCTTAGACGATATGCAGGAGAAAAGTTAGTGGCACTTGGCGGAGCAGTAAAGATATCATAGTCCGGCAATTCAGTGGACCACTCCTTATCCATAAAGTACGGAGAACCCGCATCATCTGGCAAATACTCCATAACGTAAAATTGTTCAGTTGTATTATTCATAATAAATCCCCTAACATCCTGATCAATTTGATATAATAATAACTCTGCTTCCCAATCTAACATCAAGCCGTGATACTTATCGCACGTGTATAAGACGATTTATCAAGTACCGCAATGGTTAATGATTAATTAAAAGTTACGTAGACATGCGTAGCGTTCACAGTAATAAATGGGGAATATCCCCCCCATTTATCGGAAAAAACATTTATAATACTTTAACTATTTTTTTGAAAAACTTTGCTTCCACGAAATTAGAACACCATCATCACCAAGAATTTTACTTGCTGGTTCAATAAGTTGCTCATCTATAGCCCAGCACCATAATTCATCATTAAGCTTAGTTAATTCGCCAAAGTTATTTCCAATTATCCATTTATCCAATGTCAGACTATCAACCTGGATATTTAAATGTTGTCTGTTTATTAAGTTAAATGGATATATCATCCGTAATTTTGAATGCCTGTAGGTTTCGACTCCATTGAAACGCCCTGGAGTATCCCTTTTAAACAACGACGGATTTTCATAAGAGTATATCGAAACCAAGTTATCACCTGTAGAGTAATAAAATGCCTTACTAGCTTTATCGCATTTATATATAATTCCATATTCGAACGAAACTGAAGATGTTATTTTTCTTATTATTGAATTAAGAATATCATCAGTAATAATAGGAAGCTGAATATCAATGTGATGAAAACTACCGAAGTCATTCGTTGAAAGACCAAATGATGCAAACCATGGGGTATGTCCTGCTTTTTCATCATATATTCTAAAAGAGTTAACTTCACCGCTAGAAACAGCATTCTCTAGTTCCGGGAGAGTAACGTCTACAAAGTCATGATCTCCCTTATGATCTCCATTTTTAAGATATTTATTATATCCGCATCCTACAATGGAAAAACCTAAAGATTCAAATATAGATACGCCTAGTGAAAGTGCACTCGATGCATTCGTCTGCTCTGTGCCATATAATGAAATACCTGTATACATATATCACCTATATACTTGAAATAAGATTATCCAGCATCGATTTTATCTCAGATGCATTATAAGGATGTTCAAGAACAATGATCTCACCCTGCTTCGTTACAGGAGGATTTCCCATTGCCGTTTCATTACGCGAAGTTAAGGTGGGTAATTTACGTCCCATGTCTGTTTTCGATGCTAACTCTATCGAATGGACTCGGCCATTGATATCAATCGCCATAACATCAGGCCGCCTTGCAGAGATTCCTTTACCATTAGCGAAGCTATAAGATCGGTTTAAATATACCTCTTTGAACTTTCCAGACATTGCAAGCTTATTTGCAATAACTTCAGAGAACTGATTATGTCCCGGAGTTTTGTCTACCTGGCCAGTACCGTAAATTTTCGTTCCATTAACCTTACGAACAGAGCAGACGGCCAGCCCCCAAGGATCCACCCATCCCAGCGGATCCATCACATACGTATACGTATTCAGCCCACCCAGTAACCCTATCGAGTCCATCTGGGTGTTGCGCCCGCCGCAGGGGTCGTAGTAGCGGAAGGTGTTGTAGTGCAGTCCGGTTTCGCGATCGAGGTACTGCCCCTGGAAGCGCAGGTTCTGCGGCACATCCCAGTCCGCGTTGCTGTTTTCCCGCTCGCTGCGTCCCCAGGTGGTGGAAACGCCCTGCCAGACAACGTCGCCGCTGCTGTCGGTCACTTTTTCCGGCAGACCGTTCAGCTCCGTGTGATACCAGTAAACCTCCGCGTGCTCGCCACGGCTGTCGACGCGGGCCAGCGGTTCGTAGCTGTTTTCCGTGTAGATATACTGCACGGCCGCGTCCGGATTGCTGTCGCTGCACTCGCCGACCATCTGCAGCCCCGACCATGCGTACTGCGTGCGTTCCGCGTTGCGGGTATGGCGTCGCCACACCTGTTTTTCCGTGCGGCGACCGAGCGCGTCATAGCGGTATTCGGCCCGGGTGAACTCCGCGTCGCCCTCAATTATCACCTGGCTGATGCGATGTTCATCGTCATAACTGAAGCGCTGCACTGTGCCGCGATGGCTGTCGTGGCGTTCGGTCATGCGTCCGAAACCGTCATACTCCCAGCGCACACCCTCCAGCCGTTTCAGCAGGTTGTCCCACACCGGCAGTAAATCCGGCGTGGTGCGGTTGTCCGCCGCGTCATACCAGAAACGTTCTTCACCATCCTGCTTAATAGAACGCTCTATTATCTGGCCGCGCATTCAGCATTACAGTATCTGAAATGTCTCTAAAACTTTGAGGTGAATGTAGCCTCAAAAAAATTAACGTTTTTAAGGAATCGCTTACAATTTTACTCGACGATCATTTGTCATCTTCGCTTATTAAAAAAGCCGGATCAAAGACAATAATACTTTTCCCTTTCATACCACAAGGCCAACCGCCTGACTTATAAATTTCAAACAGATTCTCAAGGAAACAGTCCTGAATAAAATCATCTAGATACCTATTTATCGCTACCGTCCCCAGGACAAAGTAAGCATTCTCCCGGGCCTCTGAAAAAACAAAATCATCATGTTTATTATTGATTTTTTTATTTTCTTTTTCCTATAGTCAAGTAAGTCAGAGGAGTGATTTACCTGTAATGTCTCTAAGTAATTAGAAACGGCTTCATATGCTTTGTCGAAGTCAGCATTACCTCGTAATTTTCTCCTGTAATTTTCAATAATATCCAACCAAACCACATACCCCTTGGGTAACTCTTGGTCAAACGCACTTTCAAAAGCCTTATCGATTTCACGTATTATTATAGTGTCAAATTCAAAAACCCCGTTTAACTCTTTGAAAAACTTGTCTGTAAAAATGAATTCTACAGGTTCCATAACTTTTGTGAGATCATTCATATTTATCACTAACCGTGTTTATAAAAAATATTAGACCAGAGTGAATTTGTTTTTGCATTTTCAAGTGCACCACCAGCTTGATCCATATCGAAAGGCCTTATGGGATAGCCATTCTGAAGGCCTTTCCGGAGTATATTTTGCACTTCTTTTTTCTGTTTACGTATTGCACCTTTAGGCTGTGTAATATCTATTTTGTTCAGTAGCTTTCTTTTCAGATTTCCTTTCAAAAAATAAAGAGGCTTTCAGATACCACTCAAGCTATAAAATAATTTACTCTCATTTAAATAAATGCCCCGCAATTTAATATTTAATGCAGGCATACACTTACACAGCTCACTATATAGAGCATAAAAAAAGCATTGGAATTACAGTCAACAAAAAAACACAGAAAAAATTAATTATTACTCACATCAATTACCCGGAAAAATAAACAAATAAATAAAAAGCCATCATTTCATCCAGATTTGTTAAGCACATCAATCACTATAATAAAAATAAAGCACTTCAAAAAAATTAATGTCAAACAATGTTAAGGGGCTTATCATCTATAAGGTTTTATATGTCGGTGCTTTTATATAGTAATTAGTCACAAAACCATCTCTTACTTGAATAATATGTACATTCAACTTAACAGACTGCTGGCACTATTCCATAAATACCAGCATTTTTATTTATACCATTCAGAGTAACTTAGCCAGTACAGAACCAATCACATTCAGTCATATCTCGAAAGAAAATAAGACGAGATCGATTTATCATTTATTAATCCTGCAGATATATTCTCAGTTCTTTCTGCATCATCATCATCAGTAATAGATACAAACAATACGGAATCATTTAAGGCTGGCGCAAGCTCACTTAATTTTATTTTTTTTAGTGCATTAATAAGTGCTTGAACAAGTCTGTTCTTAAATTGCAAAAAGTTCGCTCTATCCGGAGATTCTCTTAGAGCCTTACTAATATCAGAAAAATTTTCCGCAGAAAATCCTTCGTATGCCCATTCTGATGTAGCCCATTTATAATAACTTTGTGTCTCTCTACTTTTATCTTTTTCAGCATCAAGGATCGAATGCAAGCGCTCCTCAGAATTTGCGCTCAACGATACTGTCATAGCGCTACTGTCTGTATAAAGCGAGAACGCATAAAAATTTTCAGTAGAATATTCAGTAAGAAGTTTCTTGATGGCATCAAACGCAGCCTGGAAACATTTTTCTTCCAGTTCATCCCTGTTCATATATCACCTCTAGGTTCAGCTTCCAAATACTTCCATCCCAATTCTCTGAAGTGCTGCTTTCATCTCATTTGTAGCTTCAACTGCATTTAATCCGCGGCTACTTATGACTTCATGTGCAGCTTCAACTTTATTTGCAACAAGTTTTGCATTTGCAACAGTATGGCCTCTGTTTTCTGCCCACATAAGCGCAGACACATCTTCAACTGGGTTAATTTCATATTTTTTCAGAATATTTCTACTCCTTTTTAAAGCTTCCTGCATTGGTGGAGACCTTGGAAAATCTCCTTAGAATACAATGTGATGGGCATGAGGGTTAACCATCGATGTTGGAGGCGTTGTTCCTGACCTCCTTGCGAAATATGTTCCCCAATCTCTATCGAGGCACGTAGATGCCAGCCCCCAAGGATCCACCCAAGTAAGCGGATCCACCATATACGTATACGTATTCAGCCCACCCAGTAACCCTATCGGGTCCATCTGGGTGTTGCGCCCGCCGCAGGGGTCGTAGTAGCGGAAGGTGTTGTAGTGCAGTCCGGTTTCCCGGTCGAGGTACTGACCATGGAAGCGCAGGTTCTGCGGTACGTCCCAGTCCGCGTTGCTGTTTTCCCGCTCGCCGCGTCCCCAGGTGGTGGAAACACCCTGCCAGACGACATCGCCGCTGCTGTCGGTCACTTTTTCTGGCAGACCGTTCAGCTCCGTGTGATACCAGTAAACCTCCGCATGCCCGCCACGGCTGTCGACGCGGGCCAGCGGTTCGTAGCTGTTTTCCGTGTAGATATACTGCACGGCCGCGTCCGGGTTGCTGTCGCTGTACTCGCCAACCATCTGCAGTCCCGACCACGCGTACTGCGTGCGTTCCGCGTTGCGGGTATGGCGTCGCCACACCTGTTTTCCGGGCGGCGACCGAGTGCGTCATAGCGGTATTCGGCCCGGGTGAACTCTGCGTCGCCCTCAATAATTACCTGGCTGATGCGGTGTTCATCGTCATAGCTGAAGCGCTGCACCGTGCCGCGATGGCTGTCGTGACGTTCGGTCATGCGTCCGAAACCGTCATATTCCCAGCGCACACCCTCCAGCCGTTTCAGCAGGTTGCCCGGTAAAAAACCGGGAAACCGTGGTTCCTTATAGCGATTACGTCATTAAAATATAAATATTTTTAATCACATAAGATTATATACCGCTAAATTCATATTTAGATGCAATTACTTCAGCATAACTATCGTAACCCATTATTAAATAGTGTTTAAGATTCAATCGATTATTTGGATCATAAACCAATCCTTTATCTCTCAGTAATTCAGAGTTAGTAACGCAGTAAACTCCGGGATCCGGGTTTATTCCAGTTTGCTCCCAATAAGTAAGAGGATCATCAATTTTCAGACTAATTTCGTACTCATCATGATTAAACTCGGAAAAGTTCAAAGATATACATTTAACCTCAGCGACATTACTAAAATTAAACGTAACCGCATGATATTTATCATGTCTAAAATCATCCAAACTCTGAACTTCAACAGTTAACTTTACACCATTGGATTCTGTATAAATAACTTCAATATCTGTAGTTGAAATTCTAAAGCTTAACTTTTCTGGTGCTAATATCATAAAAACCCCTCCTAAAATTAGATACATTTACCAATAGTTTTCACAAGGCCCGTACCATCCTTATTCCTTGTTATATTAATACTTCTTGATGGTGGCCGATATTTAATGTCTTCAACCAAGTGTTTAGGAACATGCTCATATGGAACATATATAGCATGTTGAGGGAATTTCCCGGACTCAACTAACGCAGCCAACCCTCTATTGTTTAACGTCACAGCCTTGCCTGTTATCGGATCAGTTGTGTACGAAATAACAAATGTATCAGGACTAATTCTCCCCATCCGAATATCTTCGGCAACATCTAATATTGGTCTTCCCGCGATTGAATCTGCCGCCTGGCTACCAATATTACTAAATTTAGGAGCGATCCTGTTTTGCCCAAAATGCAAATCAGCAGGAAAATCGGTTATTTCACCGTGAGCAAATGGATCAAAACTACTCAGCCCCAGCGGATCCACCCACCCCAGCGGATCCACCACATACGTATAGGTATTCAGCCCTCCCAGTAGCCCTATCGGGTCCATCTGGGTGTAGCGCCCGCCGCAGGGGTCGTAGTAGCGGAAGGTGTTGTAGTGCAATCCGGTTTCGCGGTCGAGGTACTGCCCCTGGAAGCGCAGGTTCTGCGGCACATCCCAGTCCGCGTTGCTGTTTTCCCGCTCGCTGCGTCCCCAGGTGGTGGAAACGCCCTGCCAGACAACGTCGCCGCTGCTGTCGGTCACTTTTTCCGGCAGACCGTTCAGCTCCGTGTGATACCAGTAAACCTCCGCGTGCTCGCCACGGCTGTCGACGCGGGCCAGCGGTTCGTAGCTGTTTTCCGTGTAGATATACTGCACGGCCGCGTCCGGATTGCTGTCGCTGCACTCGCCGACCATCTGCAGCCCCGACCATGCGTACTGCGTGCGTTCCGCGTTGCGGGTATGGCGTCGCCACACCTGTTTTTCCGTGCGGCGACCGAGCGCGTCATAGCGGTATTCGGCCCGGGTGAACTCCGCGTCGCCCTCAATTATCACCTGGCTGATGCGATGTTCATCGTCATAACTGAAGCGCTGCACTGTGCCGCGATGGCTGTCGTGGCGTTCGGTCATGCGTCCGAAACCGTCATACTCCCAGCGCACACCCTCCAGCCGTTTCAGCAGGTTGTCCCACACCGGCAGTAAATCCGGCGTGGTGCGGTTGTCCGCCGCGTCATACCAGAAACGCTCCTCGCCGGTTGGCTGAATACTCTGCGTCATGCGACCAGCCGCGTCGTAGCCCCACAGCGACTGACGGTATTTCTCCGCAGGGGTTGGCGGCGCGCCGTCGGTATACATCTGGCGGATAATCTGGTCGGCGCGATCCCACTGGTAGCGGCGTTCGAAGACCAGCCGGTCGCGCACATTGTCCATGCAGCGGCGCTGCGTGATGCGCCCGGCGATATCGTACTGCGTCTCCAGCTCCAGCGCGCCCAGCGTGCGATGGGTTTCGCGGTGCAGTTTGTCGCGCTGGTAGCCGGTAATAGGCAGCGTTTTGCCGCCGAAGACGAGCTGCATCTCCAGCAGATGCCCGGTGCCGTAGCGCAGGTACTGCATCTGCCGCCCGTCCGGGAACGTGGTGGCGCTGAGGTTACTTAATGCGTCGTACTGGTGTTCGAATTTGCCAGCGTGGTTCTCCTCGCTCACCAGGTCGCCAAGTTTATTGCGGCGGAAAACAATCACTTCTGCGTTTTCCGGTTCGCGCATATCAATCGCCGCCTGACGCCACTCGCTGTAGACATAGCGGCGCACTTCCGTTGCCAGTTCGCTATAGCGATACTCGGTGCGGTGCTGCTCGGTTTCCCGCGCGATCATGCGCCCAAGCGCGTCATATTCGTAGTTCATCACCTGCGGCGGCAGGTTGCTGCCGCTAACCGGGTGGCGCACCAGCGTGGCCACTTGTTGCAGAGCGTTGTACTGATACTCGGTTTGCCGACCGGCGTAATCATACTGGCGCGTCAGCAAACCGGTGGCGGTGTAATCAAAGCGCCATTGCTGGTTGTTGGCGTTGGTTAGCGTCACCAGGCGACCCGCGCGGTTAAAGCGGAAACGGGTAACATGCCCGGCGGGATCGACAGCTTCTGTCACTTGCCCGCGCGCATTAAGCGTCACTTTCCGCTCGCTGACGCCATCTACGCTCTGGCCGCATAACAGACCGGCTTTGTTGTACCTGAACAGGGTTTCGCGGCCATCGGCGCGGATGAACGTTTTGAGGCGACCTGCCGGGCTCCAGATATAGCGTTCGGTGTTGCCCATCGGATCGGTGGTCAGCACAAGCCGACCGGCATCGTCATACTGGCGGCGGCTCAGGTTGCCGGAGCAATCCTCTTCGCGGATCAACTGCCCCAGCGCATCCCACCAGAAGCGGTGGCTGTTTTCCAGCGCATCGATACGGCGGAGCAAATCGCCCTGGTCGTTCCACTCAAAGCGGGTCACCCCACCTTCCGGGTCGGTCAACGACACCACATCGCCCGCCAGGTTGTACTCATAGCGCCAGCTTGCGCCGTCCGGTAACACCTCGGTCAGCGGGAAGTCGTACAGCGGGTGCCAGGTTTTCAGCGTCGCGCGATCGAGCGGATCGCGCTCCAGCGTCATGTTGCCGCGATCGTCCCACGCATATTCCCAGCGACCGCCGTCCGGCTGAATCACCGCAAGCGGCTGCTCGGATTTCCCCGACCAGCTAAATTGCCAGTTGCCGCCGTGCACATCGGTGTAGTCCGTGATGCGGTACAGCGCATCCCAGTGGTGCTCACTCACCACGCCTTCATCGTTGCTGACGCGGGCATAGCGTTTGGTTTCATCGGCGTCGATACGCCAGTTTTCCAGCACCGCGCCTTGCTCGTCATGCACCTGATAGGCGCTCACGCGCCAGTGGCTGGAATCGGCTGCGGGTCGCCACTGGTAATGGACGGTTAAGCCGGTCGAAAAGCCGTGCCAGGCCAGCATATCGCTGGCGCGATCCCAGCCAAACTGGCGGGTAACGATATCATCAGCGTCGGTAACGGCAATCAGTTGTCCTTGTTCGTTATAGCGATAGGACACCAGCAGATGGCGCGCGCCGCCGTAAACCTGGTAAACCGCACGCAGTCGTCCGAACGTTGCTTCGTACTCCAGTTCCACGTCCAGCGCTTCGTTATCGCTGAAGATACGTGCCAGTTGACCTTGTTCGTTCCAGCTAAAATAGTGGGCGTTTTCGTGGCGGTCATACAGACGGTGCATACGCCACTCGCCGGGCCGTGTTGGATCCGGCTCATAAATCTGCTGCTCGCCGTCGCCGGTTTGAATAACCATTGCGCCGTTCGGGCTGCAAAACAGCTTCAGGCCGTCTTCCGGGTAGGAGATCATATCGCCGCTGAGCACTTCGCCCAGACCCAGCTCGCGCCCGCTCATATCGCGGAAGATCAACTGGTTATCGGCCAGGCGCAGCAATCGTGTTTCAAACGGCAGCATCCAGCCGGTGCCGAGCATGCCGGTGGCGCGGTTGCGGCTGTGATAGATACGCTGCCAGTAAAGCGGCATGCGATCTGGCAGCACAAAATCGAGATCCTCTTCTTTGGCGAGGACTTTTGCGCCGGTAGGAATGTTCACCGGGAAGGCGGTATTCACCGCGCTGATGGCTGCGGCGGTAAGAACCTGTGAAATGGCCATTCCGCCGAGCGGGCAGATGATCTCTTTGAGCAGGCCGCGAATAAGCTGGCGCTCACAGGCCATTTTGATCAGGCGCGACAGCGCGCCAATACCCAGGCTCCCCAGCAGGTTACCAATCAGGTAAGCCAGCTGGTTTTTGCCGCTGCGGATATCGCGCACGGTAATGGTTTCACCGCCGATGCGCACGCGCGGATCTTCTTTGACTTTGATTTCGGCTTCGCAGGTACTTTTCTCGCCGTTGCGCGCGGCAGGCTGGTTATTGATTAAAACGGTTCTGGAGCCCTGGGCGACAAAATTACTGCTGGTAACCATGTGCCCTTTTTTGCAGTCGACATTATCTTTCGGCATCGGGGTGGCATGCGGATCGGCGCTCTCCACCATCGGCTGCGTCAAATCTTCCCACAGGTTGGAGCCCCACTTTTTCATGTCGTCGAGCGTAAGGTGGCTGGCGCGTTCGGCAACCGCCAGCAGCGCCGCACTCGGGTTCAGGGCGGTTTTCATCACCGCCGCGGCGCCAGCGAGGGCTAACATGCCGATGGCTGCCCAGTCGATGCTCTCATCGGCAGGCGCGGCGGCAAGGTTTTGTAAATAGTCCCTGTCTACCGTCGCGGCGGCGCGCGCGGCATTTTTCTTCATGATAAAGACATCGTCCGAGCCGGATACGATATGCGCATCCGGCGGTCCGGGGTCGATGAGCGCATCCACCATTTTCCCGGCCGCATCGCCAATTTTGCCCAGCGTGCCGCTGACCATCAGTGCGCCAATCGCCACCGCGCCCACCACGGCGCCAATGCCCGTTCCGGCGACGAACATGATCCCCAGGACAATCGCCCCTTCTACCAGCCCACTGACCATATCCGCCAGCGCAGAGCTATGAACCAGCGGATCTTCAATGCGGGCCGCGATGTAATCCGTCATCCTTACGCCCTCAGCTGTAAACCTGTACGGATTGATGTCCAGAACGCATCTGCGTCCGTATCAAAAGGCATGGTACGGCTGAGCGTCAGCACCAGCAGGTGATCGTCAATGCGGGTCACGGCGAGTTTTTCATATATCACCGCGCCCTGGTTTTCGAAACGCAGCGACACTTCGCGGGCCGGCTGCCCGGCAACCGTGCTGTCCTGCGTTTCACCCGTCACCACTTTGCGCATGCTGCGTTTCACTTTCGCCAGCTGCTGGTTCAGGAAACTCTCTTCGTCGCCGGGTTTGATATCCCACGCGCGGGTGATCACCAGCGTGGCATTATTTTCTTTAAACTTCAGCACGTTAATGCTGCGGTCCTGGTAAGCATCCGGCAGCGTGAGTTCGCCTTCGGAAAGTACAAATTGCGCCGTCGCCATTATTTATCCGTCCCTTGATTAAATGCCGCTTTTACCGCCGCCTGGATCTGCGCAATGGTGGGTTGCGCATCTTCACCTTTTGTCGGTTTTGTCAGGTTTAAATCCAGCAGGCCTGCGGTGTTGATAGCCCCCGAACCGATAGCATCGATCTGAAAATCCACGCATTTCAGCGTGACGGTGCCGTTCGCGCCCAGCGTCAGCACCGATTGCCCCGCCACCAGTTGAATGCTGTTGTCAGAAGCCTGCACCAGCGGCCCTTGCACCATCTGTGTAAAGCCGCCGCCAACCAGTTGTTCGTGCGAAAGCTGCGTCGCCTGGGTGTGTTTGCCCGCTACCGAACCGGTGTAATCCCGCGTGACGCTCACGCTTTGTGAACCGCCGACGGTATGCGTCTCGTCGTTTTTGACGTGCGTATCCATGTTGCGTTCCGCCTGGATCCACACCTGTTCTTCGCCTGCTTTATCTTCAAAGCGCAGGGCGTTGGCGTTGTCGACCGAACCATCTTTCGAGCGGCTAAGGAAGCCCATTTGCGTGGCGGCAGCAGGCAGCGCCCACGGCGGCATACTCGCTTCGTTATAGACACGTCCGGTGATAATTGGCCGGTCCGGGTCGCCGTTGATAAAGTCGATCACCACTTCGTCGCCCACGCGCGGGATCTGTACGCCGCCGAAGCCCTGCCCGGCCCATGCGCTGGAGACACGCACCCAGCAGGAGCTGGTGTCATCGCCTTTCGCCAGCCGGTCCCAGTGGAATTTCACCTTCACGCGGCCATATTTATCCGTCCAGATGCTTTCCCCCTGCGGGCCAACAACACGCGCAGTTTGCGGGCCGTACGTGCGCGGCCACGCGGTTTGCTGCGCCGGGCGAAACACCACCGATGAGGGGATAACGCTGAAATCAATGCGGTGAATGGTTTCGCTGTCAGCACCGCTGGCGTAGCGGTTCTCTTCAAAAAAGTAGTTCGCCGCCGTCACCAGATACTCGCCGTTATCGTTAAAGAACGCCGCATTGGTCAACTGGAACGTACTGCCCGGCACAATACCAATCGCTGTCGCCGTGCCTTCAATTTGCTGATGCTCCACCTGCCAGCGTTCCTGGCGGATGCGGGCATAAAACTCGCCGTGACCGTGTTCGACAAAGCGCCCTGGCCAGTCATAAACATCGATGGTGCCCGGCGTGGGTGAACTCGGGTTTTGCCGCGCCTGAAACAGCCACGCGTTGGGTTTGCGGAAATCGTAGTCATCAAGACTATAAAGCCCCGGCGTTACGCTATCTTCCAGCGCCCACTGGCTGATGCCTTCTTCATCGGTGCTGCCACCGGAAGGAGTCTGGTGATAAGGGATGGTTTCGTAACCACTGAAGGGATCATGCTGAGTCGCCGCATCCGTCAGCACCAGCGTGTGTTTGTCCGCTTCGTGGCGGAAGTGGTAAGCGATGCCTTCCAGCTCCATCAGGCGGCTGATGAAATCAAAGCTGCTCTCCTGGTACTGCACGCAGTAGTCCCAGGTGCGATAGCTGCCGGTCAGTTTGTCTTCAATGTTGACCTGGTATTCGCCGAGCAGGGTTTTGACGATTTGCGGTACTGTCTGGCCCTGGAAGATACGCAGGTTGCGGTCGCGTTTCATCGGCCACAAATCCGGCTCGACGGTGAGTTGATACACCGCATACCGGGTGCCGGAAAGCTCAACGGCGCTCACCGCCACGCGGGTGATTTTGCCGTTAAGGTAGCGCGGCGCGCCGGTCAGCGTTTGTGTTGGTATTGCGACAGTCACCGATTTACCCAGCAGCGTGCTGCGGTCCATTCGCGCGTCGGTGCCCAGCAACTGCAGGTTAAAGGTGAAGGCTTCGGACAGCGCTTCCCGTCCGGAGATTTTCCAGAAAAGCAGTCCATCGACGGGTAACTGAACAGTAATTCGATTGCTCATAAATCGGATCCTGACGTAGGGACATGCACGATTCCGGGTGCTGTCCAGAAGTTTAACGTTACGGGTTTGAGAAAAAGCTACCGCACGATTGCTGTAAACAAAAAGATCAATATTGTCTGGTTTTTCGCGGCAAGAAATGCCAGGAATTATCCTAATCCGCGATTAACCTACTAAAAAAAGAGTCATTTTTTTACAAGCAGACGCTGAATAATCGCTAAAAAATGACGCTTAGGCCAAATCTCATACCGCTAAATTGCTATTGCGCTGTTGCAGCCGTGTTATTCAAAAATGCTAAGTTAAATTATGCAATACCTGTTTCGCGATTATTATCCCACTTTCACGCGAAAGCGCAGACACGCCAGATGAAAAGCAGTATAAGTTTTTAAAACACCCGCCGTTATATTATTTCCGTGATTATATAAAGTCTCATAATTATATGCCGATAAAATATAGCTCTATACACCATTACCATTTAACACCCATTAAATAAAAGTTAAGCAGGATTAAATTCGTAATAATCAGGAGGGGATAATGGAATTTTTTAATCAGTATGGACAGCGCATTGGTCAGGAAATCCAGGACTGGACAAAACGCCCGCTGCCAGAAAAAATTTCGCTTAAAGGCCGTTACTGCGACGTTGTACCGCTTGTCGTGGATCACGCGGAAGATCTCTTCCCGGAATGGCAAAGCATTGATGATGACCGGGACTGGACTTATCTTGAAGATCCCCGGCCGAAAGATATGACCGCATGTTATGCCTATCTCAGAAATCTCGCGTCACGTCCTGACAGAATCTATTTCGCGGTACAAGATAAAGCCGATAAGCAAATAAAAGGCATTTTCTATACCGGGAAATTCGATCAGGAAAATGGTTCTTTCGATATTGGCGACGTTAACTGGACGCCGTTAATGAAAAGAACCCGGATGAGTACTGAAAGTCTTTATCTTGTTTTGTCTTACTTTTTCGATCAATTGAAGTATCGCAGATGTGAATGGCGCACCGGCAGTTATAACGCGGATGCGATTCATTCGGCGGAACGCATTGGTTTTGTGAAAGAAGGGATTTTGCGCGAAAAGAAAATCCGTAAAGGACGGCTGAGCGATATTACGGTGTTTTCAATTACCGTGCGCGAATGGTCGGGTCTCTCCTCAATGATGAATGGCTGGCTGAACGAGGATAACTTTGACGGTCGTGGTCGCCAGTTGCATAAACTCTCTTCATTCCGCCGCTACTGATAGCGCCATGCGTTGATTCATACCTCAACGCATGGCACTTGCGAATAACGCGTTTACACGCTCTGCATTGCCTGCACCGGCAGGTGAAACCCGCCCAGGTGGCCTGGTTAACGGTGGTACCTGAGCCGGTCGGCTCAGGTCTACGTTTAACTAGCGTGTTACCTCAACATCGGTCACTTTCACCGGTGTCTCTTTGCCTTTTTCCCACTGGGTTAACGGCATAAAGACATTCAAATCAGACAGCCAGGCCAGCGTCTCTTGATGCGTTTCGCCATCACTTTCAATCTCGCAGACCACTTTCCAGTAACGCCCGCTGAACGCACTGTTGATCTGACGCGCATCATCACTGCCGTTCACTTCGCACCGGCGATTAATCACCGTGTTCTTCTCACCTTTACCCGTTTTCGGTGCAACCGTATCAAAGGTAAATTTCTGCCCCTGGTACAGCGGAAAACGCAGATTGGTGTGAAGTTCACTGGTTACCGTTGGTGAATAACTCAGACTGATGGCGCCTTTTAACTGTCCAAGGTTGCCCATCGTCAGGCGCTGCGCCTTGAACATTTTGTAGTTTTCCAGCAGCAGCATGAGCCCGTTGGGTTGCACATCAAGTTGCATCGGTACGACATCGTTATCGCTCCACTGCATGTTCCATGTCAGCTTTTTAAAGCGCGGTGTGGCCCACGGATTAACGATTTGCAGAGCCTGCTTTTCGATATCTGCGCGCAGCGGGAACTGGGTCATCCATTGCGGTGAATTGTTGGTGAAGTCTGGCAGACTTGGGCCAAGGAGGGTGGAGACGCTTTTTTTCTTCGTTGACGGAACATACACCCCTTCCCCTTTAAACGCAGCAGGCGTGCTCATGGCGCAAAGCTGTTTGAACGCAGCGACGGTGGCCGGTGTGTTGACAAACGTGTCCGCGCGACGCTGTGCCGCTTTACCGGTCAGGCTGTCCGAGACATAACCTTCGGGCGTGATATCCAGCCCGGCAATCACATTGTCATGCTGGGTTTCACAGTTATAGCCATGTATTTCAAGTTTCAAATCGTAGGGCGCGTCATACGGCGGATCGAAAGTGATCTCGCTGTATTCAAAGCCAATTTTAGCGATTACCAACTCATTAACCCGCAACACTGAAGCCGTATCCAGCAGAATTGGCGTCTCATATTTCGACATTTTCTCGATATAAACCCAGCTTGGGTTTTTCAGTCGGGAAGCCTGGCAAAGATTTTTAGCAATATCATCCAGCGCGCTTTGGGGTTTTGGTTCCGCGTAACGCTCGTAGCTGTCGCCGTAGAAGCGACGAATCACCGCCTCTTGATCGTCAAGCATTTCCCAGTACAGCTTCACCGCTTTGTTGGTGGTGCAATCAAAACCATCCCAGCGGTTAATGTGCTGCCCGTCGCTGAAAACCAGCTGGTTCAGGGCGGAAATACGGTCATTCACGCGCATCATCAGTAAGGGGTTTACGGTGTTGCTGACGATTTTTTTGCCCTGGATTTCAGGGTAATCAGTGGCTTGTGCGCTAACAGCGACAGCCAGCAGTGCAGGCAGGAGTAACGTGCCGGTTTTCATTTTCATTCCTTGTCAGAGGTATTTTCACTAATTGCGCAACGGAGGGCGTACTGACGTTATCGGCAGATGGCGGCAAACATTAAAGGCGTAAAAACAATCGGCTCCACAAAAAATTGACGCGGCTTTATTTTCATTCCGCGACCTGCATCAAGCCCGGCGGCCTATTTTGAGATTTTCCTGATGAGGGGTAAAGACAAGACAAAGTGTAAAATATGTAACGGCGCGTGAGTCTTTATATCAAATTTATCTCCTGTTCATGGTGCTAATGAAACGTGCCGTGAGGAATTTCTTAATGAAGCGCATAACTCAGGATATATCATGTATATGACCTAACTTTATTATTATGGCTGGCATAATTTATTTCTTCTGCCAAAGAAATAATCACCACCAGGCCATCAACAAAAATTTCCTATTTTAAAATCCGCAAAGAGAAGTAATAGCGGATGTCACGCATTCACCCGTCATTTACTGACCACGGTCAGTAAAGCGAATTTCTTTATTTCACAACGCCTACGCAGAATAGCAACCCTGCGTCAGACAAGAATAAATATAACAATAACTTACCTTAACGCTGCACATACATTCAGAGGCAGCGGAATAGATAAAATCAGCAGCGATAAGGTCACTCATCGCTTTATCTGGAATGGTGTAATAACAACATGAGGTGCCCCTGATGAAAGGCGAAGCCATTAAACAACGCGTAAGAGATAACCTCAAATCGCTGAAAAGAACGATGCGTAACCTGCATAAGAAATGGAAATATCGCAATAATTTCACTTCGCAAGTACTTTGGATTTCATTGGGTGAGAATTGTCTTCCCGATGATATTCTTCGCCGACATAACCGAAAATCCTTCAGTTCCGTTTTTTCATCGGGGCGCTCGAATATTGAATATATTCTGCAAATGGAAAAAGACGACTATCGCCATTTGCTGGAAAAAGAGCATTTACAACATTTCCCGGATGGCGAACATGCCGTTGTGCGTTCAACGTTTTACGAAAAATGTACAGGGCAATATAGCGAAAGGCATATGCTGGGTTTTGAATTCACCCATCATGACCCGCTAAGAATTAAAGAAGACAGCCGCGCCTTTCAACGCCGTATTTCCCGCCAGTTACAATACCGGGGCAAAAAAGATTTTGTGTTTCTTTATCATCACCGTATCACCGAGCATTCCGATCTCTGCCTTTTACGGGAACATCTCAATGAATTCCTGTCGTTGTATAACGCGCAAGGTTGCGACTGTAAGATCGTGCTTTTCTATCAACACATTATTGCGGCAAATAGCGCCAAACGTATCGACTTCACGCCGCATGAAGGCGGTTTACTTGAATTTGTATGCCATACCCATGAGATATGGGGCGGGGATGATTTAGACACATTCTGGGCGAAAAAAGACGATGCGCTTTTCGC
Organism: Kosakonia sp.; assembly: GCF_032104925.1. NCBI lineage: Bacteria > Pseudomonadati > Pseudomonadota > Gammaproteobacteria > Enterobacterales > Enterobacteriaceae > Kosakonia > Kosakonia sp. The sequence continues at coordinate 189,564 of NZ_DAMCGF010000005.1, forward strand.
CGAAATGTTCGGGATAGTGGACCAATACAATCTCAGTCAGCGCCACACGCTCCCCGACAGCGCACTTGTCTCCACCGGCTCAGGCGTGCCGCTGTAACAAAAGAAACGTTAGCGGTTCACCGGCGATAAAAAAGCCCGGGCTGGGCTTTTTTCTTCTGCGTTACGCGGGCTCAGGCCGAGGGTTCTGCCGCTAAGGCCTGTGCGCAGGCCCAGGCGCTCGACCACGCCCACTGGAAGTTGTAACCGCCAAGCCAGCCGGTGACATCCATCACTTCACCAATAAAATACAGACCCGGCACATTGCGGGCTTCCATGGTGCGCGACGACAATTCATGGGTATCGACGCCGCCGAGCGTCACTTCTGCGGTGCGATAACCTTCGGTGCCATTCGGCTGCACACGCCAGTTCGTCAGCCGCGCAACCAGATTCTCCTGCTCGCGGCTATTGAGCTGCTTCAATGTGACATCCGGGATCTGCTCAAGCTGTTGCAGACACTCCACCAGCCGTTTTGGCAACTGCATCGCCAGCGTTTTTTTCAGGCTCTGATTCGGGTGCGCATCGCGCTGCTGAGTGAGGAAGCCGTCCAGATCGACATCGGGCAGCAAGTTGATGCTGACAAATTCACCCGGCTGCCAGTAGCTGGAAATTTGCAAAATGGCCGGGCCGGATAATCCCCGATGGGTAAACAGCAAGTTTTCGCGAAAAACCGTGCCATCCTCGGCGGTAACTACCGATGGCACCGAGACGCCGGAAAGCGTCTGCATCTGCTCCAGTAGCGGTTTATGCAGGGTAAACGGCACTAATCCGGCACGCGTTGGCAGCACCTTTAAACCGAACTGCTCGGCGATTTTATAACCAAACGGCGAAGCGCCCAGCCCCGGCATCGACAAACCGCCGGAAGCAATGACCAGATTTTTCGCCTGCACGCTTTCGCCGTTGAGTTGCAAGGTGTAGCCATCGTCGTTGCGCTCAACGCTCAGCACTTCCGTACGCAGGCGCTGGATGACGTTCCCTTTTTCGCACTCGGCCACCAGCAGATCGACAATTTGCTGCGCCGAATCATCGCAAAAAAGCTGCCCCAGCGTCTTTTCATGCCAGGCGATACCGTATTTACCAACCAGATCGATAAAGTCCCACTGGGTGTAGCGCGCCAGCGCAGATTTGCAAAAATGCGGGTTTTGGCTCAAATATGCCGCAGGCTCGACATAAAGGTTAGTAAAGTTGCAGCGTCCGCCGCCGGACATCAAAATTTTGCGGCCGGGTTTTTTGCCATTATCCAGCAATAACACCCGACGACCCGCCTGCCCGGCCAGCGCCGCGCAGAACATGCCCGCCGCACCGGCGCCGATAATAATGGCATCAAACTTTTCCACAACTTCCCCCTCATTGATAAATCGTGGCGGATTGTAAAGAGTTCACGCTGGTCGCACCAGCGTGAATACGCGCGAATGGTAACAGGGCATTGAAAAATATAAATTAATTTTAAAATGTCAGTTTAATTTAAGAAATAATGTCAAAAAAAATACATAATTCACTTTGCCGAGGCTGCCAATGTCCCTGATAATGCGCCGCGTTCATGTCCTCAAAATGGCTTAACGACCTATGGTACATTTGTTTGCCGGCCTGGATCTTCATACCGGGCTGTTACTCTTGCTTGCTCTGGTTTTTGTTCTGTTCTATGAAGCCATCAACGGCTTCCATGACACAGCCAACGCCGTAGCAACCGTCATTTATACACGCGCTATGCGTTCTCAGCTGGCGGTCGTGATGGCAGCGGTGTTTAACTTCTTCGGCGTCTTGCTGGGTGGGTTGAGCGTCGCGTATGCGATCGTGCATATGTTGCCCACCGATCTGCTGCTGAATGTCAGCTCTGCGCATGGTCTGGCGATGGTCTTTTCCATGCTGCTGGCCGCTATTATCTGGAACCTTGGCACCTGGTATCTGGGCCTGCCTGCTTCCAGCTCCCACACCCTGATTGGCGCGATTATCGGTATTGGTTTAACCAATGCATTGATGACCGGCACCTCGGTGGTGGACGCATTAAACATCCCGAAAGTGCTGAATATCTTCGCTTCGCTGATCGTTTCACCGATCGTGGGCCTAGTCTTCGCTGGCGGTTTGGTGTTTATCCTGCGCCGTTACTGGAGCAACACGAAAAAACGTGCGCGCATCCATATGACCCCCGCTGAACGCGAGAAAATCGACGGCAAGAAAAAGCCGCCGTTCTGGACGCGTATCGCGCTGATCCTCTCCGCGATTGGTGTGAGTTTCTCGCATGGTGCGAACGACGGTCAGAAAGGTATCGGCTTGATTATGCTGGTGCTGATTGGCGTTGCGCCTGCGGGCTTCGTGGTCAATATGAATGCCTCTGGTTACGACATCACCCGTACGCGTGATGCCGTCAACAACGTGGAAACGTACTTCCAGCAACATCCGGCGCTGCTGCAAAAAGTGACCGGTGTCGATCCGCTCATCCCAACGCCGGAAGAAGTGGCCACCCAACCGGGTGAGTTCCACTGCCATCCGGGCCGCGCCATTATGGCGCTGGATCGCGCGAAAACGATGCTGACCAACGTTGAAAGCTACGACAAACTGCCGGTGGAACAACGCAGCCAGCTGCGTCGCATTATGCTCTGCCTGTCTGATATCACCGACCAGGTGGCGAAGCAGCCGGAAGTCAGCGCTGACGACCAGCGTCTGCTGAAAAAGCTGAAAGGCGATATGCTGAGCACCATCGAGTACGCGCCAATTTGGATAATCATGGCCGTCGCGCTGGCGTTAGGCTTAGGTACGATGATCGGCTGGCGTCGCGTGGCGACAACCATCGGTGAGAAGATCGGTAAGAAAGGCATGACGTATGCGCAGGGCATGTCCGCGCAGATGACAGCCGCCGTTTCTATCGGTCTGGCGAGTTACACCGGGATGCCGGTTTCCACTACGCACGTGCTGTCGTCTTCCGTTGCCGGGACGATGATCGTTGACGGCGGTGGCCTGCAGCGTAAAACCGTGACCAATATTCTGATGGCGTGGGTCTTCACCCTGCCAGCCTCGATTATTCTGTCCGGCGTGCTGTACTGGCTGGCGCTGCATCTGATTTAACGCGCTTCACGCACGACAAAAAACGGGCCCGCTTGCTGGCCCGTTTTTTTATGGTTTCAATTTAGTGCCAAATCAGCAGCGCAATCAGGCTCACCACCACCAGACCGCAGAGTGAACTGGTTAAAATGAACAGACGGCGCACACGTTCGCAGCGGCGAATAAATTCATCGTCATGATGATCGCGATAGCGCTGGGCGTAGATGTACCACACCAGCCGCATCTGTTTGCTCGGTTGACCGTGGGAAGTGAAAAAACCGCCACCGTCCACGTATTGATAAAGTAGAGGGTCGCATCCGCGAAGTACTACTAACAGCGCGCGCAGCGATGAGTAATAACGCGCCATGTTAATCACACATACGACACACAAAGCCCAAAACAGCGCAACAGTGCTGATTACCATATCCCCTCCCCGGCGACCGCCCACAGAGATTCGCTCCTGGACCCTCGCTCCCGGATACCCAACCAAGCCAAACAACGAAGAGTATTAATCGCCGTACGGGATGACAACACAGGCGGTGTCCCGCAATTGACTTCGCTTCCATGCGCCAGACAACTGAGGGACACCGTCTGTTTTCCGTACGGTTTATTTATAGTGTAGGAGATCAGTTTATTTTTTTGCCACCAGCATCACCATCATCAATGCATCTGGCTGTAAATCTGGCTTAAGTGAATCGTGATCCAGGTTGATTGACGGTACTAAAAGAGCGTTATAAGGTAGAAATATCTTCACAATGAGATCTTTAAGGCCGGGCGCTACGCTCACGTGAAACGCAGGATGCGGGCGCAGTGCAACAGCATCAGGGGGTATAACCCCGATGGTCATCGACAACTTATGGAAGGAGTAACACTATGGCTTACAAACATATCCTTATCGCAGTCGATCTCTCCCCCGAAAGCAAATTGCTGGTTGAGAAAGCGGTATCCATGGCGCGACCGTACAACGCGAAAATTTCCCTGATTCATGTCGATGTAAACTACTCCGATCTTTATACAGGCCTTATCGACGTTAACCTCGGCGATATGCAAAAACGTATCTCCGACGAAACGCATCAGGCGCTGACAGAGCTTTCCACCAACGCGGGTTACCCGATCACTGAAACCCTGAGCGGCAGCGGCGATCTGGGGCAAGTGCTGGTGGATGCGATTAAAAAATACGATATGGATCTGGTGGTATGCGGCCACCATCAGGACTTCTGGAGCAAATTGATGTCTTCCGCACGCCAGCTTATTAACACCGTGCACGTTGATATGCTGATTGTCCCGCTGCGGGATGAAGAAGAAGACTGATATTTCGCTAACGGCTTAACGTTAGGCTAAATACTGCCCGGCCCGCGCAATGCGGCCGGGCTTTTTATTGCTCACGGCAAACTCCACGTGCCTATCAACAGGCGTTGGCGCCGCGTTGTCGGGTTAAGCCCACAGATGTGGCAGGTTTTTGGTACACCCTTACAGAGCGCAATCCATGCCGCCGCCTGCTTACTCTCCCGAACCGGGGTAGATATCGAAGCGATGGCTCTTCGTGACGACCGCCGATTGGGTCGCGATCCCCGCCAGCGGCGGCGCGTAATCCGGACGTTTAACCACCACGCGTTTGATGGCGAGCTGGCGCGCGGGCTCCAGTAAACCATCGGCATCCAGATCCGGGCCAACCAACGACTGAAACACCCGCATCTCCTTTTTCACCAGCGCGCTTTTTTGCTTATGCGGGAACATCGGGTCGAGGTAAACCACTTGCGGGCGCGGCGTAATATCCGCCAACCCCGTCAGACTGGAGGCGTGAATCAACTGCAACCGTTCACGCAACCACGGGCCAATCTCCGCATCGGCATAGCCGCGATTCAGGCCGTCTTCCAGCAACGCGGCAACAACCGGATTGCGCTCCAGCATCCGCACCCGGCAACCCACCGACGCCAGCACAAACGCATCGCGTCCCAGCCCCGCAGTCGCATCCACTACTTCCGGCAGATAGCTGCCTTTGATGCCGACCGCTTTCGCCACCGCTTCACCGCGCCCGCCGCCAAACTTGCGCCGGTGCGCCATGCCGCCTGCCACGAAATCGACAAAAATCCCACCGAGCTTCGGTTCGTCGCGCTTACGTAGCTCCAGATGCGTCGGTGTGAGCACCAGCGCCATCAGGTTGTCATTGTCCTGCTCCAGCCCAAAGCGGGCCGCAAGAACAGATAAGGCGCCGTCTCCGGCGCCTGTTTCATCCAGCAAACAAATTTTCAATGCGTTAGCCTTCGATACCGTAATGCTCAAGCATCGCGTCAATCTGCGGCTCGCGGCCACGGAAGCGTTTGAACAGCTCCATCGGCTCTTCCGAACCGCCACGAGTGAGGATGTTATCGAGGAACGACTGCCCGGTCTCGCGGTTGAAAATCCCCTCTTCTTCGAAGCGGGAGAACGCATCCGCCGCCAGCACATCGGCCCACAGGTAGCTGTAGTAACCTGCCGCGTAACCGCCAGCGAAAATATGGCTGAACGCATGCGGGAAGCGCCCCCACGACGGTCCCGGCACTACCGCGACCTGGCGTTTGATTTCTGCCAGTGTTTCGAGGATTTTCGCTCCTTGTTCCGGGCTGAACTCAGCATGCAGACGGAAGTCGAACAGGCCGAACTCCAGCTGGCGCAGAATAAACATCGCCGCCTGGTAGTTCTTCGCTGCCAGCATTTTATCCAGCAGCTTCTGCGGCAGCGGTTCGCCGGTTTCATAATGACCGGAGATAAACGCCAGCGCTTCCGGCTCCCAGCACCAGTTCTCCATAAACTGGCTCGGCAGCTCGACCGCATCCCACGGCACACCGCTGATACCCGCCACGCCGGCGGTTTCAATACGAGTCAGCATATGGTGCAAGCCATGCCCAAATTCATGGAACAGGGTAATTACTTCATCATGGGTAAACAGCGCCGGTTTGCCGTTGACCGGGCGGTTAAAGTTACAGGTGAGATAAGCCACCGGTTTTTGCAGCGAACCATCGGCTCTGCGCAACTGCCCCACGCAGTCGTCCATCCAGGCGCCGCCGCGTTTGTTCTCACGCGCATAGAGATCAAGATAGAAGCTGCCGCGCAGCTCGTTGCTCTCGTCATACAGCTCGAAGAAGCGCACATCCGGATGCCAGACGTCGATATCTTTACGCTCTTTCGCGGTGATGCCATAAATGCGTTTTACCACTTCAAACAGGCCGTTTACCGCGCGCTCTTCCGGGAAGTACGGGCGCAGCTGTTCATCACTGATGCTGTAAAGATGCTGTTTCTGTTTTTCGCTGTAGTAGCCAATATCCCACGGTTGCAGCTCATCCACGCCGAACTCGGCTTTGGCGAAAGCGCGCAGCTGCGCCAGCTCTTTTTCGCCCTGCGGACGCGCACGTTTGGCGAGATCGGTTAAAAACTCCAGCACCTGCGACGGGTTTTCCGCCATTTTGGTAGCCAGTGATTTAAAGGCGTAACTTTCAAAGCCCAGCAGTTGCGCCAGCTCGTGACGCAGCGCGAGGATTTCCGCCATCACCGGGCTGTTGTCCCATTTCCCGGCGTTCGGACCCTGATCGGAGGCGCGGGTACTGTAAGCGCGATACATCTCTTCACGCAGCGCCTGGTTATCGCAGTAGGTCATCACCGGCAGATAGCTCGGGATATCCAGCGTCAGCAGCCAGCCTTCTTGCTCTTTGGCTTCCGCCTGTGCTTTCGCCGCCGCCAGCGCGCTTTCCGGCATACCGGCCAGCTCTGCTTCATCGGTGATGAGCTTGCTCCAGCCCATGGTGGCGTCCAGCACGTTGTTGCTGTAGATGTTGCCGAGCTCAGAGAGACGCGCGGCGATTTCGCCGTAACGTTTCTGTTTCTCTTTCGGCAAGCCGATGCCCGACAATTTGAAATCACGCAGTGCGTTATCTACCGATTTCTTCTCAGCCACACTCAGCGAAGCGTAATGCTCCCCATCGCGCAGATCGCGGTAGGCGTTGTATAACCCTTCGTTCTGCCCTACCCAGGTGCTGTATTCAGAGAGCAGCGGCAGCGTTTGTTCGTAAGCCTCGCGAAGTTCCGGGCTGTTTTTCACCGAATTGAGATGGCTGACCGGCGAAAACAGGCGACCAAGACGGTCATCCACTTCCGCCAGCGGCTGGCAAAGATTCGCCCAGGTATACGGGCCGCCCTGCGCGACAACGCTTTCCACCGCGTTCCGGCAATCTTCCAGCGCTTTGGTCACGGCGGGAACAACATGCTCAGGAAGGATTTGAGAAAACGGCGGTAGCACGAAAGGCGTCAATAAAGGGTTGGTCATATGCGCAGTCCTTGGAATGAGGTGAATAAAGCGCTTAGGCGCTTGGCAATGTTTTCTAGCATGGGGTTAAGTGTAGGAGATTTCAATCCCGCGCGATGCGCTTAGCGTGGGTATCGCTGCAATAAGCAGCAACGAAGAAAAAGCCCGGCGGCATTGCGCTCACCGGGCGTGAGTAGGGTGAAATTCAGCGCGTTTTATGCCCCATTTGAAAGGCGGCAGACAGGTCCACACGCTGCCAGAAATTCTGCTCGTCAGTCTCACCAGATAATGGATAACCCGCCGGGATCGCCGTTTTCACCATTAAGGCGCGCCGTTGGCTGGCGGAGAGATTCGGCAGCGCCGCGTCCAGCAGTACCTCAGCGCCTTGCGGTACCTTCAGTGCTTTCGCCGCTCCCTTCTGCTGCGGCAAATTGTAGGTCATCGTGAAACGGTAGAAATCACGCATTGCCGGGTCACGATAAGGGTCATCTTTACCGCCGCTTTGCGCACATTGCGCAAGGGACATGCCGCACTCTTTTTCCAGCGCGGCCCGTAACTGGTCGCGGGCTTCATTAAACATCGCGCGGTAAGCCGCGTCGTTCAGGAAATGCGCCACATTGCGCTGCGCCACCATACGTGAACCCATCACATCCAGCGGGTAATGCACGCCCAACACCACGCGCGAATAGCCGTAGCGCGCACCGCGCGTCATCAGCGCCTCAAAGCGTTCCGGGAGCATTTCTGCCATCAACAGCGAATCGGTATAACCGGTATTGGTATGCCCGCTGGGAAATGAACCGCCGTCTGCGGTGTAGGCTTTGTTATCTTTTATCACCACATCGTCCGGCACCAAGTGGATGGTGTTACCGGGAATGAGGAACGGGCGTTTGTAATCAAAGTGCTTTTTCGCCGCGCCGGTACTGATTTCCGTGGCTTTGATCAGCGCCGCCGCTTTCCCCAGTTCGCCTTTGTCATAAGCAGTGAGAAACGCCTTGCCAAGCTTTGGCCCCAGTGAATCGGCTACAAAGTAGAGATAACTGATCCCTTCGGCATCCGCCAGCGCCTGACGACGCAGGCCTTTGGTCGCGTCGAGGTTAATCGCTTCGACCGTTTGCAGGTTGGCATCCAGCGTCGTTTTCGGCAACGCGCTAAATGAGGAGAGCAGCGCGATGCCAGCTTGCTGATTGGCTTTCACCTGGAAGTCATATCCTCGGGCTTTTAACCATGCGCTGTCCGCTTGTTGATGCTGGGCAGAATGCTCAAGCTGGTCGCGCGTGAGCGAGGAAGCGTTTCCCTGCAACGCCTGGCGCAGCCCGGCCAGCGACTGAGCTTCCAGCGCGACATAGGCCGGGCTTTCCGAGGCGGGCGTCGTGGTGTTCGCGATATCGCGCGCCTGCATGAGAGTCACATCTTTTGCCAGCGCCTGGTGAGTCAACAGCAGCGCGACGGTTAAAAGCGTGAGACGAGTCTTCATGTTTTATCCTTTTATTCAAACAATTACCTTGCCTGAAAATGACGCTAGCGCCGTTGTTTGACAGTTTTATGACGTGGTTATGTTTTGAAACCTTTTGCGCCGCGTTGAAACAAGCGGGCGGGTGTTACGGTAATCTGCGCTAATCTGCGGTAAACTGTGCGAAATCTCGTTTATTTTCCGGAATCTCAGTACCCATGCTCAGTTATCGCCACAGCTTTCACGCAGGCAACCATGCCGACGTCCTTAAACACACCGTTCAGAGCCTGATCATCGAAGCGCTGAAAGAAAAAGAGAAACCGTTTCTCTATCTCGACACCCACGCGGGTGCCGGGCGCTATCAGCTTTCCGGTGAACATGCAGAGCGTACTGGCGAATATCTGGAAGGCATTGCCCGTATCTGGCAGCAGGATGATTTACCGGCTGAGCTGGAGCCGTATATGAACGTGGTGCGCCATTTCAACCGGAGCGGGCAGTTACGTTATTACCCCGGTTCACCGCTGATCGCCCGTGAACTGCTGCGTGAGCAGGACAGCCTGCAACTGACTGAACTGCACCCGAGCGACTACCCGCTGCTGCGCCAGGAGTTCCTGAAAGATAGCCGTACCCGCGTTGATCGCGCCGACGGTTTTTTGCAGTTAAAAGCCAAGCTGCCGCCGGTTTCGCGTCGCGGTCTGATCCTTATCGACCCGCCCTACGAAATGAAAACCGACTACCAGGCGGTAGTCAGCGGCATCAGCGAAGGTCACAAACGCTTTGCGACCGGTGTTTATGCGCTGTGGTATCCGGTGGTGATGCGCCAGCAAATCAAACGCATGCTGCGCGATCTGGAAGCCACCGGCATTCGTAACATTCTGCAAATCGAACTGGCCGTGCGCCCGGACAGCGACCAGCGTGGTATGACCGCTTCCGGCATGATTGTGATTAACCCGCCGTGGAAACTCGAAGCGCAGATGAACAATGTGCTGCCGTGGCTGCACAGCAAACTGGTGCCAGCCGGCACCGGGCATACGCTGATTCACCAGGTGGTGCCGGAGTAATCGCAGCCATTGGTGGAACCTTTTCGGCTGCGCGCTACAATCGCGAATATTTTCGACTTCGTTCAGGATTAAGGAAACAACCATGAGCAAACATTACGACTACATCGCTATTGGCGGCGGCAGCGGCGGTATCGCATCGATAAACCGTGCGGCTATGTACGGTCAAAAATGCGCGCTGATCGAAGCAAAAGAACTTGGCGGCACCTGCGTGAACGTCGGTTGTGTGCCGAAAAAAGTGATGTGGCACGCGGCGCAGATTTCTGAAGCGATTCATCTGTACGGCCCGGATTACGGTTTCGACACCACCGTGAATCATTTCGACTGGAGCAAACTGGTCGCCAGCCGTAGCGCCTACATCGACCGCATTCATACTTCGTACGATAACGTGCTCGGTAAAAACAATGTCGATGTGATCCGCGGTTTCGCGCGCTTTGTCGATGCCAAAACCGTGGAAGTGAACGGCGAAACGATCACTGCCGATCATATCCTGATCGCCACCGGTGGTCGTCCAAGCCACCCGAACATTCCGGGCGTGGAATACGGCATTGATTCTGACGGTTTCTTCGCCCTGCCCGCGCTGCCAAAACGCGTCGCGGTGGTTGGCGCAGGTTATATCGCCGTGGAACTGGCGGGTGTGATCAACGGCCTGGGTGCCGAAACGCACCTGTTTGTGCGTAAACATGCGCCGCTGCGCAGCTTTGATCCGCTCATCACCGAAACGCTGGTGGAAGTGATGGCGGCAGAAGGCCCGACGCTGCACACCCACGCGGTGCCGAAAGAAGTGGTGAAAAACGCTGACGGCAGCCTGACGCTGACGCTGGAAGATGGCCGTTCACAAACCGTGGACAGCCTGATTTGGGCGATTGGCCGCGAACCGGCAACCGATAATTTCAACCTGGCGGTCACTGGCGTGAAAACCAACGACAAAGGATATATCGAAGTCGATAAATTCCAGAACACCAGCGTACCTGGCATTTACGCGGTCGGCGATAACACCGGCGCGGTGGAACTGACACCGGTTGCCGTGGCTGCCGGTCGTCGTCTCTCTGAACGCCTGTTTAACAACAAGCCGGATGAGCATCTGGACTACAGCAACATTCCGACCGTGGTGTTCAGCCATCCGCCGATTGGCACCGTTGGCCTGACCGAACCGCAGGCGCGCGAGCAGTACGGCGATGACCAGGTGAAAATCTACAAATCATCCTTCACCGCGATGTATACCGCCGTCACCACTCACCGCCAGCCGTGCCGTATGAAGCTGGTGTGCGTTGGTCCGGAGGAGAAAATTGTCGGCATTCACGGTATCGGATCCGGCATGGACGAAATGCTGCAAGGCTTCGCGGTGGCGCTGAAAATGGGCGCAACCAAAAAAGACTTCGACAATACGGTGGCAATCCACCCGACAGCCGCAGAAGAATTCGTCACTATGCGTTAAGCAGCGGCTGCACGTTTTTACGGTGTGTTAAACACGAAGAGAAGCCCCCGGCGGGCTTCTCTTTTTTACCGTCTTACCGGCGCGATTTTCTGAAAAAATAGCAACATTATTCAGCAGCAAAAAAGGAACCTTCAATGGGCTGGGAAATGCATATCACCCGGGCGGAATGTTGGGCGGAAAGCGAAACGCAGCCGATCGGCAGCGAAGAGTGGGTAGCGCTGATTAGCCGCGATGACGAACTCGCCTTTGATCGGCGAAATGGCGAATTTCACGTCATCTGGAAAGGGCAAGAAACCTGCTGGCTGGAGTGGCGTGATGGCGAAATCTACAGCAAATCGCCCACGCAGCCGCTCTACGAGAAAATGCTGGAGATTGCCACAGCCCTGAATGCGCACCTGCGCGATGATGATGATCGCCCCTATCTGCTGCCGGGGGATTTGCTCAACCCTTCGTGGGCACGCTCTGCAACCAAAACGTCATTGTGGCAAAAGATCATCCGTTTTTTTAAGAAGTGAGTATGGCGCGCTGAAGTTAAAAACTTTTTCGCCGCAGCAAATGGCTGGCCACTCCCCAGCGCACCACCTGGCAGGTGTCGTGGTCGATCTCCAGCAACGAATAACTGGCATTGGGATGGTGGTAACGCGCCACATTTTCGAGGGAATTTTCCAGCAATTGCGCTATCGCCGCCTGCATAATTTGCCCGTGCGACACCAGCGCTACCGTGTCATGCGAGCAGAGATCCGGCAAGCGGTGTAAAAAGTCGAGCAACCGCTGCGCGGCCTGCCCCAGCGATTCACCCTGTGGCGGTTGAAAAGCCTCATCATCACCGAAACGGGGATATTCCCGGCGAATATCGCTCAGCAGTCGACCATCAAACTCACCGAAATCCCGCTCCTGTAACGCCTCGTCGAGGCAGATATCACACTGATATTGCTCAGCAATCAGCAAAGCCATCTGCTGCGCCCTGCCGAGCGGCGATGAGAAAACAGCGTCAGGGTGAATCCCCGCCTCCCGCAGCCCGCGAAGCAAAGCGTAGCCCTCTTCGCGACCGCGCGGTGTTAGCGGGCTATCGAGCCGGCCTTGAATGATACCCGCCCGGTTCCACTCAGTTTGCGGATGGCGAATCAATAGCGCTTTCATATCCCGGTATATCCATCCGAAAGTTATAAGAGAACCATACCTATTCGAGTGAGGCTCTTATAAAAAGTAATGAAGCCGCATTTTACACACGGAACAATCAACTTTGCTGAAGTAGTTTTTATCCTGCTTTATGCCTGCCAGTGAAATACCGTACCAAAGCGAAGCAACGGTCTCATTTAAAACTCATTGTTATCAACCTCGATTACTGTTGCGTGCCCCTCTTTTATCTCAAAAGCGGTATCAAAACGGCGGGTATTAAATTCAGTAGTTTTTGCTTTTTCTTTCGATTCCAGCGTGAAACTCGCCACGAACTGCCCTTTAGCGGGAAATTTATAAACACCAGGCGGAATGCACATTTCACCGTTATTAACAGATAAGCGAGGATGTTGCTGATACCAACGCTCTTTATGAGGAGTGTGGCGCGGTGCAATGCTGATAAATACTGGCTGATAATCTTCAGCAGAGAGGATCCTAAAACAAATTTGCTCACTCTTCATTTCAACAGAGGTGGTCTCCGCTGGCTTATATCGCTGGTCCAGCCGGTCTCCCATTGGGCAACCGCTAAGCAGAGGTAGAAACAAGAAAGGAATATATTTAGCGCATATTTTCATTTTCATAATCCATTTGGGAAATTGCGTAACGCGACTTTATAAAGAGCTTTCAAATCAGCCTCATGCTGCACTATATTTCTTGAGGTGACCGTCTTTGACGTTTTAAGCTCTATCCAATTACCTAATCCATATGTTTCGAGAACAAAATTATCAGCCACTATCTGTGCCTGCTGTTCAAGCGGATATTGTGCGAGTCTTCGCCCATCTAAGCGATAGCCGTAATCGGCATTCCAGCTGAAAAGACCTCTGAGTCTGACCTGCATACCACGTTCTCGTTGCCAAACGTGTGTCATTTCATGAATAAAAAGATGCTGTAAATCTATTTTCTCTCGTGAAAAATCATCTCTGAACCAATCCCGAAAATACAACTCACCATTAGGTGACATAGCAAATTCTCTTTTTTGCAGTCCCAACGGGAAATAGCTATCGTGGTGGATCCAAACAGTGTGGTAAGGAATTGAATTTCCGAAAACTGATTTAGCAAGGCACAACTCACCTAATGTCAATAACCTTATCGAACCTTCATTATCTGCCACATCTTCCTCTCTGGATTTAATCCCTATAATTATCAACCAATAAATATTTCATCTACCATCTTATCATTTTTTATAGTCACCAATGAAACAACTCACTGGCATCAATATCGCCGCCACCCATTCATTAAGAATATTCTTATGACAAATAAAACCAAGAACTCAATATATGCAAACCTAATAATATCAACATGAACTGATCAACCGCAGACAATAAAAACACATTTCTGCTCTTTTTAGGGGAGCATTCAAGCAATACGATTTATGTGAAATTATTTTTCCGCTAAATCCTCGCCTCCTTCAGTTCGTTAATCAACCACTGCACTGCGGGCTGGTAGTCGAACAACCGGTGTGTCAGCAGCAGCAAATCATACGATGGCGCGCCTTCTGGCAACTGCATAATGCGCAGCGGCAACATGGTTGCCAGTTCCCTGGCAATGCGAAACGGCACACACATTAAATAGCCGGTCGCCACCGCCACGCGCCCGCCAACGGCGTAACTTTGCACCACCGTCGCCAGCGGCCGGTAGAGGTGCTGTTCGAGCAGCCAACTGTCAATATGATCCGCGCCGGAGCTGACCGCCGGTAAATGGATTTGCGCTTCACTGACCAGATGTCTCATGGTGAGCTGTTCCGGCAAATCGGTACGTTCGACCGAGACGATAGCGACAAAGTGGTCGGAGATAAGCTTATGTTTATTAAAATAATGGGGAATATGTTGTACGTTATCGACGCCGATAAACGCATCCAGTTGCCCCTGCTCCACCCGCTCAACCTTGATGGTTTCTGAAAGAATATCCACCGAAAGCCGCACATTCGGCGCAATGGTTTTAAAGCGCGCGGTCAGCACCGGCATAAACATGAACTCGAAATAGTCCACCGCGCCAATATAAAACGTGTGTGCGTCGCGCAGCGGGTCGAAATGGCTTGGCCCGCGCGTGGCGGTATCCAGCTTGCTGAGCGCGCTCTCAATCACCGGGATCATCATCGCGGCGTAGGGCGTTGGCTCCATGCCGTTGCGCGTGCGGATAAACATCTCATCGTTGAGCTGTTCACGCAGGCGATTCAGGGCATGGCTAAAGGCAGATTGTGACAGATTCGCTTTCAGCGCCGCGCGAGTCACGCTCTTCTCTTTCGCCAGAATCGGTACCAGCCGCAGCAAATTCAGGTCGATCACCACTATGCATCCTGTTCATGTTTTCATGATAACAATACATTTTATGCATAACGTATTTCGTTGCTATAGTTTGCAGCAAAATAAGTGCTGACGATTTGCACTGCCTGAACCGAGAACAACGGGAGAGTTTTTTATGAGAAATGTAACCGTCGCCGCAACGCAAATGGCGTGTAGCTGGGATCTGGATAAGAACATTCAAAACGCTGAACGTCTGGTGCGTGAAGCGCACAGCAAAGGCGCGCAGGTGATCCTGATTCAGGAGCTGTTCGCCGCGCCTTACTTCTGTATCGATCAAAGCCCGGAACACTACGCGCTGGCGCAGGAAGTAGCGAATAGCCCCCTGATCAAGCACTTCTCCGCATTGGCTAAAGAGCTGGAAGTGGTGCTGCCGCTGAGCCTGTTTGAAAAGTGCAACAACGCCTATTACAACTCGCTGGTGATGATTGACGCCGACGGCAGCGTGCTCGACACCTACCGTAAAACCCATATTCCGAATGGCCCGGCGTACCAAGAAAAACAGTTCTTTATCCCTGGCGACACCGGTTTCAAAGTGTGGAACACCCGCTATGCGAAGATCGGCGTCGGCATCTGCTGGGATCAGTGGTTCCCGGAAACCGCGCGCGTTCTCGCCTTGCAGGGCGCGGAAATTATTTTCTACCCGACCGCGATCGGCTCTGAACCCGCTTACCCGGATATCGACAGCCAGCCGCACTGGACGCGCGTACAGCAGGGCCACGCCGCCGCGAACGTCATTCCGGTGATTGCATCTAACCGTATTGGCACCGAAACCAGCAAATACATCGAAGGCCTGGAAATGACCTTCTACGGCTCTTCCTTTATCGCCGATCAAACCGGTGCGCTGGTTGAACAGGCAAACAAAACCGACGAAGCGGTGCTGGTGCACACCTTCGATCTCGACGCCATTGCCGCGCAGCGCGCCGCATGGGGGCTGTTCCGCGATCGCCGCCCGAATATGTACAGCGCGATTGCCACCTCCGATGGCAGCGTAAGGAGCTAAGCGATGTCACAGCTAACCACGCCGACAAAAGATGGATTCGCCATGCCGGCGGAGTGGGCGCCGCATCAGGCGGTATGGATGATTTGGCCTTACCGCACCGATAACTGGCGTGCTGACGCCGCGCCGGCGCAGCAGGCGTTTGCCGCTGTCGCCAAAGCGATTTCACGCAACACGCCGGTGATCATGGGCGTGCCTGCCGCCGAAATGGCCAAAGCGCGCGCCACCATGCCTGCGGACGTGACGCTGGTGGAGATGGAAAGCGATGACGCCTGGATGCGCGACACCGGCCCGACAGTGGTAATAAATAACGCGGGTGAAAAACGTGGTATTAGCTGGACATTTAACGCCTGGGGAGGGCTGAATGGCGGTTTGTATGCAAGCTGGGATCGCGATCAGTTGGTGGCCGGGCAGGTTGCGGCTTATCACCAGATGCCGTGCTATCACACCGATTTGGTGCTGGAAGGCGGCTCCATTCATGTCGATGGCGAAGGCACATTGTTGACCACCGCAGAGTGTTTGCTGAACCCGAACCGCAACCCGCATCTGAGCAAAGCGCAGATCGAACAGCAACTGCGCGATTATTTAGGCGTGACGCAGATTATCTGGTTGCCGGAAGGCGTGTTCAATGACGAAACCGACGGTCATATCGACAACATGTGCTGTTTCGTCCGTCCTGGCGAAGTGGCCCTGCACTGGACAGATGACCAGAACGACCCGCAGTACACGCGCTCCGTTGCCGCACTTGAGGTGCTGGAAAACACCAAAGATGCGCAAGGGCGTACGCTGAAAGTATGGAAAGTGCCGTCTCCGCTGCCGCTGTTCGCCAGCGCCGAAGAGACCCGTGATGTCGAAAAAGGCACGGCGATTGAGCGCCACGAAGGCAACCGCCTGGCGGGCTCTTACGTTAACTATCTGGTCAGTAACCAGCAGATTATTTACCCGCTGCTGGATCCGGCCACCGATGGCGCAGCGCAGGCGCTGTTCGAAGAGATGTTCCCGGATTTCGTCATCACCGGCGTTCCGGCGCGTGAGATTTTGCTCGGCGGTGGCAACATCCACTGCATTACGCAGCAAATCCCGCGGTAATCCTTACCCCGGCGGCGTTCGTCGCCGGGTTTTACAATGTGCGTGACATACGAATGTACTGCACTTCTTGTTTATAAAACGGCTCGCCTTGCGGCATAAAGCCAAAGCGCGCGTAAAATGCCGTCGCCGACGTTCTGGCATCCAGCTGCACAAAATCAATGCCCGCCCGGACTAACTTTTCCAGCACGCTCTGCAACAGAAAACGGCCATAACCTTGCTGCTGATGCGCTTGTAAGGTGGCGAATTTACGGATTTGACACCGTCGTTCATCAAGCATAAAAACCGATAAACAACTGACAATTTTCCCGTCTTCAGCCACACCAAAATGCCAGGCGTCTTCATCGCCTTCTACGCGTGAAGCATTGCGGGCAAGATGCGGCCACAGTACCGTATGGCGGATATCGAGACATTGCTCTAACGTAATAGAGACGAGCTGCAAAGGCTTTTCCTCAGTCATTGCGGGGGTACGGACCGGCTACACCCCATGATTAGGTTCTGCGGGCGATTGTTCACAAATCGTTGCAAAACGAATGCTCCTAATTTCGCCGCGGCGTTAAATGAGCTTCAGTACGTTTTATACACTATTAATCAGTAGGTTGTGGGTTTTGGCGTTTATTCCTTACCACGCTAAAATGTGATCAACCGCACACTTCGTCCTTCACGGATCGAAGCGAATGTCTACGCTTAATAGATAGCCGGGCAGCACCCGTAATTTTTTACGACGACATCCGGAGGCCATAATCCTTATGTTCAACCAGAAACTACAAAGCGCAGAATCCGTCGAGTTCGTGATTGAGGAAGAGATCGTCTACGAAACCGATCCGTGCGAGTTAAAACTGGATGAAATGATCGAGGCGGAGCCGGAGCCGGAAATGATCGAAGGGTTACCGGCGTCCGACGCGCTAACCCCTGCCGATCGTTATCTTGAACTGTTTGAACACGTGCAGTCGTCGCGTATTTTTGCCGACAGCAAAACCTTTCCCGACTGCGCGCCGAAAATGGATCCGCTCGATATTCTGATTCGCTATCGCAAAATCAAACGCAAACCGGAGTTCGATCTGCGCCAATTCGTGAAAGCGCATTTCTGGATGCCGGAGGACTACTCCAAAGCGTACGTCTCCAATCCGGAGAACTCATTAAAAGAGCATATCGACCAGTTGTGGCCGATCCTCACCCGCGAGCCACAGGATCACATTCCGTGGTCTTCCCTGCTGCCGCTGCCGCAGGCGTATATTGTGCCCGGCGGGCGATTCCGCGAGACCTACTACTGGGATTCCTACTTCACCATGCTTGGCCTTGCAGAGAGCGGGCGCGATGATTTGCTGCGCTGTATGGCGGATAACTTCGCGTGGATGATTGAGCGTTACGGTCATATTCCGAACGGCAACCGCACCTATTACCTGAGCCGCTCGCAGCCACCCGTTTTCGCGCTGATGGTTGAGCTGTTTGAAGAGGACGGCGTACGCGGTGCGCGGCGCTATCTTGATCATCTGTTAATGGAGTACGCGTTCTGGATGGATGGCGCCGAATCGCTGGCGCTGAACCAGGCGTACCGCCACGCGGTGCGTATGCCGGACGGTTCGTTGCTCAACCGTTACTGGGACGACCGCGACACGCCGCGTGATGAATCCTGGCTTGAGGACGTTGAAACGGCGCGTCATTCCGGGCGACCGGCAAGTGAAGTCTATCGCGATTTGCGCGCGGGTGCGGCTTCCGGCTGGGACTACTCCTCACGCTGGCTGCGCGATGCGCAACGGCTGGCGAGCATTCGCACCACGCAGTTCATCCCGATTGATTTGAACGCGTTTCTGTTCAAACTGGAAAGCGCTATTGCCAATATTTCCGGGCTGAAAGGCGACAGAGAACGCGAAGCGCTGTTCCGCCAGAAAGCGAGCGATCGCCGCGCGGCGGTAAACCGCTATCTGTGGGATGACGAGAATGGCTGTTATCGTGACTACGACTGGCGTCGTGAGCAGATGGCGCTGTTTTCCGCGGCCAGTATTGTCCCGCTGTATGTTGGCATGGCGACCCATGAGCAGGCAGAGCGGCTGGCGGACGCCGTAAAAGCGCGTCTGCTGACGCCTGGCGGTATTCTGGCAACAGAGTACGAAACCAGCGAACAGTGGGATAAACCCAACGGCTGGGCACCGCTGCAATGGATGGCGATTCAGGGCTTCAAAATGTACGGTAACGACTCGCTGGGCAATGAGATCGCCCATAGCTGGTTGCAGACGGTGAATCACTACTATCAGCAGCACCACAAGCTGATTGAGAAGTACCATATCGCCAGCAGTACGCCGCGAGAAGGTGGCGGGGGTGAATACCCGTTGCAGGATGGTTTCGGCTGGACGAATGGTGTGGTGCGCCGCCTTATCGGTTTGTACGGCGAACCGTAAGCTGCCGCTTCAGCGGCGCGCTATCACGTCATTGGCTATGCTGGTGCATCCTGGTCGCTTACGCTTGTAAGCGCCATGATGTGCCAGGTTGCTGTGCGTAACACGAAAGTATGCACCTGCGAAAATTAATCAATTACCTCATAAATCGAGGTCTGAATATCCGACCACTTGCGGTTTTCATCCGACGGATCGGCTTCGAAACGTAACTGCGCTTGCTCCATCTCATACCGCTGGCGATCTACCACCGGCTTGACGGTACAAAACGCGCGTAGATAGTCGCGCGTAATCGAGGTCAGCTTTTTATTGTTCACCGCCATTTCATGGGTCAGCGTCGCGATAAAACGGCGACAAGGGCGGTTTTCATCCATTTGCAGGCGATATCGCAGCAGCAGATCCAGCACATCGTTGTAATCCGCTATCACCGCGTTTTCCGTCCAGGAGAGTTTCCAGTTCATCCCGGTGCGTAAAAACAGCGACACCACGCGCGTATCGTTGCGATCAATCGCCGCGCGGAAGTTATTTTCGTCGCGCGGCAGTCCCAGGCGGCTGAGTTCCTCTTTCGGTGAGGGGCGTTCGCGATCCTCGGCAATCGGCACGGTAACCCGGGTCTGACGCGCCACCGGTCCAGACATCCCGCTGGTAAACATCCAGAAGGCGCCAATCGCCATCAGCAATACCATCACACCGACCGCGCTCCACAGCACGCCGGAGAGCATCTGGTCGCGCTCTTCGCGGCTGCGCACCGATCGTTTTGCAGGTTTATCAATACTGTCACGCATCGGCATCGCATCACCTCCGGCAGCGCGGTCTTTTTTCCGCGTCTGCTCCCAGTAAGCGTCTAAATCCCCGCCGGCCTCACGCAGTATTTCAGCGGGATTGGTTTGCGTGCGCCCCTCGTCGAACGCGCGCTGAACCGGTCCGGTAATTTGCGGATAATAGCTGTTCAATAAGAGCAGCTGATTAGAGGTGAGCGGCTGTCCTGACACCACGCTTGCACGCATCTGGCGAATGTCATCCAGAAAGGTTTGCAACGTTTTGCGCGGTTCCACTAGCAGGTTCAGTTCCGAGGCGTCATTAAACAGCCGGGCATAACGCTGGCTAAACTCTTTTTTATCTATCAGCAACAGCGCCAGCTCGCTAAACCGCATGCCGCTCAGGACATCGTTGTGATCGCCAAGCCGTAGCCAGCGCCGCACACGATCGGCACCAAACTGTGTTTTCAGGTGATTACGCAGCTTTTCGCTATCCGGCCACACCTGCATCACCAGCGATTTAATCATCGTTTCCATGGCGCGTAGCTGCTGTAGCCCTTGCCGCTGCTGCGCATCATCCGACGGCAAGGCGGTGTTGTAGCTCAGCAACTTCTGCTTATTACGCAGGTTTTCCAGCGCGCTAATAAATCGCAGCGCTGCAATAAGCTGATTTTCCGTCACATTCTGCCCGTTCTCATAACGCGGAACGAGCTGCTGCAAGTGACGAAGCTGTAAAGTGAACTGTGTTAATTCCGCATCGTTGAGTTTTAGTCGTTTAGCCACCGCGCCCCAGCCACCCAAACTCAGGCGCGCAACATCCAGTTGTTCCAAAAACCAGCGAGGGTCTTTACCTTCATCAAAATGCACATTCAGCAGCAATAAGATTTCAACAGACGCCTCGCGAATAATAGCAATGCATTTTTCAAACTGTTCACCCGTATTCAATGGGGCAGAAAGAGTCATTATTTTCCTTTAAGTACAACTGAAGAAACAATTAACTGGCCAACCTGAGCGCTTAATTTTTTCTTTATTTATGAATAAGTAAAAGATAGCTCAGTTGACGATTATTATCAGTGATAGTGGTTTCAAGCCGAAAAAAAAACAGCAGGAGATATTCACTGTGTTAATGCTTTTTACCCCAAGACTGACCTGTTCGCCAATAACAGAAGCAGCATGGCCATTCTTTCTTTCACTGCAACAAGATCCGCAGGTAATGCGCTACGTTGCCGATGCCCGCAGTGAACATGAGATCCGTGAAGCATTCGACGCCCGGCTGGCCCCCTGGTCCCCCGGCAGCCGACACTGGCTCTGCCTGCTGGTACGCGACACGGCGACAAACGAACCGCTGGGCGTCACCGGTTATATTCACCGCGAGGATGACTGCGCCGAAGTCGGCTTTCTGTTCGCGTGTGCCGCACAGGGCAAAGGCTATGGCCAGGAGTCGCTGAAAGCGCTGTGTGATTACGCCTTCAGCGAAGGCGGCATTCGTAAGCTCACCGCTACCGTAACGGCGGGAAACCACGCGTCCCGACACTTGCTGGAAAAAACCGGCTTTATTCTCGAAGGCGAATTGCGCGAGTCCTACTGGCTGGCAGGACGCTGGCATAACGACTGGCTGTTTGGCTTACTGCACCACGAATATGACGAAAAACGATAATTCGTCAGCATAGTTCGCTATGCTCTGCCAGGCTTAAGGACGTGTTCCGGCAATATTCAGGAGAGGTTATGAAGAAAATTGTGCTTGCCGCCAGTCTGGTGGCGCTGTTCTCCATGACGGCATTCGCAGAAGATGCACCCGGTCTGAAAGCGGACAAAGCGCCGCCACCGCCGCATAAAATGGATGACGGCTATCGCGGCATGGAAGATGCGCGCACCATGACCGTCAAACAGGCAAAAGCCCTGCATGATGGCGCGTCCGTCTCGCTGCGCGGTAACCTGGTTGAGAAGGAGAGCGGTGATCTTTACCTGTTCCGCGACAAAACCGATCAGGTTCAGGTCTATATTCCAGCGGCGATATTTGATGGTAAATCCGTGTCGCCGGATGAACTGGTCGGCATCAGCGGCTCGCTGGATAAAAAACAGCAACCGGTGCGTATCCGGGTAACGCATTTTCAGAAACAGTAAAGCTGCACGCCCGGCAGCGAACCCTGCCGGGCGTGACAGTCTTACAGGAACATCCCACCCGACACTTCCACGCGTTGCGCATTCATCCATGCTAGCTCGTCGCTCAGCAGTGCGGCAATCGCATCGCCAATATCATCCGGCAGGCCGACACGACCCAACGCGGTTTGCGCAGCAATGTGTTGATTAACCTGCTCATTATCACGCACTACCCCGCCGCCAAAATCGGTTTCAATCGCCCCCGGCGCAATGATATTCACCGAAATGCCCCGCGCGCCAAGCTCCTTCGCCTGGTAACGGGTCAGCACTTCCATTGCCCCTTTCATTGACGCATACGCCGCATAGCCCGGCTGGCAAAAACGCGCCAGGCCACTGGAAACATTCAGGATGCGCCCGCCATTTTTCAGCAGCGGCAGCAGGCTTTGCGTCAGGAAGAACGGGCCTTTGAAATGGATATTCACCAGTTGATCAAATTGCTCAACGCTGGTTTCGGCGAAAGTTGCGCTGATACCGATGCCAGCATTGTTCAATAAATAATCAAACGTTTCGCGCTGCCATACCGATTTCAACTGTTCCTGCACGTTGCGCGCAAAAGCATCGAATCCGGTGATATCACTGACGTTAAGCTGCAATGCCACCGCTTTCACGCCTTTTTGCTCAATTTCACGCACCACATTCTGCGCTTCTTCGGCATTATTGTTGTAGGTCAGGATAATACCCGTTCCTTTCGCTGCCAGCTTCAGCGCCGCGTTTTTACCCAAACCGCGGCTGCCACCTGTCACTAAAGCAATATGTTGTGTCATAAGAAACCTCGTTTTCGCTGATGTGAGACCGTGAAAAGAGCTTATTAGCTGACGAATAAACAATAAAGGTGCTAAATTACGCTTCACTGTTTCATTACAGGCAACAATCGAGCGTGATGATGGATAAAATTTACGCAATGCAACTGTTTATCCGCGTGGCGGAACTGGAGAGTTTTTCCCGCGCGGCGGACTCGATGGGGCTTCCTAAGGGTAGCGTATCGCGCCAGATCCAGGCGCTGGAGACGCACCTCGGCACCCAGTTGTTGCACCGCACCACACGCCGCGTCCAGCTCACGCAGGACGGCATGGTTTACTACGAGCGGGCGAAAGATCTGCTGGCGAATATGGATGAGCTCGACGGTATGTTCCTGCATGATCCATCAAGCATCAGCGGCCGTTTGCGCGTCGATATGCCGGTCGGGGTGGCGAAAAATCTGCTGATCCCGCGCCTGCCCGCTTTCCTGCAACAATATCCCGGCATTGAACTGGAGCTCAGCAGCAGCGACAGGCTGGTGGATATTATTCGCGAAGGGTTCGACTGCGTCGTGCGCGTTGGCACGCTCAAAGATTCCGGTCTGATCGCCCGCCAGCTCGGGCGGCTGTCGGTCATTAACTGCGCCAGCCCCGATTATCTGGCGCGTTTTGGCTACCCGGAAACGCTCGACGATTTATCCTCCCACGCGCTGGTGCATTACGCCGTTAACCTTGGTACGCGCCCGCCAGGCTTTGAGGTCTGGCAGGATAAACAGACACACTGGGTGAAAACCGGCGGCATACTGACGGTGAACAGCACCGAAACATACCAGGCTGCCTGTCTGGCCGGATTAGGGATTATTCAGGTGCCGCGCGTTGGCGTACGCGAAGCGCTGCGGGCGGGGAAGCTGGTGGAGATCCTGCCGCAATACCGCGCTGAACCGATGCCGGTTTCGCTGATTTACCCGCACCGCCGTAATTTATCGCGCCGCGTGCATCTGTTTATGGAGTGGCTGGCGACCGTACTGAAGGATTACGTCGACCACTAGCAGCTATAATTTCAGTTACCACACATTCAGGAGAAGGAAAACAGACCTGATGACGCCGGAAAATCATGAAAAACGCCCGACGCAAGACCTCGACTACGAACCCGTCAGGAAGATGGCTGAGCAGCCCACCGAAAAGAAACACTCTGCCCCTTCAGCCGCCAGTACCACGCTGGCATCCCTCACCGACATGGTGCAAAAGATCCAGCGCTGGCCTGTGGTGGCGCACCTGATCCGCGCGACGGAACGTTTTAACGACCGCATGGGCAACCAGTTTGGCGCGGCGATCACCTACTTCTCGTTTCTGTCGATGATCCCCATCATGATGGTGTCGTTTGCCGCCGCCGGTTTTGTGCTCGCCTCGCACCCGACGCTGTTGCAGGATATTTTCAATAAGATCCTGATGAGCGTGAGCGATCCGACGATGGCTTCAACACTGCAAAACACCCTCAATATTGCCGTGCAGCAGCGCACGACGGTAGGGATTGTCGGGCTGGCTATCGCCCTCTATTCCGGCGTCAACTGGACCGGCAACCTGCGCGAGGCAATCCGCGCTCAGTCGCGCGATGTCTGGGAGCGTAACGCGCAGGATGAAGAAAAAATCTGGGTAAAGTATTTCCGCGACTTCATTTCGCTGATTGGTCTGTTAGTCGCGCTGATCGTGACGCTTTCCATAACGTCGGTGGCGGGCTCCGCGCAGCAGTTGATCATCAACGCGCTGCACCTGGATTACATTGAATGGCTGAAACCGGCCTGGCGGCTGATTGGCCTGACTATTTCGATTTTCGCGAACTATTTGCTCTTCTTCTGGATCTTCTGGCGTTTGCCGCGCCACCGTCCGCGTAAGAAGGCGCTGATCCGCGGCACATTTCTCGCGGCAATTGGGTTCGAAGTGATCAAAATCATCATGACCTGGACGCTGCCATCGCTGGTCAAATCGCCTTCCGGCGCGGCGTTTGGTTCGGTGCTCGGGCTGATGGCGTTCTTCTACTTCTTTGCTCGCCTGACGCTGTTTTGCGCCGCGTGGATCGCCACCGCGCAGTACAAAGGTGACCCGCGCATGCCGGACAAAACCCACCACTAACACTGCTATCGGGCTGAAGGAAATGGAATATTTCAGCCCGCCTGGCGATTTCAGCATGAAAATCCAGTCCGTAACTTTTATTTAACCAAAAACCAGTTTTATTCTCTGATTATTAAAATCTGTGAAGCATTTCATAGAAGGTAAATCGTGAGTCTGAAAATTATTCGCTTTTTGCCGGTTTTTTGCGCGAAAACCCGGTTTGTTACAGATTGAAATGTCGCTTTTGCTGTGGCTAATATGGTCGTTCGTTCGCGCAAAAATAAGAAAATTCTATGCAAGCTACAGCCACAACTTTCGACAACGAGCAGGAAAATCCCCCGGTAAATTCACGTAATAAAGTCGTCGTTGCGTCTCTGATTGGCACCGCCATCGAGTTCTTCGATTTCTATATTTACGCCACCGCTGCGGTGATTGTATTCCCGCATATCTTCTTCCCGCAGGGCGACCCGACGGCCGCCACGCTACAGTCGCTGGCGACCTTCGCCATTGCTTTTATTGCGCGCCCGATTGGTTCCGCCGTGTTTGGTCACTTCGGCGACCGCGTTGGCCGTAAAGTGACACTGGTGGCCTCGCTGCTGACGATGGGGATCTCAACCGTGCTGATTGGTCTGCTGCCGGGGTACGAAACCATTGGCGTGATGGCACCGTTGCTGCTGGCACTGGCGCGTTTCGGCCAGGGTCTGGGGCTGGGCGGTGAATGGGGCGGCGCGGCGCTGCTGGCCACGGAAAACGCCCCGCCGCGCAAACGCGCGCTGTACGGCTCTTTCCCGCAACTGGGCGCGCCGATTGGCTTCTTCTTTGCGAACGGCACCTTCCTGCTGCTCTCCTGGTTACTGACCGATGAGCAGTTTATGGCGTGGGGCTGGCGCGTGCCGTTCATCTTCTCCGCCGTGCTGGTGCTGATTGGCCTGTACGTTCGCGTTTCGCTGCATGAAACACCGGTATTTGCCAAAGTCGCCGCCGCGAAGAAACAGGTGAAAGTGCCGCTGGGCACGCTGCTGACCAAACATGTGCGCGTTACCGTGCTGGGCACCTTTATCATGCTGGCGACCTATACGCTGTTCTACATCATGACGGTCTATTCCATGACCTTCAGCACCTCGCCGCAGGGCCTGGGCCTGCCGCGTAACGAAGTGCTGTGGATGCTGATGATGGCGGTGATTGGCTTCGGTGTGATGGTGCCGGTGGCGGGTCTGCTGGCGGACGCCTTTGGTCGCCGCAAAAGCATGGTGATCATCACCACGCTTATCATCCTGTTCGCGCTGTTTGTCTTCCCGCCGCTGCTCGGTTCCGGTAGCCCGGTGCTGGTGATGGCCTACCTGCTGATCGGCCTGAGCCTGATGGGGCTGACCTTCGGTCCGATGGGCGCGCTGCTGCCGGAGTTGTTCCCGACGGAAGTGCGTTATACCGGCGCGTCGTTCTCTTACAACGTGTCGTCGATCCTCGGCGCATCGGTGGCACCTTATATCGCCACCTGGCTGCAGGCCAATTATGGTCTGATGTATGTCGGGTTCTACCTGGCCGCGATGGCCACGTTAACGCTTATCGCGCTGCTGCTGACCCACGAAACTAAACACCAGTCGCTGTAACCTTTTTGCCCTCTCTTCGCTGAAGAGAGGGCCACTTCCCGTTGTGCTTCCTAGTGTTTCATCTGTGACAAAATCGCCCGGCACTGATTCTGCTCGCCTTCCGATGGCGAGATCAACGCCAGCAATGCCGCCGCCGGGGTGACCAGGGTTGCCAGCGCTGCCGCCACCGCACCACGCGCAATCAACGGCCCGGGTTTCACCCCCGCCTGCGGGTTTTTAAAGCTGCCACGTACGTAGAGCGGTGAACGCAGCGTGACAATACGCACGCCTTTGCTTTCAGGATCAATGGTTAAGTCAAGTTGTTCCGACGCCATGCTGGCGGTGCCGGTAATATTAATCAGCGCGTTTTCCGTATCAAAGGCGAAGATTTGCGGACGCGCGACGCCGTTGACTAAATCGAGGTTCGCTGCGGCACAATTTACCCGCACTTCGTCATCGCCAAACAACTGACCGACAATATAGTTGCCGACGTTAAGACCAAGAATTTCCATCAGGTTACGGCTGACTACCCCGTCGTTCATTAACAGTTTCAGGTTGCCATTGCTGGTACCCAGCAGCGCCGCTACGGAGTTGCCCACGCCGCGAAGCTCTGCGTCACCGTTCATCTCGCCCAGGGTTTTCTGCATCAGCTCGACATCAGGCATCAACTCTTTGAGCTTCAGCCGCCGCGCCTGAATCTCCGCCCGACCTTGCATCGGTTTTTTATCCCCTTCGAGATGGATATTCGATGAGATGGTGCCGCCCGCAAGACCAAATTTCAGCGGTTGCAGGCGCAGGTCGGCATCTTTCAGCAGAATGTGGGTCGACAAGTCGCTGATGGGTAACGTTGAGCCATGCTCAATCCGCCGGCCTTTAAAGCGCACATCGGCATCCATTACGTCCCATTTGTCGGTTTCAAAGCGGTCATACGGCAGCACTTTGTCTGCCGGTTGCCCTGCTTTCTCGCCCTTTTGCTGCTCGGTGCGTTTCGACTGCTCAGCGCCTTTGCCGGAATCGACACCAATCAGCGGCCCTAAATCTGCCAGCCGTAACTGGCGCGATTCAACGTCGCCTTCCAGTTTTGGACGCGGTTTAGCGGTGGTGTAGCGCAGCGTGCCATGAATATCGCTTTCGCCGATATGACCATTAAAGTCGCGATAGTCATACACCGACCCTTTTTCGTTGTTGAGCTTCGCGATGAGATGGCCATCGGTTTCAAACGGCGGCGTGTCCGGCAGCAACACGCCGGTTAAGTCATACAGTTCGCCAAGGGAGTTACCACCGAACTTGAGTTGCAGGTCGGCACCGCCCATGTTCATTGGGTCGTTGATGGTGCCGACAAACGCCACGCGCGTGTTACCGGAGCGGAAATCCGCCTGCACCGGGAAAGGTGTGCCTTCGCTGCGCAGCGCCAGCATGCCGCCAATTTTGCCGCTGCCGGACACCGGCTGGCCGTTGTAACGCCCTTTCGCCGTCAGACCAAAGATGTAATCCCCGGCGTTGACTTTGCTGTCGCTTTTGCCGGTCACTTCGCTAAACGGCAGCGGCTTGCCTAAGGGATTTACCAGAATCTCGATATCAGAGCGGTTGAGCGCATCATCAATGGCGATACGCCCGCGATCAAAAAGAATGTTATCCAGCCGGAATGACCAACTCGAAGGCTGCGCGTTTGCGTCTTTGTTGGCGTCGCTGGCGAGCGTGAAGGTCCAGTTGTTGAGCTTTTCCGAGCGACGTATCAGCCTGGCATCGGGCTGTTGCAGTTTGATCCACGGCAGGTAAACGGTTTTGGTGAACAGCGCCAGCGGCGCGAGGGTGGCTTCAACGCGGGGTAAATGCACCATTGTCACTTCGTCGATACCCGGCGGGTTGCCCAGCATAATATCGTCGGCGTGAACATGCGGCCATGGAACCCAGCTGCGCCAGCCGGTTTCCTCTTTTTGTCGTTCCCACACCACGCCCAAATCGCCGCGAATAGCGAACGGACGGTTAAGCTCCGTGGAGACTTTTTCGTTAATGGTGGGTTTGAGGCGGTTCCAGTCGAATGTGGCGATGATGATAATGGCGACCACAATCAGCAACAGCAACGTCGCGAAGACGGCGATAATCGCTTTACTCGTTTTTGTCATCGTTCTGCCTTTCCTTTAAAGCCTTACCTGTCATAAAGATAGTAGAGGCTCGCAGAAAGGGCTGCGGTTACAGCTCGAGTATCACGTGTTCAAGTTTGGCTAAAGGAACCGGACGGGAGAGAAAATAGCCCTGCGCCGCATAAGCCGGTGAATCCTGCACATCGCGCCACTCCTCCAGCGTTTCCACGCCTTCGACAATCACGCCCTGGCAATAGCGGTTCATCAACTGCAACAGCATGGTGAACAGGTTTTGCCCTTCCGGCGTTTTACGCAACATGATGAACAGATCGCGTGCCACTTTGATGTAGTCGTAACGCACTTCGCTTAACGCAGAAAAATTCGCCATGCCGGTGCCGAAGTCGTCCAGCCACAGCGGACCAATTTCGCTGATCGAGGCGAACGTCGAATCCTGCGGTAGCCGGATATGTTCGACCAGTTCAAAGCGGATCCACGGCAGTGAATTAATCAACGCCATCAGATCGGTATCCTGGCGCATCGCCAGCAGGGTTGGGCCGTCAACATTCACCGAGGCCAGCACATCATTGCTGAGGAAGAAGGCTTTTTGTTCCGCCAGCAGCGCCACTTGCTCATGCACCACATCAACACGCTGGCGCACCGCCACTTCGGAAAAATAGCGATCCGGCGCAATGCGCGTTTCCGGCTGCGACGGATGGGTGACAATGGTTAATACTTCAACCGCCATCAGACGACCATCGGTTTTATAGATGGGCTGATAAGTATAAGCACGTTCACATTGCAGCCAATAACGACGCTCCTGCAAGCTTTCAATGCTTGCTTCCGGAATGTTTAGCTGCTGGATGACCTGCTTTAACTTCATTTCTGCTGTCCTGTCGAAGGCGATGACCGGGAGGAATTCGTCAATGAGTTATCGGCGGGCGTGTCGATAACTTTACGCTCCGTCTGCGGGCAAATTTAAAAACCGCCGACGGGAAATCTGCCTGGAACAGGCTTTAGCTCAAAAAAATACTGGAACGTTGTTTTAATATAGTTGACCACGAATCACCCACAACGCACACTACCGTTAATTTATCTGATCCAGGTTGATGACTATGTCCAGGAAAATTGCCGTCATTGGCGAATGCATGATTGAACTGTCACAAAAAGGCACGGAAGTGAACCGTGGCTTTGGTGGCGATACGCTTAACACGTCTGTTTATATCGCCCGCCAGGTCAATCCTGCGGCGCTTTCCGTGCACTATGTTACCGCGCTTGGCACCGACAATTTCAGCCAGCAGATGCTGGATGCCTGGCAAAGCGAGGACGTCGATACCAGCCTGACGCAACGTATGGAAAACCGCCTGCCTGGCCTCTATTACATCGAAACCGACAGCACCGGCGAGCGTACTTTCTACTACTGGCGTAACGAAGCAGCCGCCAAATTCTGGCTGGAGAGCGAGCAGTCTGCGGCTATCTGCGAACAACTTGCGACCTTCGATTACCTCTACCTGAGCGGCATCAGCCTTGCCATTCTTAGCCCGGCAAGCCGCAACAAGCTGTTGTCGCTGTTGCAGGCATGCCGTGCGAATGGCGGCAAAGTGATTTTTGATAACAACTACCGTCCGCGCCTGTGGGCCAGCAAAGAAGAGACGCGTCAGGTTTATCAGCAAATGCTGGCTTGCACGGATATCGCGTTCCTGACGCTGGATGACGAAGACCTGCTGTGGGGCGAGAAACCGGTGGAAGAAGTTATCGAACGCACGCAGCGCGCGGGCGTAAAAGAAGTGGTTATCAAGCGCGGCGCAGACTCCTGCCTGGTGGCGATTGCGGGTGAAGCGCTGGTGGAAGTTCCGGCGGTGAAACTGCCAAAAGAGAAAGTGATTGATACCACAGCAGCTGGGGATTCCTTCAGCGCGGGTTACCTGTCGGTACGTCTGACCGGTGGCGATGCGACAGAAGCGGCAAAACGCGGGCATTTAACCGCCAGTACGGTTATTCAGTATCGCGGCGCGATTATTCCGCGCGATGCCATGCCGCAATAACGCTGTTCACCCCTCTCCTTTACCGGAGAGGGGTGGCTAAACTACTGCTGCGGAGGAATGTCCGAGACGTCAGAATGGCTTTCGTCACCACTGGCAGCAGGTGCTGCGGCGTTATCCGCTGGCGGTGCCATCACTTCATCCCACGTTGCCTGCAAATCCTTCATGTTGAACTCCGGCTCGCCTTTCGGCTGCAGCAACACCAGCGCCATATCCTGTGAAAGCTGCTGATGCAGATCCTGATTCAGCATCTGCGGCGTCAGGTTGTTCAGGAAGTTCTGGCGCAGCTTTTGATACTGCTCCGGCGCAATATCCACCACCTGGTTTTGCAAAGAACGCATCCGCTGGCTGATCAGAATATCGGTACTGGCGCGCGCATAGGTGGCGAACAGTTTTTGCAGCTCAAGGTTTTTCTGCGCGATAAGCGCTTTAAATTCCTCTTCCGGCAGCCCTTTCTCGCGCACTTTCGCCAGCTCACGCGCAATCACGCCGACATTGGTATTGAGCTTGTCATTGGGTGAATCAACGTTAATGGCGCATTGCGCCCGCTGGAACAATACCCGGCAGTCAAAACCGAGACCAATCTCTTTGGCGTTGTTTTTGCTCAGGTTCTGCTGGATATGCCAGAACAGGGCTTCACGCGCCAAATCCGCACGCCAGTAACGCTCAAGGGCGGCGGACTCGCGAATCGGTTGCCAGGCGGAGTCCCACATGATCGACAAACGATCCTGGGTGACACCCTCGCTCATCAGGCTAACCGACTGGCGCGGCAGCGGCGACAGCGTCGCAACCGGCGCAGGCGTCTGGCGTTTCCCTTTCAGCTCGCCGAAGGTTTTACCAATCTGCTCGGCGATAGCGCGGCTATCCACATTCCCGACCACAATCAACGTCATCGCGTCCGGCGTGTACCATTTTTCGTAGAAACCTTTCAGTTGCGCCGCATCGACCGGCTCTTTCAGTGTTCCGGCGGGATCGTGCCCCAGCAGCGGCGAACCTTTCAGGCGGTAGCGCCACCAGCTGTCTTTGGTGTCGGGCGGCCAGGTAGCAACCATATCGTTGCTGGCAAGAGCGTGATTCACCGTTTCCGGCGTGATGGTGAGATTTCCAGCGGCATCCGCCAGGTAAACCATCGCCTCTTTCAGCAGGTCGCTGCGGTTGTTCGGTATGCTGAGGTTATATTGCGTGTATTCGTAGGAGACCAGCGCCGGCGGCAGCGGGCGCTTCGGGTCAATACCTTGTTGCCACAGCGAGCGCACCTGGGAAGGTTCGAGCCGACCACTGTGAGTCAACGCAACGCGGGGAATAAAGTGGCTGAAACCGCTCTGTTGGCTACCTTCGGTGAGCGAACCGGTATCAATAGACAGGCGAATCTCAATGCGATCGCTGGGGCGCTGGGGTGTGGCCAGAACCTGCCACTGAAAACCATTTGCCAGCGTCCCTTGTTGCCAGGCCGGGTCAGGCTGGAGCGCATCTGCCTGCACATAACCGACAGCTGCCAGCATCAGCAAACCGCCCGTTAACAGTCGAATTTTTGTGCCCTGCATGTGAACCCCTAATCAACATTCCTGGTTAAAAAGTATGCCCGCGCAAAGGGGCTAAAAGCGTGTTAAAACACTTCGCTTTTAGACCGCGGGAAATGCAAAACGTCACATCGCGATGTGAATTATCACGAAATTTCATCGTAAATTGTGACGGATCCAGGAGGTAATTATGCGCAGGTACCCGCAGCCCGACAAGGGACTGCGGTCATAAGTCACGAAATTATGAAGAAATTCCGGGGGTTTTCGCCGCGCTGGAACGGTTATCCAGCGTGTCGACCAGCTGTTTTTGATCCAGCTCTTTTACCCACTTCGCCACCACGATAGTCGCGACGCCGTTGCCCACCAGGTTGGTCAGCGCGCGCGCTTCGGACATAAAACGGTCAATGCCCAGAATCAGCGCCAGCCCTGCCACCGGCAAATGCCCGACGGCGGAAAGCGTGGCGGCCAGCACAATAAACCCGCTGCCCGTCACCCCGGCGGCACCTTTTGAGGACAGTAGCAGCACGACCAGCAGCGTGATCTGATGGAAAATATCCATATGGCTGTTGGTTGCCTGGGCGATAAACACCGCCGCCATCGTCAGGTAAATGGAGGTGCCATCCAGGTTGAAGGAGTAGCCGGTTGGGATAACCAGCCCGACCACCGATTTACGGCAGCCCAGGCGCTCCATCTTCTCCAGCATGCGCGGCAGCGCGGATTCAGATGAAGAGGTGCCCAGAACGATCAGCAGCTCTTCGCGGATATAGCGGATAAATTTGAAGATGCTGAAGCCTGTTGCACGGGCAATCGTACCCAGCACCACCACCACAAACAGAATACAGGTGACATAGAAGCAGATAATCAACTGACCGAGTTGCACCAGCGTACCGACACCATATTTGCCGATGGTAAACGCCATTGCCCCGAATGCGCCAATCGGCGCAAGGCGCATGATCATATTGATGATGCCGAAGATCACCTGCGAGAAACTTTCGATAACGTTAAAAATCAGCTGGCCTTTATGGCCTAAGCGATGCAGCGCGAAGCCAAACAGCACCGCGAACAGCAGCACTTGCAGAATATTGCCGCTGGCGAAAGCGCCAATCACGCTCGCCGGTATGACATCAAGCAGGAAGGCGACAATCCCCTGCTGTTGCGCCTGCTCGGCATACACCTCCACGGCTTTGGCATCGAGTGTTGCAGGGTCGACGTTCATTCCGGCGCCCGGTTGCACCACGTTAACGATCACCAGCCCGATAATAAGCGCCAGCGTACTGACAATTTCGAAGTAAAGCAGTGCAACCGCACCGGTACGACCTACCGCCTTCATGCTTTCCATGCCGGCGATACCGGTGACAACAGTACAGAAAATCACCGGGGCGATGATCATCTTGATGAGCTTCACGAAGCCATCACCAAGCGGTTTCATCTGTGCCCCGAGTTCAGGGTAGTAATGACCAAGCAGAATACCGATGGCAATCGCGGTCAGAACCTGAAAGTAGAGACTTTTAAACAGGGAGGTTTTCATAAGGTGTCCTTGAGATTAAACCTCAGGCTTTGTAGGGTTTTCAGTTAGCCTGCGGTTTAAAAATAACACCCGTCAAACATGACAGAAATAAACTTACATCAAATCTGAAACAACAATGTTAAAAACTTTGAACTGACTCGCACAAGCCCGTAACAAATTACGTGTTTTCAGGCTTATCCGATCCAGCAAAGAACTGCTGTTCAAACGCCTCGGCAGACGCCGCGCGGCCAAATAAAAAGCCCTGCGCCACATCCACACCCGCGTCAGCCAGCCATGCCCGTTGCGCTTCATTCTCCACGCCCTCAGCGACGATGCGCAGATCCAGACTACGCGCCAGGTGGATAATGGCGGCCACCATGCTGTTTTCATCCGGCAAACCTTCAACAAACATTTTGTCGATTTTCAGCACATCGACCGGCAGCGACTTCATATGATGCAACTGGCGCAGCCCGGCATAACCCATGCCGAAATCATCCAGCGCAATGCGTACCCCGGCATCACGCAGTGGGCGCAAAATCGCCACTGCGGCCTGGGGATCATCAATGTGGCGGCTTTCGGTCACTTCGAGGATCAACGTCTGCGGCGCAATACGGTAACGCTGCAACAAATCCAGCATATCGGCCAGCATGGTGGGATGCGTCAGCTGGCAGGCCGAGAGATTCACCGAGAGCGGCAGCATAATGCCGCGCGCTTGCCAGCCCGCCAGCAGGCGGCAGGACTCTTCCAGTACCCAATAGCCGACGTTGACCATCAATCCGCAGGACTCAATACGTTCGATAAGCCCTTCCGGTAATGCCCAGCTACCATCTGGTTGGCGCAAACGGAGCAACGCTTCCGCGCTCACCAGTTCGCCGCTCGCCGCATCCACCTGCGGCTGCAACCAGATCGCGAAACGTCCCTCATCGAGCGCGGTAAGAATGTCGCTCTCCTGCGCCAGCCATTGCTGTGCCCGCTCCATCTGCTCTGGATCGAAGAACTGGATCTGGTTTTTCCCTTTGCGCTGCGCGCTGACGACAGCGGAAGCGGCCCGATGGTAAAGCTGCCCGGCAGAAAGGTTGCCGTAAAACATCGCCACACCAATACTGGCATTGGGACGCAGTTGGATGCCGTGCAGCGGCACACGCTCGTTAATTACAGTGAGCACTTGCTTACCGAGCGTCATGGCGTGCCACGGCTCACTCACACCGTGGGCGATAATCGCAAAGTCATAAGCGCTCACCTGCGCCAGCACCCTGTTCGGCGTCAGTATTGATTTCAGTTTCTCCACCAGCGTTAGCAGCAACATCTCGCGCTGAGATTCCTGCAGCACACCGGCGGTATCACGCAGTGTTTCGCAGGCGATTACCAGTAGCGCGGTGGGGTTTTGCCGGGTCACCGTTTGCTCCAGCAGCGCCATCAGGAAGGCTTTATTCGGCAATTCAGAAACCGGGAAATGCGTCGCCTGGGTGTTCAGCTCTTCTTGCTGACGCAGCAACAACTGCTGGTTGCGGTTGTAACTGCGCACCATGATGCCGATTTCATCATCATGATGAAGACGAGGCACAGGCAATTGATGCCCGGCCAGTTCCGACGCCGGAAGATCGTTAAGCTCCCGGGAAATTTTTCGCAGCGGGTGAACCACCAGCCGGTTGATACACCAGGTGAGCGCCACCGTGAGCATTAACGTCAACAGTAAGTAAGCCGTCACTAACGTTGATAAGGTGCTGATGACGAACTTGTAAACCCGATATGAATCCGCCTGCAGCACCAGGTAGGCCAGCGGTTGCGGGTTTGCCGGGCGCTCCAGCGAATAGATGGGTAAGGAGATCTGCACAGGCAGTTCAAACATCCGTGTGATCATCACCGGAACCGGACGTTCCGGGATAAAACTCATGCGCAAGGCCTGAAATTGATTCGGCAGCACCACATCCGCGCGGCTGACAACGCCCGCCGGTTTAATCTGTTTGATAATCGCTTCTGCTTCGGGGATGTCGGCTTTTAAAATCGCCGCTGAAAGAGGTTCGCGTACGGAGCGGGCAATGCTTTCCAGTTGTGTGGCCGTGTTATAGCGATTCTGCTGTAAGAAATGGAACAGCAAAATGACGCAGAAAATAAAAACAAACACCATAGAGACAACAGCAACCATGGCCATTTGTTTAATGGTTAAAGAACGGCTGACACGCAAAATCACTCTCCAGAGACACAATGAGCGCAGAACAGAAAAAAAGGGCACTTAGCCGCCAGAGTATACTCTATCGCGCGTCGCTTGAGATAAACCGCTAAGCAGAATCTCACTCAGCGGAAAACTGCAGGGAAAGCAGGTGATAACTTATTGAATCGCTGGCGGTTAACAACGATAGACTTGTCGCTTTATACCGTTATTTCCCGCCAGGAATACTCCTTTTTTACCAGTCGGCGTGCGGCACCAGAGGCTGGAGCGGCATATCCATATCGCCCTGCCAGCCCGCACCGGAATAACGCACATAAATCAGCGCGTGGCTTGGGGTGTAGTCTTTGGCCTGCTGAATATCGATACCCGCACCGACAAACCAGTGGGAAGTCACCCGGCGCTCAATCAGCGCACGCGCGGTATAACCATAGCCATTACTGCTGCCGCCGGATTCGGTCTGCTCGCTTGCCAGGGTGCGGAAATTCGCAGGAATCAAGCTAAGCAGGGGGTAACGCGGCATCGTTTTAGTGCGGGAGTGCGACCACGACACCGTACCGCCAAGTTCCCAGGACCAGTTCTCGGTACGCTCACGCCACAACACCGGAACCGAAAAAGAGAGATATTCCTGCGGGCTGTAGTAACCACCATGGCCCAGGGTGTAATAACTCAAATCTTTGTCGTAGTGCCAGATCATATTGTTCAGGCCCACGGTAACGCGCCGGTTATTTTCGTTGATAAGTTTGTAGTAGTAGCCGGTCATCCAGCGCACGCGCCAGTTGTCGTCAACGTTTTTGCCTTCCAGCGTATCCGCCCCGAGGCTCGCCCACACGCCGTTCGCTTCGCCCTTGTCATAACTGAGACTCAACGTGCCGCCATTCGCCCGCACACCCCCCCAGGTTTTGCCGGTGTTGCTGCTCGGATCTTGTTGCCCGCCAAAGGCCAGCAAGGAACTCGAAATGGGGCGGCGATGTAAATCCACGGTATAGCCAAACGGCCCGAGATCGCTGCTGTAACTGACTCCGCCCACCATATCCACAACGTTAAAGCCCATCGGCGTGGTGCCAATATCCATCGACCAGGTATTGTTTCGCCACCCCACCGCAACGCTGGCACCGCTATCAGACTGGTGGCGATTCCCGCCAACGCAAGGCACATCGACACAGGTACCAAAACGGGGGTTATAAGTACCGTCATCATTCTTACCGAATGTTCCGACATCCATATTTATCACGTCAGTCCGGAAGAACATCCGCCCGTCAGACAGCGGCGCATCCACCTGCAACATGGTGTTATGCGCTTTCAAATCCGAATACCCGCCCGTGCCGCTGGAATCCGAAAACTCATGCTGCAATGTGACATTCAGATCCTGCTGACGGTAGAGATCGGCGGCATCGCTGCGCACGCCGCGTTTCAGCCAGTCATCTTTTTCATCATTGCGTGTCAGGCGGGTAAAGGTGTCGTTATCCACCGGGCGCGTCGTCGTGACGCCAGACGCCACCATCGCATCTTTATAACTGTCCAGTGCCTGCTGTGGCTCGCCGTTTTGTACCTCAAAACGTGCCGCATCGCGCAAGACCAGCGCGCTCTCCATTGACGGCGGCTGAGATTTTGCCTGCGGGAGGATGGCTGTGAAGATCCGTTTTGCGCTGGCGGTATCGCCCAACTGGGTTTGCACCAGCGCCAGCCGACGCTGGGTGTTGATTGACGGCGGCTGGGCGGGCGTCGCTGCCGGCAGTTTCGCCAGCGCCGCACGCGCGGCCATGCGATTGCCGTCTGCGGCATACAGCTCCGCAAGGCCAAGCAACGCCTCTTCATTGGCGGGTTCTCTTTGCAGAACACGTTGGTAATAACGTTGTGCTTCGCCGTTGTCGCCGCGCTGCTGCGCCCAGTCGGCGAGGGTTAAATCAATGCGTGAAGACGCCGGTTGCTGCGCCAGTAGCGCTACCGCCTGATCTTCATGACCGCCATCGCGCAGACGGTTGGCATTGTCCAGCAACTGGTTGGCCTGCAGCCGGTCGGCCAGCTCCTGAATATTGCTGTTCCACTGGCTTTTCGGCAGCGCATTTAAGTGATTCAGCGCCGCCAGTGGCTGGTTATTGCCGGAAAGGTAGAGGCCATACGCGTAGACCTGTTCCGGGTCGTGCGGTTTGAGCGTGACCAGACGGTTCATCTGCGAATCGGCTTCGCCCCGCTGCCCCGCCTGGCGCAGATCGCTGGCCAGCCGGTAGGTTATCCAAACGCTACCAGGATCGAGCGCCAGCCGCTTACGTTGCAACTCTGCCGCTTGCGCCCATTCACCTCTGTTTTCCAGCACTTCTGCCTGTTGCGCGAGCCGGTCGTTAGTCAACCCGCGTTCAATATCATCAATGCTGCGCCGCTGGCTGGCAGAGAGCGACTGAATAAACTGTTCCGCTTTTTCCGGCGACTGCGCGCGGTAAATATTCGCCAGGCCGCGCACCGCGTTGCTGTTGCCGCTATCCATGCGCAGCGCCTGGCGATAGAACCCTTCAGCCGCTGCATTATCTTTGCGCGCCGCGGCAGCATCACCAAGCCCGAGCACCGCGTAGCTGTCAGTGTTATCCGTGTTGCGCGCCTGCTGGTAATAACGCTCTGCCTGCTGCACGTTGTTGGCTTTCAGCGCCGCATCACCCTGCTGAATCAATAGCCAGTAGCGGTTAGTTTTCAACAAGCTGTCCCACTTGCTGCGATTGCCGCTGGTCGGATCCATGGCGATGGCTTTTTCCAGTTGCGCCACCGCGCGGGCGCGATCGCCGCTTTGTGAATAGGCTTGCCCCAGTGCCCCGACCGCTTCGCTGTCCGCGCGGTTAGCATTAACCGCTTGCTGCAACTCGCTCACCGCTTTCGCGCCCTGCCCGGCATCCACCGCCGCAAGCCCTGTCGCTTTCGCGCGAAACGCCGGGTCGGCCAGCTGTTTTTGCTGCGCGGCAAGCAGCGTACGGGCGCTGTCTACCGTGTCGCCTGAACTGAACAGCGTCAGAAAACGCTGAAGGGCTTTTACGCTGGCGTCGCTGGTCGGCATCGCCTGAATTTGTTGATACCAGATGCTCGCTGCTGCTGCGCGGCCGTTGCTGGTTTTCGCCATCTGTTCCAGCACCGCATAACCTTCCGCGCTGCGCCCGTCGGCAAACAACATTTGCGCCAGCCCGCCCTGCAACTGATCGTTGCCAGGGTTAGCGGCATTTAACGCCTGCAAACGTTTAACCGCTTCCGCATGACGCGCGGGCACTTTTGCCACCAGCATCCAGTACTCCACCGCCAGATCGCCCTGCGGCGGGTTACCTTTGAATAAGGCGTCGTAGGCCGCAAGCGCTTCCTGCGTATGGCCGGTAGTGGCCTGCAAACGCGCTTGTTGCAGCGCCTGGCGGCCTTCCGGCGTGGAGAGCGCCATGGTGGTCACCGCCGATTTATAAGTGCTGGAGTCGGGTGCCAGTTGTTTCATGCGATCAAGCTGCTTTTGCGCACCCGCGTTATCGCCCTGGCGCAGCAAATAGCGTAAGCGCGCGGCGATGACTTCCGGGTCATCCGGCGCGATAAGCTCAAGGCGGTAGAGCGACTGGCGCACCAGATCCTCGCGTTTGGTGCTTTCACCAAGACGCACCTGCGCCAGCAGTTGTTGCTGCGCGCCAGTATCGGCCGCAAGCGCGGCGGGAGCCAGCGCAAGCGCGAGTGAGAAACAGAGTAAACTTACTGTGAAGTTGCGCATTCCTGGCCCCAGTCAGGTTGTAACTCACCGCGAGGGGTGAAGCGAAAACGGTGCTGGTCCCACCCCTGGCCAAACAGGGTCAGAACATAGCTATAGTAGGCATCGTCGCCGGGGAAATGATCGGCGACCCGTTGCCGTTGTACGGCTTGCGCATCACGATCCTGTAAAAAGGGCAACAGCGCGGCGGCAAACCCCACCGGTCCATCCCCAAGAATTTTTCCGCTCGCCACATCCACTTTTTCCGGCACGCGGCCGTTTTTCGTAGTCACGCTGGCCATCGGTTTGAATTTTTCCAGCAGGCGCGCTTTCTGCGTGTCCCGGTCATGCATCATGCCGACCCACAAATACACGCGGATGGCATCATAACTACTCACCAGCGTCTTTTCGGGTTTAAGCTGCCAGCCGCCCTCTTTCTGAAAACGTACCCAATCGGGTGCAAAGCCTTTCGGCGCGGTTTCCAGCAACAGGCGAAGGTTGGTTTCGCGCAGCGTCGACCACGGTGCGCCAAAGCGGCTAAAATAACTCGCCAGTTGCGGCGGCAAATAGCTCGGGTTAAAACGCCAGGTGGTCGGTTCGGCAAAGCCGATTTTACCGGGCAGCAGCATCGATCCCAGCCCTGGGACCGTCACCACTTCTTCTTTGGCGATGAGGGCTAACAACGCCTTACCCGTCTGGCTATACTCGTCGTTTTTCCATAAACGCCCCGCTTCCAGTAGCGACCAGGCAATCCACAGATCGGAGTCGGACGCCGAATTGGTGTCGAGCACCGTCCAGCTATTGTCCTCTTTTTTGCCCCACAGCCAGGCGGGAAGATGGGTGCTGAGCGAGCCCTGCGCCAGGTTGTTTTGCGTCCATTGCAGCACCCTGGCGAAGGTGTCGCGATCGTTAGCCGCCAGCGCGAAGAACAGCGCGTAACTCTGCCCTTCCGAGGTGGTTATCTTGCGTTGATCGCTGGGATCAACCACCCGGCCGCCATCGCTGATATAGGCTTGTTTGAAGTGTTCCCAGGCAGGCCAGGTGCAGGCGGCGCGCACATTTACCGCCGCCAGCATCAACGCCACTATTACCCACCAACGTAGCGTTCTCATTTTCGTTACTCGTGATCCGGGTCGAGACGGCGACGGCTAATGATCCTCAGCAGACGCCACAGCACCCACGCCAGCAACACCACGCTGATTGCCGCCAGCACCGCCAGCAGCACCGGATGGTTAGCCAGCGCGTACCAGATGCGTTCAAACCACGGCAAGTGGCCGACGTAGTAAATATCGCCCACGCGCAGGCCACTTACGCCAGATTCACGAATCACGGTCACCGAGCCATAAATCGCCGCGCGCTTGCCGCTGTCATTCATCGCGCCGTTAAGCAATTCATACCCGCGCGGGCTGTCTGCCAGCAGCGCGACCACACTGCGCTGATCGTGATATGGCGACTGGAAGCCGACAATCGCCGCCATCGGGCCATCTGACGTGATCCCGGTTTGCGCATCGGCCTGACGGTCGGCGGCATCCGGCACAATCGACGGGAACGGCGTCTGGCGCAGCGGCGTTTTCACCCAGCTTTGCGCCGCATTCACCAGCAGATCGATTTTCTTATCGTCTTTTAACGCCGGAGGAATGGTGCCGATGATCATGATGTCGGCGTCTTTATCCTTGATTTGGTTACCATCGTTAGTGAGTTGCACATTGATTGCCGGAAAACCAGTTTGTGCGCCCACCGCACCCAGCGAATCCAGCAGCGTACCCATCTGCGCAGGTGTCGGCTGCGGCGGCGTGACGACTATTGTTTGCGACAAATCGGCCATCCGGCTAAACGGGAAGCCCGCATTGGCGAAAGCGCGTAAGTCCGGCATCGCTATAAAGTGGTAATACTTCGAGAAATCGATGGTGGAGTCGTCGCCAATCACCACGCGGTTTGGCACCTGCTGGAAGGTCACGCAGTTCTCAATAGTGCCGCCCGGCATCGGATTCATATACTGGAAATCAAAGCGCAACTGGTTCACCGCGCCCAGTTTCAGCGCCGGAATAGAGACATCCGTTTTGCTGTCCAGCAGCCCTTGCAACACCGGGAGATGCAGCAGCAGACGGTTCGTGTCCTGGTTGCTGGTCAGGTTGAAATATTGCAGGAACTGGTTGTTGAGGCTGATATCCATGCGCGAGCTGTCTTTGGTCGGCGGCGCGGTATAGCGATAATTCAGGTTCATATCGATACCGGTACTGCGCAGCAAATAGAGATCCGGCGGCAGGTTCAGCGACACGTTAATCGCCGAGGGTTCCAGCCCGGTCGACTGTAACTGCTCCTCATAGGTTTTCAGCTCGCCAAAGGTGACCGGACGGTCAGTACGTATCCAGTTCGGCGCATCGTAAGGCTGGCGCGCCAGCAGCGGTTTCACCTCATCCACCGTGACGCTATCGCCACGGAACAGCACGTTACCCTGAGCGATACCTTTCGCCGCCTGCATCAGATCTTTGTCATCCCGACCAGACACTACCAGCAGCTTCACGTACGGGTTATTCGGGTGGTTGATCATGCTAATGGTCGGCCCTTTCACCGCCGGCGCATCACGCAGGAAATCAGGACGTTTGTCATTGGTGGCGAAGACGATCGCGTTGCGGTCCGGCAACGCGTTGTAAATGACCGGGAAACTCTGCCCGCGCCAGCCGGTGCGGGAGCCAAACCAGGAGGCGATAACCGCAGCGGCTTGCTGCTGTTCAATATCCGGTGCGCCAGCGAAAACCATCGGCAGCGTCAGCGCCCTGTTGTCACGCGGGTCGAAGAAGGGGATCGGGAAATGGGAGAGATCGTTTTGCACCGCCAGCTTCTGGTAAGTCAAATCCAGCGAACTGCTGCGGCCAATATCCAGCCATAACGTGCTGCTGGCCGGGTTTTCGCACACATCACGATAGTGGCCGACAAATTCCAGCCGCACGCGGTTGAAGTCAGTGATAAAAAGCGGGTTGATCGGCACCTGTGCCAGCGTTTTCTTGCCGAGTTGCTCTTTGGTGACCGGCAAGACGCCCATCAGTTCATCATTCAGATAAACCTTCAACTGCGATTGCACCGGCAGCAGAGAGGGCGATGGCGTGTACTCAAGATTGAGCACCGCTTTCGAAACCAGCTCATCGCTGCGCATACCAAACTCAACGCCACCGTCCGGGTTGATACCGCGCAGCACCATACTGCCAGGCGGCGGCGCGATTTGGGCGAACGTCAGTTTCACATCGCGCGACGGCGCGTTGGCGGCGACCACCGGCGCATTCGCCCCCGGTACGCCCGGCATGACCTGTCCGACAACGTCCTGGCCATCGGTTGGCGTGGTTGGCGTCAATGATTCCGTTTGTCCCGGCGCAGGCGTTGCCACCGGTTCAGTGGCGGGCGCAACAGCCGGAACCGTCGGGGCTGGCGCTGCATACGTCATCACCGGAGATAAAACACTCGTCCCCATAGCCACTGCACAAATCCAGGAAAGTTTTCTTTTCATCGCGTTTTCATCATTGTTAAGCCAATCACGTCATCGGTTGCTGCACTGCCACATTCCGTTCCGGACGGCGCGGAATAAATGACACCACCCAGGACACCAGCATGGTGAATGAGCGGAAAATCACTTTGACAGACGGTGGAGCAAATTCCGCGAGGTGGCGATAGCCGCGGAAACCCAGTTTCAAAATATCCATCAGACTTTCCAGAGGCTTGTCTTCCGGGAAGCTGTCCTGCCACAGCGCCCATGTGTCGGCGCGGGCAAAAGTACACTGCACAAAATCGATATGCTGTTTGGTCGTCAACGGCATCAGTTGCAGGCCCACTTGATTGCCGTGAACACGCGCCACGGTCGTGGGGAACGCATACTCCTGCTGGCCGCGTTTGAGCAGCAAATTCACTTTTTGCCCTTCAAGCACCTGCGCCTGGCCGTTAATCTTGACGCCAAGCCCGCCGTCGGAGAAATCATGCACGGTACAGGAGAAAAGATGCCCGTCTTCGCGGGCAATCACCGCAGGCATCGACATTTCAACGCGGTGCGAGCGACGAACCTGTTTACTCTCTACAGAAACCGCGACCGCGCCGCCAAGGATAACCATGTTGTAGAACACCCACGCGATACTGACGAAGACGGTGAGTATTTCGTTTTCCGGGCCGTAGAAATAACGCCAAATCCCCACCAGTACGCCCAACAGGTTGAGCAGCACAAGGTAGATGTAAGGACGTGAAATCACCCAGTCCACATACTCTTCTTCCACCAGGCCGCCTTTGGCAGTGACGTTAAACTTCCCTTTGTGCGGGTTGAACAGCG
The DNA here is from genome assembly GCF_032104925.1 of Kosakonia sp. Taxonomy (NCBI): domain Bacteria; kingdom Pseudomonadati; phylum Pseudomonadota; class Gammaproteobacteria; order Enterobacterales; family Enterobacteriaceae; genus Kosakonia; species Kosakonia sp. Next base: position 233,501 of record NZ_DAMCGF010000005.1, read on the forward strand.
CCACCAGCGTGGGCGGCGCGATATACCATGCCAGCACGGTTTCGTAGATCTCGCTCCAGAAAGAGTGACGGTATTTGCCCTGAATCTTCGAGTTAGTCAGGCTGGCGTGAATCATGTGCGGCAGTACGAACAGCGCAATCATCAGCGCTGGCGCGTAAATGATGTAGGCATGTAGCAGCAAGAACGCCAGCGGCGCGGTAAGGAAGATAAGCCGTGGTACTCCCGATAAGAAATGGAACATGGCGTTGACGTAGCACAAACGCTGCGCCAGCTTGAGCCCTTTGCCCGTCAGTGGGTTATCAAGACGGAAAATCTGCACCATGCCGCGCGCCCAGCGAATACGCTGGCCAATATGCGCAGACAGGCTCTCTGTCGCCAGCCCCGCCGCCTGCGGAATGCGCATATACGCCGACGTATGCCCAAGGCGGTGTAACCGCAGCGAGGTGTGCGCATCTTCGGTGACGGTTTCAACGGCGATACCGCCAATCTGATCCAGCGGCCCACGGCGGATCACCGCACAAGAACCGCAGAAAAAGGTGGCGTCCCACATATCGTTGCCATCCTGCACCAGCCCGTAGAACAGCGTGCCTTCGTTCGGGGTTTTACGAAAACGGCCAAGGTTACGTTCAAACGGATCCGGCGAGAAAAAGTGGTGCGGCGTCTGCATCATCGCCAGCTTTTTCTCTTTTAAGAACCACCCCATGGTCATTTGCAGGAACGAGCGTGTCGGCACATGGTCGCAGTCGAAAATCGACACGAATTCGCCTTTCGCGTGTTTCAGCGCGTTATTGATGTTGCCCGCTTTTGCGTGCTCATGAGTGGTTCGCGCGATGTACTCGACGCCGACGCTTTTGGCGAACTGGCGGAACTCTTCGCGTCCGCCATCATCGAGGATCCAAATCTTCAGTTTGTCTTTCGGCCAGTCGATGCCCAACGAGGCGTAGATGGTGTTTTTCACCACATTCAAATCTTCGTTATAGGTCGGTACGAAGATATCGACAGAAGGCCATAGCGACATATCTTTCGGCAGTGGCACCGGCTGGCGATTAAGCGGCCACACCACCTGGAAATAGCCAAGCACCAGCACAATCCACGCGTAGGTTTCCGCGAACAGCAGCACCAGGCCGCATACCAGGCTCACCGGATCGTCCCAGTTCAGCGTCGAAGTGTAGCGCCACCAGATATAGCGGCAGGAAACGGTTAGCGAGAGCACGATCAGCATCAGGGCGGAGAAACGCCCCGGAATTCGGCGTACCAGCAGCGCCACGCCCCATAGCAGCATCAGGAAAACAAACTGCGAAAGCGGATTAAACGGCTGCGTAATACACAGAATGGCGAGGATCAGCGAGAACACCACAATGACGCCGAGAATAAAGCGGCGCGTACGCGGGCTAATATGCGCCAGCTCTTTTTTATCATCCAGATGACCGGTGCGATGCGTTACGCGCTCCGGCAGCGTATCCAGCCAGTGATACCAGCGCCCGCGCAGCACGCGCGCCCGGGCGAAACGCTGGCGACGAGGCGATTTTCTGTCACCCCAGGGCAGCATGACCAGCAACCACAAGGTTTGCAGCAGGTAACGCGCCGGATCGAGCGGTCGCGGTTTATCCGGATCAATATGCGGAAACCACAAATGCTGCTGCGCACGGAGTTGCTGCCAGCGCGGGTGCTCCAGCGGAATAAACACCCATGCGAGGATCGCCCAGAAGCAGCCAGACGCTGCGCTAAACCCGGAAGCGCCGTGTTCACGGTAACGCTGGTAGCGCTCGCTTAAACGCGCGCTCACCGGCGGGATCAGCAACCAGGCGGAAAGGCGGCTCATTGCGGGCTCCCATCCTGCTCACCGCTTACTTCTTGCGGCTGCGCGCAATGCAACAGGCACCAGTTCGCCAGCGTTAATATCTCTTCCGCCGCCAGCGAATCCGCCCGGTATTCGCCCAACGGCTGTTTCGACGCCTGAGATTCCGCCATCGCTTCATCGCGGTGGATAAGGGTCGGGAGGATCTGCCGCTGGCTTTGCAGCCATACCTGCCAGAGATCGTCCTGCAACTGGCTGCCGATGCGCAGATCGTTAAGCAAAATATGTGCGCCAGCAGGTAAAAGCTGCTGGTGCAAGCGGATATGGCAGTTGGTGTCGGGTTTTACCACCGTAAACAGATGGTCGCACTGCGCCACGAACTGCCGCGTCAGCGGTGAAACGCCGTGCGGGATATCGATTAATACCCACTGATAACTTTGCTGCGTTTTCAGCGCCTGCAAAATGGTGGTGAGTTGGCTAAGGGGTTCGTGTAATAAATGGAGGTTTTCCCACTCATTTGCCGCCAAATGGCCAAAAGGCAGGAGATCGAGCTGCGAAGTATAGCGCATGCCGGCATCGCGCCAGTCTTCCCCATCCAGTACCGCGCGCGCCCAGCCGTGGTGATGTTCAAAGTCGACATTAAATGACAGGCGTAAAAGGTTATCAGGGCAGGCATCAATCACCAGCACCGATTCGCCTAAAATTTGTAATGACCAGGCCAGAGCCGCGGTGATCGATGTTGTACCCACACCACCGCGAATCCCCTGTAATCCCAAGATGGCCATCCTGGTTATCCCTTATTGTTGACGGGCTAATTCTGCCAGCAGCGGCCAGCGCTTAAATGCCGCTGCCAACTGTTCTCGCTGGGAAATATCGGCGTAATCAATTTCAGGCAATGAAAATGCCTTACTTAACGCCAGAAAATCATTTTGGAATGTATAGCCCAGAGTAGGGTCTGACTGCGTTTTAGGTTCATTGTTATGCATTCTGGCCCGATCCCTTTGAAAAGAAATACATGTACAGAAGTAGCAGGGCATCGCACCCGAGAAAATTCGTTTACATGCTAAATCTGATGTTCTTTAATTTCAATGTTAGGTTTATTTCTCGGCTTTCGCTAGTAAACTGAGATACAGACAATTTTGCATCAAGAGGGACATCGTGGAGCCCATATTTTCTATTGGCATTGAGTCATTATGGGACGAATTGCGTCATATGCCCGCGGGCGGCGTTTGGTGGGTAAACACCGATCGTCAACAAGATGCAATAAGTCTAATAAATCAAACCCTTGCAGCCCAGAACAAAGACGCACAGGTGGCGGCAATCGGTATGGGTCAGGACCTGCGGAAAATCATTAAATTAGATAAAGAGTATGGTCCTGACAAAATCAGAATTTTCACAATGCCGAATCAGAATAATAGTCTATACTTTTTCACCCGCGATTTACTTTGTTCATTTGAACCTGAAAACTATTTACTGATTCTGCTGGGGGAAAATAATGCCTGGCAGAATATATCGGTGCCTGATTTACAACAATGGTTAGAAAGAACTCATGCCTGGGCGAAATATCATAAATGCTCCTTACTGGTTATTAATCCTGGCAGTAATAACGACAAACAATCATCCATTTTAATGAGTGAATACCGTTCGTTGTTTGGACTGGCGAGTTTACGCTACCGAAACGATATGTATCTTTATGATGTTGCCTGGTGGTGCAATGAAAAGGGCATTAGCGCGCGCCAGCAATTAGTGCTTAATCATCATCAAGGTCGCTGGCAGCTCGCGCAGCAAGAAGAAACGTCGGTGCAACCCCGCAGCGATGAGAAACGCATATTAAGTAATGTCGCCGTGCTGGAAGGCGCACCGCCGCTGTCGGAACACTGGACCTTATTTGATACCAACGAAGCGTTATTTGAAGAAGCGCGCTCCAGCCAGGCGGCGACGTTGATTTTCACCCTTGCGCGAAACAATCAAATCGACAACATCGCACGCCAGGTGCACACGCTGCGCCGCCAGCGCGGCAGCGGGCTGAAAATTATTGTCCGTGAAACCCAGGCCAGCCTGCGTGCTACCGACGAACGCTTATTGCTCGGCTGTGGTGCCAATATGGTGATCCCGTGGAACGCCCCTCTTTCCCGTTGTCTGACGTTGATTGAAAGTGTGCAAGGCCAGCAATTTAACCGTCTGGTGCCGGAAGATATCACCACATTACTGTCCATGACTCAGCCATTAAAACTGCGTGGTTTTCAGCCGTGGAACGTGTTCTGTGACGCCGTCGGGAATATGGTTAATAACCCGCTGTTGCCCGCCGATGGCAAAGGGGTGCTGGTCGCGCTGCGCCCGGTGCCAGGCATCCGCGTTGAACAAGCGCTAACGCTGTGCCGCCCAAACCGCGTAGGCGATATTGTCAGCCTTAGCGATAATCGTCTGGTGCTGTTTTTGTCGTTCTGCCGGGTAAACGATCTCGACACGGCGCTGAACCACATTTTCCCGCTGCCAACGGCAGATATTTTTTCTAATCGCGTGGTGTGGTTTGAAGATAACCAGATTGCCGCAGAGCTGGTGCAAATGCGCACGCTGTCACCGGATAAATGGGCGAAACCGCTGCCTGTCACCGCCACAGAGAAGAAAATCATTAATGCTGAGCACGACGGCACAAGCTGGCGTCGGATCCCGGAACCGTTGCGGTTATTCAGTAAAGCCACGGAGCACACATCATGATGTCAGTCAGCGATATTATTCAGCTGGTGGTGCTTTGCGCCCTGATCTTTTTCCCGCTGGGTTACCTTACACGCCACTGGATACGCCCTATCCGCAGCGCGTTGCGCATACTGTTTACCAAACCACGCTATGTAAAACCGGCAGGCGTGCTGCGCCGGGAATCGTTCGTCAAGGCAGACCGAAAACATGACTAATCATACTATGACCACTTCAACGCCTTCGCCATTGTGGCAATACTGGCGCGGCCTTTCCGGCTGGAATTTCTATTTTCTGGTGAAATTCGGTCTGTTGTGGGCGGGCTACCTTAACTTTCACCCGCTGCTGAATCTGGTGTTTATGGCTTTTCTGCTGATGCCGCTGCCGCGCGTCCGCCTGCATCGTTTACGTCACTGGATTGCCATTCCCATCGGGTTCGGTCTGTTCTGGCACGATACCTGGCTGCCGGGTCTTGAAAGTATGATGAGCCAGGGCTCGCAGGTCGCGGGCTTCAGCGCCGATTACTTGTGGGATCTGGTGACGCGTTTTATCAACTGGCAGATGATTGGCGCGATTTTCGTGATGCTGATTGCCTGGCTGTTCTTGTCGCAATGGATACGCGTCACCGTGTTTGTCGTCGCGATTATGATCTGGTTAAACGTGCTGACGTTGACCGGGCCGGCGTTTACTCTGTGGCCCGCCGGCCAACCGACCACGACCGTCACCACCACTGGCGGTTCGGCGGCGGCAACGGTCGCAGCAACGGGCGATACGCCGGTGGTTGGCGATATTCCCGCGCAAACCGCGCCGCCGACCTCAGAGAATCTGAATGCGTGGCTGGCAAGTTTCTACGCCGCCGAGGAGAAGCGCCAGAGCACCTTCCCGGCGCAGCTTCCGGCCGACGCACAACCGTTCGATCTGCTGTTCATTAACATCTGTTCCCTCTCATGGGCTGATATTGAAGCGGCCGGTCTGGCCTCGCACCCGCTGTGGTCGCACTTTGATATTGAGTTTAAAAACTTCAACTCGGCGACCGCCTACAGCGGCCCGGCGGCGATTCGCCTGCTGCGCGCCAGCTGCGGCCAGCCGTCGCATAAAAACCTCTACCAGCAGGCCAACACGCAGTGCTATCTGTTTGATAACCTGTCGAAACTTGGCTTCAGCCAACAGTTGATGATGGATCACAACGGTGAGTTCGGCGGTTTCCTCAAAGAAGTGCGCGACAACGGCGGCATGCAGGCGCCGTTGATGAACCAGGCGGGTCTGCCGCCGGTGCTGCTCTCTTTTGACGGCTCGCCGATTTATGACGACACGGCGGTGCTGAACCGCTGGATGGAGTCCGACAGCTTTAAACAGGGCCAGCGCACCGCGACCTTCTACAACCTGCTGCCGCTGCACGATGGCAACCACTATCCGGGCGACCGCAAAACCGCCGATTACAAACTGCGCGCGCAAAAGTTGTTTGATGAGCTGGATGCGTTCTTCACACAACTAGATAAATCCGGGCGCAAAGTGATGGTGGTGCTGGTGCCGGAACACGGCGCGGCGCTACAGGGCGATAAAATGCAGGTTTCCGGCCTGCGCGATATCCCAAGCCCGTCGATTACCAACGTGCCGACGGCGATTAAATTCTTTGGTATGAAATCACCGCATCAGGGCGCGCCGATAACCATTACGCAGCCGAGCAGTTTCCTCGCTATCTCCGAGATTGTTACCCGCGTGCTGGATGGCAAAATTTTTACCGAGGACAACGTCAACTGGCAGCAACTGACCAGTAATCTGCCGCAAACCGCGCCGGTGTCCGAAAACGCCAACGCCATTGTGTTGCAGTACCAGAATAAGCCGTATGTTCGCCTGAACGGCGGTGACTGGGTGCCCTACCCGCAGTGATCCTGCACACCTCTCCCCTGGCGGGGAGAGGTTATCGATTTAGCGCTGCTGCGCCAGCCAGACCAGCATTTTCAGGCTGGCGGAGTAGTAATCATCCTGCGCGGTGATCTGCGGTTGTGCAGGCGTTACACCCAACGTTAAATCCCGCACCGCCAGTAAACCGTCATTCATGTTGTACGGCGCGTTATCGTTGGTCGCCACATCCACCCATGCGGGAGTCTGGCTGCGGCTAAAACCCTGCCACCAGTTGCGCCACGGCGTTAACAGCGCGCTGTGCGGATCCTGCCAGCTCACATACAGCGGAATACGGATCGCGTCGTAGCTCATGCGCGGCGGCCACTCTTTCGCCGGATTCAGTTTGCCGTCCGCCGAAAGTGAAACCCAGTCCGTCGGTAAGCGCGCTTTGCCAAACGTCATGTTGCCAAGCAGCGTTTGCCCGTCTTTGATCAAATCGCGCCACACCACCTGATGGCTGCGCTCAGCGAAAGCCTGCCACGCCGGAAAAATAAAGTAGGACGGATTCAGGTTCACATAGGTGTTGAGGTTAAAACCGTTAGCACCCGGCAACATCACGCGGTAACCCGCAAAACTCACCACCGTATGTTTGAGCACCGCCTGGGTTATCGCATCGGACGCGGCAAGGTACGCGGCGTTATTCCAGCGCTCCCCGGCTTTCAGCAGCGCCCAGGCGATCAGCACATCGCCGTCGGTAGCGTCGTTTTTATCGGCGATGGGATCGGCTTCCACCGGGTTATAACGCCAGTAAAACAGGCCATTGGCTTTGTTCTTCAGCGTCTTATTGGTCCAGTTCCACATGCTGTCAAAGGCCGCTTTATCATTGTTGGCGACCGCCATCAGCATGGCGAACCCCTGGCCTTCGGTGTGGGAGACGTTTTTGTTGCCGGTATCGACAATACGACCATCCGGCATCAAAAACCGCGCTTTATAACTCTCCCAGGCGCCAGCGGCCTGGGAAACGGATGCAAATAGCAGACTCACCATCACCACCATTGCGGTGAAAACGCGCTTTAACATGGGCAAACTCACTGTGGGTTAGCGTAACGGAAAAGAACATCCGCCACAGAATAGAGCCTTTCGCGGGTAAACACGAGGCTCGCCTCACCGCCCTGGCTTCGCAGCCAGCGCGAATAAAGCCCTTCAAGAATGGCGCAAAACGCATAGCACCAACGGGTCTGGTAGGCCTCTTCACGCGCCACCGGCAGCGCCTGGTGGCGAAACGCCATGCCGTGTTCAGTGGTTTCGATATCAATAAACCCCCAGTTGAACACCGCCAGTTGCGCATTAATGTTCGCTTCCAGCTCGCCGACCGTCGATGAGGCCGGAAGCGGTACACGGTCCGCTAATGCTTCGCCCATCTGGCGCAGGAACGGCAGGCTTTCCGCTTCGCCGACGTTTCGCACCATGCCGTCAATCATCACGCTCAGCAAATCAAACCAGCCCGGCGGGGTTTGCTGTTGCTGGAAATAGCCAAGCAGCAGCGTGTTAGCAGTGTTGGTTGTCATTATTTATCCCCCAGCATATACCGGAGCCAAATCCCGGCAGTGCTTTCGTTGTAACTGCCGAAGGTGTCATAACCGACTTTCCCACCTACCGACATATTTTTATTCACGTTGTAATCGAGCCCGGCATGGAAGTTATAGCCAATGCCATTCTGCGAACCGCCCTGGTACTGCGCCTCTTTCACAAAGCCCATATCGGCGAGCTGTTGCAGCATCTTCTGCGCTTCCGGTTCTGTCGGGAAATAATTGCTCTTGTCCTGCGTATAGGACTGGTAGCCTACCGCGCCGCCAATACTGAGTTTCCAGTTATCAATTTTCTGCGACAGATCAACCGGCAGCGACACGCTCACGTAGTTCTGCGGGCTGAAGTAACCGCCCTGGCCGTAAGTGAAGTAACTGAGGTTTTTCGAGTAGTTCATCCAGCCAACGTTCAGCCCCGTCTGTAACTGGCGGAAATCGTCGTGCCACGGACGCAGATAAACCCCGGCATTGGCGTTCACGCTGGTGTTGCTCGCCACATCTTTGCCGAGATAGCTGTATCCGCCGCCGCCAATGTAGAACCCCGCGTCGCCGTCGTCGTAGCTCAGTTGCACGCTGCCGCCGTTCTTGGTGACCTGCCCCCAGCGCTCGCCGGAGTAAGCGTCCCGCAGCCCAACGTAAGACAGCAAACTGTCGGTCACCGCGCGACGCTCGCCGGTAAGGATAAGCGTCAGGTAATTGGTCAGTTTCGGCGACCATTTCACGCCGCCGACCAGCGAGGTTAAATCCTGCCCCAGCGGCGTGCTGCCGATATCCAGCTTATAGCTGTCGCCGCTCAGCGCCATATTCAGCTCCACGCCGCTGGCGTTTTGCGAATCGGTGGAAGACTTAATCGGATCGCTATAGTTGGCCTTATAGTTTGATGCGCTCAAACTCTGCAAACGGCTCGATGACAGCAGCGAAGTGAGATTGTCGTAACCCGTTTCGGTAAACGGCGACAATTTGCTGGCATCGGCATAACCGGCGAGATCGGTAAATTTATCGCTGCCGTCGGTTGCCGTGGATTGGTTGGCGTTTTTAATCGAGGCCGCAATGTTACTCACGCCATTCGCCAGCGGGTTCGCGCCATAACGCCGCCATGAATCGCCAGAAGCGCTGCCGGAACTGAGCGAAACCGGTGTCGCGGTAAATTCAAAGCGTGCATCGCCAAACGGCGAACTGGACCAGGTGAGCGGCGCTTTGGCTTCCGTCAGCTTGCTGGTGCCGTTTTCCCCGTCGCGGCCACGAATTTCCACGCCACCCTGCAACCACATGCCAGTTTTCTCGTTCATCTGCTGCATCATGTCGTCGACCTGGCGCAGTGTTCGCGTTTGCGCCGTTTCGACTGGCAGATCGGTACGCGTGGTGCCCGGCAAATTACTGCCCGGTTCGTGTGCCACCTGCGCAACTTGCCACGGCAGCGTTTGGCCATACAGCGACTGCGGCGCCGCGCTTTTACTGGTGGTGGTAAACGGGTTATCCGCCAGCAACACACCGCCGATTGTCGGTGTTGCCGCGCTGTTGTTCGACTCCAGCCCCACCAACTTACCGCGCGCGCTGCGCAGATAGGTCATCGCCTGCTGATGATTGCCTTTCGCCTCTTCCAGTCGCGCCAGCAGCAACAAGCGATCCGGTGAATTATTACTGCGCAGGCCGTTGGCTAAGGTTTGCGCCTTGTCGACGTTATTTTCCGCCAGCGCGACATCAATCGCCCCGACGCGCGCCGCCTGATCTTCGCTGTCGCGCGTCATCAGGTAGTCATACAGCACGCCCGCTTCTTTGTTCATCTTGCCGGACTGATACAAACGCCCCATCGCGAACATCAAATCCGTGTTCTGCGGGTCGTTTTGCAACGCGCGGATCAGCTTGTCATACGCGGCGGCATAATTGCCCTGCTCACGCAGTTGATCCGCTTCGTTGATTACATAACCATTACGCACCCCGGCAAGCTGGGCTGGCGTGCTGCGCGCCTGCACGTCCGGGCGGGAAACAAAGGCCTGCGCCTCCTGGTTAAGCCCCGCCTGGTTCAGCACCGCAACCTGATCGGCATAATCGCCGATGTTGCCCTGCACGCCCTGTTTCATACTTTCACGCACCAGCGCGACGGCGGTGGTGGTATCGCCCGTCTGCGCCAGCATTCGCGCCAGTTTCCCGGCATCGACCGGGCTTTTCGGCGGTGTGGCCGCCAGCGCTTTCAGGGTATTGGATGCCGCCGTCATATTGCCCTGAGCGAGGTAGCGCTCAGCGGTCGCCATTTGCAGGTTGTAATTAACCCGCTGCGCCAGGTCGCGCATCTGGCCGTTCTGGCTGGCCGGCGAAATACGTGACAGCAGCGAACTGGCCTGCTGCCAGCCGCCATTTTCACTGGCGAACAGCGCGGCTGCATACAGTGAGCTGGCTCCGGCTCGTGGATTTTGCGCGGGCAGCATCACGTTCGCGGCTTCATTTTCCTGACCCGCTTGTTGCAGCAAACGCGCCAAATCAAGGCGCAACCACGGATCATCCGGCAGACGCGCCACGCCCTGGCGCAGCACGGCAATGGCCTGCGACGTATTTCCGCTCGCTGCCAGTTGTTGCGCCTGCCGACGCAGCGGGTCGCCAGGCGTCCCCGTCACCACGCGCGGTTGCAGTTTTTCCTGCAAACTCGCCGGTAACGTGCGCAGCAGGCTTTGCGCTTCTGCCGCTTTGTTTTGATCGCGCAGCACGTAGTAGAGGTTTTCCCGCGCCGGGGCATTCTGCGGCTGCTCGTTGAGGATCTCGCGCAGCGCTTGTTCCGCCTGCGGGTAATCTTTGTTCTGGCGCAGCACATCGGCGCGGAACAGTTTGGCGGCGGTGCCGCGCTCACCGCTCTGCTGCGCCAGCGGCGCGGAAAGTGCCAGCGCCTGGCTGACATTGCCCGTTTTTAACGCTTGCTGCGCCTGCGCCAGTTGACCATAAAACGCGGCGTCTTCCGCCTGCGCTTTACGTTCTGCTGAAGCCTCGCCGCCCTGGCTCGCCGCCCGGTTCAGATACTGTGCCGCCGCCTGGTAATCGCCGTTGCGCTGGGCAATATAACCCATGCCCGCCAGCGCATCGGCGTCCTCCGGGTTGGTTTGCAGTACCTGCTCAAACTGGCGTTTTGCGGCATTGCTGTCGCCGCTATTCAGCGCGCTAAAGCCCGCGCCTTTCGCGCTGCCACCGACATTTTTACGGTAGTACGCCTGGATCTCGCTATCCTGCGGATGGCGCTGCAACCAGGTATCGTAAAAGCGTTCATCGCCAGCCTGCGGCGCAAGCCACAGCAGCGCCTGACGTAGCCCTTCATCCGCCTCTTTATTGCCGCTGGCCATCGGCTCCAGCAGCAAAATCCCGTCGCGGCGCGTTGCTTCACGCCAGGTCAACATCTTGCCCAGCGCCACGCGGGCGGCATTGTCCTGCGGATGCTGGGCGACGAAGCGCTGAATTTCTGCCAGCGCCTGCGGGTAGAGCGCTTTATCGCCCGCCATCGTTAAATAGTATTCCGGCGCGAGGCTCGGCGGCGGTGTGTCGCCATTGAACAGGCTGCGCCAGGTTTCCAGCGCCGCCGGAACATTGCCGCTGCGCGCCTGCTGACGGGCAAGCGTTAACTGCCCTTGCGGCACCTGCGCCAGCTGTTTTGCATTATCCAGCGCCTGCAAACCGCTATCGTCCGGCGCGGTTTTAGCCAGCCTGGCGCGCCACTGCGCGGCGGTTTGTAAATCACCATTTTGCTGCGCCCACAGCGCCATCAGGTACATCGCCTGGGTGTTGTTGGCATCGACCATTAACACCTTTTTGAGCGACTCCATCGCCAGGTCGTCGTGGGACTTTTCGTGCCAGTAGTTCGCCTGATCAAACAGTGCCTTGAGCGCCGCGTCATTTGGCGCGGCCTGTGCCATACCAGAGGTCGCCAGCGTCAGCGCGCCGGAGAGGCAAATTGTTGTCAGCCGACGGGCGGTTTTTTTAGGCATTATTGTCACCCTTTTCACTTGCTGTTCCCCGCATCCAGACGTTTACGCTCGCGTTTTTTAAGCATGCGATACACCATTCCCCCCACCAGCGACCCGACCAGCAGGCTCAGGATCGCCAGCAGCGCCGAGTGCTGGTTGGCGTACCAGACAATTTTCAGATGGGGCGGCATTTCGCCGCTGGGGAACTGTTCGCCGACGCGGAAGCTGCGCACGCCATTTTCATTGGTGATGATGGCGGCGTCACCGCGAATACCGGCGTTGATTTTTGCCGACGCCAGATCGTCATGCAGATGCGATAACTGCTCGTCGTTGCTGCCAAGCGCCAGCACCACCAGTCGGGCATCGTTCCATGGCGAGCGGAAACTGATAAAGCCGCGCCACGCTTCATTGGAAGAGAAGTAGCGATCGGCTTCCAGCCCTTCAGCCGCCCAGTCGCCCGCTATCCAGCGCTGCACTTTCTGCCAGTTGGAAGGCTCACGCACGCCCAGGGTGCTGTCGTGGGTGACAAACGGCGAATTCGCCAGCAGCGCACGGTTAAAGTCATGCTGATCCATACCGCTTACCGCCAGCACATCGCGATCCCGCAGCAGTTCCAGAAAACTGCCGCCGGTTGGCACACCGAACACCACGCGGTTGTGACCGAGCGCGGTTCCGGTGGCGTTGCCTGAGCGTGCCGCCATATCAAACAGCGTGGCGATCTGCGTTTCGCTGGGGTTAACCGGCAGCATCAGTACCGTTTCTGAGTAATCCGCCAGGCGGGTAAACGGGAAAGAAGCCCCGACGAAATAGGAAAGATTCGGCAACAGCGCAAAGTGGCGGGTGTGGCTGAGATCGATCCACGAATCGTCATCAATGCGACTTTTAATGTTGTTATTCAGCAAAGTGCTGCACGGCGCGTCCTTTTTCGGCACGATGTTGAAATAGAGCGAAAGCTGGTTGTCGCCGTAAATCATGTACGGCTCCAGCGGCATATCAAACTGCTCCTGACGCGCATCGCCACCGAGTTTGTGCCACAGCGTCTCCAGCGCCCCCTGCTTATTGACCGGCAGGTTGTGCAGGAACGTGTCGTTCAGGGTCATGCTCAGCCACGAACGTTGTTCGTCAATCCAGTTTTCCGTCGGGAATCGGTAACCGATATGCAGCGGGATGGTTTCACCGTCCCACAAGAACAGATCGGGTGCGGCGCGGAACGCCACCTGCAACGGCGGGTGCCAGATCCCGGTGGCAGTCAGGCTTTGATCTTTACGGATCAGCTCCGATAACTTCACCGGACGATCGGTTGGGATCCAGCGCGGCGCATCGTACGGTTTGCTCAACGGGATCGTCTGGGCATCGACATCCACCGCCGGGGTTTGCTGCGCAAAGTTGCCGCGCGTTAAACGCCATGCTGCCGCGCGTAATTCGCTTTCGTCTTTCCCCACCACCAGCAGCAGTTTGTAAACCGGATTCGCCGGGTTATCGATAATTTTCAACAGCGGCTGGCTGGTTTGCGGCAGTGTTAAACCACCAATTTGCTCACCGGGGTGACCAATCAGAATGCCGTTTTTTTCCGGCAGACGGTCATGGTAGGCCGCGAACGAAACGCCGCGATAATCGGCCTGAATCCCCAGCCACGAGGCGATCAGCGCCCCGGCGCTAATGGTATCCGGGCTCAGCTTTGACGCGAATGCTACCGCAATCGCCGCCGGTGACATCTGCATGCTGTCAAAGAAGGGGCGCGGAAAATGGCTCAGATCCGCGCCGATATCCAGTTGCTGCCCTTCCAGTTCAAAACGCGAATCCGGCAGGATAGTGACACGGTATTTGTCACTCAGGTCGCGCTGACACTGCATGGCGTCGCCATCGTTAATCTTAAAGCTGAGGCTGTTACTGGAGACCATCAGCGCAGCGGGAATATCAAGCTGGTAACGGGCCAGATCGCTGTCGGTCGCCGTCAGCGGCACAGTGCCGAGCGGTTGGCCGTTGAGCATCAACTGCATGGTGGCGTTACGTGCCGCCAGCGCCGGGGAGATGCGCAGGTTGAGCGCCAGCCGGGCGCTGGTCATTACCTGGTCGACCGGCAGGGTAAAATCAACGCCGCCCTGGAATTGCCCGCCGCTGAGGGTGATCCCTTGCGGCTGGCCCATCTGCGCGATGCTGACACTACTCATCACCGCAGGCACAAATGTCGGCGTGGATTGCGCTATCGTTGGCGGCGGCAGATCCAGCGGCAGCAGCGATTCAACCGTCGTTTCTTCACTGTGTAACGGCGCGATAAACAGCGCGCCAAGCAGCGCAGCAAGTGCGGTTAGCCATTTCATACGCTCTCCTCCTGCGCAACTTTTGCCGTATGCTGCGCGCGTAAACGGCGGTTTTCGCGGCGTGATTTCCACGTCAGCCAGAAGAGGTCAAAGACGCAACGCACAATGGTCAACAGGGAGCGGAACGGGTTGTCCTGCGGCTTTGGCGGGTGGATCCACGCATCGGCGCGGGAGAGCACCACGCGCACCAGTTCACGGCGGCGCGATAGCGGAATATCGTCGAACATCAGGCGGATATGCTGCTCGTCGCTGGCGACGGTCTGCACCGGAATCGTGATCGCGCCGGATTGCAGCAGCAGTTCAATCGCTTCGATTTCATCATTCAGATGGCGATCGTCCGGGGCCACGATACGGCAGCCGCCCATCGACAAATCCGCCGTCTGGCTGCGCGACGTGATCCCGCTGGCGTAGTGGATAAGCACCGGGATATCGACATCAATACGGATGGTTTTGCGGGTCTGGCGGGTTTCGCGCGCAACGGCAATCGCCGCCAGCAAGAAGATCAGGCAATACAAGCCCCAGCCAACGTTCAGCACAATAACGCGCGGATCCACACCAAAGTAGTCATGCGCGCAGGCGCGGACAATCCCGGCGACCACACCCGCTGCCAGCAGCAAGGCAATGATCAAATGCGGGCGCACCACGCTGAAGTCGAAATAGCCGACATCCAGCAGCCCACCTTTGTCGGTGACGTTAAACTTGCCGCGTTTGGGAAACAGCATGGTTACCACGGTCGGCAGCGCAATGTGAAACGCCATCACCAGGTCATAAATCTCGCCCCAGAAGCTGTAACGGAAGCGGCCATTCAGCCGTGAGTTAACGTACACCGCCAGGAACAGGTGTGGCAGCGCGTAGGCAAATACCAGACTGGCCGAAGAGTGAATAATATTCAGGTTAAACAGCAGGTATGCCAGCGGCGCGGTGACAAAGGCAATGCGCGGCAATGCAAACTGGTAATAGAGCATCGCGCTCAGATAGCACAGGCGCTGCTGGATGGTCAGCCCACGGCCAAACAGCGGGTTATCGAGACGGAAAATCTGCGTCATACCGCGCGCCCAGCGGGTTCGCTGGATCACATGCAGCACCAGACGCTCGGTCGCCAGGCCTGCGGCAAGCGGAATATCAATAAATGCCGAACCCCAGCCGAGACGCTGCATTTTCAGGGCGGTATGCGCATCTTCGGTGACCGTTTCCACGGCAAAACCGCCAATCTCTTCCAGCGCGCTACGGCGGATCACCGCGCACGAACCGCAGAAGAAGGTGGCGTTCCAGTTGTCGTTGCCGCGCTGAATCGGGCCGTAAAACAGCGCCCCTTCGTTAGGAATATTGCGCCCGACGGAGAGGTTACGCTCGAACGGATCGGGCGAATAGAAGTAGTGTGGCGTCTGCACCAGCGCCAGTTTCGGGTCTTTCAGGAAACCGCCGACCGTGGCCTGCAGGAAGATGCGCGTCGCTACGTGGTCGCAGTCAAAAACGCAGATCAGCTCGCCGTTGGTGAGCTTCATCGCATGGTTGAGGTTACCGGCTTTGGCGTGCGCGTTATCGTTGCGGGTGATGTAGCCGACACCAGCGTCGGCGGCAAACACGGCGAATTCACTGCGTTTACCATCGTCGAGCAGATAGATTTTCATCTTATCGCGCGGGTAATCCATACACTGCGCAGCCAGCACCGTATCGCGTACCACATCCAGCGGTTCGTTATAGGTCGGGATATAGACGTCGACCGTCGGCCACAGCTCCATATCGTCCGGCAACTGTACGAGTTCGCGTTTCAGCGGCCAGACCGTTTGCAGGTAGCTGAGCAGCAGCATTACCCAGACATAGAGTTCCGCGAGAAACAGCCCCATACCGAGGATGGTTTCAATTTCGGAATTAAAGTGCAGGGTTTGTGTCAGGCGAAAATAGATATAGCGCGTTGAGAGCAGCACCGACATCACCACCATGATCACCGAAATGCTGCGCTTTTTGCTCAAGCCCATTAAACAGAGAATGCCGATGCTGATCAGGCCAAAAATGTACTGTTTTTGGCTGTCCATGGGCGTGATCACCACCAACAGGGCAACAGGCAGCACTGCCAGAACCAGCAAAATAGAGAGAAACTTTTTCATACGTTGCCCGAAGCGTTAGAAGCCTGACATGCGTGGTGAGTTGTGTACCGTGCCGTCACCGATTTTGACGCCCAAAATTCCGGCGACCCGTTTAGCAATCAGTTCGATATCGAACGCCGCGGCGGACGCCGGGCTGAAATCAAATACCGACTGCTGAGAAGCATTGGCTTCAGCGACGCTTTCATCGCGATGCAACACGCCAAGCAGTTGATTGCCCAGACGTTGTTCCATGAACGCAGTAACATCGCGGCTGATTTGCCGACGGTTGTCGCTCTGGTTCACCACAAAGTAGTGACCCGCTTTGCGGTTCAGCACATCGCCGGTAAGACGGTTATTTTCGATATACGGCAGCAGTGAGAGCGAGGCGGTATCGGCCAGCAGCGTGACTAAATGCACATCCGCAAGTCGCGACATCGCTTTCAGCGCCGCAGACGGCCCCGGAGGAAAGTCGGCAACGATAATCAAGCCCGGATAGTTGAGCAGCGTATTCAGGCCGCGCGTCAGAAAATGCTCGTCATTGGTTAAACGCTCATCAAAGGCAACGCGCTGCGCTTCCGTGACATCACCATACGGCAGCACGAAAATATTGCCGCCCGCGGTGAGCACAAACTGGCTCCAGTCGGAGGAATCCGCCGCGCGCGCCACATACCCACGCCCGTCCGACAGCGGTACGCCGAAATGCAAACGCAGCGCGTTTTGTACGTCAAAATCAAGCGCCAGCACTTTGCTGCCTGCGCGGGCAAGGGCGTAGGCCAGATTTGCCGTCAGGGTCGTTTTTCCGACACCGCCTTTCGGCGAACACACACAAATCAACGGCATGAAGCGATCCTTTCTAACAACGAGTGTAAGGGCTGATTTTTTTCCGCGCGGGGCTTCTCCTCCGCCGCTTTCGCCGCGAAAAGCCGGGCATAGCTGACGGGAGCCGAAGAAGGATTCGCAGGCGATGGAAGCTGCATAACCGGTGCTACGCTTGCAGGCGCAGGCGCAGGCGCGTAGGCGGCGGCGTTGAACGCCGGAGCCACTGCATCGAGCTGGCTGGCGACGTCTTTTAGCAGAGAGGTTGTTGGCGCAGGTGCAGGCACAACCTCATCCACCGTCGCAGCACGTTGTTGCGCGGCAAACACCTCAGGATCGACGGATTGCGGGACAGGCAGTGACACATGACCGCCCATCGCCAGCATGGATTCATCCGTGGCGGGAGAAAGTTGATTAATGATTGCCCAACTGCTCTGGTCTTGTGCGAGGTTCTGTGCAGAGAGATCTTTAAAATCGTGCTTCTGATTGCGAGTCTTATCCTTAAACCTCTGCAAATCATCGTAATGACCCATAGTTATTCTCATGATTTACAAAATAAAATTGCGTCCATCACCGTCAGGATTGGTGTCCTGATAGCATCAAGTGATGGGTTTTAATTGTGGCGGTGCGGTTTTACGCGGGTACGAAGTCTTACTTCAGCGATGGTTTTCAGCCTGGTTTTTACGTGCCAAAGTTTAGTAGGGCTAAAACGCTGTTTAATTTCAGCAAATATATAAACATTGGCTATAGATGCGCCATCTTTTTTTCACGCGAAATCTATTAAAGTGTAAATGACGCGATTAAACAAAAATCGCCCACCAACATTCATACTTAAGATAAATCACTTAGTTATAATATCTTTTTTAAATGGTTAAAAAGACAAATACACTATCACCCTTTAAATTATTGTTAATTTTATATTACTATATGAAATATCTGGAAATATTTAGAGTGGTATTAAAACGGAGTATTTCCCCAACTCATTATTCCCGTTGAAATTATTTCACCACGACATTGCCAGCTATTTTTGGAAATTTCTAAATACAACAAGAATGTTTATAAGGAAAAAGGCCAGCAACGATAATGCCTGATGGCACCACCATCACCGGACCTACAACACTGCGTAGATCCGGTAAACGCCGGGCCACCAGGCATAACGTGGGGATTAAACGTGCGGTTTTTCGCCGTTTTCATCCTGGTCGACGGCGAAGCAAGCCACCAGTTGCCCGCGGTAGTCTTTCAACTGCGGTTGCAACTGCGTGCAAGGGCCGAAACGACGGCTGCAACGGGCGTTAAACGCGCAGCCCGGCGGCGGATTAAGCGGGCTTGGCAGCTCGCCGGTCAGTTTGATACGTTCGCGGCGCTCGTCCGGGTTCAGGCGCGGCGTCGCGGAAAGCAGCGCCTGGGTGTACGGATGTCGCGGGTTCGAGAAAATCTGCTCTTTGGTGCCTTTCTCCACGCAGCGGCCGAGATACATCACCATCACTTCATCGGCAATGTGCTCAACCACCGATAAGTCGTGCGAAATAAAGACGTAAGAGAGCCCCAAATCCTGCTGCAGATCCATCATCAGGTTCAGCACCTGCGCACGTACGGAAACATCCAGCGCGGAAACCGGTTCATCGGCGATCACCACATCCGGATCCAACATCAGACCACGGGCGATAGCGATACGCTGGCGCTGACCACCGGAGAACATATGCGGGTAACGGTCGTAATGTTCGGTTTTCAGGCCGACTTTCGCCATCATCGCCAGTGCTTTTTCCCGACGCGCCTCTTTACTGAGCGACGTGTTAATAAGCAGCGGCTCTTCGAGGATCTGCCCGACTTTTTTACGCGGGTTCAGCGAACCGTACGGGTTCTGAAAGACGATCTGGATTTTCTGCCGACGCAGCTTTTGCGCATGCGGATCGTGCTTCAGCAAATCCTGCCCCTGGTAGTAAAGTTCACCGCCGGTCGGGGTTTCAATCATCGTCAGCAGGCGGCCCAGCGTGGATTTACCACAACCGGATTCGCCCACCACCGCCAGCGTTTTGCCGCGCTCAAGGGTAAACGACACGCCGTCCAGCGCTTTTACCAGGCGTTCCGGGGCAAACAGCCCCTTCTTCACCGGGTAGTGTTTTTTCAGGTCGATAGCCTGCAACAGCGGCTGTTGCGAGGTGGCCTCGTGCGTACTCATAGTGTCGGCCTCCCGGCGTCATCGAGTGGGTAGTGACATTTGGACTGACGGCCGCCATCGACGGTGTTCAGTTCCGGCTCCTGCTCGCGGCATTTGTCCGTGGCGTACGGGCAGCGCGGGTTCAGCAGGCAGCCTGTCGGGCGGTCATATTTGCCCGGCACCACGCCCGGCAACGAGGCCAGACGCGCTTTATCCTGCGCAAACTCCGGCAACGCGCGCAGCAGCGCCTGCGTGTAGGGATGACGCGGCGCGCGGAAGATATCCTTCGCTTCGCCGGTTTCCACCACCTGGCCTGCATACATCACAATGATTTTGTGTGCCGCTTCCGCCACCAGCGCCAGATCGTGCGTGATCAGGATCAGCGCCATGTTTTCCTTTTGCTGCAATTCCAGCAAAAGCTCGATGATCTGCGCCTGGATGGTCACGTCCAGCGCGGTTGTCGGTTCGTCGGCAATCAGCAGCTTCGGCTGGCAGGCAATCGCCATCGCAATCATCACGCGCTGGCTCATGCCGCCGGAAAGCTGGTGCGGGTAAACGTCCAGACGCGAAGCCGGATCGGGGATACCCACCTGGTTGAGCAGGTCAATCGCCCGCTGCCGGCGGGTTTTCTTATTCCCGCCCTGATGTACCTTAATGGCTTCCATAATCTGGAAACCGACCGTGTAGCACGGGTTCAGGCTGGTCATCGGATCCTGGAAAATCATCGCCACTTCGGAGCCCACCAGGCTGCGGCGCTCTTTTTCCGAAATGCGTTTCAGATCCTGGCCGTTAAACTCCAGTTTTTCCGCCATCACGCGGCCCGGGAAATCAATCAGCCCCATAATCGCCAGCGAACTGACCGATTTACCGGAGCCGGACTCGCCCACGATGCCGACCACTTCGCCCTGGCTTACGCTATAGCTTACGCGGTCTACGGCGCGGAATTCGGAGCCAACGTCGCCGAAATGCACCGATAACTTATCTACATTTAATAACGCCATCTCGAGCCTCTTACTGCTTCAGTTTGGGGTCGAGCGCATCACGCAGGCCGTCACCCATCAGGTTAAATGCCAGCACCGTCAGCAGGATCGCAAGACCCGGGAAGGTCACGACCCACCAGGCACTTTGTGCGAACTGCAACACGTCGGAGAGCATGGTGCCCCACTCCGGCGTTGGCGGCTGCGCACCCATGCCAAGGAAGCCAAGGGCGGCCATATCGAGAATGGCGTTGGAAAAACCAAGCGACGCCTGAACAATCAGCGGCGCAAGGCAGTTAGGGAAAATATTGACGAACATCTGGCGCATCGCGCCTGCACCGGCCACGCGGGAAGCGGTGACGTAATCGCGATTCACTTCCACCAGCACCGCTGCGCGCGTCAGACGCACATAGTGCGGCAGGGCCACGAAGGTGAGCGCCAGCGAGGCGTTAACTATCGACGGGCCAAAAATAGCCACCAGCACCAGCGCCAGCAGCAGGCTCGGCAGCGCAAGCATGATGTCGACGATACGCATAATGATGTTGTCGATAACGCCGCCGAAATAACCGGCGACCAGACCGAGGATAATCCCGGCGATCAGCGACAACACCACCACTAAACAGCCGACCAGCAGCGACAAACGTGCGCCGAACATCAGGCGCGACAGCGTATCGCGGCCAACGTCATCGGTACCGAGGATGTGCGACCAGGTGCCGCCATCCTGCCAGACCGGCGGCGCAAGCAGCGCATCGCGGAACTGATCCGCCGGGTTGTGCGGGGCGAGGACGTTAGCGAACACGGCGATGATCAGCATGATCACCACATAAACCAGCCCGACGACCGCGCCTTTGTTGCGTTTGAAATAGTGCCAGAACTCCTGCAGCGGGGTCATCGGCACCGGTGCGGAGACAACTTTATTTTCAGTGACTTGTGACATGATGGCCCCTTACTTCTTATGCCGAATACGCGGGTTCACCACGCCGTAAAGCAGGTCGACCAGCAGGTTGACGAGGATAATCATCGTCGCGACCAGCAGTACCCCGCCCTGCACCACCGGATAGTCACGGCGTTGCAGTGCATCAATCAACCAGCGCCCCAGACCCGGCCAGGAGAAGATGGTTTCCGTCAGGATCGCGCCCGCCAGCAGTGTGCCGACCTGCAAGCCGATCACCGTCACCACCGGCAGCATGGCGTTGCGCAGGGCATGAACGATGATCACGCGCATACGGGTCAGCCCCTTCGCGCGCGCGGTGCGGATATAGTCTTCACCGAGCACTTCCAGCATCGACGAGCGCGTCATACGCACTATCACCGCCAGCGGAATAGTACCGAGCACGATGGCGGGCAGAATCATGTGCGCAACGGCATCGATGAAGTTTCCGTCCTCACCCCAGATGGCGGTATCAATCAGCATAAAGCCGGTCAATGGATTGCTGTCGTCGAGGAACACCATATCGCTGACGCGCCCGGAAACCGGGGTCAGGTTCAGTTGTACCGAAACCAGCATAATCAGCATCATGCCCCACCAGAAGATAGGCATGGAGTAACCGGTCAGCGCGAGGCTCACGGCGGTGTGATCGAAGATGGAGCCGCGCTTCACAGCGGCCATTACGCCCACCGGAATGCCTACGGCCACCGCGAAAATCATGGCGCAGATGCCGAGTTCCAGCGTCGCTTTAAAACGCGGTACGAACTCGTCCCACACCGGAAGACGGCTTTTCAGCGAAATACCTAAGTCACCATGCAGCACGCCCCACACATAGTTGACGTATTGCTCCCACAGCGGCTTATCGAGACCAAGCTCGGCCAGCAACTGGGCGTGACGCTCAGGAGAGATACCACGCTCACCCGCCATGATCATTACCGGGTCGCCGGGGATCATATGGACAAAGGCAAAGGTGAGAAGGGTGATACCGATAAACGTTGGGATAACCAGCCCCAAACGTCGGAGAATGAACTGCAACATAACCCGGATTCTCAGTAGTGACGCTACGCCTGGCGACGGCGCGTCTGTATTGCTCACAAATGTAAATTCCCCCTCCCCAGAGGGGAGAGGGAAAAGGCACCGTGCTTATTATTCAACAGACACGTTTTCGAAGTGGTGTTTACCTAACGGATCAACCACATAGCCTTTGACTTCTTTACGCACTGGCTCGTAAACGGTGGAGTGAGCGACGATCAGCGCCGGAGCCTGGTCATGCATCACAACCTGAGCCTGTTTGTACAGTTCAACACGCTTGTTGTGGTCGTCGGTGGCGCGCGCCGGTTGAATCAGATCTTCAAACGGCTTGTAGCACCAGCGAGAGTAGTTGGAACCGTCTTTAGCCGCTGCGCAGCTGAACAGGGTCGCGAAGAAGTTATCTGGATCCCCGTTGTCGCCGGTCCAGCCCATCATTACCGCCTGGTGTTCGCCCGCTTTCGCGCGCTTCAGGTATTCACCCCACTCATAGGTAACGATTTTGGCTTGTACGCCCACTTTCGCCCAGTCAGCCTGAATCATCTCGGCCATACGGCGAGCGTTCGGGTTGTACGGACGCTGTACCGGCATTGCCCACAGCTCAACGGTAAAGCCTTTATCCTGGCCGGCTTCTTTCAGCAGCTGTTTCGCCTTCTCAGGATCGTAGGTGTAGTCTTTAACGTCGTCGTTATAGCCCCACATGGTCGGCGGGATCAGGTTTTTCGCCGCAACGCCCGCGCCCTGGTAAACCGCTTTGATGATCGCTTCTTTGTTCACCGCGTAAGTCAGCGCCTGACGCACTTTCACGTCATCAAACGGTTTCTTCTCGGTGTTGAAGGACATATAACCGACGTTCAGGCCAGCCTGTTCCATCAGGTTAATGTTTTTGTCCTGCTTCATACGTGCGATGTCAGCCGGGTTCGGGTACGGCATAACCTGGCACTCATTTTTCTGCAGTTTGGCATAACGTACTGACGCGTCAGGCGTAATGGAGAAGACCAGGCGATCGATTTTCGGCTTGGTGCCCCAGAAACCTTCAAACGCTTTGTACAGAATGCGGGAGTCTTTTTGGTATTGCAGCAGCTGGAACGGACCAGTACCGATCGGATCCAGGTCAACTTTCTCCGGGGTGCCCGCTTTCAGCATGTTGTCTGCATACTCTTTGGACAGAATGGACGCGAAGTCCATCGCCAGGTCAGCCAGGAACGGTGATTCCGGGCGAGTCAGCACGAACTGAACGGTGTTGTCGTCAACTTTCTTCACTTCGCTAATCAGGTCCGGCAGACCCATGCCTTCAAAGTATTCGTAGCTGCCGCCAGAAACTTTGTGGTACGGGTTCTGATCGTTTTTCTGACGATCGAAGGAGAAGACGACATCATCGGCGTTGAATTCACGCGTCGGTTTGAAATCTTTGTTGTCCTGCCACTTCACGCCTTTACGCAGGTGGAAAGTGTAGGTTTTGCCATCGGCGCTGATATCCCACTTCTCAGCCAGACCCGGAATCACTTCCGTGGTGCCAGTTTTGAATTCTACCAGGCGGTTATAGATTGGCACGGAGCTGGCATCGTAAGTGGTACCAGAGGTGAAAAGCTGTGGGTTAAAGCCTTCAGGCGAGCCTTCAGAACAATAAACCAGGGTTTTAGCCTGCACGCTAGCCGCGACGGTCATTGCCACCAGGCTAAGACCGAGCTTCAGCATCCCTGACTTCTTCAAGGAAATACTCATTGATTCTGCTCCAATGTGATATGTGTTGTTACCCATGCAGTGGGTATATCCGACAGCCCTTTATTAGATTTTTACCCGGTCTGGTCGGTTGTGCCCGAAGGCGTTATGAGAGATGGGGATTCCTTTCACAAGGTTGACTGAGTTGCAGTGCAGATTCTCCTTGAAATGCCCCTCACGCCCTACAATCTGTCAACAGAATGTCAAAACGTCAATACAGGTAACCGGGATTTACAACGACGGTGAGAATCGGTAAACAAAGTTAAAAAAAACTTCAGACGCCTGTTTTCAGCAGGGAAATTTGTGCTAGCGGCAAGATGCCAGAATAATGCGCTTATTAATTCTCCGTAATCAGTGATTAACATTCATGCAGATAATGAAAAAATTCTTGCGAAATGCTGAATATCTGAGCGATTAATGCCGCGAACGTTAAAACGCACAGGTGAAAATGCTGCCTCTATCCATAAGCAACGCGAAAAAAGATTCAAACATATATAAAAAAATACAATGGAATATCGCACAAAATAGTGAACTGGCAGCGGGAAATGGGGATAAGGGAGATTTCGGCAAATTTGCCAGGTATTACTGCGTTAAGCAGGTTTATACATCGCCGTGGCGAAACCGCACGTTGGCACAGGAGGAGGAATTTCGTTCATCAGGCGTTATGCAGACACATCATCTCTGATGACTCGCCACTGCGTGGCTCATCCTGCGGGCCGTTACTGAAGCAACGTTCTCTCGCTACGCTCGGGTCGAACCTCTGTCCCCGCAGGTTTTCATCCTCTTTCGGGCGCAGAAAGCAAAAAACCCAACCTTGCGGTTGGGTTTTTCTGAATTTGGTCGGTGATAGAGGATGACTTGCCACTGCGTGGCTCACCCTGCGGGCCGTTGCTGAAGCAACGTTCTCTCGCTACGCCCGGGTCGAACCTCTGCCCCCGGAGGTTCTCATCCTCTTTCGGGCGCAGAAAGCAAAAAACCCAACCTTGCGGTTGGGTTTTTCTGAATTTGGTCGGTGATAGAGGATGACTTGCCACTGCGTGGCTCACCCTGCGGGCCGTTGCTGAAGCAACGTTCTCTCGCTACGCCCGGGTCGAACCTCTGCCCCCGCAGGTTCTCATCCTCTTTCGGGTGCAGAAAGCAAAAAACCCAACCTTACGGTTGGGTTTTTCTGAATTTGGTCGGTGATAGAGGATTCGAACCTCCGACCCCTTCGTCCCGAACGAAGTGCGCTACCAGGCTGCGCCAATCACCGAATGCGGGGCGCATCTTACTGCCGCCGACATGCCCCGTCAATCCCTTCGTGTAAAAAAGCTAACTGACTGGTGATAAAGCCAGCAAGCGGCTTATTTCGCCGTCTGCGACGGCAAATGGCACCAGTTGTTGTTCTCATTAATCCCGCCGTTCGGCGAGGTATAACCCAGGCATCCCATGATGGTGTCGTACAGCTCAACATGGCGGCGCGGCGTTTTAAATGCCGCCTGCTGCTTGAGCTGCGCGAACATCTGCGCCTTCTGCGGGTCCTGCAAATATTTGTCCGACATCCAGACCATCATCGGCACGCGGAATTGCTCCGGCGGCGCCATTTTGCGCGGTGTGCCGTGCAGATGCTCTTTCTCGTTGATTGACTCACCATGATCGGCGGCATAGAACACAATCGCTTTGCGATCGCGCACCTTATCAATCACCGTATCGATAAAGTGATCAACATATGTCACCGAGTTATCGAAGGAGTTAATCAGCTCTTCCTTACTGCACTTATCATCCACGCTCACACACTCTGGCGTCCATTTCGCAAAATTGCGCGGATAGCGCTGCGTATAGTTAAAGTGCGAGCCTTTGGTATGCATAATAATCAATCGCTTACCGCGAGTACCTTTATCCAGCGAGGCCTGCAGTTCATTAATCAGCAGCATATCATCGACGTTTTTGCCACGGTTGCGCGGCTCGGCGCCAATCTGCTCGCGGTACGCAATGTTGTCGGCCATGGTGTTGCTGTAGAACCACATCTCGCTCTGCATAGCGTATAAATCGCTGGAAAAACCGAGCTGTTTCAGTACCGCAAAGACGTTTTGCTCTTTCAGCGTGCGCTGCGGGTTATCATCCGCCCCGCCCTCACGCACAAACATACAGCGCAGGGAGAGTTTGGTCGCGGTATCACAGGAGTAACCACGGAACGCCACCAGGTTTTTCTCCTGCGCCAGTTTCGGCGTGGTATCGCGGGAGTAGCCCAGCATCCCCATATGATCCCAGCGCGTGGTCTCGCCGATGATAAACACCACCATGGTGTCGTCGATATCTTTCGGCGCAACATAAGTAAATTTTTTCGCCGGGTTGATCAGCGATTTGTAGTCGGAAGATTCATCTACCTGGGCCCAGGCATACAAGCCCAGCGCTGAAAGCCAGTTCGATGGCAGATAAGAGTTTGCCACCACGCCGCCATAGCTTGGCATATCGACACCGGACGTCCGCTCCGCGTTTTTCTGCTGCAAGTCGAGCAGGCGAATCGGTCCCCATACCATTAAACCAGCCAGCAACACGATGCTCACGCTGCGAATGCGCGCGCCCGGTGTGCTCAACTGGCGCAGCAACGTGTCGCGACAGCGGTTACTCCAGATGGAAAGCAACGGCAGTGCGCTGACCAGCACCACCCATGCGATGAGCTGCCAGCCCACCACCTCTTTGGAAAGATCAATATCCGTGGTCATCACCGAAGCGATAATGCCGTAACCGATCACCACGTTAAGAAACGTCATGTAATAGCTGGCGGCAGCGGAGAAAATAACCACCAGCGACGCCAGCACACGCCAGACCCGGCGACCCAGCAGCGACAAAAGGCGTAGCAGAAAGAAGGTGACCAGCACCGTACCAATGAGTTCAACAACCGCCGAGATCCCTTTCAAAACGGTGAACGCTTGTGCATAACCATCAAAGCGACGGTAGAACACAGCGCAATTCATAAACAGACCGATATATATCGCCAGCAGGAAGCTGAGCTTCTGCTGCGTCATCGCTTTGATATAAGTCATGCAAGCAACTCTGAAGAAAGAAAAAAGCACCTGACGAGCGTTATTCGCTAACGTCCGCAGGGTGATAAAACGCGAAGGAAGTTTTCCTGGAAACTTCAAAAGCGCGCTAAGTAGACCATAGCGGCGCGGAAAAGTGTCATGAGGAAGTGCTAACCGGCCATATCTTTACAAAAAAATATGGCCGGGGTCAGAAAACCGTAACAGAAATGGGCTATCAGGAGGTGATCACGTTCAGCTTCACATCAATATTGCCACGGGTCGCATTCGAATACGGACAAACGATGTGTGCTTTCTGTACCAGCGCTTCCGCTTCCTGGTGATCCATGCCCGGCAGGTGAATATCCAGCTGCGCTTCGATACCAAAACCGGTCGGCAACGGGCCAATGCCTACCTGGCCTTCAATGTAGGCTTCCTGCGGCACTTTCTTCTTCTCTACCGACGCAACATGTTTCAGCGCCCCCAGGAAACAGGCGGAGTAACCTGCGGCAAAAAGCTGCTCCGGGTTGGTCACTTCACCGCCCGCGCCGCCCATCTCTTTCGGCACGCCCAGCTTCACATCCAGCACGCCATCAGAGGAGGTTGCACGACCATCGCGGCCCCCGGTTGCTTTCGCTTTCGCACGATAAACCACTTTTTCTAAAGACATTTGAGACTCCTTTAGTAGGTAGAACCTGACCAATAAGGATAGTCGCTCTGGCGGGAGTGTGCGGCAGATACAGAAAAACCGCCGACATTGCGGCGGTTTCTGCACCGTTTTACCTTCAGGCGTGCGCTTCTTTGTAAACGCGGCGTTGCGGCTGGCGAATGGTGGTAGAGAGCGCCAGAGAAACAATCAGCAGGGCGAAGATGACGCAGAAGGTGACATAGAAGCCGCCAAACAGCGAAGCAATAATCGACCCGCAGATACTGCCGATACCGAAGCCCAGATAAATCACACCGTAGTTTTTCGCCAGGTTGTTCAGGCCGAAGAACTCGCTCACCAGCGACGGGAACACGGTGAGATTACCGCCAAAGTTAAACGCTACGCAGGCGATAGCGGCGAAAAAGGTCATGGCGTTCAGCGGTGCGAACAGCAGCGCCGCCATACCGACCAGAGAAATCACCTGGCCCAGCGTAATCACACGGATGCGGGAAATTTTGTCAGACAGCACGCCCAGCACCAGACGTCCACTGAGGTTAGCGATGGCAATAACGGTCACCGCACTTGCCGCTGTCAGCGAGTCTAAATGCACCATGCCCTGCGCGATATCTTTCGCCACACCAATCACATACAGGCCGCTCATGCAGGAGGTCAGGAACATCACCGCCAGCATCCAGTACTGCGGTTTACGCATGGATTGCGCCAGCGTGAAGTCGTTTTCTACTACGCCGTTTGCAGTGGTGACTTTTTGCAGCGGCGCATCGGTCATCAGCATCGCGCCAAAAACGATCATCACCAGTACAATCGCGCCCCAGATCATAAATGTGCTTTCCAGGCCGACGCTGGCTAACAGCTGGCTGTCGATAAATTTAAAACCCAGGCTGCCAAGGCCGTAAGAACCGATGGAGAAGGCGGAGATCAGCCCTTTGCGCTCCGGGAACCACTTCACGCAGTTGGAAAGCGTCAGCAAGTAACCTGCGCCATCCGCCACACCGACCAACACACCAGCGCTCAGCCACAGCATCAGCAGGTTGCTGGAGTGCGCGGTAAGGAAGAAACCCAACCCCAGCAGCAGGCCGGAAGCGATAGTGACGCGTTTTACGCCAAAACGTTCCTGTAATTTCCCGGCGACAGAAGAAGAAAGCGCCAGGCCAAGGCTCAGCAGACCAAACGAGAAAGCCACCTGGCTTACCGGCTCGCCCAGTTTTTCCGAAAGCGAGCTATTAAACAGACTCCAGGTATAAACGGACCCTAAGGCAAACTGCGTAATAATGGTGCCGACCAGTGTCAGCCAGCGAGTGTGATGAGCAGATGGTGTATTCATGGCAGTTGTCCTGCAAAAAAAGAGAAGGAATTCACTGCCGACAACAATAACGAAGCGCATTTCACGCCTGGCTAAAAAAGGCATGAAATGCGCGTCAGAAGGAATGAAATGCACGTAAGCGGGAATGAATGGCACGGGCATCACTTCACGCGCCGAAACCTGAATGTGAGTTAGTACATACTATCGCGATAAAACGCGCGGTGATTGTTTCTTAAGTGTAAAAAGTTTGTTTTAAATAGCGATCAGAACCGCGCGCTTACGCCCATACTGTAGAGATAATTTTGCCCAAAGGTGGCATTTTCCGACTGCGACATTGCTGCGTAAGCCGCCAGATGTGGATTCAGCAGCATGTCCGCGCCGAGTGTGACATCCATCCAGTTGCCGTATTGGTTGGCGGCGGTTAAGCGGTAAAGACCAGACTGGCTCTTCCAGACATTTTCGCCAAATTGCTGGTTGAAACTGATTTGCGCCCACGGGCGAAGATCGCCAAAGCGGCTATCCACGCGCCAGCCGAGCGAGCTTACGCTGGCGTGCCACAGCGGATCGCTGTACTGCATGGTGGTCGCGCTGTCGCCAAATTCGTTATACATTGAGGTCATTGAGCCATCGTAATGCCACACCGCAACCGGGCCGGTGGTCACGCTGCTCGCCAGCGGAATATTCAGGCCAATGCTCATGGTGCTGATGGAATCCAGCGGGGTTTCATCGGGCAGATTAAACGCCACGCCGGGCAAGTTTTGCGTCGAGCGGATGCGCTCTTCAAGAATGTCGTTATAACGCGGCTGCCGATCGCTATCCCAGGTGTAGCGTTCGGCGGTCACATTCAGTTTGTCGCTGCCACTGTATTCTTGTTGCCAGGCCGCTGCCGTCTGGCAAAAAAGCAGACAAGCAGGCAGCAGCACCAGCGAAAGGCCACTGCGGTTTATTTTCATCAAGTTGCGACTCCAGAGAAGAGCCGAATTCGGCGTAATTGTTATCGTTGTTTGTTAGGGTCAAGACCCTTTAATAAATATTGTCTTTCTGGGGTGTGCGTCAAGACAGGCAGAGGTTTATTTTACATATCACAGACGGAGTAAGGATATGCAGCGTTGTGGTTGGGTTACTCAGGATCCGCTTTATCTCGCTTACCATGATACCGAGTGGGGTGTGGCGCAAAAGGACGGTAAAAAGCTGTTCGAGATGATCTGCCTCGAGGGGCAACAAGCAGGGTTATCGTGGATTACCGTTTTGAAAAAAAGGGAAAACTACCGCAAAGCTTTCCATCAATTTGAGCCAGAACGCGTCGCGGCAATGACCGCCGAAGAGGTAGAAATGTTGCTGCAAGACGCCGGCATTATTCGTCATCGCGGCAAGATTGAAGCAATCATCGGCAACGCCCGCGCCTATCTGGCGATGGCGCAAAACGGCGAGCCATTTTCGGAATTTGTCTGGGGTTTTGTTGATAACACCCCGCAACTCACCCAGGCCGCCACGCTGGCGGAAATCCCCACCTCCACTCCGGCGTCAGATGCGTTATCAAAAGCGCTGAAAAAACGCGGCTTCAAATTTGTCGGCACCACCATTTGTTACTCATTTATGCAGGCGTGTGGGCTGGTCAACGACCATATTACCGGCTGTTTCTGTCATCCCGGAGGAAAGCATGATCCGCGCGTGGCGTAGCAAGGATCTGTCGCCGTTGCTCGCGCTGTGGATGGAGAGCACAAGCTTTGCCCATCCGTTTATTGATGTGCGCTACTGGCAGGACAGCGAAGCGCTGGTGCGCGATGCCTATTTGCCGGTGGCAAAAACCTGGGTCTGGGAAGAGAACGGCGAGTTACAAGGCTTTATCAGTGTGATGGACGCGCAGTTTATCGGGGCGCTGTTTGTGCGCCCCGCCGCGATTGGCCGTGGCATTGGCAAAGCGCTGATGGATCATGCCAAACAGCGCTTTAACTGGCTAAGCCTCGAGGTGTATCAGAAAAACGAGCGGGCAGTGAATTTCTATCATGCCCAGGGCTTTCGTATCGAAGATAGCGCCTGGCAGGAAGAAACCCGCCACCCGACGTGGATCATGAACTGGCAGGCGGATCAAACGCCGTCAGCGTAAGCGCCGGCCCCTGATATTTCTCTACCCACGCCAGCGCCGTATTCCCGGCGCAGCCATTGCCCAGCCGTGAGCTGGGCAGATCTTTGGTGAGCACATTCACCGCGCCGTTTTTACAGATGCCGCCCGCCGCAGGGTCAAGATCCGGCCACGCGCCTTCGTGAATGCAAATCACGCCAGGTTTAATCCCATCGGTTACCACCGCGCCCGCCAGTACCTGCCCACGTTGGTTCCACACGCGTACCACATCCCCCGCAACAATCCCGCGCGCTTTCGCATCCGCAGGATGCAGCGTGACAGGTTCGCGACCAGCAACAGCATACGTTTCCCGCAGTCGGGAATAGTTAAGCTGGCTGTGCAGGCGATGCGCCGGATGCGCGGAAAGCACCTGTAATTGCTGCGGTTGTGCGTTGCCGTGCCATTCATCCGGCTCCAGCCACATTGGATGCGGCGGGCAATCGGCATAACCGAAGCTGTTAATCCGCTCGGAGAAAATCTCGATTTTTCCGCTCGGCGTTTTCAACGGGTTGGCTTGCGGATCGCGGCGGAAATCAGCAAAGCGAACAAAGCGCGCATTCTGCTCGCTCTCCGGCATTTCAATAAGCTGGTTCGCCTGCCAGAACTCGGCGAACGGCGGCAGCGTCACCTGCTGGCTGGCACCGCGCTCGGCAGCAATGTTGTAAAACGTCTCCAGCCATTGCAGGTCGTTTTTGCCTTCGGTAAAACGCTCGCGGCCGCCCGCTTCCCAGCGTTCGCTCAGCTCGGCAAACACCTCCCAGTCATCGCGTGCTTCATATTGCGGCGCGACGACCTGCTTCATCGGCACCAGATGCTGGTTGCTGTAATCACCGGTCATCGTCAGATCGTTACGTTCAAACGAGGTGGTCGCCGGCAACACGATATCCGCGTGTTTCGCCGCCGCCGTCCAGAAGCATTCAGAAATTACCACCAGCTCCGGTTTTTGCCAGGCGCGAATCAGCCGGTTGGTATCCTGGTGATGGGTAAAGTTCGCACCGCCCGCCCACCAGACAAAGCGAATATCCGGGAAGTGGCGATCCATACCGTTGTGCTGATACGGCGCGCCGGGGTTTTCCAGCGCTTCGACAATGCGCGCAACGGGGATTTTATCCACCGCGTCAATGCCATCTTTCACCGTGCCCTGCATTGAGGCCAGCACCGCCGCGCGGCGCGTTGGGTTGCCGCCATTGGCGAAATGGTAAGAGAGACCAAAACCGCCACCGGGCGTACCGATTTGCCCCAGCATTGCCGCCAGCGTCACCAGCATCCAGTGTTTTTGCTCGCCGAACTGCTGGCGCTGCATTCCCCAGCCGGACATCAGCATGGTGGTGTTTTCGTGGAAAAGTGCCGCCAGTTCGCGAATTTTGTCGGCAGTAACGCCACAAATCTCTGCGGCCCACTCGGCGGTTTTTGCCACGCCGTCACGCTCGCCGGTCAGGTAGGTAGCGAACGTGTCATAACCGACAGTGTAGCGGGAGAGGAAATCCGCATCCTGCCAGCCATTTTCCACCAGCGTATGCGCAATACCGAGCATCAACGCGACGTCGGTTCCCATGTGTGGCGCAATCCATTCCATGCTATCGCCAAAGAAATCAACGGTTTCCGAACGCATCGGATCGATGCAGATCACCCGCTTACCGCTTTTGCGCAGCGCATCGAAATAGGGAATGCCCTGCTCGTCGGTAGCGTTCCAGGCTATTTTCAGCGTGTTAAGCGGGTTAGCGCTCCACAACACCACCACTTCGCTGTGTTCGAGGATAAGCGGCCAACTGGTTTGCTGCTGATACACTTCGTTGCCGCCGACGACATGCGGCATGATCGCCTGCGCCGCACCAGTAGAGTAATCGCCCAGATGCCCGGTATACCCTCCAGCAAGACTCATATAGCGTTGTAACAAGGTCGCCGCTTTGTGCAGCACGCCGTTGGAGCGCCAGCCATAAGAACCGGCGAAAATCGACGAGGGACCGTAAGTTTCACGGATACGCTGGTGCTGCTGATGAATCAGCGTCAGCGCTTCATCCCAGCTAACGCGCACAAACTCATCCTGGCCGCGCACACCCTGCGGGCTGGAAGGTGAAGCGAGAAACCCTTTACGCACCATTGGGTAGCGCACGCGCGTTGGGCTGTGGACCTGATCCTGCACAACGGTTTGCAGTGAGTTGGGGTGACGCGTCGGCAGCGCGCCGCGCGAAGCGAGCACCTTTTCGCCATCGGTGTCGACCAGCATCGGCCCCCAGTGGGCAGCCGTGAGAACAGTTTTGATTGCAGAGTTTGCCAACGCGTGCTCCTGGATAGGTTGCAGGTGGTGTCGATTTTGTTTTGCGCTCTATCATCCACAGCAGCAGCTCGATAGCAAAGAATTAAACGTCATTACGCTCACACTGCGGGTGATAAGCCTCG
Source organism: Kosakonia sp. (assembly GCF_032104925.1). Taxonomy (NCBI): domain Bacteria; kingdom Pseudomonadati; phylum Pseudomonadota; class Gammaproteobacteria; order Enterobacterales; family Enterobacteriaceae; genus Kosakonia; species Kosakonia sp. The sequence continues at coordinate 266,897 of NZ_DAMCGF010000005.1, forward strand.
CTTAGTGCTTGATTGCGCGCTATTTCGCGCTAAGGTGTGGGCAACCATTCACGGTGAGGGAAGCAACCATGGCGAAAACGGCGCGGCCAACAATCAGCGATGTCGCGAAAGCGGCAAAAACGGGAAAAACCAGTATTTCACGCTACCTGAATGGTGAAAAACATCTGCTTTCCGCCGCGCTGCTGGCACGTATTGAGCAGGCGATTGCCGATCTCGACTACCGCCCAAGCCTGATGGCGCGCGGGTTAAAGCGCGGTCGTACCCGCCTGATTGGCCTTATCATTGCTGACATCACCAACCCCTATTCGGTGCATGTGCTGAGCGGCATTGAAGCTGCCTGTCGCGAAAAAGGGTTCACACCGTTGATGTGTAACACCAACAATGAAGTCGATCAGGAGCTGCATTACCTCGACCTGCTGCGCAGTTACCAGGTGGAGGGCATTGTGGTTAACGCTGTAGGGATGCGTGAAGAGGGGCTAAACCGGCTGCAACAATCCTCGCTGCCGATGGTGCTGATTGACCGCAAAATCCCCGATTTCGCCTGCGATGTGGTTGGTCTGGACAACACCCAGGCTGCCACCACCGCCACCGAGCACCTGATTGAACAGGGCTTCGAAGCGCTGTTGTTCCTGAGTGAACCGCTGGGCTCGGTGAATACCCGCCGCGAACGGCTGGCCGCGTTTCGCGCAACGCTTGCCCGTTACCCCGGCATGGTGGCGGAAAACGCCGAAATTGTGCTGCATGAAGCCGCGCAGCTCGATAATACCCTGCGCCAGTTCCATGCCAGCCACCGGGGAATGCGCAAAGCTGTTATCTCCGCCAACGGCGCACTCACCCTGCAAGTGGCGCGTTCACTAAAACGTATCGGTCTGAACTGGGGCAGCGACATTGGTCTGCTCGGTTTTGATGAACTGGAGTGGGCCGAGCTGGCAGGCGTTGGCATCACCACCCTCAAACAACCGACCTGGCAAATTGGCTTTGCCGCCGTCGAGCAAGTCGTGCGGCGCATCGAAGGCCATAGCGACACGGTTCGCGAGCACGTTTTTTCCGGCGAACTGATCGTGCGCGGTTCTACAGCGCGTTAAATATCCTTCGTGATGACGATCATAATTCCGGCACAGTGCACTTTTCTTTGGAACCGGTTCCATCTAGCGTTAAAGACATACGAAAGCGAGAAAGTCGCCCGGGAGTCGGACAATGCAGAGAAAAATTATCGTCGTCACCGCCGCTTACGGCCAAACGCGCATCGAGGCGCTGGGCGGGCAAATTGCCCTGCTGCCGATTATTGCCGAAGCCGGAGCCGACGGCGTTGAGATCCGCCGCGAGCTGTTAAGCGAAGAGGCGTTAACCCATCTGGCCTCGCTGGCCTTCGCCATCGACCTGCACAACCTGCAAGTCTGTTATTCCGCGCCGGAAGCGCTGTTCGAAGCGGATGGCGCACTGAACCCGCGCTTACCGGCCCTGCTGGCAGAAGCGCAGACGCTGAAAGCCCAGTGGTTAAAAGTCTCGCTCGGCCACTTTCGCCATCACGCTACGCTCGAAACGCTGCGCGACTGGCTGGCGACCAGCCCGGTGCCGCTGGTGGTGGAAAACGACCAGACCGCCTGCGGCAAGCTCGCGCCGATGCTGCGCTTTAAAGCTGCCTGTCACACGCTGGATCTGCCGGTGAGTTTGACCTTCGATACCGGTAACTGGCTGTGGGTTGGTGAAACACCTGAAAACGCCGCACGCCAGCTTGCGCCTGCGGTCAGTTATATCCATGTCAAAGCCGCTGTGACCCATGGCGACAGTTTCCGCGCCGTACCGCCGGACACTGCCGATGCCCGCTGGCTGGCGCTGCTGAATAACTTACCGGCCGATGCGCCGCGCGGTATCGAATTCCCGCTTGAGGGCGAGGATCTGACCGCCGTTACCCGTCATTACGTTAATTTGTTACGCGAGGAGTCCCATCATGCATAAACCGCTGGATGTCATCACGATTGGCGAAGCGATGGCGATGTTTGTCGCCAGCGAAACCGGCGATCTGGCCGATGCCGGGCAGTTTATCAAGCGGGCGGCAGGCGCGGAGCTGAATGTCGCCACCGGGCTGGCGCGCCTGGGTTTGCAGGTCAGTTGGGTAAGCCGCGTCGGCGATGACAGCTTCGGGCGCTTTATCCTCAATACGCTGCGTAAAGAAAATATCAGTACCGCTGGCGTGACGCTCGACGGGCGTTATGCCACCGGCTTTCAACTGAAATCTAAAGCCGAAAATGGAACCGATCCCATCGTGGAATATTTCCGTAAAGGCTCGGCGGCCAGCCACCTCTCGACAGACGATTTTCACGCGGCGCTGTTTAACGAAGCCCGCCATTTACACCTCAGCGGTGTGGCGGCGGCGCTGTCCGCCTCCTCTTACGCACTGCTGGAACATGCTGCACAAAGCATGAAAGCGCAGGGCAAAACCATTTCATTTGACCCTAATCTGCGACCGGTGCTGTGGAAAAGCGAAGCGGAGATGGTGGAAAAGCTCAACCGCCTCGCCTTTCAGGCCGACTGGGTTCTGCCAGGGTTGAAGGAGGGGATGATTCTGACGGGCGAAAACACGCCGCAAGGGATTGCCGATTTCTATCTGCAACGCGGCGTCAAAGCGGTGGTGATCAAAACCGGTGCCGATGGCGCGTGGTTTAAAACCGCCAGCGGAGAACAGGGCGCCGTTGCGCCAGTAAAAGTGGAGAACGTCGTCGATACGGTCGGTGCCGGGGACGGCTTCGCCGTGGGTGTAATAAGCGCCCTGCTGGAAGGCAAAACCTTGCCCGAAGCGGTACGCCGCGGTAACGCCATCGGCGCGCTGGCTATCCAGGTGCCGGGCGACAGCGAAGGATTGCCAACCCGTGCGGAACTGGGCACGCTGTAACGCACCCTGCCGCCAAAACATGATTCACCGCTCTGTACCCTACAAACAGGCGGTTACCACCTCAACCACAGAGGCAACCTTATGAACGCTACAAATTCAACAAAACGCTGGCTGTATATCATGCCGATCGTGTTCATTACCTACAGCCTGGCCTATCTCGATCGCGCCAACTTTAGCTTTGCTTCCGCTGCCGGGATTAACGACGATTTAGGCATCACCAAAGGCGTCTCCTCGCTGTTAGGCGCGCTGTTCTTTCTTGGCTACTTCTTTTTCCAGATCCCGGGTGCGGTGTACGCCGAACGCCGCAGCGTGCGCAAGCTGATCTTTATCTGCCTGATCCTGTGGGGCGGGTGTGCATCGTTAACCGGTATGGTGAGTAATATCCCGATGCTGGCCGCCATCCGCTTTATCCTCGGCGTGGTGGAAGCCGCCGTGATGCCCGCGATGCTTATCTATATCAGCAACTGGTTCACCAAGTCCGAACGTTCACGCGCGAACACGTTCCTGATCCTCGGTAATCCGGTGACCGTGTTGTGGATGTCGGTGGTGTCCGGTTATTTGATCCAGTCCTTCGGCTGGCGCGAAATGTTCATTATCGAAGGTATTCCGGCGGTGATTTGGGCGTTCTGCTGGTGGGTGCTGGTAAAAGATAAACCCGCGCAGGTGAACTGGCTGTCGAACAGTGAGAAAACCGCGCTGCAAACCCAGCTTGATAAAGAACAACAGGGCATTAAAGCGGTACGCAACTACAGCGAAGCCTTCCGCTCACGCAATGTGGTACTGCTGTGCCTGCAATATTTCGCCTGGAGTATTGGCGTTTATGGTTTTGTCCTGTGGCTGCCATCGATTATTCGCAGCGGTGGTGAAAACCTGGGCATGGTGGAAGTCGGCTGGCTCTCCGCCGTGCCTTACCTGGCGGCGACGCTGGCGATGATCCTCACCTCGTGGGCATCCGACAAGCTGCAAAACCGCAAACTGTTCGTCTGGCCGCTGCTGCTGATTGGCGCGTTTGCCTTTATCGGCTCATGGGCGGTTGGCGCGAACCACTTCTGGGTCTCTTATTCACTGCTGGTGGTTGCTGGCGCGGCGATGTACGCCCCTTATGGGCCTTTCTTCGCCATTATTCCTGAAATGCTGCCGCGCAATGTCGCCGGTGGGGCGATGGCGCTCATCAACAGTATGGGCGCGCTGGGCTCCTTCTGCGGCTCCTGGGTGGTGGGTTATCTCAACGGCGCAACCGGCAGCCCGTCCGCATCGTACATTTTTATGGGGGTGGCGCTTTTCGCCTCCGTATGGCTTACTTTAATTGTTAAGCCTGCTAACAATAAGCAGATTCCGGCAGGCGCACCATCACAAGGGAGAACCGCATGAAGCCATCCATCATCCTGTACAAAGCCTTGCCCGATGATTTGCTGCAACGTCTGGAAACGCATTTCACCGTGACCCGCGTGGCGAACCTGAAACCGGAAACGGTGGCGCAACACGCTGAAGCCTTCGCCAGCGCGCAAGGGTTGCTGGGTTCCAGCGAAAAAGTGGACAGCGAACTGCTGGAGAAAATGCCGCAGCTACGTGCCACGTCGACTATCTCGGTAGGCTATGACAACTTTGATGTGGATGCGCTGAACGCACGCAAAATTCTGCTGATGCACACCCCGACCGTGCTGACGGAAACGGTCGCCGATACCATCATGGCGCTGGTGCTGAGCAGCGCGCGCCGCGTGGTGGAAGTGGCTGAGCGGGTGAAAGTGGGCGAATGGACATCCGGCATTGGCCCAGACTGGTTTGGTGTTGATGTGCACCATAAAACGCTGGGTATTATTGGCATGGGGCGCATCGGGCTTGCGCTGGCACAGCGCGCGCACTTCGGTTTCGGCATGCCGATCCTCTACAACGCGCGTCGCCACCACACCGAGGCGGAAGAGCACTTCCAGGCCCGCTATTGCGATTTAGACACGCTGCTGAAAGAGTCCGATTTCGTCTGCCTGGTGCTGCCGCTGACGGACGAGACGCATCATCTGATTGGCAAGAAGCAGTTCGAGATGATGAAAAAATCGGCCATCTTTATTAATGCCGGGCGCGGCCCGGTAGTTGATGAAGCGGCGCTGATCGACGCGCTGAAAAACGGCGAGATCCACGCCGCCGGGCTGGATGTCTTTGAGCAAGAGCCACTGCCGGTTGATTCGCCATTGCTGTCGCTGCCCAATGTCGTGGCGCTGCCGCACATCGGTTCTGCAACTCTTGAAACGCGCTACAACATGGCGGAGTGCGCGGTAGATAACCTGATCGACGCGCTGAACGGTAAGGTTGAGAAAAACTGCGTTAACCCGCAAGTGGCGCGCTAACGCAAAGCGCAATAAAAAAGAGGCGAACCTGTCGCCTCTTTTTTTTGCCTGCGCCGGATTACTGCTGCGTGGCGGTAACGGCTGCTGTCCAGGCCTGGTTGAACGCCTGATGCTGCGCGGCCAGCGGCGCAATCAGCGCGTTATACTGGCTGGCCTGCTGCGACGTCGGGAACTGAATGCCGTTGGCAACAAAGCTCACCTGTGTGTCCTGTTGAGCAATAAAATCACCCACCTGAACCAGTTGCTGGGTAAATACTTGCGCCGCCGGGATCAGCGGTTGCAAAGCATTTGCCGGATTAGTGACCACTTTGGTAAACACCTGATCGTAAACCGGTTTCAGATCGTCAGCCTGCTTTAACGCGGCATGCGACGCATCGGCCTGCATTTTTGCGTTTTGCAGTTGCTGGCTCAGCACGCCCAGCGAACCGTTGGCCTGGCGAAGCGGTTCACGCTGCGTCATATAATCCTGCGGTACGCGGATAGCATTAACGCTGTCCACCACCGGACGCAGACCGGAGTCCATCGCCTGGTTAACCTGCTGGGAATAGCCATAAATCACAGCATAATCAGAGACAAACGGGCCAAACTGTTTCTTCTGATCCGCCGTCAGCGCGGGCAGTCGTTCGCTGCTGCGCATGGCCGTATTTTGCAGGAAATCGATAAACGCCTTGCGCTGATCGCCTTCTTTGTCGAAACACCCACTCAGGCTTACTACCATTAATAACGCCGCAAGAGGCGCGAACCAGCGAGAGCAGGACTTTCCTGTCGCCATTTTGTTACTCCTTTCACCCATAAAAGCGCATACCGGCACACGCGTGCCTGAAGGCTTACAAGAATAGTCCAGGTCTGCTTCGCAAGATACCCCTTCAATGCATTCTTAAACGCGCGAAACCGACCTGGCATGAAATTTTCCGCGAATCGGTACAGATTATTCTTAATCGAAAATTCTGCTGAAGGTTTACAAAAATATACTGAATAAAAGCAGCCTGAGCGTAATCAAGCAATTAAGCGGTAACGGAAAGTCAAAACGTGCATTTCAACAGCATCAAAACGTTTCGACGCATAAATAATCACTGGCGCAACCACCACACCAGGAATTTTCACGACTATTCTTAATGAGCTGTATCACGATCCCGCTGTGTGATTTTACGAGGAGTTCTCGATGGAATATAAAGATCCAGAATTTGAGCTGTTGAGCAGCCTGGAACAAATTGTTTTTAAAAATGACGTAACGCAGCCGGTAACCCTGAGCAAGAAGCAGAATTACTTTAGTGACTTTGAACAATTGCGACGTGGAACCGGGCTTAAAATTGATGACTTCGCTCGTGCCATGGGAGTCTCAGTATCGATGGTGCATGAATGGGAATCACAACGTATAAAACCCACTGCCACCGAGATGAAACTGATGCGTCTGATTCATGCGAACCCAACGCTCAGTAAGCAGTTAATTGAATAAATAGTGATGGTAGAACCCCCGATAATCCGGGGGTTAATGTCCACCTTACTCCGCTTCGCAGTACCAGCCCTCTTCCCGCCATACCAGACTGTGCGTAAGCTTTAATCCCTGAAGAAATGACGCATCATGAGACACCACCAGCATCGCGCCAGGAAATGTCGCCAGCGCCGCTTCAATCGCCTGCGTTGACGCCAGATCGAGGTGGTTCGTCGGCTCATCCAGCAGCAGCAACTGCGTGGCTTCACGCCGCCACAGTACGCACGCCAGCGCCGCTTTTAAACGCTCCCCGCCGCTCAGCGCCGCCATCGGTAACACCACTTTATCTGCCCCCAGTTGCAGTTGCGCCAGACGGGTGCGCAGCAGGCCCTCCTCCATCGGCGTATCGCCAGAATTGAGATGTGCCAGCACCGACAACGAGAGATCGAGCTGCGATAAGTGCTGATCGAGGTACGCGCAGGTAACCGCGCGCTGGCACAGCCCGGCGCGGGGAGCCAGCTCACCGAGGATCACTTTCAGCAGCGTCGATTTACCGCAACCATTCGGCCCGCGCACCGCTACGCGCATCGGGCCGTCCATTCGCCAGTTAAGCGGAGGAAACGCTACGTGCGGCAGCAGCACATCCTCCATCACCAGCACCTGCTTACCTTCAGGAAGATGGCTGCCAGGCAGCGTAAACAGTACCGGCATCTCCTCTTCCACCCGCTCGCGCGCCTGGTTAACGGCGGTGTTAAGCGTGTCGTTCTGGTCGCGGTGCTGCTTGCGCCAGCTATCGGAGCGCTCTTTCGCCGCGTTCTTGTATTTCACGCGTTCAAACGAGGCGATATTTAACGAATCCACCGTTCGCAGCGTCTGCGCCGAGCGCCGCTGGCTGGCATCATGCTCTTTTTGCATCCTGCTGCGGGTACGGCGACGCTCGTTGACGGCGTGTTCAAGCATTGCCCGCGCGGCTTGCTGCTCCGCATCGCGCTGGCGCTGATAGTCGTCATAATTACCGCCATAACTGCGCAACCCGGCGGGCGTGAGCTCAAGAATGCGCGGCATCAGCGCCAGCAATTCGCGATCGTGAGTCGCCACCAGCGCCCCACTGTTTCGCTGCGCCAGCTGTGCGTAAAACCACTCACGCCCCTGCCTGTCGAGGTGGTTGGTCGGTTCATCCAGCAGCAGATAATCCGTCCTGGCGATAAACGCACTGCATAACAGTGCCCGCACGCGCTCGCCACCGCTCAGCGTAATGGCAGGTCTATTCGGGTCAAAAGCGGGAAGTCTGGCGTCAGAAAAAGCCGCTGCCAGGCGTTCCGGCAGATCCCAGTAGCCTTCAAGTTTGTCGAGATCGTCGGGCTGGTAAGCGCCCTGTTCGACGCGCTCGCGGGCCGCGAAAACGTCTGTGTAACCAAGCAGTTCCGCAAGCGTGGTATGCGCGGAAACCGCGTGCTGCTGTGCAACATACGTATGTGTGCCGAAGCGTTCGATATGCCCGCCGGCAGGTGTGGCTAACCCGGCCAGCAGACGGAGTAATTGTGTTTTGCCCACGCCATTGCGCCCCACCAGGCCGCACAGTGACGGTTCAAGGGAGAGGGTAAGCGGGCCAAAAAGCGTCTCGCCCGTCGCGAACTGACAGGTGAGCTGATGCAAAATAAAAGCGGGGATCTGGGCGCAATGAGCCATAAGCACTCCTGAATGAAATCAATACATCCCCTGCCGACGCCTGCGCGTTTAGCAAGGATCCGAGTTCATCAGTCGTGTTTGTTCATTTTCAGAAAGCGCTCCGGTGAGACGAGAAGTTCGTCGCGGCAAAGAATAGCCGCATCATCTGCCCTCTTCAAGGCTAAATTTTCACCATCTCGTCATAAAGAGGCTAATCATTTGCATGTTATTGCCGATGAATATGGTGACTTAACCAAAAGCAGCAGGCCATGCGTGTAAACCGGGAAGAGAATTTAACAAAGGAAAAAACGAAACAGCGCGTTATGTGAAACACAACGATGTTGAGACGTTAAGCCGCATTCATCAGGGAAGAGAGCCACCCCGGGCGCTGTGCATTGTCCTTTTCAGGCAATGAATCACCAGACGAGAATGAATGATGTCGAAATATATCCTGATTGTCGATGACAGCCGCCTGTCACGCATGATTTCACGCCAGTATGTGCTCAGCCTGCACAAGGACTGGAAAATCGACGAAGCCGGAACGGGCGAAGAGGCGATCGAACTGGCATCGGCGCACACACCTTTTGCGATCCTGCTGGATGTAAACATGCCGGGTATTGGAGGCATGGAAACCGCTTCGCGCATCCGCCAGACGCACCCTGGCACGCATATCATTCTGCTCACCGCCAACGTTCAGCACTCCATACAAACCGCTGCGCAAACGCTCGGTCTTGGCTTCCTGCCAAAACCGCTGAAAGAGCCGCAACTCCACGCGTTGTTGAACGATCTGGAGGCACATCCATGAGCGAATTGCCGGATATCAGCGAAATTGAAACCGACAGCCTGATGGAGATTTTCAACATCGGTGTCGGTCAGGCCGCCGCCGCGATGAGCAATATCGTCAATGAAGAAGTGCGTATGTCGGTGCCGACGATCCGCTTTACGCCGCGCTCTGAAGCCGCTGAAGAGTTAGGCGCGGGCATCTCGTTATTCGGTATTAGCCAGCACTATCAGGGCGCGTATGCCACCGAAGCGATTTTGATGTTTCCTGAAGCCGCCAGTTTTGAAATTGTGCGCATGATGGTCGGCGACCTGATCCCCGCGCATGAGTTGGGCGAGATGGAACGCGAAGCGATAAGCGAAATCGGCAATATTGTGCTCAACGCCTGTGTCGGCACGCTGGCCAATATGTTCCAGAAAGAACTGCAAGGTTCGCTGCCCGTCGTTCGTGTGGGCAGTAGCAAGCAGATCCTCAATCCGAATAAAGATGACAACGACCCACTGGTGATGATGCTGCGCATCGATTTTGCGCTTGAGCGCCAGCAGATTCAGGGATATCTCGCCTTTATCCTTGATATGTCCGCGCTGCGTGACTTACGTGAACAGATCCGGCTTTATATCAGCCGCGTAGAAACCGGCAGTGTTCCAGACGGAATGCATTGAAAATGAAAGATACGTTGCTGTTTGATGCCTTTTCATCTTTAAGCCTCGGTGTGCTCATTGTTGATGCACACTACCGTATCGCCCTGTGGAACGCGTGGTTAGAAACGCACACCGGGCGTGCGGCCTGCGACACGGTTGGTGAGGATTTTTTTAGCGTATTTCCCGACCTGGTGTATCACCGTGTCGGCGATGCGATTCGTCAGGCTATTGGCCACAATTTATCTGCCCTGCTTTCGCAATCTTTGCACCGTTCACCCTTCCCGCTCTACGCCGAACCGTCACGCCCCGGCGCGCGCCTGAGCCAGGCGGTCACCATTGTGCCGTTAGGCGAGACGGAACGTTATTGCCTGATTCAGATAGTCGATGTTACCGCCGCCGTGCGCCGCGAATCCTTACTGCGTGAACAGGCGCATGAGCTTTTATCGCAATCGCTGTCCGATGGGCTTACCGGCGTGGGTAACCGCCGTTATTTCGATCTTTGCATTGAGCGTGAATGGCGCGCCAGCAAGCGCAATAACAAGCCGCTGTCGCTGCTGCTGATTGATGTGGATTATTTCAAACTTTATAACGACTGCAATGGTCACCAGCGCGGTGACGAGTGCTTACAGCAAATCGCCACCGCGATGCGCGGCGCGCTGAAAAACCCTGCCGATGTCCTGTTCCGTTACGGCGGCGAGGAGTTCTGCGCCCTGTTACCTGAAACCCGCTGTGCTGATGCCGTTGAGCTCGCCGAGACACTCCGCACCAGCGTCCAGTTGCTGGATTTGCCCCACGCCAGTTCCCCTGGCGGTATCATCAGCGTCAGTATTGGCGTCGCCAGTCTTTGCCAGAAAAGCCACACCGAGTACGGGCAGCTTATCCAGAGCGCCGACAATGCACTGTATGAAGCCAAACGCGCAGGCCGTAACAACGTTCGCGTCAATTCGACGTTTACGACGTTCGACCCTTACCCCGGCGAACAAAACACGCCGTAGCCCTGACGCCAGACATAAAAAAACCCGCCGCAGCGGGTTTTTTATTGCCATGACGATTACTGCAGCAGAGAGATATCCGCCACCTGCAGGAACAGTTCACGCAGTTTAGACAGCAATGTCAGACGGTTGATACGCACGTCTTTGTCGTCGGCATTCACCATCACGTTCTCAAAGAACTCATCCACCGGCTCGCGCAGCTGCGCCAGTTCGATTAATGCATCCTGATAACGGCCTTCGGCAAAGTACGGCTGCAGCTTATCGCGCAGCACGACCAGGTTACCCGCCAGCTTAATTTCTGCCGCTTCTTTCAGCACCGAGGCGTGAACGATATCGTTCAGCGTCTCATCGGATTTCGCCAGGATATTGGAAACGCGCTTGTTCGCTGCCGCCAGCGCCGCCGCTTCGTCGAGCGTACGGAAGTGCGAAACCGCCTTCATACGCGCATCGAAATCTGCCGGTTTGGTCGGACGACGCGCCAGCACCGCCTGAATGGTATCCACGCTGTAGCCTTCGTCCTGATACCAGGCACGGAAACGGCCCAGCATAAAGTCGATCACATCATCAACCACTTTCGCGTTGGTCAGCTTGTCGCCGTACAGACGCACCGCTTCTTCGGTCAGGGTTTGCAGATCCAGCGCCAGGTTCTTCTCAACGATAATACGCAGCACGCCCAGCGCCGCGCGGCGCAGTGCGAACGGGTCTTTATCGCCTTTCGGATGCTGGCCGATACCGAAGATCCCCGCGAGGGTGTCCATCTTATCGGCAATCGCCAGCGCGCAGGCGATCGGGTTCGACGGCAGTTCATCACCGGCAAAACGCGGCTGATACTGCTCGTTCAGCGCCACAGCAACGTCTTCTGCTTCGCCGTCGTGACGCGCATAGTGCATGCCCATCACGCCCTGGGTGTCGGTGAATTCGAACACCATGTTGGTCATCAGATCGCATTTGGAAAGCAGGCCCGCGCGCGTGGCGTGATTCACATCCGCGCCAATCTGCCCGGCAATCCAGCCCGCCAGCGCCTGAATACGATCGGTCTTGTCGCGCAGCGTACCCAGTTGTTGCTGGAACAGCACAGTTTGCAGACGCGGCAGATGATCTTCGAGGCGTTTTTTACGGTCGGTATTGAAGAAGAACTCGGCATCCGCCAGACGCGGGCGCACCACTTTTTCGTTACCGGAGATAATCTGCTGCGGATCTTTCGATTCGATGTTAGCGACGAAGATAAAGTTCGGCAGCAGTTTGCCGTCATTGCCATACACCGGGAAGTACTTCTGGTCACCTTTCATGGTGTAAACCAGCGCTTCCGCCGGAACGGCGAGGAATTTCTCTTCGAACTTCGCGGTCAGCACCACCGGCCATTCCACCAGCGAGGTCACTTCTTCCAGCAGGCTGTCGCTCAGATCGGCATTACCGCCAATCTTACGCGCCGCTTCTTCAGCATCCGCTTTGATTTTCGCTTTACGCGCGTCGTAATCGGCGATCACTTTGCCGCGCTCCAGCAGAATTTGCGGGTACTGATCGGCGTTATCGATGGTGAACTCCGGCTCGCCCATAAAGCGGTGGCCGCGAATCACGCGATCGGACTGAATACCCAGAATGGTTGCCGGAATAACGGTGTCGCCCAGCAGCAGCGTAACGGTGTGAACCGGACGAACAAACGTCACATCCGACGCGCCCCAGCGCATCAGTTTCGGGATCGGCAGCTTGCCAAGCGAGTTAGCAATCATGTTCGGCAGCAGCGTTTCCACGCTTTCGCCTTTGACATGCGCACGATAGAGCAGCCATTCACCTTTGTCGGTGGTCAGACGCTCAGCCTGATCGACAGTGATGCCGCAACCACGCGCCCAGCCTTCAGCCGCTTTGCTCGGCTTACCTTCCGCGTCAAACGCCTGGGCAATTGCCGGGCCGCGTTTTTCAACTTCGCGATCCGGCTGGGAAGCCGCCAGTTTCGCGACTTTTACCGCCAGACGGCGCGGCGCGGCAAACCACTGCACGTCGCCGTGGGTGACACCCGCCGCATCCAGCTCAGCGGTAACGTTGGCAGCGAAGGACTCGGCCAGGCTGCGCAGGGCTTTTGGTGGCAGCTCTTCGGTGCCGATTTCCACCAGGAAAGTTTTCTCAGACATGGCCGCCTCTTATTTATTTCTGTTACACATCGGGAAGCCAAGGGCTTCACGGGAAGCGTAATACGCTTCAGCCACTGCTTTGGTCAGCGTGCGGATGCGCAGAATATAGCGCTGACGTTCCGTCACGGAGATGGCTTTACGCGCATCCAGCAGGTTGAAGCTATGGGCGGCCTTCAGAATGCGCTCGTAGGCAGGCAGCGGCAGCGGGTTTTCCAGCGCCAGCAGCTGCTGCGCTTCTTTTTCATACTGCTCGAAGCAGGTGAACAGGAAGTCGACATCCGCGTATTCGAAGTTGTAAGTGGATTGCTCCACTTCGTTTTGATGGAACACGTCGCCGTAAGTGGTTTTACCCAGCGGGCCGTCGCTCCAGACCAGGTCGTAAACGCTGTCCACGCCCTGAATGTACATCGCCAGACGTTCCAGACCGTAGGTGATTTCACCGGTAACCGGTTTACACTCCAGACCGCCAACTTGCTGGAAGTAGGTAAACTGCGTCACTTCCATGCCGTTCAGCCACACTTCCCAGCCCAGACCCCAGGCACCCAGCGTCGGGTTTTCCCAGTTGTCTTCCACGAAACGAATATCGTGAATGGTCGGATCCATACCCAGCTCTTTCAGTGACCCGAGGTACAGCTCCTGAATGTTATCCGGAGACGGTTTAATCACCACCTGGAACTGATAATAGTGCTGTAAACGGTTCGGGTTTTCGCCATAGCGTCCATCGGTCGGACGGCGGGAAGGTTGCACATACGCGGTTGCCATCGGTTCTGGCCCCAGCGCGCGCAGGCTGGTCATTGGGTGCGATGTACCGGCGCCCACTTCCATGTCCAGAGGTTGAACAATGGTACAGCCCTGACGAGCCCAATAATCCTGTAAGGTCAGGATCAGACCCTGAAAGGTCCTGGTATCAAACTTTTGCATATTCTTTCGTGCTGGATACGTGTGGATTTAAAGGAAGCGCCCAGTATACCCGCTGGCTGCAAGATATACAGTACGAAACGGGTTTGTTTAAGGAAAATTGGGGAAAGCACGCGCCGTCGGGCGGGAATCTGGCGGTTTAGCGCATCGAAAGGTGTAAAAATTGGCCTTCCGCGTCAAAAGTGCAGACAAAGGCTTCCCGGCGCGGCGTCATGCCCCGCATTTCATAGCTGCCCTGAAATTGTTCAAAGCCAGTGACATCAATTTGCTGTACGCCGGTGTTGTAACGGCGCGCGGCGTTTTGTCTGCACAAATTTTCCATATCCAGCGAATGTTCTGGGCCGGGTCTGGCTTTTTGCGCTTGCTGCGCGGGAATATCTGCAGAGGCGCTGCAGCCAGCTAATAGCAGCACCAGCGCGGGGGCAATACACTTCATCATTTTTATCACTGCCTGCTCGCGGGCTGTTATTTTTAAAGGCGGGGAACGCAAATTTTGCAAATCTGCGCAAAACGCACAAGCAAGAGCGGTAAAACTCAGAATTATCTAATGAGATGGGCGGATAATCTTACAGTCTGAGGGAGTTGTCTTTAACGTGAACACAGAGGAACTGATGCAGTCGAAAATTTACTGGATAGATAATCTGCGAGGGATAGCCTGTTTAATGGTAGTGATGATCCATACCACTACCTGGTACATCACCAATCCCGCCAGTATTACCACTTTCGACTGGAATATCGCCAATATCCTCAACTCCGCTTCCCGCGTCAGCGTGCCGCTGTTTTTTATGATTTCCGGCTACCTCTTTTTTGGCGAACGCAGCGCACAGCCGCGCCACTTCTTGCGCATCGCGCTTTGTCTGGTGTTCTACAGCCTTATCGCCCTGCTCTATATCGTGCTGTTCACCTCGATTAACAGCGAGCTGTCGTTGAAAAACCTGCTGCAAAAACCGGTGTTTTATCACCTGTGGTTTTTCTTCGCCATTATCGTCATTTACCTGGTGTCGCCATTGATTCAGGTGAAAGCGCTCAGCGGCAAAATGTTGCTGGCATTAGTGGTGGTGATTGGCATTGTGGCCAACCCGAATACGGTGCCGCAGAAAATCGGCGGTTTTGAGTGGCTGCCGGTCAATCTTTATATTGGCGGGGATACGTTTTACTACATTCTGTATGGCATGCTGGGGCGCGCTATCGGCATGATGGAGACGCAAAAACGGGCCTTAAGCTGGGCCTGCGCCGCCCTGTTTTTAGCTGCGGTGTTTGTGATTTCACGCGGTACGCTCAATGAGCTGAAATGGCGCGGCAATTTCGCCGATACCTGGTATCTCTACTGCGGGCCGATGGTTTTTCTTTGCGCCATCGCGCTGTTTACGCTCATCAAAAACACGCTGAATAGCCGCACGCTGCCGGGGCTGACGCTGATTTCTCACCATTCGCTGGGTATTTACGGTTTTCACGCGCTGATTATTCACGCCCTGCGCACGCGCGGCGTTGAAATCCACGCTTCACCGCTGCTCGATATAGTATGGATTTTCACTGCCACGCTGCTGGCGAGCCTGGCGCTGTCGATGCTGGTTCAACGCCTCGACAAACGCCGTTTCGTCAGTTAATGGCACGCTGGCGCGCACGCTGTAGCTGGCGCGGCGAGGAGAACCCGGCGGCAAGCGCGGCCTGCTCGGTGCCGCGCCCTTGCAACAGATACTGTTCGGCAATCACCAGCCGCAGCTGCTCCAGATAATCACGCACGCTGATCCCGAGATGTTGCTGGAACAGGCGCGTTAAATGTCGAGGGCTAACGTGCGCCCGCTCGGCAATGTCGCTCAGTTGCCAGGCTTTTTGCGGCTCCGCCGTCAACGCATCTTGCGCGCGATGCACCGCCGGATGCAGGTGGTTACGGTAACGCAGCCACGGTGAAATTTGCGGATCTTCCCCGGAACGACGGAACCAGACCACCATTTCCCGCGCTACCGCCAGCGCCGTCTCCGGCCCGCAAAACCGGTTAATCAGATGCAGCGCCAGATCAATACCGGAGGTGATGCCCGCACTGGTCCAGATGCTGCGATCCTCAATGAAAATACGGTTCTCTTTGACCAGCGCCGCAGGCGCCACCGCGCGTAAACGGGCAATGACATCATGGTGAGTGGTGCACTGAATGCCGTTCATCAGACCGGCCTTCGCCGCCAGCACCGCGCCGGAACAGACGCACATCAACGTAATGCTCTGGCTGTGGATCAGGGGTTGCAGGCGCATCAGCCAGTGCCGCACCGCGTTCGCCTGCGGCGTATCAAATAACCGTGAGGAATCTGACACACCTGGCAGCACCAGCAGGCTGCCTTCCGGCAAGGTATCCGGTAACGGTGCAATATTGCCCATCGTCAGGCCAATCGAGGTCGACACACTCGCTTCCGGCCCAACGTAGTGCAGGCGAAAAGCGTTACCTGCCAGCGCGAAGGTTTCCGCCGGGCCGGTCATATCCAGCGCCAGAACGCCGGGCAACATCACAAACCAGACATCTGTGGTCATTACAGTTCCAGAATTTCGTGGACGGTTTTAATGGCAGCGAAGCGGCCTTCCAGCACGGTTTCAGTGCGGTGGCGCAGCGCGTTGCAATCCAGCGTAACCCCTTTATGCGTCATCGGAAAGGTCAGTGTCGCTTCGCTGACAAAGGTCACGCGATACCCCAGATCCGATGCGACGCGCGCGGTGGTTTCACAGCACTGCTCGGTGCGAATACCGCAAATAATCAGATGGTTGATGTCGCGGCTGCGCAGCCAGTGATCGAGCCCGGTATCGGTAAACGCATTGTGCACATGCTTGTAAAACGTTACGGCGGCGCGGTGGTGCAGGAAGGGCATCGGCGTGACAAAACCGCTCTCCAGCGAAAACGGCCCGCTGTCGGCGACATGAAAGATATCGACTACCGGTACGCCACGTGCTTCACAGCCAGCGATAAGCGTGGAGATGGCCTGCTGAAACGCGGCGAAATCCGTATCTTGCCAGTAGTCACGATGGAAAAAAGATTGCTGTGTGTCGATGTTAATCAGCGCGGTGCGGGACATTTCAGGACTCCTTGCTCAGTAGGGTTAACGCTATTGTGGCAAGGAGTTTTGCACCTGCTAAGACCAAAAAAGGACAACATCATGGTGATTCCAGCCCACCTGAACAGCGGGCCGGATAAGCAGGAAAAATCAGGACATCAGCGGCAGTAGCTGCTGATAGATACGGCGGAACGTTTCGCGGCGTGGCGCGTAATGAGCATGTCGGGTGGCATCCGGTGCGTGCTGTTGCTCAACCGGCAGTTGCGGCAGTAGCGTCGCCAGAGGCGTTTGCGGATTGACGGCAATTTGCGCCAGCCGCGCCGCGCCAAGCGCTGGCCCAACATCGCCGCCGGTGCGGTAATCGAGCTGCAATCCGCTGATATCCGCCAGCATTTGCCGCCACCATGCGCTGCGCGCACCACCTCCGATAAGCGTAATGCTCTGCGGCGTGACGCCACAGGCGTGGACGACATCCATACCATCCGCCAGCGCGAAACCGACACCTTCCAGCACGGCGCGGGCAAGTTCTTCGCGGCCATGCTGATGCGTCAGACCAAAGAACACGCCTTTCGCCTGTGGGTTGTTATGCGGCGTACGCTCGCCGGAAAGGTAGGGTAAAAACCACAGATCCCCGGCGTTATCGTCCGCCTGTTGCGCGGCGTTAATCAATGCCGGAACTGACTCCAGCCCCGTTAGCTTCGCGGCCCAGTCCAGGCACGACGCCGCGCTAAGCATTACCGACATCAAATGCCAGCGGCCAGGCAGCGCGTGACAAAAACTATGTACCGCGCTTTCGGGTTTACTGAGGAACCCTTCGCTGACGGCAAAATAGACCCCGGATGTGCCCAGCGACAACATCGCCTGGCCTGCGTCTGCCATACCGACGCCAACGGCACCGGCGGCGTTATCTCCGCCGCCCGCGACAACCGGAACGACGGGCATCGCCCAGCGCCGGGCGATCTCGGGTAACAGTTCGCCGGTAATTTCGCTGCCTTCAAACAGCGCAGGCATATGCGCACGTGAAAGCGAGCAGGCAGCCAGCATGTCATCACTCCAGTCGCGTTTCGCCACATCCAGCCACATGGTTCCCGCCGCGTCGGACATGTCGCTGGCGAATACGCCAGACATTTTCAAACGCAGAAAATCTTTAGGCAGCAAGACCTTCGCCACACGAGCAAATATTTCTGGCTCGTGACGCTGCACCCACAAAAGTTTCGGCGCAGTAAAACCGGGCATCATCAGGTTGCCAGTAATCGCACGGGAATTTTTAACCTTTTCTTCCAGCAGCGCGCACTCTTCGCCGCAGCGACCGTCATTCCACAGAATGGCCGGACGCAACACCTGGTTATCTTTATCAAGCAGCGTCGCGCCGTGCATCTGCCCGGCGAGGCCAATCGCTTTTACCTGCTGTAACGAGTGCGCCTCGCCCAATGCCAGAATGGCGCGGTCCGTCGCCTGCCACCACGCTTCGGGATCTTGCTCCGACCACAACGGGTGCGGTCGTGACACGCTGAGTTTTTCCGTATGCGAGGCCAGCACCTCGCCCTGCTCACCGAGCAGAATCGCCTTCACGCCAGAGGTGCCGAGATCGATCCCGATATACATAGTGACCACTCCTTTTTAGTGCGCCGCGTTATCGGCGGCGCAGAACGGTTTACTTATCAAACAGGTAGTAGTTAACCAGGTTTTCCAGTTGCTCCTGATGACCGCTCTGGTGGCGCGGTGCCAGGTTCTGCTGTTCAGCGTACTTCGCCAGCTCCGCGAGGCTAAGCTGCCCCTGCAAAATTTGCTGGCCCAGCTCACCATTCCAGCCCGCATAGCGTTTCGCCACGCGTTTATCCAGCTCGCCCTCTTCCACCATGCGAGCCGCCACTTTCAGCGCCAGCGCCATGGTGTCCATCGCGCCAATATGACCATAGAAAAGGTCGTATTTATCGGTACTCTGACGACGCACTTTGGCATCAAAATTCAGGCCGCCGGTAGTGAAACCACCCGCTTTGAGGATTTCATACATCACCAGCGCGTTCTCTTCGACGCTGTTCGGGAACTGGTCGGTATCCCAGCCGAGCTGCGGGTCGCCGCGGTTTGCATCCACTGAACCAAACAGCCCCAGCGCGATGGCCGTAGCGATTTCATGATGGAAGGAGTGACCGGCAAGCGTGGCGTGGTTGGCTTCGATGTTCAGTTTAATCTCTTTCTCCAGACCAAACTGTTTCAGGAACCCATAAACGGTAGCGGCGTCATAATCGTACTGGTGCTTGGTCGGTTCCTGCGGTTTCGGTTCGATAAGCAACGTGCCGCGAAAACCGATTTTGTGTTTGTGCTCCACCACCATATGCATGAAGCGGCCAATCTGTTCGCGCTCCTGGCGCAGATCGGTATTCAACAAGGTTTCATAACCCTCGCGACCGCCCCACAGCACGTAGTTTTCGCCACCAAGTTTGTGAGTGGCGTTCATGGCGGTCACCACCTGCGTCGCCGCCCAGCTGAATACTTCCGGGTCCGGGTTGGTCGCCGCGCCCGCACCATAGCGCGGGTTGGTAAAGCAGTTCGCCGTGCCCCATAACAGCTTCACGCCGCTCTGCTGCTGTTTTTCCGCCAGCACGTCCACCATCTGCGCAAAATTGTTCAGATATTCTTTCAGCGACGCGCCTTCCGGCGAAACGTCCACATCGTGGAAGCAGTAATAGGGCACATTGAGTTTATGAAAAAACTCAAACGCGACATCGGCTTTACGCTTCGCCATCGCAATGGCTTCGCCAGGCTGTTGCCATGGGCGATCGAAGGAGCCCACACCAAACATATCTGCGCCGTTCCAGCAGAAGGTGTGCCAGTAGCAGGCAGCAAAACGCAGGTGATCTTCCATGCGCTTACCGAGCACTAGCTCATCCGGATTGTAATGACGAAACGCTAAAGGATTCGTGGTTTTTGGACCTTCAAAACGAACCCGATCCAGCTGGTCGAAATAAGCTTGCATAATGAGCTCCATTGGCGAGTGTACAAATCTGACGTTAATACTGGATTCTCTCTCTGACTCGCTCAATTACGTTATTTCACACTGCTATTAAGAGAATGCACAAACGTGCGCTGGCTCGCAAAATAATGATATCTGCGGCTGCGAGGTGCCTTCCTGTTTTTTATGCAAAATCGGTTTTGCTTTTTTTAAAATAAGATCGCGGTCATAAATCAGCAAATAAACCAAAAAACGTAATGCCCGGATAAAAATCTGTAATTGCCAGAGAAGAATTCTGCGTTAAGAATTTGCTCGTCTATAGCAGTGCATGTTTCTTTTATCTCGCCCTTCACCCTACAAAAGGTATTACTATTATGAAGATAAAGAACCTTTGCCTTACACTCTGCGCCTCCCTGCTGCTGGCAAGCGCTTTCGGCCATGCCAAAGAGGTGAAAATCGGCATGGCGATTGACGATTTGCGCCTTGAACGCTGGCAAAAAGACCGCGATATCTTTGTGAAAAAAGCCGAGTCGCTCGGCGCTAACGTGTTTGTTCAATCCGCAAACGGAAATGAAGAAACGCAGATGTCGCAAATTGAAAATATGATCAACCGTGGCGTCGACGTACTGGTTATTATTCCCTACAACGGCCAGGTGTTAAGTAACGTAATAAAAGAAGCCAAACAGGAAGGAATTAAAGTCCTGGCTTACGATCGCATGATTAATAATGCCGATATCGATTTCTATATCTCTTTCGATAATGAAAAAGTCGGGGAATTACAGGCGCAAAGCCTGGTAAGCAAAGTCCCGCAGGGAAATTACTTTTTAATGGGCGGATCGCCGGTAGATAATAACGCCAAGTTATTCCGCGCCGGGCAAATGAAGGTATTAAAACCCTATATTGATAGCGGGAAAATTAAAATTGTCGGCGATCAATGGGTCGATGGCTGGTTACCGGAAAACGCGCTGAAGATTATGGAAAACGCCCTCACCGCCAACAATAACAAAATTGATGCGGTGGTTGCTTCCAACGATGCCACCGCTGGCGGCGCGATTCAGGCGCTGAGCGCCCAGGGTCTGGCCGGAAAAGTGGCGATTTCGGGCCAGGATGCCGACCTCGCAGGGGTGAAACGGTTGATTAACGGCAGCCAGACCATGACGGTCTATAAGCCAATCACCCAACTGGCGAATACGGCGGCGGAAATCGCTGTCGAATTGGGTAACGGCAAAACGCCAAAAGCGGACGCTTCACTGAATAACGGCCTGAAAGATGTCCCTGCCCGCCTGTTGACGCCAATTGAAGTCACCAAAGACAACATCGACGCTACTGTCATCAAAGACGGCTTCCATCAGAAAAATCAGCTCTAAAACCGTCGGCGCGCCTGCGGGCGCGTCGGCTGCCATCTCTTTCAGGCGCTGTATATCAGCGAATGACGTGGAGCAGCCATGCCTTATTTACTTGAAATGAAAAATATCACCAAAACTTTTGGTGTCGTAAAGGCGATAGATAACGTCAGCCTGCACCTTAACGCGGGTGAGGTGCTCTCGCTGTGCGGTGAGAACGGTTCGGGTAAATCCACGCTGATGAAAGTGCTGTGTGGGATTTACCCGGCTGGCAGTTACGAGGGAGAAATTATTTTTGCGGGCGAAACCCTGCAAGCCAGCCATATCCGCGACACCGAGCGGAAAGGTATCGCCATCATTCACCAGGAGCTGGCGCTGGTGAAACATTTAACCGTGCTGGAAAACATTTTCCTCGGTACGGAAATCACCCGTCACGGCGTGATGGATTACGACCAAATGACACTGCGCTGCGAAAAATTGCTCAAACAGGTGAGCCTGTCGATTTCGCCGGATACCCGGGTGGGCGATTTAGGGCTCGGGCAACAGCAACTGGTCGAAATCGCCAAAGCGCTGAACAAACAGGTGCGGCTGCTTATCCTTGATGAACCCACCGCTTCGCTGACCGAGCAGGAAACCGCCGTGTTGCTGGATATCATCCGCGACCTGCGCAACCACGATATCGCCTGCGTTTACATTTCCCACAAGCTGAATGAAGTCAAAGCGATATCGGACACCATCTGCGTTATCCGTGATGGCAAGCATATCGGTACGCGTGATGCCGCTGGCATGAGCGAAGACGACATCATCACGATGATGGTAGGTCGCGAACTGACCGCGCTCTATCCCAATGAACCGCATGCGACAGGCGAGGAGATCCTGCGCGTTGAACATCTTACCGCCTGGCATCCGGTAAACCGCCATATCAAACGGGTGAACGATATTTCATTCAGCCTGAAGCGCGGCGAGATCCTTGGCATCGCCGGGCTGGTCGGCGCCGGGCGGACCGAAGCGGTGCAGTGCCTGTTTGGCGTCTGGCCGGGGCGCTGGGAAGGGCAAATTTTCCTTGATGGCAAAGCGGTACAGATTCACAACTGCCAGCAGGCTATCGACTTTGGCATTGCCATGGTGCCGGAAGACCGCAAAAAAGACGGCATCGTGCCGGTGATGGCGGTGGGTAAGAACATCACGCTGGCGGCGCTTAACCAGTTTACCGGCGCGTTAAGCAGCCTGGACGACGCCGCCGAACAGGCGTGCATTTTACAGTCGCTCCAGCGGCTAAAAGTGAAAACGTCTTCCCCGGAGCTGGCAATCGGCCGCCTGAGCGGGGGCAACCAGCAAAAGGCGATTCTCGCCCGCTGCCTGTTACTCAACCCGCGCATCCTGATCCTCGATGAACCCACGCGCGGTATCGATATCGGCGCGAAATACGAAATCTACAAACTGATTAACCAATTAGTGCAGCAGGGGATCGCCGTCATCGTTATCTCATCCGAGCTTCCCGAAGTGCTGGGATTAAGCGATCGGGTGCTGGTGATGCATGAAGGCAAGCTAAAAGCCGATCTCATCAATCGTAATCTGACCCAGGAGCAGGTCATGGAAGCGGCGCTGAGGAGCGAACATCATGTCGAAAAGCAACCCGTCTGAAATTAAATTAACTACCGCCTCACCAGGGGCTTTTTCCGGGCTGAAGTCCCTTAACTTACAAGTATTTGTGATGATTGCCGCCATTGTGGTGATCATGCTGTTTTTCACCGGCATGACCGATGGTGCCTACCTGAGCGCGCGTAATATCTCTAACCTGCTGCGCCAAACCGCGATCACCGGCATCCTGGCGGTGGGAATGGTGTTTGTCATTATCTCCGCCGAAATTGACCTCTCCGTTGGCTCCATGATGGGGTTGCTCGGCGGTGCGGCGGCGATTTTCGATGTCTGGCTGGGCTGGCCGCTGCCGCTAACCGTGGCGGTAACACTGGTGCTCGGCCTGCTGCTCGGTGCCTGGAACGGCTGGTGGGTGGCGTATCGCAAAGTCCCTTCATTTATCGTCACGCTGGCCGGGATGCTGGCTTTTCGCGGCGTGCTGATCGGCATTACTAACGGCACCACGGTTTCCCCCACCAGCGCGGCAATGTCGCAGATTGGCCAAAGCTATCTACCAGACGGCGTAGGTTTCGGCGTAGGCCTGCTGGGCCTGGTGGCTTTTGTACTCTGGCAGTGGCGCGGGCGTATGCGTCGGCAGACGCTGGGGCTGGCAACGTCACCCTCATCAACAGCGGTTGGACGTCAGGCAATTATCGCAGTGATCGTGCTGGGAGCCATTTGGCTGCTGAATGATTACCGGGGTGTCCCCACTCCGGTACTGCTGCTGGCGTTTTTACTGCTGGCGGGCATGTTTATGGCGACGCGCACCGCGTTTGGCCGCCGTATTTACGCTATTGGCGGCAACCTGGAAGCGGCACGGCTTTCCGGCATTAACGTCGAGCGCACCAAACTTGCGGTATTTGCCATTAACGGATTGATGGTGGCGATTGCCGGCTTGATCCTCAGTTCGCGCCTCGGGGCAGGCTCACCTTCCGCCGGAAACATCGCCGAACTGGACGCCATTGCCGCTTGTGTGATTGGCGGCACCAGCCTTGCAGGCGGTATTGGTAGCGTCGCGGGTGCGGTAATGGGCGCGTTTATTATGGCGTCGCTGGATAACGGCATGAGCATGATGGATGTGCCGACGTTCTGGCAATACATCGTCAAAGGGGCCATTTTGCTGCTGGCTGTGTGGATGGATTCCGCCACCAAACGGCGGGCCTGAAAACTGTGAATTAAGGCGCGATCACACGGCCGGATCTTTTTTATTTATCAGTTTGATGAATATGATAATGAGATCGGATGGAAAGTCAGGAAGCAAACCAACATGTTTGAGAAGCGCCATCGCATCACATTGTTATTTAATGCCAATAAAGCCTACGACCGCCAGGTTGTCGAAGGGGTCGGCGAGTATTTGCAAGCCTCGCAATCCGAGTGGGATATTTTCATTGAAGAGGATTTTCGCGCCCGTATTGAAAATATCAAAGAGTGGCTGGGCGATGGCGTGATCGCCGATTATGACGATCGGGACATTGAGCGTCTGCTGGCGGATGTCGACGTGCCAATTGTCGGCGTGGGCGGCTCTTATCACACCCCGGAGCACTACCCGCCGGTGCATTACATCGCGACCGACAACTACGCGCTGGTGGAGAGCGCGTTTTTGCATCTGAAAGAGAAAGGCGTGCACCGTTTTGCGTTCTACGGCCTGCCGTCCTCCAGCGGCAAACGTTGGGCGGCAGAACGTGAGCACGCCTTCTGCCAGTTAGTGGCGCAAGAGAAGTACCGCGGCGTGGTTTACCAGGGGCTGACCACAGCGCCTGAGAACTGGCAACATGCGCAAAACCGGCTGGCGGACTGGCTGCAAACGCTGCCGCCGCAGACCGGCATTATCGCCGTGACCGACGCCCGCGCACGTCATGTTCTGCAAGTGTGTGACCATTTACATATTCCGGTGCCGGAAAAACTGTGCGTGATCGGCATCGATAACGAAGAACTCACCCGCTATCTCTCGCGCGTTGCGCTCTCTTCCGTGGCACAGGGAACCCGGCAAATGGGCTACCAGGCGGCGAAGCTACTGCATCGTCTGCTGGATAACGAAACCATGCCGTTACAACGGTTGCTGGTGCCACCGGTACGCGTGGTGGCGCGGCGCTCGACGGATTACCGCTCGCTGAACGACCCGGCGGTGATTCAGGCGATGCATTACATTCGCAATCACGCCTGTAAAGGCATCAAAGTGGATCAGGTGCTGGATGCTGTCGGCATCTCGCGTTCCAACCTGGAAAAGCGCTTTAAAGAAGAGGTCGGTGAGACGATTCACGCGGTAATTCATGCGGAGAAACTGGAAAAGGCGCGTAGCCTGCTGATATCGACATCGCTCTCGATCAATGAAATCTCACAGATGTGCGGCTACCCGTCGCTGCAATATTTCTATTCGGTGTTTCGTAAAGAGTACGACAGCACACCAAAAGACTATCGCGACCGCTATAGCGAAATCCTTATTTAGCACAAAGAAAAACGCCTTCCGGCTGGAAGGCGTTTACAGAGCTGATATTACATATGGGCGGCGATTAACTGCTGATTGTCCTGATACATGGCAAACAGGTAGTTGTTGTAACTCTCGCCACGGGTTGAGTAACCCTTCAGCTTGTGAATCATGTTGGTCGCCGTCACTTCCTGATCCGCTTTACGCAGCTGCGCACGGGATTTACGGAATGACGCATAGGCCGTGTGCGTATTCAGGTTGGTGACGTAAGCATCCACCGATTCCTGGAGGGAGTTAAAGTGAGAGTAACCTTTCACTTTGCCAGCCCCGTTTTTACAGGCACCTTTCGCACATTTCATGCCAAACAGATTATTGTTGGTACGCGCCAGTTTTGACGTGCCCCAACCACTTTCCGCTGCCGCCATAGTCGCAACCATGCTGTCCGGGATAATGTCTACACGCTCCAGCAGGGCGTTCCATGGAATACGGCGCGTATTCCCGTTCCAGCTGATTTTGTAGCGTTGCGTAATATCCTTCAGACGCGCGCGCTCGGCAGGCGACCATTGGCTATTGTACTGTTTTGACAGCAACCAGTTACGCTCGGCGGTAATCGCAGAGTTTTTACTGGTGATATAAGGCATTACCGTCCGGAGAAACGCTTTTTTCCTTGGTGTTCCGGAAGGGTATTTTCGCAAATCAGGAAGTGAACTACTTTTTACACTATTGCGAGAATACTCTTGTTTACTGCTTGCCTGTTTTTTTACGCTTGCCTTAGTGACGTGGGCTTTGTGACTCGCTGTTTCTGTGTGCGTCTTCGCCAGCACCCCACCTGAAAATATCAAGGTGGAAAACATGAGTATCGTGGCCCCAAGTCGTCGCATGGGTATCGATATCATTAGGTCTCCTGGTCGGATATGAACATTCCAACACCTTCTTTTTTGCATGATTTTGAGAGCTGAATCTCAAATCATACCAAAAATAGCCTGCAAGAGCACGTACAGAAATAATCCAATTCTGAAATCATGTCACCAGGAAACTGCACACAAAACGGACAATCTCTTATAAATGTGGCGGTTATCGCAAATCTAAACCGACAATCTATGCGCGATCGCTCACCCTGCGCCCTCCTCCCTGGCGATTACGACCAGGGAGGAGTTTCCCCGGTAAACGGAGTGGCAAACTGGGGAAAATCGCCATCACTGGGACATCCAATGAAACACTCCGCGTTTTTACTGCTGTTGCTTCCCGGCATCGCTCTCGCCGACTGGTCCGCCGCTGGTTTTCCCCCTTTAACTGACGACGGCACCGGCCTCTGGCGCAGCCAGGCCGCGCTGAAAAAAGGCGAGCATCCAATCGCGTTACAGCAGGGTCAGCAGTGCTGGCAGCCCGCCAGCGGCATCAAGCTGAACCAAATGCTTTCGTTGAAGCCTTGCAGCGGCAGTGCGCCGCAGTGGCGGATATTCCGTGATGGCGATTACCAGATACAGCTCGATACCCGCTCCGGCACACCAACGTTGCTGCTCAGTGTCAAAAGCGAGGCCAGCGATACGCCTGCCAAACTAGCGCGCCAGTGTCCGGTGCGTGACGATAAGCCGCTGACCGTGCCTGTTGGCAACACCTTCCCGGAAGGCAGCCTGGTACGCGATTTCTACAGCCAGCAAACCGCCACGGTACGCGACGGGAAAATTACCCTGCAACCCGCAGCGGAAAGTGACGGTCTTCTGCTGCTGGAAAAAGCGCAAACGCAGGGTGCAGCTCCGTTCGAATGGCATAACGCCACGGTCTATTTCGTGCTTACCGATCGCTTTGTGAATGGTAATCCCGCCAATGACAACAGCTACGGGCGGCATAAAGATGGGATGCAGGAGATTGGCACTTTTCACGGCGGCGACCTGCAAGGGCTAACCAGCAAACTGGATTACTTGCAGCAACTGGGAGTCAACGCGTTATGGATAAGTTCGCCGCTGGAGCAGATCCACGGCTGGGTTGGCGGTGGTACAAAAGGGGATTTCCCCCACTATGCCTACCACGGTTATTACACGCAGGACTGGACACGCCTCGACGCCAATATGGGCAGCGAAGACGATCTGCGTAAACTAGTTGATGAAGCGCACCAGCGCGGCATTCGCGTGCTGTTTGATGTGGTGATGAATCACACCGGCTATGCGACGCTGGCCGATATGCAAACCTTCCAGTTCGGCGCGCTGTATCTGAAAGACGAGGAGCGCAAGAAAATCCTCGGCGAGCACTGGACAGACTGGCGTCCCGCCGCCGGGCAAAGCTGGCACAGCTTCAATGATTACATCAACTTTAGCGATAAAACCGCCTGGCAGAACTGGTGGGGCAAAAACTGGATCCGCACTGATATCGGCGATTATGACAACCCCGGTTTTGACGACCTCACCATGTCGCTGGCGTTTTTGCCGGATCTGAAAACCGAATCCACCACCCCTTCCGGGCTGCCGGTGTTTTATCGCCACAAACCGGATACGCGCGCACGCGAAATCGCAGGGTTTACACCGCGCGATTACCTTACTCATTGGCTCAGCGAGTGGGTGCGCGAGTACGGCATTGACGGTTTTCGCGTTGATACGGCTAAACATGTCGAGCTGGCAGCCTGGCAACAATTAAAAACGCAGGCCACGGCGGCGCTCGCCGAATGGAAAAAGACCAATCCGCAGAAAAAAATCGATGACGCCCCTTTCTGGATGACCGGCGAATCCTGGGGCCACGGTGTGATGCAGAGTGATTACTACCGCCATGGCTTTGATGCGATGATCAATTTTGACTATCAGCAACAGGCCGCCGACGCGGTATCGTGTCTGGCGAATATGGATACTGTCTGGCAACAGATGGCCGACAAATTGCAAAGCTTTAATGTACTGAGCTATCTCTCCTCGCACGATACCCGCTTGTTCCGCGAGGGCGGCCAGCAAGCCGCAGAGCTTTTGCTGCTCGCCCCCGGCGCGGTGCAGATCTTTTACGGTGATGAAAGCGCGCGGCCGTTTGGCCCGACAGGATCCGATCCGCTACAAGGTACGCGATCGGATATGAACTGGCAGGATCTCGACGGCAAAAGTGCCGCCGGCCTGCGGCACTGGCAAACATTGGGCCAGTTCCGCGCGCGCCACCCGGCGCTGGGCATGGGCAAACAGACCACGCTTACGCTGCCGCAGGGCTACGGTTTTGTGCGTGAACAGGGTGATGACAAAGTGATGGTGGTCTGGGCGGGCGCGGCTCGCCACTGAGCCATAAAACAAATATCAGCATAATATATCGCTAAACCGCTATCGATAAGAATTAAGAGTGGAAAAGGCGCATCGGCGGCGATTTGCACCTCGCCGTCCGGAGCGCTATGGTTAGCCACTTTGATCCGCAGCCCGACAGAGCAGTAGCGATGACATTTTCACTTTTCGGCGACAAATTTACCCGCCATGCAGGCATTACGCGCCTGATGGAGGATCTCAACGACGGTTTACGCACCCCTGGCGCTATCATGCTCGGCGGTGGTAACCCGGCACAAATCCCGGCGATGACCGATTACTTCCACAACCTGCTTGCAGACATGGTGGAAAACGGCAAAGCGACTGATGCGCTGTGCAATTATGACGGCCCGCAGGGTAAAACGGAGCTACTGACGGCGCTGGCAGGTATGCTGCGTGAAGAGTTAGGTTGGGATATTGAGCCACAGAATATTGCACTAACAAACGGCAGCCAGAGCGCGTTTTTCTACTTGTTCAACCTGTTTGCTGGCCGTCGCGCCGATGGAAGCACCAGAAAAGTGCTTTTCCCGCTGGCACCGGAGTACATCGGCTATGCCGATTCCGGGCTGGAAGAAGATCTGTTTGTCTCCGCACGCCCCAATATTGAACTGCTGCCGGACGGGCAGTTTAAGTACCATGTCGATTTTGAACACCTGCATATTGGCGAAGAGACCGGCATGATCTGTGTCTCGCGCCCAACCAACCCCACCGGCAACGTGATCACCGACGAAGAGCTGATGAAGCTGGATGTACTGGCGAATCAGCACAATATTCCGCTAGTGATTGATAACGCTTACGGCGTCCCTTTCCCTGGCATTATCTTTAGCGAAGCGCGCCCGTTGTGGAATCCGAACATTATTCTGTGCATGAGCCTGTCGAAGCTGGGCCTGCCGGGCAGCCGCTGCGGCATCATCATCGCCAGCGAAAAAATCATCTCCGCCATTCGCAATATGAACGGCATTATCAGCCTCGCGCCAGGCGGCATTGGCCCGGCGATGATGTGCGAAATGATTAAGCGTAAAGATTTGCTGCGCCTTTCTGAAGAGGTGATCAAACCGTTTTACTACCAGCGGGTACAGGAAACGATCGCCACGCTGCGTCGCTATTTACCGGAAGAGCGCTGCCTTATTCACAAACCGGAAGGGGCGATTTTCCTCTGGCTGTGGTTTAAAGACCTGCCGATCAGCACCGAGCTGCTGTATCAACGGCTGAAAAAACGCGGCGTGCTAATGGTGCCTGGCGACTACTTCTTCCCGGGGCTGGATAAACCCTGGCCGCACACGCATCAGTGCATGCGCATGAACTATGTGCCGGAGCCGGAGCTTATCGAAGCGGGCGTGAAGATCCTTGCCGAAGAGATTGAAAAAGCCTGGCAGGAAAACTAAAGCAAATATGCTGAATTAAGCCCTCTGTCGAGGGCTTTTTTTATCACTAACGAAAACGGGCGCATTAGTACCGAGTTTGCTTTGCCTGACGTCTGCGGATTTAACGCGCGCAGAACTGGCAGCAGCTTTTCTTTACGGTTGGCGGGTTTTCCGCTGCTTTGGTCATTCACACCGATTTGCTGGCTAGAGCAGCTGGCTTTGTAGCCGGTTCTCGCGAAGTTGTGCCGGGTTTATGCAACACAGCGCGTTGGTCGGGCAGGCTTCGACACAGGCCGGGCCGTTTTCGCGATGCTGGCACAGATCGCATTTCAGTGCCTGCGCCCGGTTCTCAACGCGCATCACCTGCATGGCACCAAACGGGCAGGCAATCATGCAGCTTTTGCAGCCGATACAGCGCGATTGCTCAACCAGCACCGCCCCATTGGCCCGACCTATAGCACCGACCGGGCAGACATTGGCGCAGGGTGCGTCTTCGCAATGATGGCAGGTGACGGCAGTGGAGAAATCGCCTGTTTTCACCACGCGGATGCGTGCAGAAAAGGTCGCGGGCTTCACACCCGAGCAGTCCTGATTATCTTCATGCGACACCACACACGCCACTTCGCAGGTGCGACAGCCAATGCATTTGGCCGCATCAGCGATAATAAAACGGTTCATTCCCCACTCCACCGGGCACGAAAACGACAAGGGTGCCAGAAAAAACCGCCGCAATGCTTTGATCGCAAGCGGGAAAGCCGCCAGTTTTGTCATTTGCCTGAACATTTCCGGCAATCTGTATCACGCGCTCAAAATGTTGCTAAATGTACGCAGAAAACGTTCGCCAGTGTGCTTGGCACCTGCTTATCACGTTCCAGAGAATTCGCCCCCGATATCGGCTTACTTGCGCTTAACGTCAGATTTTCCGTTGGGATCGGGGGGAATGATTGAAGGTGATAATCGGCGCGTCCTGTCGGTGAGGCGCTTTTGCGAGGGGGATGCGGCTGGCGAAAAATCGCCAGCCTGAGGGTTGATCACTCTTTGAGGAATAACGCCTTGTCGCGCAGGATGTGGTCATTGCCACGGCGGCGGGTAAAACCAATGCGGTCGAAATATTCCAGGATCTGAATCGCCAGTTTGCGCCCCACATTCAACGTATCGCGAAAATCCGCCGCGCTGGTCGAACCGCGCGCTTCATCAAGATCGCGGATCATGCTCGCAAAAGTCACAATGCGATCGTTGCGGTAATAACGATCTTTGACGATCGCCGTAATCAGCCCCTGCTGTGCCGCCTGTCGTAATACGCCGCGCATCACCTGTTCATCCACACCGATTTCGCGGGCTAAATCCCGCACCCACCAGGGTTCGTCGCCAAACAGCGGTGAGACTTTTTGCCAAAGCTGGGCCTGCTCGTCGCTGAAACCCGCTTTATGCTCCGGCAAGTGCAGCCAGCCGTGGTGGCTGTGGATATCGCCGCTCTCCCGCATCAGTTCAATCAGCGTTAATACCAGCGCTTCATCTTCCATCGGCAGCGCCATACGTCGCAGGCGTTCGCGCCCTGGACCCGGCTCTTCGCGGTGCTGTTCATGGTAAGTCGCCAGCGTGTCCAGCAACTTACGCTGCCAGCGCGCCGCCACTGGCGCATTAAGCAGGTTATCACCCGCCCGGATAAAACCGGGGTTATCGAGTAACGCCGCCAGCCCGCTGCTGCTTAACTGGCGCGCCCAGCCAAACGCGCGCAGATCCACTGCTCCGCGCGATAAATGCACGGCCAGCGCCTGGGCGTCGTCTTTGGTCTGCGCCAGTTCACCAATCCACGCCAGGTAATCTGCCTTGCGTTTACCGCGACGCGGCGAGTTCAGCGTCACCACGCGCGCCCCCGCAAGCGTCGTGCGCGCGGAGATATCGCGCAGCACCAGCAGATCGTTGTCCGCCAGCCACAGCGGCGTATCGAGCACCAGTTCGGCAAGGCCATTTTCCAGCAGCGACACGCGCCCGGTAACATGGCTGGCGGCATGATGAATATGCAATGGCTGCCATTGCGTCAGCGGAACGTGAGTTTGCAGGGCGACAATCAGCCGCTCAGTCGGTTCGTCGGGCTGCTGCGACAACAGCCAGTCACCGCGGCTGAGCGCCTCTTTTTCCGCATCACCGGCAATATTCAGCGCGATGCGTTGCCCGGCATGAGCGTGTTCAACTGGTTGATTCTGCGCATGTAACCCACGCACGCGCATCGGTGTATTCGCCCCGGTCAGCCACAGCGTATCGCCTACGCGGACATCGCCGGAAAGCGCCGTTCCCGTTACCACCAACCCCGCACCTTTCACCGTGAAAGCACGATCGAGCGCCAGGCGGAAACGCTGATGCTCAGGATGGGCGCGTTCTGGCAACTGCAACAGATGTTCACGCAGCTCAGCAATGCCGCGCTGTTCCGTGGCGGCGGTGACAAACAGCGTCGCCTGTGGGTAACCAAAGGCCTGGAGCGTGTTTTGTACTTCCGCGCGCACGTCGGCAATGCGTGCCTCATCCACGCGATCGGCCTTCGTTAGCGCTACCGTCAGCGCCGGGTTGCCGGTCAGTTGTAAAATCGCCAGATGCTCACGCGTCTGCGCCATCACGCCATCGTCACACGCCACCACCAGCAGGGCGTGGTCAATGCCGCCAACGCCCGCCAGCATATTAGAGAGGAATTTTTCATGTCCTGGCACATCAATAAAACCCGGCACGCGGCCATCCGGCTGCGGCCAGTAGGCATAACCGAGATCGATGGTCATGCCACGTTTTTTCTCTTCCGGCAGGCGATCGGCATTCACGCCCGTAATGGCTTCAATCAGGGTGGTTTTGCCGTGGTCGACGTGCCCGGCAGTGGCAATAATCATTTCAGCAACATCTCCAGCAAGCGGGATTCATCATCAACACAGCGACAGTCCAGCCACAGGCGACCATCGTAAATACGGCCAATCACCGGCTGCGGCAGCGCCCGCCACTGCGCGGCCAGCGCCTCCACACGACGGCCGCTGCCATCGCGCGGAGTAAACGTCAGCGCCGCACCCGGCAACCTGTCAACCGGCAGCGAACCGCTGCCAATTTGTGACAGGCAGGCTTCCACGCGCAGATCAAATTTGTGATAACGCGCCGTCAACGCCGTGCATAAGCGCTGCGCCTGCTCGCGAATTTCCGCCTCCGGGCGGGTTAAGTAACGCAGCGTCGGCAGGCTCTCAGCGAGTTTTTCCGGGTGCAGATAGAGGCGTAACGTCGCCTCCAGCGCCGCCAGCGTCATTTTATCCGCCCGCAGCGCGCGTTTTAACGGATGTTGCTGCAACTGCTCAACCAACGCTTTTTTGCCCACGATAATGCCCGCCTGCGGACCGCCGAGCAGCTTATCGCCGGAGAAACTCACCAGGCTGACACCAGCGGCAATCAGCGTTTGCGGCATCGGTTCCTGCGGCAAACCGTAGCGGCTTAAATCGACCAGCGAACCACTGCCGAGATCGACAATCACCGGTAGCGCATGCTCTTCGCCCAGCGCCACCAGCTCCGCTTCATCCACCGCTTTGGTAAAGCCTTCGATATGATAATTACTGGTGTGGACTTTCATCAGCAGCGCGGTGCTGTCGTTAATCGCCTGGCGATAGTCTTTCGCATGCGTGCGGTTGGTGGTGCCGACTTCGTGCAGTACACAGCCCGCCTGGCGCATCACGTCCGGAATGCGAAACGCACCACCAATTTCCACCAGTTCGCCGCGCGACACCACCACTTCGCGGCCAGCCGCCGTGGCCGCCAGCATCAGCAACACCGCTGCGGCATTGTTATTAACGATACAGGCGTCTTCCGCGCCGGTAAGCTCACAGAGAAGATCGGCCAGGGCGCGATCGCGATGACCACGCCCCGCGCCGTCGAGATCATATTCGAGCGTCACCGGCGAGCCCATTACCTGCGCGACGGCATCAATAGCGGCCTGCGCTTGTACCGCGCGGCCTAAATTCGTGTGCAGCACCGTACCGCTCAGGTTAAACACCGGGCGCAGCGCGCTGCTGTCGCGCTGTTCCAGCCGCTGTTGCGCCGCCGCTGCCCAGTCGGAGCACCAGGCAGGTAACGTTTGTGCTTCACGGATCTGCGCGCGCGCCTCGTCCTGAAGCTGACGCAGCGTTTGCGCCACGCGACTGTGGCCGAAAGTGGCTAATAAAGTGGCGAACGCCTCGTCACGTAACAGGCGATCGGTCGAAGGGATCTGGCTGTAAAGAGTTGTCATGAAAAGGCCTGGCTATGAGTTGCCCCCTCCCGTCAGGGGGTTTGACGTGAGGGGATTGTACAGTGACTTGCTCAGGCGAACATCATGCTTATCAAGCCTTCGGCGGTTCGGTGCGGGCGAAACTCTCGCGCTGGAACAGATTTTCCACCAGCTTTACCAGCAGTGGACGATCAACACACCAGCCGGGTGAAACATGGCGGAAATTGAGATAACTAATGGCGCAGGCAATTGCCACTGTCGCCAGATTCAGGTCGTCCACGCCCAGCGTGCCATCTTTAAGATAGTTTTCCAGCGCATCCAGCCCGCGCGAAACCTTTTCCCGCTGGCGTAACAGTTCAGTCTCCGACTGCTGTTCGACCGGGCGCGCCAGCTCGCGAACCGAGACCAGCGCCGCATCCATAATGCCATCGGCCAGCGCTTCGAGTTGGCGAATTTTCAATGCCGCTTTGCGATCGGTGGGCAGCATGGCCGGAGCGATATTCAGTAAATCAATGTATTCCGCGATGATCGGCGAGTCGTACCACACTTCGCCATCATCGGTTACCAGCGCCGGAACTTTGCCAAGCGGGTTGTACTGCGCCACGCTATTAACGGCGTTGTAAGGCTGTTCATTGATAAATTCGAAGGTGATGCCCTTTTCCAGCAGGATCACCGATATTTTACGTACAAAAGGGCTGGTATAGCTGCCGATCAGTTTCATTGCCTTCTCCGTTTCCGCCAACAAAAACCTAAGTATGAACGAGCGGGCGCAGAATGTTTCATCAGGATGAAAACTTCTGCCGCTAACGTACGTATTGCCGCAGGCTGTGAAAGGAAGTTACAGGTTCTGCTGGTCGTCAAAAACACAGTTTGCTGGCGATCACATTCGGAAAAGTCCTGACGAAAATATCTTGTGATCTATATCACAAATACATAACAAACCGTCGAGCATAAAATGTGAATAACATCACACTTACAGGCTCATAACGTCCAGATTTTGCGCTTTGTTCTTTTTTTACACTGATTTTATGTGATGAATATCACACTAAATGGTGGCATACCCCCTGCTTTAGTGTGATCTGAATCACATAAAAACCCACCATCTGGACAGTCACGTGATTCGGTGCGAGATTTCGCCTCACAGATAACCCAGGTCCGGCTACCTCTGCCGCCACGTTAACAACAAACCTCGGGCTTCCGGCCTGTGCGATAGCAAACATAAGAAGGGGTGTTTTATGTCATCCGATATCAAGATCAAGGTGCAAAGCTTTGGTCGTTTTCTCAGCAATATGGTGATGCCGAACATCGGCGCGTTCATCGCGTGGGGGATCATCACCGCATTGTTTATTCCTACAGGGTGGTTGCCTAACGAGACGCTGGCGAAACTCGTTGGCCCAATGATTACTTATCTGCTGCCGCTGCTCATCGGTTACACCGGTGGTCGTCTGGTGGGCGGCGATCGTGGCGGCGTTGTCGGCGCGATCACCACCATGGGCGTTATCGTTGGTGCGGATATGCCGATGTTCCTCGGCGCGATGATCGCAGGTCCGCTGGGCGGCTGGGCGATTAAACACTTTGATAGCTGGGTCGACGGTAAGATCAAATCCGGTTTCGAAATGCTGGTGAATAACTTCTCCGCTGGCATCATCGGTATGATCCTCGCCATTCTGGCGTTCCTCGGCATTGGCCCTGCGGTTGAAGTGCTGTCCAAAATTCTGGCGGCCGGCGTTAACTTCATGGTGGCGCACGAAATGCTGCCGCTGGCGTCTATCTTTGTTGAACCGGCGAAAATCCTGTTCCTCAACAACGCCATCAACCACGGTATCTTCTCGCCGCTGGGTATTCAGCAATCGCATGAACTCGGCAAGTCCATCTTCTTCCTGATCGAAGCGAACCCGGGTCCGGGTATGGGCGTACTGCTGGCGTATATGTTCTTTGGTCGCGGCAGCGCTAAACAGTCTGCTGGCGGCGCGGCTATCATCCACTTCCTGGGTGGTATCCACGAAATTTACTTCCCGTATGTGCTGATGAACCCGCGTCTGCTGCTTGCCGTAATCCTCGGTGGTATGACTGGCGTGTTCACCCTGAGCGTACTGAACGGCGGTCTGGTCTCTCCGGCTTCTCCGGGTTCCATCCTGGCGGTGCTGGCGATGACGCCAAAAGGCGCGTACTTCGCGAACCTGACGGCAATCTTTGCTGCCCTGATTGTCTCTTTCGTTATCTCTTCTATCCTGCTGAAAACCAGCAAAGTGAAAGAAGAAGACGAAGACATCGAAGCGGCAACCCGTCGTATGCAGGACATGAAAGCACAGTCTAAAGGCGCAACCCCGCTGGCGGCTGGCGACGTGACCAACGACCTGAGCCACGTGCGTAAAATCATCGTCGCATGTGACGCCGGTATGGGTTCCAGCGCCATGGGCGCGGGCGTGCTGCGTAAGAAAGTGCAGGATGCGGGTCTGAGCAACATCTCTGTCACCAACAGCGCGATTAATAGCCTGCCGTCTGACGTTGACCTGGTGATTACGCACCGCGATCTGACCGAACGCGCAATGCGCCAGGCGCCGCAGGCGCAGCATATTTCGCTGACCAACTTCCTCGACAGCGGCCTGTACACCAGCCTGACCGAACGTCTGGTTGCTGCTCAGCGCCATACGGACAACGAAGCCAAAGTGACCAGCAGCCTGCAGGACAGCTTTGATGCGCCTGACAGCAACCTGTTCAAGTTGAGCGCGGATAACATCTTCCTTGGCCGCACGGCGAGCACTAAAGAAGAAGCCATCCGTTTTGCCGGTGAGCAACTGGTGAAAGGCGGCTACGTTCAGCCGGAATATGTTGATGCGATGCTGGAACGCGAAAAACTGACCCCGACCTATCTGGGTGAGTCCATCGCGGTACCGCACGGCACAGTGGAAGCGAAAGATCGCGTACTGAAAACTGGCGTGGTGTTCTGCCAGTACCCGGAAGGTGTTCGCTTCGGTGAAGACGAAGATGACATCGCCCGTCTGGTGATCGGCATCGCGGCACGTAACAATGAGCACATCCAGGTCATCACCAGCCTCACTAACGCGCTGGATGACGAGACCGTGATTCAGCGTCTGGCGCACACCACCAGCGTTGAAGAAGTGCTGGCACTGCTCGGCAAGTAATCGGTTTTCCTCCCTCTCCCCACGGGGAGAGGGCTAGGGTGAGGGGAAATATTTGCGGTTCCTCACCCCAGCCCTCTCGGGTAAAAACATTGATAAAGGTTAAGACTATGAAAGCATTACATTTTGGCGCAGGTAATATCGGACGTGGCTTTATCGGCAAGTTGCTCGCCGACGCGGGGATTGAACTGACGTTCGCCGATGTGAATCAGGTGGTGCTCGACGCCCTTAATGCCCGTCATAGCTATCAGGTGCATGTGGTTGGTGAAAAAGAGCAGGTCGATACCGTCTCCGGCGTTAACGCCGTGAGCAGCATTGGCGACGAAGTTGTCGACCTGATTGCACACGTTGATCTGGTGACCACGGCGGTCGGCCCGGTGGTGCTGGAACGCATCGCCCCGGCTATCGCCAAAGGCCTGGCAAAACGTAAAGCGCAGGGCATTAACACACCGCTGAACATTATCGCTTGTGAAAATATGGTGCGCGGCACCACGCAGTTGAAAGGGCATGTCATCAACGCACTGGCGGACGCCGACAAAGCCTGGGTTGAAGAACACGTTGGCTTCGTAGATTCCGCCGTTGACCGTATTGTTCCGCCGTCGGCATCCGCGACTAACGATCCGCTGGAAGTAACGGTTGAAACCTTCAGCGAGTGGATTGTCGATAAAACCCAGTTCAAGGGCGCGCTGCCGAACATTCCGGGTATGGAATTAACTGATAACCTGATGGCATTTGTTGAACGTAAGCTCTTCACGCTGAATACCGGGCATGCTATAACCGCGTACCTTGGAAAACAGACCGGCCATCAAACCATTCGCGACGCAATTCTGGATGCCAATATCCGTGCGGTTGTGAAAGGCGCAATGGAAGAGAGCGGCGCGGTGCTGATCAAACGTTATGGCTTCGATGCCGACAAGCATGCTGCGTACATTCAGAAAATCCTGGGCCGTTTTGAAAACCCCTATCTGAAAGACGATGTTGAGCGCGTTGGTCGTCAACCGCTGCGTAAACTGAGCGCGGGCGATCGCCTGATCAAACCCCTGCTCGGCACGCTGGAGTACAACCTGCCGCACGCCAACCTGGTGAAAGGCATTGCCGCTGCCATGCATTACCGCAGCGAGCAGGATCCGCAGGCGCAGGAGCTGGCTCAGCTTATCGAAGAGAAAGGCCCGCAAGCCGCGCTGGCGCAGGTTTCCGGCCTGGATGCTCACAGTCCGGTCGTTAACGAAGCCGTCAGCGCCTATAACGCCATGGCATGATGCCGACGATGGCGCGGGAGATCCCGCGCCAGTTAACGAAATTGTCAGATATGCAGGCAATAATGGAAAAAACGCAGGCTTTCGAAAACCGTGTTCTCGAGCGTCTGAATGCTGGCAAAACCGTGCGAAGCTTTTTGATCGCCGCCGTTGAGTTACTCAACGAAGCTATCAATATTCTGGTGTTGCAGGTATTTCGCAAAGATGACTACGCGGTGAAATACGCTGTAGAGCCGCTGCTTGACGGAGATGGACCGCTGGGCAATTTGTCCGTGCGTTTAAAGTTGATTTACGGTCTGGGTGTCATTTCCCGCCCGGAATACGAAGACGCAGAGCTGTTGATGGCGCTGCGTGAAGAGCTTAACCACGATGGCACAGAGTACGCATTTACCGATGATGAGATCCTCGGGCCATTTGGTGAGCTGCACTGTGTTGCCGCCCTGCCGCCAACGCCGGTGTTTGATACCAGTGACGCCAGGCTTTTAGCCATGCAAAAACAGCGCTACCAGCAAGTCGTGCGTTCAACCATGGTGCTCTCTCTGACCGAGCTTATTTCCCGTATCAGCTTAAAAAAAGCATTCCAGAAATAACCTGCGCCATAAATACTGTATCCTTATCGTTTTACTCCCCAACGAATTGAGTCCCATGAAAGAAGTCGAAAAAAACGAAATCAAGCGTCTGAGCGACCGCCTCGACGCGATTCGCCACCAGCAGGCGGATCTCTCCTTAGTTGACGCAGCAGAAAAATACGCGGAACTGGAAAAAGAGAAAACCACGCTGGAAAGCGAAATCGCCCGTCTGCGTGAGCAGTACACGCAAAAGCTGAGCAAAGAAGCGCAGAAACTGATGAAAATGCCGTTTCGCCGCGCCATCAGCAAAAAAGAGCAGGCCGACCTCGGCAAGCTGAAGAAAAGCATCCGTGGTCTGGTGGTCGTACACCCGATGACTGCGCTGGGCCGCGAAATGGGTCTTGATGCAATGACCGGCTTCGCCAACAGCGAGTTCTGATCCTTTCTTTAACAGCCCTGGCCACACGCTAGCGCCAGGGCTGTTTAATTGGCCCTACCAATTCCTGCTGTTCCTCTCCCTGGTTCACAAATCCATCAAATCCCGTCACAGATATATTGCTTGCCAGCAACATCTGGATAACCATTCGTTATCACAACCCCTACACAACCCAACTGGCAGGACCACTTTTACAGAACATGTGACGCAGAGCTAAGCGCAGACTTGCCGCTCGCCGGTTTTGTTGTGGTTCTCAGGAGACCTGCATGAATCTCTGGCAACAGAATTACGACCCGGCTGGCAACCTTTGGCTTTCCAGCTTAATTGCATCGCTACCGATCCTGTTTTTCTTTTTTGCGCTGATAAAGCTCAAACTGAAAGGCTATGTGGCCGCCAGTTGGACTGTCGTTATCGCCCTTGGCGTGGCGCTGATGTTTTACCATATGCCGCTTGATCACGCGCTGGCCTCGGTGGTTTATGGCTTCTTTTACGGACTATGGCCGATTGCGTGGATCATTATCGCCGCCGTTTTTGTCTACAAAATCTCGGTCAAAACCGGGCAGTTCGACATTATCCGGTCTTCGATTTTGTCGATTACCCCCGACCAGCGCCTGCAAATGCTGATTGTCGGCTTTTCTTTCGGCGCGTTTCTGGAAGGGGCAGCGGGCTTTGGCGCGCCGGTCGCCATTACCGCCGCGTTGCTGGTGGGCTTAGGTTTTAACCCGCTGTATGCCGCGGGCTTGTGTCTGATCGTCAACACCGCGCCGGTCGCCTTTGGCGCAATGGGTATTCCAATCCTGGTTGCCGGACAGGTTACCGGGCTGGACAGTTTTGAAATCGGCCAGATGGTTGGCCGCCAGTTACCGTTCCTGACCATTATCGTGCTGTTCTGGATCATGGCGATTATGGACGGCTGGCGCGGCATTAAAGAGACCTGGCCGGCGGTGATTGTCGCGGGTGGCTCGTTTGCTATCGCCCAGTATCTGAGCTCCAACTTTATCGGCCCGGAACTGCCGGACATCATCTCATCGCTGGTTTCGCTGGTCTGCCTGACGTTGTTCCTCAAACGCTGGCGTCCGGTGCGCATCTTCCGCTTCGGCGATATGGGCGCATCGCAGGTGGATCTCGATTTAAAACGCACCCAATACAGCGGCGGGCAGATCCTGCGCGCCTGGTCACCGTTCCTGTTTTTGACCGCTACCGTGACGCTGTGGAGCGTGCCGCCGTTTAAGGCGCTGTTCGCCCCTGGTGGTGCACTGTATGACTGGGTATTGACCCTTTCTGTACCGCACCTCGACAAGCTGGTCGCGCGTATGCCGCCGGTGGTGAGCGCCGCCACGCCTTACGCTGCGGTATATAAATTTGACTGGTTCTCCGCCACTGGCACCGCCATTCTGTTTGCCGCTATTTTGTCGATTATCTGGCTACGCATGAAGCCGAAAGATGCCGTCACGACCTTTACCAGCACGCTGCGCGATCTGGCGCTGCCGATTTACTCGATTGGTATGGTGCTGGCCTTCGCCTTTATCTCTAACTACTCCGGGCTGTCATCGACGCTGGCACTGGCACTGGCGCACACCGGCAGTGCCTTCCCCTTCTTCTCGCCATTCCTCGGCTGGCTGGGCGTCTTCCTGACCGGTTCAGATACCTCTTCCAACGCGCTCTTCGCGGCGCTGCAAGCCACGGCGGCGCAGCAAATTGGTGTGTCGGATGTGCTGATGGTGGCGGCGAATACCACGGGTGGCGTTACCGGCAAGATGATTTCGCCGCAGTCGATCGCCATTGCCTGTGCGGCGGTGGGGCTGGTGGGCAAAGAGTCCGACCTGTTCCGTTTTACTGTTAAACACAGCCTGATTTTCACCTGCATGGTGGGGGTGATTACTACACTTCAGGCCTATGTTCTGACCTGGATGATCCCATGAAAGTGTTACCCAGACGCCTGACAGACGAGGTTGCCGATCGTGTGCGGGCGCTGATTGCTGAACAACAACTGGAAGCGGGCATGAAATTGCCCGCAGAGCGCCAGCTCGCCGTACAGCTTGGCGTGTCGCGCAACTCGTTGCGTGAAGCGTTATCAAAACTGGTCAGCGAAGGCCTGCTGCTCAGCCGTCGCGGCGGCGGTACGTTTGTGCGCTGGCAGCATGACGACTGGTCGGAGCAAAACATCGTCCAGCCGCTGAAAACGCTGCTGCATGATGACCCGGATTACAGTTTCGATATTCTTGAAGCGCGCCACGCCATTGAAGCCAGTACCGCCTGGCACGCGGCGATGCGCGCCACCGAGGCCGATAAAGAGAAAATTGTGCTGTGCTTTGAAGCCACACAATCCGACGACCCGGATCTCGCCTCGCAGGCCGATGTGCGTTTCCATCTCGCCATCGCCGAGGCTTCGCATAACGTGGTGTTATTGCAAACCATGCGCGGGTTCTTCGACCTGCTGCAATCCTCGGTAAAACAGAGCCGCCAGCGTATGTACCTCGTTCCGCCAGTGTTTTCACAACTGACCGAACAGCACCAGGCGGTGATGAACGCCATTCTTGCCGGAGACGCCGATGGCGCGCGCCAGGCGATGATGGCGCATCTCGGCTTCGTGCATACCACTATTCGCAAATTCGATGAAGATCAGGCCCGCCAGGCACGCATCACCCGCCTGCCCGACGAGCAGCACATTCACTCCAGGGAGAAAAAAGCATGATTATTTCCGCAGCCAGCGACTATCGCGCGGCGGCTAAACGCATTTTGCCGCCGTTCTTGTTTCACTATATCGATGGCGGCGCGTATGCCGAATACACCCTGCGCCGCAACGTTGAAGACCTGTCCCAGGTGGCGCTGCGCCAGCGGGTGCTGAAAGACATGTCTGAACTGAGCCTCGAAACCACGTTATTTAATGAAAAGTTATCAATGCCGGTGGCGCTGGCCCCGGTTGGCTTGTGCGGCATGTACGCCCGGCGCGGTGAAGTGCAGGCGGCGGGCGCGGCGGATGCGAAAGGCATTCCTTTTACGCTCTCGACAGTGTCCGTCTGTCCGATTGAAGAGGTTGCGCCGACAATTAAGCGCCCGATGTGGTTCCAGTTATATGTGCTGCGCGATCGCGGCTTTATGCGTAATGCGCTGGAGCGGGCGAAAGCCGCCGGTTGCTCAACGCTGGTGTTCACCGTGGATATGCCTACCCCAGGCGCGCGCTACCGCGATGCCCATTCCGGTATGAGCGGCCCGAATGCGGCGCTGCGCCGTTATCTGCAATCGGTGCTGCATCCGCAGTGGGCGTGGGATGTCGGCGTTAATGGCCGCCCGCACGATCTGGGGAATATCTCCGCCTATCTCGGCAAGCCGACCGGGCTGGAGGATTACATTGGCTGGCTGGCGAAGAATTTTGATCCGTCGATTTCGTGGAAAGACCTGGAGTGGATCCGCGAATTCTGGGATGGCCCGATGGT
Source organism: Kosakonia sp. (assembly GCF_032104925.1). Taxonomy (NCBI): domain Bacteria; kingdom Pseudomonadati; phylum Pseudomonadota; class Gammaproteobacteria; order Enterobacterales; family Enterobacteriaceae; genus Kosakonia; species Kosakonia sp. Next base: position 309,783 of record NZ_DAMCGF010000005.1, read on the forward strand.
GATCAAAGGGATCCTCGACCCGGAAGATGCCCGCGACGCGGTACGTTTTGGCGCAGACGGCATTGTGGTTTCTAACCACGGCGGCCGCCAGCTCGACGGTGTGCTCTCTTCCGCCCGCGCGCTTCCGGCGATTGCCGATGCGGTGAAAGGCGATATCACCATCCTGGCCGACAGCGGCATCCGTAACGGGCTGGATGTGGTGCGCATGCTGGCGCTTGGCGCAGATTCCGTCCTGCTGGGCCGCGCGTATCTGTATGCGCTGGCAACGCATGGTCGCCAGGGCGTGGCGAATCTGCTGGATCTGATTGAGAAAGAGATGCGCGTGGCGATGACGCTGACCAGCGCGAAATCGATTCGCGACATCAGCAAAGATTCGCTGGTACAGGGGCTGAACCAGTTACCTGCCGGGCTGGCACCGTTGTCACATGGCGACGCCGCCTAGAGAGTGCTATCCTGCCCCCGCTATTAAGGGGGCAGTATGTTAAACATCGTTTTATTCGAACCTGAAATCCCGCCAAATACCGGGAATATCATCCGTTTGTGCGCCAATACCGGTTTTCGTCTGCATATCATTGAACCGATGGGCTTCACCTGGGACGACAAGCGCCTGCGCCGCGCAGGGCTGGATTACCATGAGTTTGCTGCGGTAAAGCGCCATCATGATTACGCCGCCTTTGTTGAAGCCGAACAGCCGCAACGCTTATTTGCCCTCACAACTAAAGGGACGCCAGCACACAGTGCGGTGAGCTACCAGGATGGTGATTATTTGATGTTTGGCCCGGAAACGCGCGGTCTGCCAGCGACTATCCTTGACGCACTGCCGCCAGAGCAAAAAATCCGCATTCCGATGATGCCGGACAGCCGCAGCATGAACCTGTCGAATGCCGTATCGGTGGTGGTGTATGAAGCCTGGCGCCAGCTCGGTTACCCGGGCGCGGTGCTGCGTAGCTGAAGGGAAATTAACGGGCGACGTCAACACGTTATCCGACCTGCGGATAGCGATGCCTGTCATGACGGACGCATTTATTTTTCTGCGCTACTGGCGAAACGCGCAGCGAAGAAAACCGGCGCGAACACAGAATCCTGGGGATTATTTGCTTCGCGCCTCCTGCGGATGTTCAACGCGCTGTCGCGTTTCGCGCACGGCTCTGGTTCAGACTGGCGAGTAAAATAGCCACGCAATTAAATCCCGTCGCCGTACTCGAACCCGTGGTTGATCCCGTTGAAATGCTGATCCATATCCATTGATGGTTTGTCGCTTTCCGGTTTGCCGACAATCCGCGCCGGCACGCCTGCTGCCGTGGTATGCGGCGGCACCGGTTGCAATACCACCGAACCCGCGCCAATTTTCGCCCCACGGCCCACTTCGATGTTGCCGAGAATTTTGGCACCCGCGCCAATCATCACCCCTTCGCGGATTTTCGGATGGCGATCGCCGCTGGTTTTGCCGGTCCCGCCAAGCGTGACCGATTGCAGGATCGACACGTCATCTTCAATGACTGCCGTTTCGCCCACCACGATGCCTGTTGCGTGGTCGAGCATAATCCCACGGCCAATTCGCGCCGCCGGGTGAATATCGACCTGGAAACTGACCGACACCTGGTTTTGCAGGAAAATCGCCAGCGCCTCGCGTCCCTGCGTCCACAGCCAGTGCCCAATACGGTATGCCTGTAGCGCGTGGAAACCTTTCAGATAGAGTAGCGGCGTGGAATATTTATCCACCGCCGGGTCGCGCGTGCGCACGGCCTGGATATCACAGGCGGCGGAGGCGATCATTTCCGGGTCGGCAGCATAGGCTTCTTCGACGACTTCACGAATGGCTATCGCGGGCATAATCGGCGAGGCAAGCTTGTTCGCCAGCATATAGCTCAGTGCGCTGCCGAGGTTTTCGTGCTTGAGTAATGTCGCGTGGTAAAAACTGGCCAGCATTGGCTCACACTCCGCCAGTGCCCGGGCTTCGGCTTTGATATTTTTCCAGACCAGATCCAGTTCTTCACACGGCATTGCTTACTCCAGACGTGATAAGACGACAGGCTGGTCTGCGCCAGCCTTATCGTGAGTTCAAAAAGAGTCCCTGCGACTAAGGGGTTAGTGCTCTTCCTTGCGGGCACGACCTAATAGGGTCAATGCTGCCTCGCGCGCATTTTTTCCGCAATACAATACCTGATAAATTTCCTCGGTTATTGGCATTTCGACGCCAAACCGGTGCGCCAGCGCGCGCACTTCTTTGGTATTGCGGTAACCTTCGACCACCTGGCCAATCTTATCCTGGGCGCTTTGTACGTCCATGCCCTGGCCAAGCATCATGCCGAAGCGGCGGTTGCGCGACTGGTTGTCGGTACAAGTCAGCACTAAATCGCCTAAACCCGCCATGCCCATAAAGGTGGCAGGATCGGCACCCAGCGCGGCACCGAGACGTGACATTTCGGTCAAACCACGGGTGATCAGCGCTGTACGCGCATTGGCACCAAAGCCAATGCCGTCGGACATGCCCGCGCCAATCGCAATGACGTTTTTCACCGCGCCGCCCAGTTGCACGCCGATGAAATCCGGGTTGCTGTAGACGCGGAAACTTTTGCCGCAGTGAAGGAGCTGCTGTAAATCCTCAGCGAACTGGGGATCCGCAGAAGCGAGGGAAATCGCCGTTGGCAGACCCGCCGCCAGCTCTTTGGCAAATGTCGGGCCGGAAATCACCGCCAGCGGAATATCCGGGCCTAACACTTCGCGCGCCACCTCTTCGAGCAGACGCCCGGTTTCGGCTTCCAGCCCTTTTGTCGCCCAGACGATACGCGCATCATCGCGCATGAGCGGCTTGATTTGCGCCAGCACATCGCCAAAGACGTGGCTTGGCACCACCACCAGGATATTACGGCTGGCGGAAAGCGCGCGGGCAAGATCGCTCTCTAATTGCAGCGTGTCGGGGAAAGGCACATCGGGGAGGAACGCGGCGTTGCAACGGTCGTGTTGCAGGGTCGCGATATGTTTTGGGTCATGGCCCCACAGCACAACCGGGTGGCCATTTCTTGCCAGCGTGATGGCAAGAGCGGTGCCGTAAGAGCCGGCACCGATCACAGTCATTGCAGCATTAAGTGCGTTCATCAGGCATCCTGATGTTGTTCGGCACCTTCGCCAGTCTGCTGTTGCAGGTAGTTCATGAACAGCGCATCAAAATTCACTGGCGCAAGGTTCAGTTGCGGGAAAGTACCGCGGGAAACCAGGCTGGTGATGCACTCGCGGGCATACGGGAACAGAATGTTCGGGCAGTATGCACCCAGGCAGTGCGCCATCTGCGTTCCTTCGATACCGTCGATAGAGAAGATACCGCCCTGCTGTACTTCGCACAGGAAGCCAGTTTCTTCGCCCAGAGAAGCGGTCACGGTAACGCGCAGAACCACTTCATAAACACCTTCCGCCAGTTGGGTGGAGGCGGTGTCGAGATCCAGTTTCACTTCCGGCTGCCACTCTTTCTGGAAGATGTGTGGCGCATTCGGCGCTTCGAAAGAGATATCTTTCGTGTAGATACGCTGAATCTGGAAAGTCATTTCGGTGTTGTTTTGTTCAGACATGAGTGAATAACCCTTAAGTGTTGTAGTGCTCTAAAAGCATTAACGCAACAGCGGATCCAGCCCGCCACGCGCGTCCAGCGCATATAAATCGTCGCAGCCACCAATGTGCTGCGCATCAATAAAAATCTGCGGAACCGTCGTACGGCCACTACGTTGAATCATCTCTTCGCGTTTTACCATATCACCGTCGATCGGCAGCTCAGCAAAAGCAACACCTTTGCTGTTCAGCAGCGCTTTTGCGCGGTGGCAAAACGGGCAAGTCGCTTTCGTGTAGATCTCAATATTGGCCATATCTCTTCTCCGATGTTTACCCGTGGGTAAATTATTTACCGCGAACTAACGGCAGGTTTTCGCCCATCCAGCCAGAGATACCGTCTTTCAGCACAAAGACCTTCTCGAAACCAGCTTTCACCAGCTCGTTCGCCGGGGTCTGGGCCTGCATGCCGGTACCATCAACAACGATAATCGGCGCGCTTTTGTGTTTTTCAAGCTCACCTACATTATTGGCTTTGATCTCGTTTGGCAGCAAATTCACCGCGCCTGCGATGTGACCTTTACGGAAATCATCACGCTGGCGTAAGTCCACTACCACGGCATCTTCTTTATTAATGAGGCGCGTAGCTTCGCCGCGAGAAATCACTTTCACTTTAGACGCAATGCCCTTGAAAGTGGTAAACAGCACAGCACCGAACAACGCAATCCAGGCGATACACAGGATTGGGTTGCGGCCAATAAATTGCATAATTTCTTGCATCTGGGGTTACAACTCCGGACTTAGTGATTAAAAACCAGCAAGGAGTATACCTGCGCAGTGGGGCAAATACAGCCAGCCAGCGCGACGGAATGCATTTTCTGCGGAGTGTTACAAAAAAAATAAAGACTCGCTGCGCAAACAAGGGGCTGGTCAGCCGCTTTCTTTGATCTTCTGCGGCTATTTTATCGATTCAGCTGTAGTAAAATTACGCAAATTTTTTGTCTTCTGAGCATGAGGTTGTCGCAATGTCGGTTTCTAAAAAACCTATGGTACTGGTGATTCTGGATGGCTACGGCTACCGTGAAGACCAGCAGGATAACGCTATTTTCAACGCTAAAACCCCGGTGATGGACAAACTGTGGGCAACCCGCCCGCATACGCTGATTGACGCGTCAGGCCTCGAAGTCGGCTTGCCGGATCGCCAGATGGGCAACTCCGAAGTCGGCCACGTTAACCTGGGCGCAGGACGTATTGTTTACCAGGATCTGACTCGCCTGGATAAAGAGATCAAAGAGCGTACGTTCTTTAGCAACCCGGTACTGGCCGGTGCGGTAGACAAAGCGGTTGCCGCTGGCAAAGCCGTGCACATTATGGGTCTGCTCTCCGCAGGCGGCGTGCACAGCCATGAAGATCATATTATGGCGATGGTGGAACTGGCCGCAGAACGCGGTGCGGAAAAAATCTATCTGCACGCTTTCCTCGATGGGCGTGACACGCCGCCGCGCAGCGCTGAATCCTCGCTGAAAAAATTCGAAGACAAGTTCGCCGCGCTGGGTAAAGGCCGTGTTGCGAGCATTATTGGTCGTTACTATGCGATGGATCGTGACAACCGCTGGGATCGCGTGGAACAAGCTTACAACCTGATGACCGAGGCCAAAGGCGAGTTCACCTTTGATAGCGCCGTTGCGGGTCTGCAAGCGGCTTACGCTCGCGACGAAAATGACGAGTTTGTAAAAGCGACGGTTATTCGCGCCGCAGGCCAGCCCGATGCGGCAATGGAAGATGGCGATGCGCTGATTTTCATGAACTTCCGCGCCGACCGCGCACGTGAAATTACCCGCGCGTTCGTTAACGCAGACTTCGACGGTTTCGCACGTAAGAAAGTGGTTAAGCTGGGCGATTTCGTTATGCTGACCGAATATGCCGCCGACATCAAAACTGCCGTCGCCTATCCACCGGCTTCTCTGGCGAATACGCTCGGTGAGTGGATGGCGAAGCACAACAAAACTCAATTGCGTATTTCCGAAACGGAAAAATATGCCCACGTCACCTTCTTCTTTAACGGCGGCGTAGAAGAGCCGTTCCCGGGCGAAGACCGCATTCTGATCAACTCGCCGAAAGTGGCGACTTACGATCTGCAACCGGAAATGAGCTCCGCAGAGCTGACCGAGAAACTGGTGGGTGCGATCACCAGCGGGAAGTACGACACCATTATTTGTAACTACCCGAACGGTGATATGGTCGGTCATACCGGCGTGTTTGAAGCTGCTGTCGCCGCTGTTGAAGCGCTGGATCACTGTGTTGCAGAGGTGAGCAAAGCGGTGGAATCCGTAGGTGGCCAGATGCTGATCACCGCCGACCACGGTAACGCCGAGCAGATGCGTGACCCGTCAACCGGTCAGGCACACACTGCGCATACCAACCTGCCGGTGCCGCTGATCTATGTTGGCGACAAAGCGCTGAAAGCCGTTTCCGGCGGTAAACTTTCCGACATCGCGCCGACTATGCTGACGCTGATGGGCATGGAAATCCCGCAAGAGATGACTGGTAAGCCGCTGTTCATCGTGGAATAATCGCTCCCCATGAGGGGAAAGGCGATTTTTTCAATCACATGGGTCGGGCTCCGACCCTTTCTTTGCGCCAGCGCACTCAGCGCTGGCGCATTGCTGTGCGCCGTTTCCGCCCACGCGGATGACCGCGATCAGCTCAAATCTATTCAGGCCGATATCGCTGAAAAAGAGCGCGCGGTACGCCAGCAACAACAGCAACGCGCGGGCCTTCTTGCCCAGTTAAAGGCACAGGAAGAAGCCATCTCTGCCGCCACCCGCCAGCTGCGGGAAACACAAAACACCCTCGCCCAGCTCAATAAGCAGATCGCCGAGATGAACGCCTCGATTGCCAAACTGGAACGTCAGCGCACCACGCAGGAACACAACCTTGCGGCGCAGCTTGATGCGGCGTTCCGCCAGGGGCCACACACCGGGATCCAGTTGATTCTGAGCGGTGAAGAGAGCCAGCGCGGCCAGCGTTTGCAGGCCTACTTTGGTTATCTTAACCAGGCACGACAGGAAACCATCGCTCAGTTGAAACAGACGCGCGAAGAGGTCGCCACACAAAAATCCGAGCTGGAAGAGAAGCAGAGCCAGCAACAAACGCTGCTGTATGAGCAAAAAGCACAGCAGGCCAAACTTGAACAAGCACGCAGTGAGCGGCAAAAAACCCTTTCTGGTCTGGAATCCTCCATTCAGGAAGGCCAGCAACAGCTAAGCGAAATGCGCGCCAACGAATCTCGCTTGCGCGATCGCCTCGCCCGCGCGGAAGCGGCAGCTAAAGCCCGTGCCGAACGTGAAGCCCGCGAAGCGCAAGCCGTGCGTGACCGCCAGAATGAAGCCAGCCGCAAAGGCACCACGTATAAACCTACCGAGAGCGAACGCTCACTGATGTCCCGCACCGGCGGTTTAGGTTCGCCGTCTGGCCAGGCCGTCTGGCCGGTTCGCGGCCCGTTACTGCATCGTTATGGCGAACAACTGCAGGGTGAGCTACGTTGGAAAGGGATTGTTATCGGCGCGTCTGAAGGCAGTGAAGTGAAAGCTATCGCCGACGGGCGTGTGATCCTCGCCGACTGGCTGCAAGGTTATGGCCTGGTGGTGGTGGTGGAACACGGCAAGGGCGACATGAGCCTTTACGGTTACAACCAGAGCGCGCTGGTGAGCGTAGGCACCCAGGTTCGCGCCGGTCAGCCGATAGCCCTCGTAGGGAGCAGTGGCGGTCAGGGCCGGCCTTCACTCTATTTCGAAATTCGCCGTCAGGGTCAGGCGGTCAATCCACAGCCGTGGTTGGGAAGATAAGGTTTGCTTCAATTTCGTCGTATTGTTTTGACGCTCGCCAGTGCGCTGGCGTTTTCCGCTCCGGTATTCGCCGGGAAATTGGCCATCGTGATCGACGATTTCGGCTACCGCCCACAAACTGAAAACCAGGTGCTGGCCATGCCGCAGGCGGTCTCCGTCGCGGTGCTGCCCAATGCAACGCATGCTCGCGAAATGGCGACCAAAGCGCACAACAGTGGCCATGAAGTGTTGATCCATCTTCCAATGGCACCGCTGAGTAAACAGCCGCTGGAAAAAGACACGCTGCGCCCGGAGATGAGTAGCGCAGAGATTGAGCGCATCATCAGCGATGCAGTCAACAAAGTGCCGTATGCCGTCGGGCTGAATAACCATATGGGTAGCGCCATGACGTCCAGTCTGTTTGGCATGCAGAAAGTGATGCAGGCGCTGGAGCGCTATAACCTCTATTTCCTTGATAGCATGACTATCGGCAATAGCCAGGCGCTGCGCGCCGCTTCCGGTACCGGGGTAAAAGTCATTAAGCGCAAGGTGTTCCTCGACGATACGCAAAACGAAGGCGATATCCGCCGTCAGTTTGACCGCGCCGTACAGTTAGCGCGTCGCAATGGTTCCGCCATTGCTATTGGTCACCCGCATCCCGCCACTGTTCGTGTTCTGCAACAGTCTCTCTACAATTTGCCGGCGGATATTACGCTGGTGCGCCCGAGCGATCTGCTCAATGAACCGCAGACAGATACCTCAACGCCCAACGCCACACCACCAGGCGGTACCGTTCAGCCACCGCGTAATCCGTTTCGCGGCGCAAAACTGTGTAAAGCGAAGCACAAACCTGAACCGGTTTATGCCAGCCGCTTCTTTGGCGTAATCAGTGAAAGTGTTGGCGAGAGTACGCTGGTGCGTTATATGCAGAATCAGTGGCAAGGGTGGAAGTAATAAAAATCCACCCATTGATGGGATTGGGGCTGACAGTAAAGACCTACTGTCTTTATGATCGCACAAATGCCATATAAAGCCGTAGCAGGAACCACATCTTACGCCCACTATTAACGCCTTTAAGCAGATCCACAAAGCGAATATGCTGAAAAAATTGCGCCCTCGCATACGGTTTATCTTTGGTCTTTTTACGATACATACCGAAGAAATGGCGGGCTTCTTCTAATGAATGAATTAGCAGCGCTCGTTTCACCTCATGGTACCGTGACTCGTTCGCCCAGCGAATCAGTTGGCTTATTACCCCAATATAGCTAAGAGTGCGCGAATCGAAATATTTCTTGCTGTGGGTAATGGAATTATGATTATCACAGTAAACATAGTCAGGCTTATCGGAAATATAAAAACGCCCATTACCTAATGCCAGCTCGGTGGTCCACAAAATATCTTTGTGGCTGCTTCCCAACTGAAAAGTTAGCTGTAGCTGATTGATATATTCAGACCTGACAATTTGCAGCCATAGATAATGCGGCCACTCACGAACGCCGACCACGTGGTTAATCCAACTAAAGCCTTTGATAGTTTTATTGTAGGGCTGATGATGATGGATTGTATTGCTGAAATCCCCCTCTCGCTGCTCATTGCGCCAGCCGTTGGCGATATAGACATCTACATCGTGGAGGTTTGCTTGCCGGAAACGATCCACAATCATATCGTCAGTAAAATCGTCATCAGCATCTAACAGAATAAGCCAGTCTCCACGACGGACGGCAATGCCAGCATTACGGGCAGCATAAACGCCCTGATTCGTCTGATGAACCACAATAAGACGTGGATCGTTAAAGGTCTGCAGTATTTCAGCGGTGTTGTCTGTGGAACCATCATTAACAATAATGATTTCCAGATTAATCCTTTTTTCACGGAGGATTTTTTCTATCATCGGGCCTAAAGTATCGCCACCGTTATAAACAGGAATAACGATACTTACATCTATCTTAGCCGTGCTCATTTGGCATTCCAGTTCTCACCATTATTAACGCTACGAGTATATGATAAAGCCCGGAGCAAAAGAAGCCAGGCCGCTCAGGATACGGCCCGGCTCAATGAGCTAATCCCAGCTCAGAATCACTTTGCCGGACTGCCCCGAGCGCATCGCGTCGAAGCCCTGCTGGAACTCGTTGATGTTGAAACGATGGGTAATAATCGGCGAAAGATCCAGACCAGACTGGATTAACGCCGCCATCTTATACCAGGTTTCAAACATCTCACGACCGTAAATGCCTTTGATAAACAGCCCTTTGAAGATGACTTTAGTCCAGTCGATAGACATATCGGACGGCGGAATACCCAGCATCGCAATACGGCCGCCGTGGTTCATGGTGTCGAGCATCGTGCGAAACGCTGGCGGCGCGCCGGACATCTCCAGACCCACGTCGAACCCTTCGGTCATACCCAGTTCTGCCATCACATCCGCCAGATTCTCTTTGGCGACGTTAACCGCGCGGGTAACTCCCATTTTGCGCGCCAGATCGAGGCGGTACTCATTCACATCGGTGATAACCACATGGCGTGCACCAACGTGTTTTGCCACCGCCGCGGCCATAATACCAATCGGGCCTGCGCCGGAGACCAGCACATCTTCTCCCACCAAATCAAAGGAGAGCGCCGTGTGCACCGCGTTACCAAACGGATCGAAAATCGACGCCAAATCGTCAGAAATATTGTCGGGGATTTTGAAAGCGTTGAACGCCGGGATCACCAGGTATTCGGCAAAACAGCCCGGACGGTTGACGCCCACACCCGTGGTGTTACGGCACAGATGCGTACGCCCGGCGCGGCAGTTACGGCAATGACCACAGGTAATATGGCCTTCACCGGAAACGCGATCGCCAATTTTAAAACCTTTCACTTCCTGGCCGATGCCCACCACTTCGCCGACATATTCATGGCCGACGACCATCGGTACAGGAATGGTTTTTTGCGACCAGTCGTCCCAGTTGTAGATGTGCACGTCAGTGCCACAAATCGCGGTTTTGCGAATTTTAATCAGCAGATCGTTATGACCAACATCCGGCTCCGGTACGTCGGTCATCCAGATGCCTTCTTCTGCTTTCAATTTGGATAACGCTTTCATTTCACGCCCTCAGGCAATCACACCCAGTTGTTTACCAATGCGGGTAAAGGCAGCAACCGCACGCTCAATTTGTTCAGGCGTATGCGCCGCAGACATCTGTGTGCGGATACGCGCCTGACCTTTTGGCACCACCGGGAAGAAGAAACCGGTGACGTAAATCCCCTCTTTTTGCAGCTCACGTGCGAAGTTTTGCGCCACCACCGCATCGCCCAGCATCACCGGGATAATGGCGTGGTCTGCCCCTGCCAGCGTAAAGCCTGCGGCGGTCATCCTTTCGCGGAACAGACGGGCATTTGCCCACAGGCGATCGCGCAGCTCAGCACCGGACTCAAGCATTTCTAGGACTTTAATGGACGCGGCAACAATGGCGGGTGCCAGTGAGTTGGAGAAAAGATACGGGCGGGAACGCTGACGCAGCCACTCCACCACCTCTTTACGCGCCGCGGTGTAACCGCCGGACGCGCCGCCAAGCGCTTTGCCGAGCGTGCCGGTGATGATGTCCACCCGCCCCATCACGTCGCAATATTCATGCGTACCGCGACCATTCGCGCCAACAAAACCGACCGCGTGAGAGTCATCGACCATCACCAGCGCGTCATATTTATCCGCCAGATCGCACACGCCTTGCAGGTTAGCGATCACGCCGTCCATGGAAAACACGCCATCGGTCGCAATCAGTACATGACGCGCGCCCGCTTCACGCGCCTCTTTCAGGCGGGCTTCCAGCTCCTGCATATCGTTATTAGCGTAGCGATAGCGCTTCGCTTTACACAGACGCACACCGTCGATGATAGAAGCATGGTTCAGCGCGTCGGAAATAATGGCGTCTTCCGCACCAAGCAGCGTTTCAAACAGGCCGCCGTTCGCATCAAAACAGGAGGAGTAGAGAATGGAATCTTCCATACCGAGGAAATCGGCCAGCTTCTTCTCCAGCGCTTTGTGGCTATCTTGCGTACCACAGATAAAGCGCACGGAGGCCATACCAAAGCCGTGGCTGTCCATACCGGCTTTCGCGGCAGCAATCAAATCAGGGTGGTTGGCAAGGCCAAGATAGTTATTGGCGCAGAAGTTAATAACATGGTCGCCATTGGCCACGGTGATATCAGCCTGCTGGGCCGACGTAATAATGCGTTCTTCTTTAAACAACCCTTCCGCACGCGCGGTTTCCAGGTCGTTCGTTAACTGTTTATAAAAATCCCCACGCATCGCAATTCTCCAGACTGGGCAAATTTCGGCACATATTACCGAAAGGTATACGGTGATACGAGATGACACAGCATCCATTCTTCATTTTGTAGCATAAATCACGCATAGGCATATCGTTCACTGGGTGAATGGCTGAAGGGTCGTCAATGTGATGATATGATAAGAGACATTAGTGTCTGAGATCGTCTCAACGCTCCACTTTTCAAAGGTACAGTTATGATCATCGTGACCGGCGGCGCGGGTTTTATCGGTAGCAACATCGTTAAGGCCCTGAATGATAAAGGCATCACCGATATTCTGGTGGTGGATAACCTGAAAGACGGCACCAAATTCGTCAATCTGGTCGACCTGCACATTGCCGACTACATGGATAAAGAAGATTTTCTGATCCAGATTATGTCTGGTGAAGAGTTCGGTGATATTGAAGCCGTATTCCACGAAGGTGCGTGTTCATCCACCACCGAGTGGGATGGCAAGTACATGATGGATAACAACTATCAGTACTCAAAAGAGCTGCTGCACTACTGCCTGGAGCGCGAAATCCCGTTCCTGTACGCATCTTCTGCCGCGACTTACGGTGGCCGTACTTCGGACTTTATCGAATCCCGTGAATACGAAAAGCCGCTTAACGTTTACGGCTACTCAAAAATGCTGTTCGACGAGTATGTGCGCGGCATCCTGCCGGAAGCGAACTCCCCGATCGTCGGCTTCCGCTACTTCAACGTGTATGGCCCGCGCGAAGGGCATAAAGGCAGCATGGCGAGCGTGGCCTTCCATCTCAATACCCAGTTGAACAACGGCGAAAGCCCGAAACTGTTCGAAGGCAGCGAAAACTTCAAACGCGATTTCGTCTACGTGGGCGATGTCGCGGCGGTCAACCTGTGGTTCTGGGAAAACGGTGTTTCCGGTATCTACAATCTGGGTACCGGTCGCGCGGAATCTTTCCAGGCCGTTGCCGACGCCACTCTGGCCTTCCACAAAAAAGGCAGCATCGAATACATTCCGTTCCCGGACAAACTGAAAGGCCGCTACCAGGCGTTTACCCAGGCGGATCTGACCAACCTGCGCGCGGCGGGTTACGACAAACCGTTTAAAACCGTCGCCGAAGGCGTAACCGAGTATATGGCCTGGCTGAACCGCGACGCGTAAGTATGAAAATTTTGGTCATTGGCCCGTCCTGGGTCGGCGACATGATGATGTCGCAGAGTCTTTACCGCACGCTTAAAGCGCGCTTTCCCCAGGCGATAATCGATGTGATGGCACCCGCGTGGTGCCGTCCACTTTTATCACGCATGCCGGAAGTCAACGAAGCGATCCCAATGCCGCTCGGCCACGGTGCGCTGGAAATTGGTGCACGCCGTAAGCTGGGCCACAGCCTGCGCGAGCGCCGTTATGACCGCGCCTACGTGCTGCCCAATTCGTTTAAATCCGCGCTGGTACCGTTCTTTGCCAACGTGCCGCACCGTACCGGCTGGCGCGGTGAAATGCGTTACGGTCTGCTCAATGACGCTCGCGTACTGGATAAACAAGCCTGGCCGTTAATGGTGGAGCGCTATGTGGCGCTGGCCTATGACAAAGGTGTGATGCGCTCGGCGCAGGATCTGCCGCAGCCGCTGCTGTGGCCGCAGTTGCAGGTTAACGACAGCGAGAAATTACAAGTTTGCGCGACTTTTGATATTTCTGCCGAACGCCCGGTGATTGGTTTTTGCCCCGGCGCAGAATTCGGCCCGGCCAAACGCTGGCCGCACTACCATTACGCAGAACTGGCCAAGCAACTGATTGATGAAGGCTACCAGGTGTTGCTGTTTGGTTCGGCGAAAGATCACGAAGCGGGCAACGAGATTCTGGCCTCGCTGAGTACCGAGCAGCAAGCCTGGTGCCGCAATCTGGCCGGTGAAACGCAGCTGGAACAAGCCGTAGTGCTAATTGCCGCCTGTAAAGCGATCGTTACCAATGATTCCGGTTTGATGCATGTCGCCGCCGCGCTTAATCGTCCGCTGGTGGCGCTTTACGGCCCAAGCAGCCCGGATTTCACTCCGCCGTTGTCGCACAAAGCCCGCGTGATCCGCCTGATTTCCGGCTACCACAAAGTGCGCAAAGGCGACGCCGCTGAAGGCTATCACCAGAGTCTGATCGACATTACCCCGCAGCGCGTACTGGAAGAGTTGAACGCGCTGTTGCTGGACGCGGAAGGATAACCGATGCGGGTATTGATCGTTAAAACTTCGTCGATGGGCGATGTGCTGCATACGCTGCCCGCGCTCACCGACGCCGCGCAGGCGATTCCTGGCATCCGTTTTGACTGGGTGGTGGAAGAGGGTTTCGCCCAGATCCCCGCCTGGCACGCCGCCGTTGAGCGCGTTATTCCGGTGGCGATCCGCCGCTGGCGCAAAGCCTGGTTTTCCGCCCCCATTGCCGCCGAGCGTAAAGCCTTTCGCCTGGCGGTACAGGCTGAGCGGTACGACGCGATTATTGATGCGCAAGGGCTGGTGAAAAGCGCCGCGCTGGTCACCCGACTGGCGCATGGTGTGAAGCACGGCATGGACTGGCGCACCGCGCGCGAGCCCTTAGCGAGCCTGTTTTACAATCGCCGTCATCACATTGCTAAACAGCAACATGCGGTTGAGCGCACCCGCGAATTATTCGCCAAAAGCCTCGGTTATACCAAACCGCAAACGCAGGGTGATTACGCCATCGCCCGCCATTTTGCCGTCGCCGACGCGGCGCATTCGCCCTATGCCGTGTTCTTACACGCCACCACCCGCGATGATAAACACTGGCCGGAAGCACACTGGCGCGAGCTACTTAATTTGCTGGCTGACAGCGGCTTACGCATAAAGTTACCGTGGGGCGCGCCGCATGAAGAAGCCCGCGCGAAACGGCTGGCGCAAGGGCTGAATTTTGTCGATGTCTTGCCACGGATGAGCCTTGAGAATGTGGCGCGAGAACTGGCCGGCGCGCGGTTTGTCGTCTCGGTTGATACCGGTTTAAGCCATCTGACCGCCGCGCTGGACAGGCCGAACGTTACACTTTATGGCCCAACGGATCCTGGTTTAATTGGCGGATATGGGCGTAATCAGGTAATCTGTCGCCCTTCTGACAGCCGGTCATTACATGACCTGCCCGGCAGCGATGTGTTCCGTCAGCTAAAAGACGCACACATAATTTAATCATGTCGAGTTAGGTACTTTCATGCCTGAATTTAAACGTATTCTTGTGACCAAACTGAGGCATCACGGCGATGTTCTACTGACATCACCCATTTTCACCACCTTACGTCGTCATTATCCTAACGCCCAAATAGATGTTATCGTCTATGCTGAAACTGCTGATATGCTGACCCTGCACCCAGCGATTAATAACGTATTGATAATTGACCGTAAATGGAAAAAGCTTGGTGTGTGGAGACATTTTCTAAAAGAACTAGCACTTATTCGCCATATCAAAAGTCAGCACTATGATCTGCTTTTGCATTTGACAGAAAGCATGCGCGGCTTCTGGTTCGCCCAACTCGGTAGGATCCCCCATGGAGTAACCTTCTACAACGAAAACAGAAAGCGGTTGTTTTTCTGGAGAAAAAAGTTTCAGAAGCAAGTCAAACGTATTCATCTTCGTCATACAGTTGAAGGCCATCTGGATACACTTCGGGTGCTGGGTTTACAGCCTACGATAGAAGAACGCAAGCTGGTATTGGTTGCCGGAGAAGCTGCAGAGCGAGGGGTAAAAGATAAGCTATATGCCGCAGGCTGGCAGAACCAACCTTACGTTGTAGTCCATCCAACTTCACGTTGGATGTTCAAATGCTGGAACACAAAAGATGTCGCCGCAATTATGGAATATCTCAGCCACCAAGGTAAAACTGTTGTACTGAGCGCCGCGCCGTCAAAAGAAGAGATGAAGATGGTGGAAGATCTTCGCGCCCTCGTTACCACGCCATTTCTTGATCTGTCCGGAACCATGTCCCTGAAGGAGTTGGCCGCTTTAATTCAACATGCAGATATGCTCTTCGGCGTCGATTCGGTGCCAATGCACATTGCTGCAGCGATGCAAACGCCAGTGGTAGCATTATTTGGGCCTACTGGGGACAAAGAATGGGGCCCATGGATGGTTAAAAGTGAAGTTGTAACCTCTAAACATCATCCCTGTCGCCCCTGCGGACAAGCAGGCTGCGCCAATAGCCATATCTGCGACTGTCTGGTGCAGCTACCCAGAAGCCAGGTGATTGAAGCAATAAATACCATCCAGGTTAGCCAATGAAGCTTGCTATTGTCAGACAAAAATACCGACCTGATGGGGGAGCCGAGCGCTTTGTCTCCAGAGCATTAAGTGCCCTGCGCGATAAAAGCGATTTAGATATCAGCATTATTACTCGTCAATGGGAAACTGGTTCCAGCACAGATTATCATGTCATTACCTGTGACCCGCCGGCAAAAAATCGCCTACAACGCGAAATAAATTTCGCGCGTGAAGCACAGAGCCATTTTGCCGCATTTGATATTGTACAGAGCCATGAACGCATTCCCGGCTGTACTATTTATCGTGCTGGCGACGGCGTACATCGTGAATGGCTGAACATTCGCTCACGCACGATGAATCCGCTACAAAAGCTAGTCCAATCACTTTCCAGCTTCCACCGCTATCAGCTTCGCCAGGAAAAAGCGATGTTTGAACATCCAGCGTTGGAAAAAGTGATTTGTAACTCAGCTATGGTGAAAGCGGAGATTGTCGATCACTTTGCTATTGATCCCAATAAGATCCATGTGATTTACAACTGTATCGATACCAATATATGGAATCCATCGTTGATTTCCGTACATCGCCAGCCAATGCGTGAGCGCTACGCCATCCCGCAAGATGCCACATTGATGCTGTTCGTAGGTTCCGGCTTTGAGCGTAAGGGGTTGGATGTCGCAATCAGAGCGATTGCGGAACATCCACTTGCGTGGCTATTGGTGGTAGGAAATGACCGCAAGTCCATGCGTTATAAGAAACAGGCCCGCATCCTGGGCTGTGAATCACGGCTGGTTTTTGCGGGCGTGCAGAAAGAGACTGCTCCGTTTTATGCAATGGCTGACGCCTTAATTCAGCCAACGCGTTATGATCCTTTTCCGAATACGATCCTGGAAGCGATGGCCTGTGGATTACCGGTATTGACTTCAGATAAATGTGGAGGAAAAGAATTTATTGATACTGGAATAAATGGATATGTTTTCGATGCGCTGGACTGGGCCTCTTTTTCCGGTGCTATTGGAAAATTACAAAATGGATTTGACTATAATTTTGCCAGAAAGACCTCTTTCAATAAAGTGGTAAATCTGACTGCAAGCTATATTTCTAATGAACTTTATAATTTATATCTTACTGTAATTGAGAATAAAAAGAATGGTATTTAATTCGCTCTTTAATGGAAGTAGAAAAGAATCCTTGCCACTCTATTTGGTGGGATTATTTATTGCGCTTAACTTTACAGCCGAATTGACAAAATTTAAAAATTTGACTGTTATTTTAATGATTACAACGGCGATATATTTTTTATTTAAAAATTATCGCCTTGCTCTGGCCCCACTAAAGAACAATCTTTTTGTTAGTGTTATTTTTTTTGTTCTCACAATATTTTATTCGCTATTTATTTCTATAGATCCGCAGATCAGCTTTGACAGCATGAATAAACCCATACTAAATAGTATTTTACTTTTCTCATTTGTACTACCTATTGTTTTACACAAAAATTCTGCGGTTCAAATCGCCAAAATGATACTGCTGTCGATTGCTGCTGGCCTCGTGATTACCTGTATACGAGACCTTTTAATGTATATTGATGAATATCGTCAGGGGGTTATGCCTTTTACTGAAATGACTCATCGAGACCTTTCTGATAGCTATGTTTTATGCTTCCCGGTTATCCTTAACCTTTGGTATATTTACAAAAAGAACAGCCTACAGCACTGGGCTTGTTTAATAGCCGTCACAATGATCACCATGACATTTATGCTCGGTACCTTTGCGCGTGGCTCATGGCTTGCAGCAGTGATAATGAGCGCGATTGTCGTTATTTTTAATAAAGAAAAAATGCTGGCCTTTATGGGGATTACAGCATTAATTTGCGGTGCAGTAATGCTGGTCTCTTATGATCATGCGCAGGAACACCCGCTGACAAAAAAAATGGAGCAAACGTCTAGCAGCAACCGCTATGGCGGAGGTACACAGGGAACGGCACTGGAACTTATTCTGCAAAACCCCATTAAGGGCTATGGTTTTGGTAATAGCCTGTTCCATCGCATTTATAACGATCAGGTCAAGAACCATCCTGAATGGATTTATAAACAGTCTCTCGGACCTCATAATGTCTTTCTGGCTATCTGGTTTGCTGCAGGTATTGCTGGCTTGCTAGCGCTAATTACCCTGACGCTGAGCACCATCAACTACGCCTATAGAGCATTTGTGGCGAGCAGATCGAATATTATAACAGCACAGGCGGTGCTGTTACTGATGGTATCGTTTATCGGCTGGGTTATTGTTCGAGGAACATTTGAAAATGTCTATTTGAATGTACTTGGCATTCATTTTGGATTACTCATGGCACTGGGGTTCAGGATTAAAGTTGAGAATACCTGAATAACTGTAACCGTAATTAGCCGACTATGTCACGATAGTCGGCTACTCCTACCGTGACTCATCTGTAGCCGCTAGTGTACAATGTGAAAAAGTGTGATAGCAGGTCCGCTTATGCAGCCCCAAAAAATCCTTGTCATAAACATTGCTCGCTTTGGCGACACTTTATTAATAACACCGGTATTAAAAGCATTAAAAACGAAGTGGCCCACGGCCATACTGGATGTGTTCGCGCATAAAAAAACAGCCTCGGTGATCGAAAATCTACCTTGGGTGAATACTGTTCGCACCTTCTCCAAGAAAAAAGCGGCATGGATGAAATATTTCCACCGACGGCAGTATGATCTGGCGCTGGTATACGGTAGTGATGATGCACTGGTGGAGTACGCTAAACGCGTTTCCACACTGACGGTTTCTTTCTCTGACGAAACTGGTAACGCCAACTGGTGCACGGTAGCCCCGCCGAAACAGTTAATGCCAGCCCAGCAGGAACGAGCGTTGCTAGCCCAAGCCGTCGGCGTTGAGATCACCGATTGGCGCCTCTGTTATTGTGTTACGCCACAAGAACTGGACTCTGCACGCCAGTTTTTGACTAAAAACAATCTGCGTGGTAAGCGTTTGATCGGTTTTCAATTGCAAAGCTTTCCTGCAAAGGCCTATCGAGACTGGCCGATCTCCTCTTTTAAGGAGATAGCGAACCGTCTGTTACAGGCATATCCCGACAGTCATATACTTTTATTAGGCGGGCCTGAAGGAAAAACTACCGCTGCTGCACTGGCCTCTGAACTGGGTTCCTCCGCCACGTCGCTCGCAGGGGAGCTGACAATGAGACAAAACGCAGCGGTGATGAGCCAGCTTTCTCTTTATCTGGGTGTGGATACCGGCCCTACTCATCTTGCTGGTGCCTTGGGTATCCCAATGGTAGCGATGTACCACGCCTTCCATCCAGGAAGGTATCTTTCGCCACAACAGCACCCTAGTCTGGTTGTTATCGAACATCCTGTTGACTATTCTGACGCCAGCCGTGAAGAGCCAATGTCAAAGATTGATGTTGATACTGTCTGGAATGCGGTCAATACGCTGCTCGCGAAACACATTGATCTAAAGGTAAGCTAATGAAAATTGGATTTGTGGATGTGACCATAACAACTTCTTATGGAGGCATCCAAACTGCAGTCTGGGAACTTGCAAAAGCCCTGGCTGACCTTGGTCATGAGGTATTTCTTTATGGAGGAGAAGGGGACATTCGCCATGATGTTGCGAGTTATGCAATTACCGTACGAACCTATCCTTATACACCACGAGAAAAGGTGATTAATCTCGGACGCCGGTTCCAGCGAATCGTTGAACGCCTTTCTATGGCACGGCATGCCCGAAAAGCGGTCGTGAAGGATGATCTGGACTGGGTCATTCTTACCAAACCTTTCGATTTCTTTTGGCCACATCTGATGCCTGCGTCCAGCAAGACGCGTTTCTGCTATATGAGTGGAGGCACCAGTTTTTTTAGGTTTGATCGCCGCCTGGCTAAACGAATTGACGCCTGGGTGGCATGTAGTGAATTTAATGCCTGGCAGATTCAGCATCACTTTAAGCACTTCCCACATGTGATTTATAACGGTGTGGACATCCATAAGTTTACTCCTGCAACTGGTAGTATTCGTCGGGCGCTGGACATTGATGATGACAAGTTTTTACTGGTTTTTGCCGGGCGGCTTGTCGGGTGGAAAGGCCTTTATTACGTTTTGAAAGCACTGGCGCTATTGCAGGACGAGCGGGTACGCTTTCTCATTGTTGGTAATGGTGAAGAACTGACAAAACTACAGGCACAAGCTCGGGCTCTTGGTGTGGACAAACAGGTTATTTTCCACGAGCCAGTTGCGCATTCAGCTCTGCCAGCGTTTTATAGAAGCGGTGATGCAGGTATTTTCCCCAGCACTGGCGATGAAGCTTTTGGTATTACTATTGCTGAAGCGATGGCTTGCGGATTACCCGTGATAGGTAGCTATATTGGTGGTATTCCGGAAGTGATTGGCAATGAAGGCTCAGCTGGATTACTGGTTTCTCCTGGCCACCCTGAAGCAATTGCTGATGCCATCCGTAAATTGATGGAAGACGGCGAACACCGTCGGACAATGGGGCATAACGCACGTCAGCGTATCGAAAATCTCTACACCTGGCACCACTCAGCTCAACGTTTACTTTCGGCGCTCGACCAATGATCAAACTTGCCTATATCGATCCCTATGCAGTGCCGGACATCCGCGTTGCATCACTGCAAATTTTGCAGAATGTGGATGCTTTTGCGCGACACGATATGCAAGTCTTTGTTGTCACGCCCCCCAGCCATACCACGGTTGAAAGTCTACTGGGTCGCTCCGTTTCGGAAGGCGTCGTTTTCTCACCTTTAAATGACCCACGTGGAAAATGGTATTTTCCTTTTAATACTCAGAAAATATTTATTCTAATGGTCCGCCGCTGGCTGAAGCGCAACCCCGTCGATGCAATTTATACTCGTAATCTAAAAATGGCCCGTTTCCTGCTCAGCCAGAAGCTGGGCATTCCGGTTATCTTTGAAAGCCACGAGATATTTGCTCAGAGTTTTAAGGAGTCTCATGATCTCAGCCAAGCAAAGAACCAGCGCAAGTACCAGATTCTGCTGGAAAATGAGCATTTTGTTTACCAGAATGCGGCGGCAATTGTTGTCTTGACGTCTTTCCTTGAAGAGGATATTCGCCGCCACTACAACGTCGATACTCCTTGTATCGTTAGCCCCGACGGCGTGGACAGCGTGGCAGCAAATGAGGCACTGAAGACAGTCTCACAGTTACCTTCTATACCCGTATCAATTTTTTATCTCGGCAGCCTCCATCCCTGGAAAGGTATCCCAACAGCTATCAGCGCAATGCGTCACGTAACCGGCGCAAAGCTAACAATTGCAGGAGGTAACGCGGAACAGATCACAACGCTTTCCGCGTTGGCACAGCAGGAAGGTGTGGCAGCTAAAATCGATTTTCTCGGTTATGTGAATCCACGCCAGCGCTTCCACGAGATAGCCCGCCATGATATTTGCATTTTGCCACTGACCAAAACCAGCATTGCCAGCCGATATACCTCACCACTTAAACTATTTGAATATATGGCGATGGGTAAAGCAATTGTGATTGCCGACCTACCGTCAATCCGTGAAGTTGTGGATGAATCAAGCGTCTTTTTCGTCGAAAGCGAAAACAGTAAAGAGCTGGGGAGCGTACTCCAGCGCGTAGTCGATGATAGAGATGAAGCGCAAAAACGCGCGAATGCGGCGCTGGAGCTGACGAAAACATTCACCTGGGATCACCGCGCACAACAGATTTCCCGCATTATTCATCATCTGCTACGGCAAAATTGATAATGAAAAAATCACTCATATTTACCGTTCCGCCAATCCATTCAATCCCGCCTCGCCATGCCGCTGCGGTGGAGTGGTGGGTCTATAACGTAGCCACCAGGTTGCACGTTTCGACAGAAATTATTTGTATCCGTCAAGGCGAAGTGCAGCAAGAAAGTATCACCCCGCATTGTTCGATCTACCGCATTGGTATTGGCCGCATCTACAAACGTATTTTTCAAAAATGGACCCGCTGGGACCCACTTTCTTATGCATGGCGACTGGTTCGTCGAGCTCGTAGCCTGCGAGCTGGACGGCAAACACTGATCGTGCATAATTCGATTCATCTTTATACGACCGCTGCGCGCTATTATCCTGAACAGGACATGATTCTACATATGCATAATATGCAGGATACCGACAAGCTAACCAGTGCGGTAAAGATTATTGTTCCCAGCCAGTTTCTGGCTCGCTGGTACAAAGAAAAGGTTCCCGGTGCAGATGTAAAAGTTGTGCCTAATGGTATTGATGTCGAACTTTACGCTGATGGCGATCGCTGGTCACGAGAAAAGTTTGCCCTGACTGAAACCGATACTGTGATTCTTTATGCCGGGAGGTTGTCGCCAGAAAAGGGACCGCTGGAACTGATGCGGGCCGTGCATCAATTGAATCAGTCCGGGCAACAGCTAAAGCTGGTGATTATCGGCGATCCAAAAGCGAACAGTAGTGGCCCGCGAGCGAAATATCAAAAAGAGATTCGTGAGATGGCTCAGACCATGGGCAGTAATTGTATTCTCGCGGGTAGCGTTGCCCCGGCAGATATGCATAAGGTCTACGCAATCGGCGATTTAACCGTGGTGCCTTCTCGCTTTGAAGAACCATTCTGCATGGTGGCGCTTGAATCCATGGCCTCCGGCATCCCGGTACTGGTCAGCCCTCGCGGCGGAATTTCAGAATTTGTTATCGACGGGAAAACCGGATTTGTAATGCGGGAACCACTCTCAACAACCTCGATGGCAGAAGATATTCAGGCAACGCTCAATCGGGCGGACCTCCAGTCGGTAGCCCTGCATGCCCGGAAAGAAACCCTTGCTGGTTATGGCTGGCAGACAGTGGCTGATAAACTTAGCGCTGCTTTGAAGGGGTGGCGGTAAGCCGTTACCCTGTCAGGCCGGAAAGGTATAGCTTTAGCCGCCCTAAATGCTTAGAATTTGCCCGCCGAAACTTAAAAAAACGGATAGTCGCTTGGAATTGTTGTATACCACCCTGCTTTACTTAATTCAGCCTCTGGTGTGGTTGCGATTATTACTTCGCAGCCGCAAAGCCCCCGCTTACCGCAAACGCTGGGCTGAACGCTATGGTTTTTGTCGTAACAAAGTGAAGCCGGACGGTATTCTGCTGCATTCCGTCTCCGTGGGAGAAACGCTGGCAGCGATCCCGCTGGTACGCGCACTGCGCCATCGCTACCCTTCGCTGCCCATCACTGTGACCACCATGACGCCAACCGGCTCGGAACGGGTGATGTCGGCTTTCGGCAAAGACGTACATCATGTTTATCTCCCGTACGATCTGCCCTGCGCCATGAACCGTTTTCTCAACAATGTTCGCCCGAAGCTGGTGATCGTGATGGAAACCGAACTGTGGCCGAACATGATTTCCGCGCTGAAAGCGCGCCAAATCCCCCTGGTTATCGCTAACGCACGGCTGTCAGAACGCTCGGCAAAAGGTTACGGCAAGTTGGGCAAATTTATGCGCCGCCTGCTGAGCAAAATCACCCTGATTGCCGCGCAAAACCAGGAAGATGCCGACCGTTTTCTGCAATTAGGCTTAAAGCGCAGCCAGTTGACCGTGACCGGCAGCCTGAAATTTGATATCTCCGTAACGCCAGAACTCGCTGCACGCGCAATAACGCTGCGCCGCCAGTGGGCACCACGCCGCCAGGTGTGGATTGCTACCAGCACGCACGACGGCGAAGAAGCGATTATTTTACAGGCGCACCGCAAGCTGCTGGAAACCTTCCCTGATTTACTGTTGATTCTGGTGCCCCGCCACCCGGAACGCTTCCCGGATGCGCGCAATTTGGCGCAGAAAGCCGGTTTCAGCTACACCTTGCGCAGCTCGGGCGAAATCCCTTCCAGCAGCACACAGGTAGTGATCGGCGACACGATGGGTGAACTGATGTTGCTGTATGGTATCGCCGATCTGGCGTTTGTCGGCGGCAGCCTGGTTGAACGCGGCGGCCACAACCCGCTGGAGCCCGCCGCGCACGCGATTCCCGTGCTGATGGGGCCACATACGTATAATTTCAAAGATATCTGCGCACGTCTGCAGGAAGCGGAAGGGTTGATCACCGTCACCGATGCGGATTCGCTGGTGAAAGAGGTGTCGACCCTGCTGACGGATGAAGATTACCGTTTATGGTACGGCCGCCACGCGGTGGAAGTGCTGCACCAGAACCAGGGCGCGCTGGCGCGCCTGCTGCAACTTCTGCAACCGTATTTGCCTCAGCGGAGCCATTAATGTCCAAACGTTTGTCGGTGGTGATGATCGCCAAAAACGCGGCGGATCTGCTGCCCGATTGTCTGGCATCCGTTGCCTGGGCGGATGAAATTGTGCTGCTGGATTCCGGCAGCAGCGACGATACAGTGGGCATTGCCAGCCGCGCGGGCGCCAAAGTCTTCACCCATACTGACTGGTCGGGTTACGGCGTACAGCGCCAGATGGCACAGCGCTACGCCAGCGGCGATTACATCCTGATGCTCGATACCGACGAGCGCGTCACTCCGGAACTCGCAGAGCACATTCGCGCGACACTCGCCGCACCGCAGCCGGGCGCCGTTTACAGCATTGCCCGCCGTAACTATTTCCTTGGCCGCTTTATGCGCCACAGTGGTTGGTATCCGGATCGAGTTACCCGGCTGTACGAGCGCGAGCGCTATCAGTACAACGGTAATCTGGTGCATGAATCGCTGGATGCGCCGCAAGCGCCGGTCATTGCGCTCAGTGGTGATTTGCTGCATCTGACCTGCCGGGATTTCGCCAGCTTTCAGCGCAAACAGTTCAATTACGCCACGGCGTGGGCGCAGGAGCGCCATCAGCGCGGTAAAAAAACGTCGCTACCGGGAATTTTCGCGCATACTTTGGGCGCCTTCGTCAAAACATTGTTACTGCGCGGCGGCGTGCTGGATGGCAAACAGGGCTGGCTGCTGGCAGTGGTTAATGCGCAGTATACTTTCAATAAATACACCGAGCTGTGGGCGCTGAACCACGGTTATTCAGAGAAAGAATAAGCGATGAGCACAAAAGCGATTTATCCCGGCACCTTTGACCCCATCACTAACGGGCATATTGATATTGTGACCCGCGCCGCCACGATGTTTGATGAGGTGGTGTTAGCGATTGCCGCCAGCCCAAGCAAAAAACCGCTGTTTGACCTGCCAGAGCGCGTGGCACTGGCGCAAGCAGCGACGGCACATCTGCCGAATGTTTCCGTGGTGGGGTTTAGCGATTTAATGGCCAATTTTGCCCGCGCCCAGCAGGCAAATATCCTTATTCGCGGTTTGCGGGCGGTAGCGGATTTCGAATATGAGATGCAGCTGGCTCATATGAACCGCCACCTGATGCCGGAGCTGGAAAGCGTCTTTCTTATGCCGTCGAAAGAGTGGTCGTTTATCTCTTCTACGCTGGTCAAAGAAGTGGCGCGCCATCAGGGCGATGTCACCCACTTTCTGCCGCCTGACGTTCACCGGGCGCTGTTAGAGAAGCTTAAGTAAGCTTTCTGGTTCTTATTTCTGGCAGCGTCGGCAGTAAAACGTTGAGCGCTGTGCATGCTTTGCGGCAACAATCGGCGTGCCGCAGACGCGACAAGGTTCCCCTTCCCGACCATATACCTGTAACTCCTGGGCGAAATAGCCCGGTTTACCGTCGCTTTGTAAAAAGTCTTTTAGCGTGGTTCCGCCCTGTTCGATAGAGCGCAGCAGCACTGCTTTGATCACCCGCACCAGAATTTCGCACTCCTGCGCCGAGAGTGACGAAGCCAGCCGATCGGGATGGATCCCGGCGGCAAACAGCGATTCGCTGGCGTAGATATTTCCCACGCCGACCACCAGCTTGTTATCCATGAGCCAGGGTTTAATGGCGGTTTTCTTCTTCGCGCATTTCTGCTGGAAATATTCAGCGTTGAAAGCGTCGCTGAGCGGTTCCGGGCCGAGATGCGCGAGCACATTGTGGCCTTCCAGCTCTTTCGTCCACAGCCACGCGCCAAAACGACGTGGATCGGTGTAGCGCAGCACTTTACCGTTGCTCATCACCAAATCAACGTGGTCGTGTTTTTCAGCAGGTAACTCATGGGGAAGAATACGCAGGCTACCGGACATGCCAAGGTGAATAATGATCCAGCCGTCGGGCAATTCGAGCAGCAAATATTTGGCGCGGCGCTGAACACTCAGTACCGGTTTGTCGCTCAGGCTGTGGATCTCTTCGGAAACCGGCCAGCGCAATCGCCCGTTGCGCACCACCGCATGAAGAATGGTTTCGCCAACAAGGTGCGGTTCAATACCTCTGCGGCTGGTTTCGACTTCGGGTAATTCAGGCATCTCGTCTCCGGTTTATGGGTGGTCAGAAATGCAAAAACCCCGACAGAGCGGGGTTTTTGTGCAAGAAAACTAAAATTATTTGATTTTAGCTTCTTTGTACAGCACGTGCTGACGGACAACTGGATCGAATTTTTTCAGTTCCAGTTTTTCCGGCTTAGTACGTTTGTTCTTCGTGGTGGTGTAGAAGTGACCAGTACCAGCGGAAGAAACCAGCTTGATTTTCTCACGAATACCTTTAGCCATGATTTATATCCTTTAAGTACTTAGTACTTTTCGCCACGGGCACGCAGTTCAGACAGAACTGTATCGATGCCTTTCTTATCGATTACACGCATACCTTTAGCAGATACACGCAGGGTGACAAAACGCTTTTCGCTCTCAACCCAGAAACGGTGAGAGTGCAGGTTCGGCAGGAAACGGCGTTTAGTCGCGTTCAGTGCGTGGGAACGGTTGTTACCGGTCACCGGACGCTTGCCAGTAACTTGGCAGACTCGGGACATGTCTATTCTCCAAAAATCAAATTAGCTCGAGCTTCGTATGGGGTATCGGCGCCTCGTCAGGCTTTACAGCCCGGTCATCGCAGTTCTATGTGAACTCTCGATTGCCAGGCCCAAATGCCAAACCCGAGATTCTCAAAGGTGGCGTAGTATACGCTGAGTCGGCGGTGTGCTCAAGTCCCGAACAGACAAAGATCCCGATGGATCGCGCAAAGTGGTCTAAATCCAGCCACGTTCGGCAAAAGAAACGTACTCACCGCGACCAATAACCAGATGATCGAGCACCCGGATGTCCATGAACTGGCAGCATTTTATTACCCGCTCAGTGATCTGCCTGTCCGCTTTGCTCGGCTCAGCGTTACCAGAGGGGTGATTATGCGCGAGGATCACGGCGGCCGCATTGACTTTTAACGCTTCACGCAAAATTTCTCGCGGATGCACCTCAACCTGGTTAATCGTGCCGGTAAAAAGCCGACAATGTTTAAGTATCCGGTTCTGGTTATCCATTAGGATCACCATAAAGATCTCGCGCTCTTCGCCCGCAAGCTGGCTTTGTAAAAACTCGCGCGTCATTTCCGGGCTCAGCAGTGAGCTCTCTTCCAGCAGGCGCGCATTATAATAGCGCCGCGCCAGTTCGCCGATACCCCGCAGTTGAGCGTATTTGGCAAGGCCAATGCCATGCACCTCTTTAAAATCATCAAGATCGGCGGAGAGCAGTGTATACAACGAACCAAACTGCTTGAGCATTTCACGCGCGACGGTGAGCACGCTTTTTCCCTGTGTTCCGGTGCGCAAAAAAAGCGCCAGCAGTTCCACGTCAGTCAGTGACTCAATACCGAACTTCATCATTTTTTCACGCGGTTTTTGAGGCGTAAAAACAATATCCATATTCATTTCTCCTTCGCTCCCGCCAATGCTGCCATAGCTGCCATCTCGCTTCGACCAGGGAGTTATATCTCTGCGTAGTGCCTCGCAAAGTGGTTTATGGGCAACAGCACGACAACACCAGGATTGTGATAAAATGCCCAGCTTCTGGTGAAATCCAACAGGAAAGAATCATGATCAGTCTGGCGGGTAAAAAGATTGTCCTCGGCGTGAGCGGCGGTATTGCGGCCTATAAAGCGCCCGAACTGGTGCGCCGTTTGCGCGATCGCGGAGCAGAAGTCCGTGTCGCAATGACAGAGGCGGCAAAAGCCTTTATTACGCCGATGAGCCTGCAGGCCGTTTCCGGTTATCCGGTGTCTGACAGCCTGCTTGATCCCGCCGCTGAAGCGGCAATGGGCCATATTGAGCTGGGCAAATGGGCTGATTTAGTGATTCTCGCCCCCGCCACCGCGGATTTGATCGCCCGCGTTGCTGCCGGTATGGCAAACGACCTGGTCTCCACGATTTGCCTTGCCACACCGTCGCCTGTCGCCGTTGTTCCCGCGATGAATCAGCAGATGTACCGCGCCGCCGCCACCCAGCATAATTTGCAGGTGCTGGCCTCGCGCGGGCTGTTGCTGTGGGGCCCGGACAGCGGCAGCCAGGCCTGTGGCGATGTTGGTCCAGGAAGAATGCTCGATCCGCTGACCATTGTGGATATGGCCGCCGCGCATTTCTCGCCGGTCAAAGATCTGCAACATCTGAACATCATGATTACCGCCGGTCCGACGCGTGAACCGCTAGATCCGGTGCGTTACATCACTAATCTCAGTTCCGGTAAGATGGGCTTCGCCATTGCCGCCGCTGCTGCAAGTCGTGGTGCGAATGTCACGCTGGTCTCCGGCCCTGTCTCGCTGGCAACGCCGCCGCTGGTACAACGTGTGGATGTGACTACGGCACTGGAGATGGAGGCCGCGGTCCAGAGCCGCGTTCAGCAGCAGAATATTTTTATCGGTTGCGCCGCCGTTGCGGATTATCGCGCCGCCAGCGTCGCTGAAGAAAAAATCAAAAAGCAAGGCGATGAAATCACGATAAAAATGGTGAAAAACCCGGATATCGTCGCTGGCGTTGCCGCACTTTCTGCTCACCGACCTTATGTTGTTGGGTTTGCTGCCGAAACAAATAATGTGGAAGAATATGCCCGGCAAAAACGCGCCCGCAAAAACTTGGATCTGATTTGCGCCAACGATGTTTCGCAATCGAATCAGGGATTTAACAGCGACAACAATGCATTACACCTTTTCTGGCAGGATGGCGACAAACGCTTGCCGCTGGAGCGCAAAGAACTTCTGGGACACCTATTACTGGACGAGATCGTTACCCGTTATGATGAAAAAAATCGACGTTAAGATTCTGGACCCGCGCGTTGGCAAGGAATTCCCGCTGCCGACATATGCCACCTCCGGTTCTGCCGGACTTGACCTGCGTGCCTGTCTCGATGACGCCGTAGAGCTGGCGCCTGGCGCAACGACGTTGCTGCCGACCGGTCTGGCAATCCATATTGCCGATCCAACACTGGCTGCGGTCATTCTGCCGCGTTCCGGTCTGGGCCATAAACATGGCGTCGTGCTGGGCAACCTGGTGGGGCTGATTGACTCGGATTACCAGGGGCAATTGATGGTTTCCGTCTGGAACCGCGGCCAGGACAGCTTTACCATCGTGCCGGGTGAACGCATCGCGCAAATGGTCTTTGTGCCGGTCGTTCAGGCAGAATTTAACCTGGTGGAATCCTTTGACGCGACCGAGCGCGGCGAAGGCGGCTTCGGCCATTCCGGGCGCCAATAAGCAGCCCTATTTAACGCATCACACGGCGAAATAACGCGATAACATCACCGCAAACGCACTCCGTTTGCGGTCGCCCTGTGGTTGCTCGCCTGACAAGTGCTTATTTTCAGGGGTATTTTGGAACATGGCAGAAAAACAAACTGCGAAAAGGAATCGTCGCGAGGAAATACTTCAATCTCTGGCGTTGATGCTGGAATCCAGCGATGGAAGCCAGCGTATTACGACGGCAAAACTGGCGGCGTCCGTTGGCGTTTCTGAAGCGGCGCTGTACCGCCACTTCCCCAGTAAAACGCGCATGTTCGACAGCCTGATTGAATTTATCGAAGATAGCCTGATTACCCGTATCAACCTGATTTTAAAAGACGAGAAAGACACAACCGCGCGTCTGCGTCTGATTGTGCTACTGATTCTGGGCTTTGGTGAACGTAATCCGGGTTTGACACGCATTATGACCGGCCATGCGCTGATGTTCGAACAAGACCGCCTGCAAGGGCGCATTAGCCAGCTGTTCGAACGCATTGAAGCGCAGCTGCGCCAGGTGCTGCGCGAACGCAAGATGCGCGAAGGCGAAGCCTACGCGACCGATGAAACGTTACTGGCAAGCCAGTTGCTGGCGTTTTGCGAAGGGATGCTGTCACGTTTTGTGCGCAGCGAGTTTAAATACAGCCCGACCGAAGATTTCGACGCCCGCTGGCCGCTGTTGGCCGCACAATTACAGTAATTCCTCATGCAGCCCTTGCGGCTGCATTCTCATTTCCCCGCACTCTGTGAAAAAGCCCAACGTAATTCGTTAAGATGCCAGATGTTGTGGCGTCGCGGATCCCCTACCCTCCCTCTGGCAGTATCTTTCCACTTAAGCGAAATATCCTCATAAATACCCTACAAATAAGGAGACGCTTGATGGCAACATCACGTCGGGAACTGCTTAAACTCAGCGGTATCGCCACCGCATCACTGCTTCTAAGCCAGAAGAGTATCGCCGCATGGGCACCCTCAGCCCGCTACCCCGATCCCAGCATCGTCGCACTGGATGACAGCTTTCGCGACTATATGGTTTCCAGCGCCAAAGTAGAGCAGATCGCGACCGGATGCCGCTGGGCAGAAGGGCCCGTCTGGTTTGGCGATACCCGCATGCTGTTGTGGAGCGATATTCCCAACAACGCGGTCATGCGCTGGGATGAAGCCACCGGTACAACCAGCGTTTTTCGCCAGCCTTCCAATAACGCCAACGGCCACGCTCGCGACAGACAAGGGCGTCTAATCAGCTGTGAGCACGATACCCGCCGCATTACGCGCACAGAATACGACGGCACCATCACCGTGCTGGCAGACAGCTACGACGGCAAGCCGCTGAATTCACCGAATGACATTGCCGTGAAATCCGACGGCTCCATCTGGTTTACCGATCCGCCATTTGGCATTGCCGGTTTTTATGAAGGGCATAAAGCTACCCCGCAGTTGCCGCAAAACGTTTATCGACTGGAGCCTGAAACCCGCAAGCTGGAAGTGGTGCTGGGCGATGTTAAAGGACCAAACGGCATCTGCTTCTCGCCGGATGAAAAAACGCTGTTTGTGGTGGAAAGCCGCGCGACGCCCAATCGCTTAATTCTGGCGTGGGATATCGAAGGTAATCAGCTTAAAAACCGGCGGGTACATATCGACTGCGGTAACGGCACGGCAGATGGCATCGCCATCGATGTGCATGGCAACCTGTGGTGCGGGTGGGGAATGGGTACCGAGGAGCTGGACGGCGTGCGCGT
This sequence comes from Kosakonia sp., assembly GCF_032104925.1. Taxonomy (NCBI): domain Bacteria; kingdom Pseudomonadati; phylum Pseudomonadota; class Gammaproteobacteria; order Enterobacterales; family Enterobacteriaceae; genus Kosakonia; species Kosakonia sp. The sequence goes on from NZ_DAMCGF010000005.1 coordinate 340,981, forward strand.
GTTCAATGCGCAAGGTAAAGCGATTGGAATGATCCACCTGCCGGAGCGCTGCGCTAACTTGTGCTTTGGCGGCGAACAGCGCAATCGCCTGTTTATGGCTTCCAGCACCTCGGTCTATTCACTTTATTTAAACACTCAGGGCGCGAAGCTGGTGTAAAACGGACCCGGCAGTCGCCTGCCGGGAACACATTTAAACGCCGTACTGCTCGCGATAGGCGCGCACAGCGGCCAGATGATCGGCCATCTCCGGTTTCTCTTCGAGGTAGGCGATCAAGTCTTTGAGTGTGACAATCGAAATCACGTTGCAGCCATAATCGCGTTCTACTTCCTGAATTGCCGAAATATCACCGCGACCACGCTCCTGGCGATCCAGAGAGATCAGCACGCCGGCAAGCGTGGCGCCGTTAGCCTGGATAATCTCCATCGATTCGCGAATCGCCGTTCCGGCAGTGATCACGTCATCCACCAGCATGACACGCCCCTGCAACGCGCTGCCCACCAGATTGCCACCTTCACCGTGGGTTTTGGCTTCTTTACGGTTAAAGCAATAAGGCACATCACGCTCGTGGTGCTCCGCCAGCGCTACGGCCGTGGTGGTCGCGATAGGAATACCTTTGTAAGCCGGGCCAAACAGCAGATCAAAATCGATACCGGAATCCACCAGCGCTTCGGCGTAAAAACGCCCTAACAGAGCCAGATCGCGCCCGGTATTAAACAGCCCGGCGTTGAAGAAATAGGGGCTTTTGCGTCCGGATTTCAGCGTGAACTCGCCGAACTTCAGTACCTGCTTGTTAAGCGCAAATTCAATAAACTGACGCTGATACGCTTTCATGGATCCGCTCCTCATCTCACTTTTCATTATTTACAGATTACGCAACATACGTCGCGCGACCTCGCGCAAACCACGTAAATCATACCTGGTGAATAGCGCAGGCATGACTCGCGACAGCCGACAAAGAAGCCGCATGAAGTATAAAGCGCAAAAAAAAGGGCGACTCATCAGTCGCCCTTAAAATTAATTCTCTAGCGCCGCCTTCTGCGTCGCGATAATCGATTCGATCCCCCCTCTGGCCAGCGCCAGCAGGGTGAGTAACTCTTCATGGGAGAAAGGCTCGCCTTCCGCCGTACCCTGAACTTCAATCATGCGACCGTCTTCAGTCATCACCACGTTCATGTCGGTTTCGGCTGCGGAGTCTTCCACATATTCAAGATCACAAACGGCTTCGCCATTAACAATACCCACGGAGACCGCCGCAACCATACCTTTCATCGGATTGGTTTTCAGCTTACCGGCGGCAACCAGTTTGTTCAGCGCGTCCGCCAGCGCAACGCACGCGCCGGTAATTGATGCGGTACGCGTGCCGCCATCGGCCTGAATGACATCGCAGTCAAGCGTAATGGTGAATTCGCCCAGCGCGTTCAAATCAACCGCCGCACGCAGCGCGCGAGCGATAAGGCGCTGGATTTCCATGGTACGCCCGCCCTGCTTGCCTTTCGCGGCTTCACGCGCGTTACGGGTGTGAGTCGAGCGCGGCAACATGCCATATTCGGCGGTGATCCAGCCCTGGCCCTGACCTTTCAGAAAGCGCGGAACACCCTCTTCGATGGACGCGGTGCATAGCACTTTGGTATCACCAAATTCAACCAGCACGGAGCCTTCTGCGTGTTTTGTGTAATTACGGGTCAGGGTGACGGGGCGCACCTGGTTGGCACTACGGCCTGCTGGACGCATGATAATTTCTCCGGCTTATCGAATGTGGCTGCGCATTATACTGGCTTACCAAGGTTATTCCTATCCTGATAAGGCCACGAAAGCTATAATCCCCGCATCTCTCTTTGAAAACGGGAACGTCTATGATCCGCAGTATGACCGCCTATGCCCGGCGTGAAATCAAGGGTGAATGGGGCTCTGCCTCCTGGGAACTGCGCTCGGTTAACCAGCGTTATCTGGAAACTTACTTCCGCCTGCCGGAGCAATTTCGCAGCCTCGAGCCGGTTGTCCGTGAACGTCTCCGTAGCCGTCTGACGCGCGGTAAAGTGGAGTGTAATCTCCGTTTTGAGCCTGATGCCAGTGCGCAGGGTGAACTGATCCTGAACGAAAAACTGGCTAAACAGCTGGTGAATGCGGCGAACTGGGTCAAAATGCAGAGCGACGAAGGGGAAATCAACCCGGTAGATATTCTGCGCTGGCCAGGCGTAATGGCTGCACAAGAGCAGGATCTGGACGCCATCGCCGCGCAGATCCTCGCCGCACTTGACGGCGCGCTGGATGATTTTATCGTCGCCCGTGAAACTGAAGGCCAGGCGCTGAAAGGGCTGATCGAACAGCGTCTGGAAGGCGTGAGCACCGAAGTCAGCAAAGTCCGCGCCCATATGCCGGAAATCCTGCAATGGCAACGCGAACGCCTGGTCGCCAAGCTGGAAGAGGCGCAGGTGCAGCTTGAGAATAACCGCCTTGAGCAAGAACTGGTGCTGATGGCACAGCGCATCGATGTCGCCGAAGAGCTGGATCGCCTTGAAGCGCATGTTAAAGAAACCTACAACATTCTGAAGAAAAAAGAAGCGGTGGGTCGCCGTCTCGACTTTATGATGCAGGAGTTCAACCGTGAGTCGAACACGCTGGCATCCAAGTCGATTAACGCAGAGGTAACTAACTCCGCTATCGAGCTCAAAGTCCTGATTGAGCAAATGCGCGAGCAGATCCAGAACATCGAGTAATCTCTGCAGCATGTTGAAAAGGCCCAGCAGGGCCTTTTTATTTATCACGCCGCCTGTAATTAACTTATTCTTAATTTTATTAAGCGCTGCCATTTACCAGCAATTACAATCTCTATTTAAATAACAAAATCAATAACATAAAACAATTCAAATCATCCATATCGCATTAGTCAAACTTATCCAAAACAACGCACCTTAGAAAATCTCAATCGTCTGCCTGTATATAAATCGCTACCCTGCCGCTTCTGATTTACGGGAGCGGGCATGCTGTTACATATTCTCTATCTGATTGGCATCACGGCCGAGGCAATGACCGGCGCACTGGCGGCAGGCCGTCGCAGAATGGATACCTTTGGCGTGATAATTATCGCCACAGCAACGGCGCTGGGCGGCGGATCGGTACGCGATATCCTGCTTGGGCACTACCCGCTCGGCTGGGTAAAGCACCCGGAATATGTCGTTATTGTTGCCGTCGCGGCAGTATTAACGACGATCTTCGCGCCGGTGATGCCGCATCTGCGCCGTCTGTTTCTGGTGCTTGATGCGCTTGGGCTGGTGGTATTTTCCATTATCGGTGCGCAGATTGCTCTCGACATGGGTGAAGGCCCGGTTATCGCCGTGATTGCCGCTGTGGTCACCGGCGTGTTCGGCGGTGTGTTGCGGGATATGTTTTGTAAGCGTATCCCGCTGGTGTTCCAGAAAGAGCTGTACGCCGGGATCGCCTTCGCCTCCGCCGTGCTCTATATCGTCCTTGGTCGTATGGTTCCCAGCCACGATATGGTAGTAATTGCAACGTTGTTGTTTGGCTTCATTACGCGATTACTGGCTATCCGCTGGAAGCTCGGCTTGCCCGTGTTCCACTACAAGCACAGCACTCACTGAAACGCCTTTACTCCTTGTTCACGCAACCAAACCGAAAGTTTTTCAATTTCGGGAGCATGCATAAAGGCAACAATCTGCCGGGCTTTTTCAGCACCTATTGCCGGAAAACGTTGCCACTCTTTTTCGTTACGCGTGCGCATTTGCTGCCACGTTGTGTCGCCAGTGACTTTCAGAGCAGGCTGCGGTAACGGTGTTCCAAGTGCAATAAGCCAGCGAATAAACGGCTTTTCTCGTACCAGCGAAAAGCGATGCCAGAGCTGTAAACCGCGTTCCGGCGAAATGCCGGGCGTCGACTGTAATTGCTCTTTTGTCAGCGCCAGCCATGAAAAGAGATGTTCAAAGTGATGCGCCTGATTCAACCCCCGCCAGCCACTTTCGCCAACCCCTTCAATCCCCAGCGCTTTTGCCGAACTCAACCACACCAGGCGGGCAATGAATTGCTCCTGACATTCTGCAGAGGCATAAAAGCAGGTCAACGCGGTAAAACGTGGCGCTGGTGGGACAGGTTTATCGCGAACAAGTGAACGCCACGCCACACTGTCGATGCGCGGGATCCCTTGTCCTGCAAGGCTGACAGCGATTTGATCGCCAGGCGCAACATCCAGTTCTTGCCAGCGCCGGACAGAACCCAAATTGACCCGCTGGACGCGTTTGTCATCAAGTTGCACCGGTTCCAGCAGAGCCACCACGGAGATTTTACCGGTGCGTCCAATGGCAAACTGAATATCTTTTACGGTTGCAATTTCCTCGGGTGGTTCATATTTCCATGCCACCACCCAATTACCCTGCCCCGGTAGCCACGTATTTCCCGCCGGTTCGGTTCCCGAGCGCACCACCACGCCATCGGTGACAAAAGGCAATTCAGAGGTAAACCAACGGCTGCGCAGGTTTTCGACGTCTTCTACCGTGCTCACTGGCACGCTGTATTGCATTTCGTCACTAAACCCGGCTTTGCTGAGTTCCACCAGCTTTTGCGCCAATGTTGCGGGGCCGTCTGGCCATGCCCAGACGAAAAACGCCAAATCATTGAGAATGGCGGACTCATCGCGTCGCATCATCGCACCGGCTACTTTTGCACGGGCGTTAAGCCCACCGGCCTGTTTCTGAATATGGTTTTCCGTGCGTAAAAACAGTTCACCCTGCAATACGCTGTTCGCCAGCGCACCACTCACCTTTTCAGGGATCGATGGGATAGCGCGTATTTTTGCCGTCCAGTCCTCACCAGCCAGAGCATCGCCGCGACTGATTGCCTGCGTCAGTTGACCATTGCGATAGACTAACGTCACCGCGACGCCATCCACTTTTGGTTGCGCCCAAAGATCGGTTTTTCCTGACATCCAGCGCTGCAGCGCTTGCTTACCCGCCAATTTTTGTACCCCTGTGTGTGCGACAGGATGTTTCACACTGCCGCCGGGTAAGACAGGTGCTGAATTGGCTGGTTCAAGCGCAAAACAGCGTTGCCACGCCGCCAGCCGTGCGCTGAGCTGGTCGTAAACCGTGTCACTTACCTCGCTTGCTCCCTGCTTCCAGTAGTGCTCATTCCACCGGGCAAGCTGTTGTTGAAGACGGTTAACCTCGTCTTGCGCTCTTGATGGTGACCAGACAGGGCAAACCGCCGGGCTGGACAGGCTCCATAGCAACAGACACACCGCGAATCCGGTTCTTTTCCACATTGTCCCTTCTCCTTGTGATAGCGCCGCTGTTATAGCGTGGCCTACGCAGTACTGACGACATGGAAAGAGAGAGATTGCGAGGAGGATTCCGGCAATTCACGGTTACTGTGAAAATTTGCAAATAAAACAGGAAAGCAGGCCGCAAAATGTCAAACTCAGCGGGAAAAAGTGTGACAAAGGCTACGTCACATAGCGGCGATGTGTATAATAGGCACGTATGTAAGTTTCCTTTCGCAATTCACATACAAAAGACTCTCATGGCTCAAGGCACGCTCTATATTGTTTCCGCCCCTAGCGGCGCGGGTAAATCAAGCCTCATTCAGGCTTTGCTAAAAACCCAACCGTTATACGATACGCAGGTTTCTGTTTCGCACACCACGCGCGCTCCGCGTCCGGGTGAAGTGCACGGTGAACACTATTTCTTTGTTAATCATGATGAATTTAAATCCATGATTGGCGAGGATGCGTTTCTTGAGCATGCCGAAGTCTTCGGTAACTATTACGGCACCTCGCGCGCAGCCATTGAGCAAGTGCTGGCAACCGGCGTAGATGTGTTTCTTGATATCGACTGGCAGGGTGCGCAGCAAATTCGCGCCCGAATGCCGCAGGCGCGCAGCATCTTTATTCTGCCGCCGTCGAAGCTGGAGCTCGATCGCCGCTTGCGCGGGCGCGGCCAGGATAGCGAAGAGGTCATTGCGAAACGTATGGCGCAGGCAGTTGCGGAAATGAGCCATTACGCGGAATATGATTACCTGATTGTGAATGATGATTTCGATACCGCGTTGGGCGATCTGAAAACCATTATTCGCGCCGAACGTCTGCGCATGAGCCGCCAAAAGCAGCGACATGACGCTTTAATCAGCAAACTATTGGCAGACTGAGCCTGGTTTCAGTATCATGCCCAGTCATTTCTTCACCTGTGGAGCATTTTAAGTATGGCACGCGTAACTGTTCAGGACGCTGTAGAGAAAGTTGGTAACCGTTTTGACCTGGTGCTGGTCGCCGCGCGTCGCGCTCGTCAGATGCAGGTTGGCGGTAAAGATCCGTTAGTCCCGGAAGAAAACGATAAAACCACCGTTATCGCGCTGCGCGAAATCGAAGAAGGTCTGATCAACAACCAGATCCTCGACGTCCGTGAGCGCCAGGAACAGCAAGAGCAGGAAGCCGCAGAACTGCAGGCCGTAACCGCCATTGCTGAAGGTCGTCGTTAATTAACCTGCAGGTCACCCTTGTATCTGTTTGAAAGCCTGAATCAGCTGATTCAACACTATCTGCCTGAAGATCAAATCAAACGTCTCAGGCAGGCGTATCTCGTTGCACGTGACGCTCACGAGGGCCAGACACGTTCAAGCGGTGAACCTTATATCACGCACCCGGTAGCGGTTGCCTGCATTCTGGCCGAGATGAAACTCGACCACGAAACGCTAATGGCTGCACTATTGCACGACGTGATTGAAGATACCCCAGCCACCTACCAGGATATGGAACAGCTGTTTGGCAAAAGCGTTGCCGAGCTGGTGGAAGGGGTGTCGAAGCTTGATAAGCTCAAGTTTCAGGATAAGAAAGAAGCGCAGGCCGAAAACTTTCGCAAAATGATTATGGCGATGGTGCAGGATATCCGCGTCATTCTTATCAAGCTCGCCGACCGCACCCACAATATGCGCACGCTGGGCTCTCTTCGCCCGGACAAACGTCGTCGCATCGCCCGTGAAACCCTCGAAATCTATAGCCCGCTGGCGCACCGTTTAGGTATTCATCACATCAAAACCGAGCTTGAAGAGCTGGGCTTTGAAGCGCTATACCCGAACCGCTATCGCGTGATCAAAGAAGTGGTCAAAGCCGCGCGCGGCAACCGCAAAGAGATGATTCAAAAAATCCTCTCGGAAATCGAAGGGCGTTTACAGGAAGCGGGCATTCCCTGCCGCGTTAGCGGTCGCGAAAAGCACCTGTACTCTATTTACTGCAAAATGGTGCTGAAAGAGCAGCGTTTCCACTCGATTATGGATATCTACGCCTTTCGCGTAATTGTTCACGATCTGGATACCTGTTATCGCGTTCTGGGCCAAATGCACAGTTTATACAAGCCACGCCCTGGTCGCGTGAAAGACTATATCGCCATCCCCAAGGCGAACGGCTATCAATCTCTGCACACTTCGATGATTGGCCCGCACGGCGTGCCGGTCGAGGTGCAGATCCGTACCGAAGATATGGATCAGATGGCAGAGATGGGGGTTGCCGCGCACTGGGCGTATAAAGAGCATGGCGAAAGCAGTACCACCGCACAAATCCGCGCTCAGCGCTGGATGCAAAGCCTGCTGGAGCTGCAGCAGAGTGCCGGTAGTTCGTTTGAATTTATCGAGAGCGTTAAATCTGATCTCTTCCCCGATGAGATTTATGTTTTCACTCCGGAAGGCCGCATTGTCGAGCTGCCCGCTGGCGCCACACCGGTGGATTTCGCCTACGCGGTACACACGGATATCGGCCATGCCTGCGTTGGCGCGCGCGTCGACCGCCAGCCGTATCCGCTGTCGCAGTCGCTTTCCAGCGGCCAGACGGTAGAAATTATCACCGCACCGGGCGCGCGCCCGAATGCCGCATGGCTGAACTTTGTCGTCAGCTCGAAAGCACGCGCCAAAATCCGCCAGATGTTGAAAAACCTCAAGCGTGACGACTCGGTGAGCCTCGGCCGCCGTCTGCTGAATCACGCGCTGGGCGGAAGCCGTAAACTGGCCGAAATTCCGCCGGAGCATGTGCAGCGCGAACTGGATCGCATGAAGCTCACGTCGCTCGACGATTTGCTGGCAGAAATTGGTCTTGGCAACGCCATGAGCGTTGTTGTTGCCAAAAACCTGCAGCAAGGGGAAGCCGTACAGAGCACGCCAACACCGGCTGGCGCAAACGGCGGTCATCTGCCGATTAAAGGCGCAGACGGCGTGCTGATCACCTTTGCCAAATGTTGCCGCCCCATTCCTGGCGACCCGATTGTCGCGCACGTCAGCCCCGGCAAAGGGCTGGTTATTCACCATGAGTCCTGCCGCAACATTCGTGGCTACCAGAAAGAGCCAGAGAAATTCATGGCTGTCGAGTGGGATAAAGAGACCGCGCAGGAATTTATCACCGAGATCAAGGTGGATATGTTCAACCATCAGGGCGCGCTGGCGAATCTGACGGCAGCGATTAATACGGCCTCTTCGAACATTCAAAGCCTGAATACCGAAGAAAAAGATGGCCGCGTCTACAGCGCGTTTATCCGTCTGACGGCGCGCGATCGCGTCCATCTGGCGAATATCATGCGCAAAATCCGCGTGATGCCGGATGTGATTAAAGTCACCCGCAACCGAAACTAACTTTATGAATTCTCAGCGTTATGCGCGTATCCGTGAGATGCTCGCCAGGCGTCAGCCGGACCTGACGGTCTGCATGGAGCAGGTTCACAAACCTCATAACGTCTCCGCCATTATCCGTACTGCGGACGCCGTCGGCGTGCATGAAGTTCATGCCGTCTGGCCAGGCAACCGCATGCGCACCATGGCCTCCTCTGCTGCGGGCAGCAACAGTTGGGTTGAAGTGAAAACCCACCGTACCATTGGCGATGCTGTCGGCGTGCTGAAAGCGCGCGGCATGCAGATCCTCGCGACCCACTTATCTGATAACGCCGTTGATTTCCGCGAGATCGATTACACCCGCCCGACCTGCATTCTGATGGGCCAGGAGAAAACCGGGATCACTCAGGAAGCGCTGGATCTGGCGGATCGGGACATTATCATCCCGATGATCGGCATGGTGCAGTCGCTGAATGTTTCCGTGGCGTCTGCCTTGATCCTTTACGAAGCACAGCGCCAGCGGCAAAACGCCGGTATGTATGAGCGTGAAAACAGCATGTTGCCGGATGAAGTTCAGCAACGCCTGCTGTTTGAGGGGGGCTACCCGGTGCTGGCGAGAGTCGCGAAACGCAAGGGCCTGCCTTACCCCCACGTAAATACGGAAGGCCAAATCGAAGCCGACCCGACGTGGTGGGCAACCATGCAGGCGGCGGGATAACCGATGAAAGGTAAGCTGCTCGATGCGGTGCCATTAAGTTCGCTGACCGGTGTCGGCGCGGCGCAGAGCAGCAAGCTGGCGAAAATCGGCCTGCATACCGTTCAGGATCTTCTGCTTCACCTCCCGCTGCGCTACGAAGATCGCACCCAGCTTTATCCGATTGCAGACCTGCTGCCGGGCGTTTACGCCACGGTGGAGGGCGAGGTGCTGAACTGTAATATCACCTTCGGCGGTCGCCGGATGATGACCTGCCAGATTAGCGACGGTACGGGCATTCTCACCATGCGCTTTTTCAACTTCAACGCGGCGATGAAAAACAGCCTCGCCACTGGTCGCCGTGTGCTGGCCTATGGCGAAGCGAAACGCGGGAAGTATGGCGCGGAAATGATCCATCCCGAATACCGTGTACAGGGCGATCTCAGCACCCCGGAATTGCAGGAAACCCTGACGCCGGTTTACCCCACCACCGAAGGTATCAAACAAGCGACACTGCGCAAGCTCACCGACCAGGCGCTGGAACTACTGGCGACGTGCGCCATCAGCGAACTGCTGCCGCCGGAGCTGGCGCAAGGCATGATGAGCCTGCCAGAGGCGCTGCATACGCTGCATCGCCCGCCGCCGTCACTGCAATTAAGCGATCTGGAAAGCGGGCAGCACCCGGCGCAGCGCCGTTTGATCCTTGAAGAATTACTGGCGCACAACCTCAGTATGCTGGCGTTGCGTGCCGGCGCGCAGCGTTATCATGCGCAACCACTCAGCGCCAAAGATGAACTGAAAAACCGCCTGCTGGCGTCGCTACCGTTTAAACCAACCGACGCACAAGCGCGCGTGGTCGCGGAGATCGAGCGCGATATGGCGCTGGATATGCCGATGATGCGCCTGGTGCAGGGCGATGTGGGCTCCGGTAAAACGCTGGTTGCCGCGCTGGCAGCGCTGCGGGCGATAGCCAATGGCAAACAAGTGGCGATGATGGCACCCACCGAACTGCTGGCAGAGCAGCACGCTAACAATTTCCGCAACTGGTTTGCGCCGCTCGGCGTGGAAGTGGGCTGGCTGGCGGGCAAGCAAAAAGGCAAAGCGCGCCAGGCACAGCAAGAGGCAATCGCCAGCGGTCAGGTGCAAATGGTGGTGGGCACCCATGCCATTTTCCAGGAACAAGTGCAGTTTAACGGTCTTGCGCTGGTAATTATCGACGAACAACACCGCTTTGGCGTTCATCAGCGGCTGGCGCTGTGGGAAAAAGGCCAGCAGCAGGGTTTTCACCCGCACCAGTTGATCATGACGGCAACACCGATCCCACGCACGCTGGCGATGACCGCCTACGCCGATCTCGACACCTCGGTGATCGACGAACTGCCGCCGGGCCGTACGCCGGTCACTACCGTCGCTATCCCCGATACGCGCCGCAACGAGATTATCGATCGCGTACGCAGCGCCTGTACCGGCGAAGGCCGCCAGGCTTACTGGGTTTGTACATTGATCGAAGAGTCCGACCTGCTGGAAGCACAGGCGGCGGAGGCGACCTGGGAAGAGCTGAAACTGGCGTTGCCGGAGCTGAATGTTGGCCTGGTGCATGGCCGCATGAAACCGGCAGAAAAACAGGCGGTAATGCAGGCATTCACACAGGGCGAGCTGCATTTGCTGGTCGCTACTACGGTGATTGAAGTGGGCGTGGATGTGCCAAATTCCAGCCTGATGATTATCGAAAACCCGGAGCGGCTCGGACTTGCGCAACTCCACCAGCTACGTGGCCGCGTTGGGCGCGGTGCGGTGGCCTCCCATTGCGTACTGCTCTACAAATCCCCATTATCAAAAACCGCGCAAAAACGCCTGCAAGTGCTCCGCGACAGTAATGATGGCTTTGTGATTGCGCAAAAAGATCTGGAAATTCGCGGCCCCGGCGAACTGCTTGGTACCCGCCAGACCGGCAACGCGGAATTTAAAGTTGCCGACCTGCTGCGCGATCAGGCGATGATCCCGGAAGTACAGCGCGTAGCCCGCCATATTCATGAGCGTTATCCGCAGCTTGCCGAAGCGCTGATCGACCGCTGGATGCCGGAAACAGAACGCTACTCCAACGCCTGAGTTTTAGAACCTTATCCCGCAAAACGAACACCCCTTAGAAAAGTATGTTTTTAGCATAGCAACCGTTTGCTTTTACCAAACAGTCCGATAAAATCAGCGCTTTTCCATCAGGGGATTGCTTGAGATGTCCGTAAACACCATCGAGTCAGAAAGTGCGCAACCGGTTGCGCAGACTCAACCCAGCGAACTGATCTACCGCCTTGAAGATCGCCCGCCGCTGCCGCAGACCCTGTTTGCCGCGCTCCAGCACCTGCTGGCGATGTTTGTTGGCGTTATCACGCCCGCGCTGCTTATCTGCCAGGCGTTGGGTTTACCGGCTCAGGACACTCAGCACATTATCAGCATGTCGCTGTTCGCCTCTGGCGTCGCCTCTATTATCCAGATCAAAGCCTGGGGACCTGTTGGCTCCGGATTGCTCTCGATTCAGGGCACCAGCTTTAACTTTGTTGCGCCACTGATCATGGGTGGTACCGCGCTGAAAACCGGCGGTGCGGATGTGCCCACGATGATGGCTGCGCTGTTCGGCACCCTGATGCTGGCCAGCTGCACCGAAATGGTCGTCTCCCGCATTCTGCCGTTTGCGCGTCGCATTATTACCCCGCTGGTTTCCGGCGTGGTGGTGATGATTATCGGCCTGTCACTGATTCAGGTGGGTCTGACATCCGTAGGCGGCGGTTTTGCCGCGATGAGCAATCACACCTTTGGCGCGCCGAAAAACCTGCTGCTGGCAGGCGTGGTGCTGGGACTGATTATTCTGCTTAACCGTCAGCGCAACCCCTATTTACGTATCGCGTCGCTGGTGATCGCCATGGCCGTTGGCTATGTGCTGGCGATGTTTATGGGTATGCTGCCGGCATATAGCGCACCGGCAACGTCCTTTATGGTGCCGACGCCGCTTTACTACGGTCTGAGCATCGACTGGACCCTGCTGCTGCCGCTAATGCTGGTATTTATGATCACCTCGCTTGAAACCATCGGTGATATCACCGCCACTTCTGACGTTTCCGAGCAGCCCGTCGCTGGCCCGCTGTATATGAAGCGCCTGAAAGGCGGCGTACTGGCAAACGGTCTCAACTCGTTTGTTTCCGCTGTTTTCAATACCTTCCCGAACTCCTGCTTCGGCCAGAACAATGGCGTTATTCAGCTGACCGGTGTTGCCAGCCGCTATATCGGTTTCTTCATTGCGGTGATGCTGATGGTGCTCGGCCTGTTCCCGGCGGTCAGCGCTTTTGTACAGCAACTGCCTGAGCCGGTACTGGGCGGTGCAACGCTGGTGATGTTCGGTACGATTGCCGCATCCGGTGTACGCATTGTTTCCCGCGAGCCGTTGAACCGCCGCGCGATCCTGATTATCGCGCTGTCGCTGGCCGTTGGCCTCGGCGTTTCTCAGCAGCCGCAAATCCTGCAATTTGCCCCGGACTGGCTGAAAAACCTGCTCTCTTCCGGTATCGCCGCAGGCGGGATCACCGCGATTGTACTGAATCTGATTTTTCCACCAGAGAAAAACTGATAAACCCGGCGGCAACGGGGCGAAAACCGTTGCCGCCGTAACGCCCTTTCATCATTCCGCCCTTGAGCATTGCGCATAAATCGTGCATAACTGCCAGACTGGCAACTGGGGATGGAAGATCATGAAATTTCTTGGAAAGCTGCTCCTTGTCGTTGTTATCGCCCTGCTTGTGGCGGTCATCGCCTGCTATTTCCTGCTGCAAACCCGCTGGGGCGCAACGCAGGTCAGCAAGTGGGTAAACGACAACAGTGACTATCACCTCACTTTCGAAGCAATGGATCACCGCTTCTCCTCCCCTTCCCATGTGTTGCTGAAAGGCGTGAATTTTGGCCGTAAAGGCAAACCGGCTACGCTGGTCGCCAAAACGGTGGATATCGGGCTGAGCAGCCGACAAATTACCGACCCTCTGCATGTCGATACCATTTTGTTGCAGGACGGCACGCTGAACCTCTCCCCGGCGGCCGCACCGCTGCCGTTCCAGGCCGACCGTCTGCAATTAAACAATATGGCATTTAACAGCCCGACCACCGGCTGGGATCTCAGCGCCCAGCGCGTCACCGGCGGTGTTGCGCCGTGGCACCCCGTCGCGGGAAGTGTACTGGGCAGCAAAGCGCAAATTCAGATGAGCGCCGGTTCGCTGACGTTAAACGGCGTTCCCGCCAGTAATGTGCTCATTCAGGGCAGTATCGATAAAGATGTCGTCACGCTGACCACCATTGGTGCGGATATAGCGCGTGGCTCTCTGACCGGGGATGCGCAGCGCGCCGCCGATGGCAGCTGGGTGGTGAATAATTTGCGGCTGAATGATATCCGCCTGCAAAGCGACAAGTCGTTGCTCGATTTCTTTACTCCCTTGACGACATTGCCGTCGCTGCAAATTGGCCGCGTTGAAGTGACCGATGCTCGTTTGCAAGGGCCTGGCTGGGCGGTCACCGATCTCGACTTGAGTTTGCGCAACCTGACGCTGATGAATGGCGACTGGAAAAGCGAGGACGGCAGGCTGTCGATGAACGCCAGCGAGTTTATTTACGGCTCGCTGCATCTGTTCGACCCGATCCTCAATGCCAACTTCTCACCGCAGGGCATTGCGCTGCAACAGTTCACCTCGCGCTGGGAAAACGGCATGGTGCGCACGTCCGGCAACTGGTATCGCGCAGGTCACGCGCTGGTGCTGGACGACACCGCCTTTGCCGGGCTGGAATATACGCTACCGGAAAACTGGAAGCAGCTATGGATGGATGATTTGCCCGCGTGGCTGAACACCGTGACGCTGGAAAAATTCAGCGCCAGCCGCAATCTGGTGATTGATATCGATCCGGCTTTCCCGTGGCAGATAACGGCGCTGGACGGTTACGGCGATAACCTGCAACTGGTGCGCGAGCGCAAATGGGGCGTATGGGGCGGAACGGCGAAGCTGAACGCCGCTGCCGCAACATTTAATCGCGTTGACGTGCGCCGCCCGTCGCTGGCGCTGAACGCCAACAGCAATGTCGTCACCATCAGCGAGCTAAGCGCCTTTACCGGACAAGGGTTGCTGGAAGCCAAAGCGGTGGTTGCGCAAACGCCGGATCGTAGCGTGAACCTCAACCTGAATGGTCGCGGCGTGCCGGTGAATGTACTGCAGGAGTGGGGCTGGCCGGCGCTGCCCATCAGCGGCGACGGTAATCTCCAGCTCACCGCCAGCGGCAGTGTGCGCGCCGATGCGCCGCTTAAACCGTCGGTGAACGCCGAACTTTCTGCCATTAACGTGCAAAAACAGCAAATCAAACAGAGCATGCATGGCGGTGTGGTATCCGGCGGCGTTGTTGCGCCTCCGGCGGAATCCACACCGACCCCCGCTCCTCAGCCCGCTCCTTAAATACCCCATATTTCCCTCTGCCGCACGGGAGAGGGGCTATGCAAAGCACACACTCATCACTTAGCGCGTTGCGGTTTGCTCACCGCAACGTTTCTCTGCTGAGCCCTCCGGGCTTCCTGCCCATCCGCGATTGGCGCGGTATTGTTCAGGTAATGCCGATTGGCTTCGGCCTGCAGGAATGGTATTTGCCTCGCGCTTCTCCCGTAAAACGATATGGTCGTTAGCATCGCTTATCCCGCAGTCCACCTTTTTTTACGATAAAAATCTGACTGTCCACTTTTGTTTCCTTTCCGGCGGAAAAGCAGACAGAAAGCATTTTCAGATGCCGTTAAACGACGGAATTTAAGCCAGATTTGGCGAAATTGAGCGAGCCGATGAGCCTTATTCTTTTCTGCGATCGCGATTATCCGAGAAGGGGGAAATTGCTAAGCCTTGGAAAAGATGAGGATTTATCTTAAACAATCGTTTGCGGAGGAAGCACAATGAGAAAATTTATGACGGAGGTATGTGGTAAATGCCTGAAAGTAGCTATAATGCGCCCCGCCTCCATGTAGCAATGCAGGCGCGGAAGATCGTCATCTCCGGTGAGGTGGCTGGACTTCAAATCCAGTTGGGGCCGCCAGCGGTCCCGGGCAGGTTCGACTCCTGTGATCTTCCGCCAAAAGTTAGAGATGAATTATAAATACGGCGTTTGCCTGTTGAGCGAAACGATTTCGCCATCTATGAAAGTAAAAATACTGAGATCTTCAAAAGAATCGAAAATGTCTGATAAGCATCCCCCCACCGGACCGATATTAGTTTCAATATAATCATCACATCGCAATATCTGTTCCTTCCTGACAGTTATATGATTAATATTATCAATATAAATACCTATGACCTTAGGGTTCATAACGACACATTCGTTATACGGATCTGAAAAAGCATATATTTCTTCTAAAACTTCCTGCGAAGGGGGTTTTGTAAATGAATTTATTTCCCCATTATTAATTGAAGTTCCAGCATCTGTTGCACACATTCCATATATATTAGATGAAGCAGGATCAATTATTACACCAACGCTACCGGGTAGACTCATCGTATGACCAGGCCAGACAATGCAACAAGATAATGGGTTTGAACTGGGCGAATCGATCACTGTTTTAAGGTCATCAGGAAATTGAGGATTTCTTGACATGGTGGCGAGATTTGAAAAGTGAACAATTAACGCTTTTTTTGTCTTTAGCGCTTCAATAAATTCTTTACTATCCATGACACATCCTCAATATACATTAATGTAGTGATTATATTGAAAAAACCGAATCACTATATCACACATAATTTCAGTCGACACGTAGCAATAAAAATAGCCATTAAAAACACTATATTTTCTAAATTAGATATCAAAACATCTAACGCAATTAAAGCAATTGATTTTCTACTACCTTGCCGACCAGGAAATAATAATTTCTCTCTTAATATGAAGAGAGACCTGCTCAAAAAGTAGTATGAACTGCCCTCAATGATAGAATGGAAGCAAAAATAATGATATGAGGATATCGAAGGTATTATCCCTTCGGCTCTATCCCCTTAGCCCGTAAAGCCTCCCTCGCCAGTTCCTTTAACCAACTGGCGAGGCTTACCCCTTCTTCTGCCGCCACGGCATCAAGCTGTTCTTTCAAGGCCGGATCGATGCGCATTTTAAACTGCGGTGACTGGCCGCCACCTTTCGGTTTTTTCTCGCGAGATATGGCTGACATGGGGCCACCTATTTAACTATTTTCACCTTATAGGAGGCCATCTAAAAGGAATCCTTCCTATCTAAACAACGCTCCGAAAGTGCAGCAACACAACCGGAGCGTCTAACCATCCCCAACTATCAAGGAGTTGATAATGGCTGATCCGCATTCTACCTCAGACTTCACCATCGCCGGAACCGAGCACAACGTAATTGTGCGATATCGCCCGAATCAGGGTGACGCGAGCACGCCGAGCATCACGCTTTCCGGCAAGTGGCTGCGCGATGTCGGGTTTAATACCGGGCAACATATTCTGGTGAAAGTGATGCAGGGCTGCATCGTGCTGGTGAAACACAGTGATAAAGAGGAGTGGCTGGCGACGGCGCTGGATAAAACGCGCAAGCAGCTCAGGGAAGTGAAGGACGTCATGAAAAAGGCGTATCTGCAATCACGGCCAGACTAAATCCTGTCGATTTGCAGCATGCCAGATACAGCCTGCCCACGGGCTGTATTTGCCGGGGCGGAAGGAAATAAAAAGACCAACCAGTAAGTTGTCTTACGGTGGGAAGAACGCGGTAAAAAGCAGCAGCATCGGTTAAATATTGCCCGCAAAACAACGCGCAAAAAGTCGTTCGTCCCCCTCTCTGCAACGCCATTATTAAGGAGTAAGATAAGCGCCTCGAAATTCCACAGACAACAACCGATGAAGCGTTTCCTTTTTATTCTCTCCACCGCCTTTATTTTCAACACCAGCTTTGCTGCCACCCCGTTGCCGAAAGACGTTCAGGATTTTCGCAACCTTGCTGAAGAGTGTGAGCATTTCGCTGGCGAGCAGGATTCAGACCTCGACGAGCAGCGTCAGAAAGAGCTGGATGCCAGCCTGCAAGCCACCTGCGGCAAAGCCGTGGTGCAGCTTAAAACGCTGCGGGAAAAATACAAGAATGACGCGGCATTAATGAAAGTTATTAATGCCTATGATTTCTGACGGCGGTTTGCAGCACGTAAAAACGGGGGCATTTGCCCCCGTTCGTTATTACGCTTTCAGCAGCGAATAATCCAGGTAGCCTTCTGCGCCGCCGCCAAAGAATTTCTCCCTGATCGGTTCGTTCAGCGGCAGGTTATGTTGCAGGCGGTACGGCAAATCCGGGTTGGCGATAAACGGTCGGCCAAAACCAATTAAGTCTGCCCAACCTTTCGCCAGTGCCTCTTCGGCGCGTTCCGGCGTGTATTTGCCAGAGTAAATCAGCGTGCCGTGGAAAATAATGCGCAGCGCTTCTTTAAACGCAGCCGGCATAACCGGCGCGTCGTCCCAGTCCGCTTCGGCGATGTGAATGTATGCAATGCCAATCGCATTCAGTACGCTCGCCGCCGCGAGATAAGTGGCTTCCGGCGTATCGTCACGAGACCCCATCAGCGTGGTAAGCGGCGCCAGGCGAATACCGACACGCTCTTTACCAATCGCCGCCGAAACGGCTTCTACCACCTCTTTCATAAAGCGCAGGCGGTTTTGCAGCGAACCGCCATATTCGTCGTCGCGCAGGTTAGACTGCGAATCAATAAACTGGTTAATCAGATAGCCGTTCGCGCCATGTAATTCGATGCCATCAAAACCGGCGGCAATCGCATTACGCGCGGCCTGGGCGTAATCGTTGACGATAGCGGGAATTTCATCCACTGACAGCGCACGCGGCATGGAGTGCTGCACCATATCACCCACGCCGTTTTCCGGCCCGCGCCCTTCCACATCGACAAACACTTTTACGCCTTCGGCCTGAATCGCCGACGAAGAAACCGGCGCCGCGTTACCGGGCTGCAAAACAGTGTGAGAAACGCGCCCCACATGCCATAACTGAGCAAAGATTTTGCCGCCCGCCTGATGCACGGCATCGGTCACTTTTTTCCAGCCAGCGATCTGCGCATCGCTGTAAATACCGGGGGTCCAGGCGTAGCCCTGACCCTGCTGGCTGATTTGTGTGCCTTCGCTGATAATCAGCCCGGCACTGGCGCGCTGCGCGTAGTAATCCGCCATCATATCGGTTGCCACATCACCCGTTCCGGCGCGGGAGCGGGTCATCGGTGGCATAACGATACGGTTAGTCAATGCGAGCGCATTCAGGGCGTATTTATCGAATAGCATGGTGGCTTATCCTTTCTTGATTCGGTCAGTGTGGTTGCGGTTAACAACCCGATGCGAAGCAGGATAAGCGCAAAGAAATTTTCAATATACGGCAATAAAAGCAATTCACTATTGCTCATTAATCAATAAAGAACACATGTCTGTTCTCATCGCTGGCATTCGCCATGAATTATCAGCACAGAGATGCAGAGCAACAGGATCAGGAGTCGGTTTATTCCCGCGCCTAATCATCTTTAATTCATTGGTATCCATCCGGGGTAAAAAAGTTGCATCCGGCATAATCTTTCCATCCATACAGCAGAAACAATCGTTCCAGTTGTTATAGATATGAATGAGATCCGCCATGCTGTTTAGACCCAATTTACGCAGAATGGCATTTTTGTAATTGCTGACAATTTTCTTATCAAGGCCCAGCGCTTTTGCAATCGTATCGCTGGACTGATAATTCAGAAAACGTACCATAATTTTATATTCTGTCGCACTAATATGAATTTCGCGAAAAGAATAAATATCCTCATGACCCTTGAGGAAATTAAGTATTTTTCTGATCTCGTGACGAAGCAATGATACTGAAGAATTTTTATTAATCGCAATAAAACGCGTACAGATAAAAGAGTTAAATCCTTGTTCATCACCTAAAATATATAGCAGAGAGTTCATACTAAAAAATAATATCTTGCCATCTCCCCGATCAAATGCAACTAACGTATGCGTTGCATGAGGATTAATGGCTTTTAATAGCTTATCCATGCCCATGACAAAATAGCTATCCTGAGAGATGATATACATAACCAACCTCCAGACCATGTAACTTGTCAGCGACAGCGATTGTACGCTCACTTATATTCCCGTGGTTCATATATCTAAAGATACGTTCTAAAAAGCCCCCTTTTATATTCAATAATATTTGCACTAATAATTAACTACAGACATTAATTAAAGCACACGCTACCGCCATGGGTCTTTACCCACAGAGAGCAAACGCCCAAGTCTGAGTTATAGCCAGTTAGTCCATAAATAAAGCAATAAAATCCATGAATCAAGCATGATGACAAGAATAAAAGGTTACGTTCAGGAAGAATAAAATCTTTCTAAACAATCACCTAAAAGTATTATTTTTTGCGCTTTAAAAAATTTACGTAAAAACAGCCCCCATGAAATATAAAAAAAACCAAGTAAATCAAATGACTACTTGTGAAATATTTCTATGGCAGAGAATAATAAAAAATTAGCTACTCAGGATGGATAACGCAAGGCTGTTTGTAACAGTTTAGGAATTTTCATAAAAATGCGCAATAGCAGTAAAGTCTATACCATTAAATTAATATTTAAACGTATCGGTATTTTTATAAAATATAATATATTCTCACAATCGATAAATATCAGTCTGCTAAAAAAGGCACATTTAGCAGTACTTTAAAAAGTGTCTGAATTTCCGTTTTGTCTGGTAATCATTTTAGACGGTATATCGACGCAGCGTGGCTGGAAATCATAAATTCACTGGCAGTAACCATAAATAAAAAATGGTTTTTGTACTGACATGTTTGCAGGGTTGATAAAGAACCCTTACATTCAAAGACCGTACCTTGCTTTTCAACATGTTATTTTCGGGAAGCGTTATGCCGTTGATTGATCTTACCGCCGCTGCTGTGGTGTGCAGGGAGTGCCGCTGATGGCGACTCACGCGCCCTGGTTTCGCAACTGGTTACAGCTTATCGTCCTTTCATTGCTCTTCGTTGCTCTGATGGAACTGATCCATCTGCCCGCCGCGCTTCTGCTGGGCCCGATGTTTTCCGGCATTCTTCTCGCCATCTTTAACCGGCCCGTTACCGTCAGTAAAAAATGCTTCGCCGCCGCGCAAGCGGTGGTCGGTGCGATGATTGCGCATGCAATCCCGCCATCCGTGTTTGGCCGCATCGCCGCTGACTGGCCACTGTTTATTAGCTGTATTTTCTCCGTTATTTTCGCCAGCGCCATTCTTGGCTGGATCATGGCGAAATTGCAGGTTTTCCCGGGTTCAACAGCGATTTGGGGATCGTCGCCAGGCGCGGCGGCGGCCATGACGATTATGGCCGAGAGCTTTGGCGCGGATGTCCGCCTGGTGGCGTTTATGCAGTATCTGCGGGTGATGATCGTGGCGCTGGTCGCGGTGCTGGTGACACGCATGTGGATGGGGACACAGGGCGCGGATCACGCAGTCGCCACCTTTACCCTGTTTGCCCCGGTGCGCTGGCTGCCGTTTGCCGCAACATTACTGGTGATTGCGGTTGGTTATCTGATTGCCCGCTGCGTCAAAATTCCCTCCGGGCCAATGTTGATAACGTTAGCGCTGGGGATAATGGTTGAAGATAGCGGTTTGCTGACGCTTGAGTTACCGCCGTGGTTGCTGGCGCTCTCTTACGCGCTGATTGGCTGGAGTATCGGTTTGCGTTTTACGCGAGAGATTGTCTGCTATGCCGCCCGCGCGCTGCCGCGTGTTCTGCTGTCGGTGCTGACGCTTGTCGCGGTGTGCTGCGGTTTTGCCTGGTTACTGGTGCAGTTCGCGGGGATCGATCCGCTCACCGCCTACCTCGCCACCAGCCCCGGCGGGGCGGATACGGTGGCGATTATCGCCTCGTCAAGCCAGGTGGATATCTCGTTTGTGATGGCGATGCAGACCGGGCGGTTTATCCTGGTGCTGATAACCGGCCCGGCGATTTCCCGCTTTGTGGCGAAACGGCTGGGGGCGTAATCTCCAGGTTAACTAATGGGATATACAAAATACCCCATGCAACAAACCAAAAAGTAACCTTCAAAGAGTAATCATCAGGCTAACCGCAGTTGCTCGATCACTTCCGCCACCTCGCGGCACGCATCGCCGGTGAGCCTCCGTAATGGTGCAGGCAAACACGATGCACCTGCTAAGCCCAGCAGTTCTGCCGCGGTAGCCATCACCCGCAAGCTGCCGCCATAGCGTTTAAAGAGATCCCACAAAGGTTGCAGCGCATCAGAGTTCGCACGCGCCTGCGTTAAATCACCGGCCTGCGCCGCGCGGGAAATGGCCAGCGCCGCTTGCGGGAACAGGCCGCCCAGCACCGAATACCAGACACCGCATCCGGCGCTAAGACCGTCAACCGCGACGGCATCACCGCTGATACCCAACGTAATGCTCTGCGGAATTTGCGGGCGCAGGCGCGCAGCCCGCTCGGGTGCGGAAATCGGGGGGATTTTGATTGAGCCAATGTTGGGCAACTGCGCAATACGAAGCAGCAGCTCGTCGCTAAAGGTGAAATGGGTGGTGCCGGGATTATCGTACACGCAGAGCGGCACGGAGAGTTCGCGCGTGACGGCGGCAAACAGGCTGAACACTTCCTCTTCGGTTAACGCGTGGTAGGAGACCGGTGCCAGCAGCACGGCGCTAACGCCCGCTTTCTGCGCGTCTTCCGCCAGCCACAGCACATCGCGCGTGCGCAACGCGCCAATCCCGGCAATCACCGGAATCGCGCCGGAGTGTTCCGTCGCCAGGCGCAGCGCATTGGCCCGCTCCGTACGGCTGAAATAGGGGTAGCACCCCGTCGAACCCAGTGCGCCAATCGAATCGACTCCGGCGACACGCAGCCGTTCAATCAACTTCACATAAGCCGCTTCATCCAGCCGTTCGTCGCGCAGCGGCGACAGCGGAAATGCGCTCAATCCTGTGAAATCCATTCTTCCCCCTTCAGAGATCAAACCCGAGCCTGGTTTTTTCAACACGACAGCCCGGCATCATACGTTGCAATCCGGCGATCAGTTCGTCGCCTGCCTCACATAATGCGTCCAGCGGCATTTCCGGCAGGCTTTCGAGGATAAACCACATCTGGCTGTCGGCAGCGCTCAGGCGGGTGCGCACGCCCTGCCGCCAGTTCCAGCGGCGGCACGTTACGCCCGTGTCATCGCGCCAGATAACTTCCCCCGGCTCCGGTGACTCGTGCGCCAGCTCGCCCTCTTTCATCACGTCGAACAGCTCCGTACCGTCCGCAAGCGTCAGACGCGGCGCGCCGTGATAAGCCGCAATGTTCTCGCCACCGACCGGAATAGCGTAGCGCAGGCTGATGGCATTATAGAGATCCACCACCGGGTCAATTGCAGGTACCACGCCGTCGCGCTGCACGCGTTTTCGCAGCGCCAGCGCCGAACAGGGCGTGCGTTTTGGCTTCGCGCCAAAGCGCTTAAAGACCTCATCCCATGCCGTCAGATGCGCCTCCGCCCAGATCGGGCCGCCAGCCGCGACAAATTCACACGCACTTGCCAGTGCCGCTTCGCCCACTTGCGGGTTTAGTAGCGGCGCGGCATCAACATAAACGCTAAGCGCGCGAAAACCAGGGGCGATGACGGAAAGACGAGCATCGATTGACGGCTGAACGGAAAGCATCGGATAATCCTTTTTAGTGACCATTTTATTGCACAATATCGACCGATGACCAAAAAAGTCAATAAACCGACCGATTCCGGCGCTGATGTTCATCGCGTCAGTGAAGCGGTGGCAACGCGTATTAAAGCGTTTCGTAAGCAACAAAAACTTTCGCTGGATGAGCTTTCGCGCCGCGCGGGCGTCAGCAAAGGCATGCTGGTTGAGATCGAAAAATGTCTCGCCAACCCGAGCATCGCCCTGCTGTGTAAAATCGCCGCCGCGATGGGCGTTTCCGTGGCGGATATTGTCGATGTCGCCAGTAAACCAACCGCGCACCTGATAGCAAAAGATGAGATCCCAACATTGTGGCAGGGTGAAAATGGCGGCACTGCGCGGTTGCTGGCAGGCACCAGCGGGCCGGATATGCTGGAGATGTGGCGCTGGGAGATGTTCCCCGGCGAACGGTTCGCCTCGCCAGGCCACCCTTCCGGTACCGTTGAGCTTCTGCATGTTGAGCGCGGCACGCTGCACATTCAGGTTGGGCAAACGGCGCTTATTATTGGCGAAGGTTGTTCCGCCGTGGCGCAAACCGACACCGCGCACCACTATGCTAATGAAAGCAGCCAGCCCGTTATTTTCACCATGACGGCCAGCGAGCGCCATTCATGAATCTGGCTCATAACGTCATTATGATTTAATGGCGTTATCATTTGTGCCGCACTGATTAAGATACCGTTCCGCCTTTGTCGGCGTTCTCTTCATGACTTAATCAGGATCTTATGAACAACAAGCTCCACGGGCCGCTATTCCTCGCGATCCTCAGCGCGCTGATGGCCTTTACCTCCCTGTCGACGGATATTTACCTGCCCGCGATGCCTTTGATGGCAAAAGAGTTACAGGGCGATATCGAACTGGCCATCACCGGTTTTTTGGTCGGCTTCGCGCTGGCGCAGCTGGTTTGGGGGCCAATTAGCGACGCGGTTGGTCGCCGCACGCCGCTGTTTATTGGCATGTTGTTGTTTGTCATCGGTTCTGCCGGCTGCGCGCTCGCCACAGAAATCCATCAGATGGTGTTCTGGCGCGTGTTTCAGGCTTTCGGTGCCTGTACCGGCCCAATGCTGGCGCGGGCGATGATCCGCGATCTGTTTGCCCGCACCCGCGCGGCACAAATGCTCTCAACGTTAACCATCATCATGGCGATTGCGCCAATCGTTGGGCCGCTGGCGGGCGGGCAAATCATTCAAATCACCAGCTGGCATGCCATTTTTTGGTTGCTGGCGGGGATTGGCGCGCTGATGTTTCTTTCGCTCTATTTCCTGCCGGAAACCTTACCTGCTGAAAAGCGCACCAAAGCCTCGCTGCCTGGCGCGTTTCGTAACTACTTCGCGCTGCTGCGTAACCGCGCGTTTATGCGTTACACGCTGTGTGTGACTTTTTTCTACGTCTCTGCCTATGCCTTTATTACCGGTTCGCCATTCGTTTACATCCGCTATTACGGTATTGATCCGCAATATTACGGCTGGCTGTTTGCCATCAATATTGTCGGCTTAATGGGGGTGAGCTTTCTGAACCGGCGGCTGGTAAAGCGCCATCCGCTGGATAAGTTACTGAAAATTGCCGTTAGCATTGCCGCGCTGGCAATGGTGACTCTGGCGCTGGCGGTGAAGTTGCAGTTCGGCGGTATTGCTGCGGTGATCATTCCGGTGTTCCTGTTCTTCTCGATGAACGGCATCATCGCCGCCACCTCAACCGCCGCCGCGCTCGACGCTGTTCCCTCTATCGCCGGTTCCGCCTCGGCGCTGATTGGCTCGCTGCAATATGGCAGCGGTATTATCTCGTCGCTGTTGCTGACGTGGTTTCGCGACGGAACGCCGTGGACGATGGCGTGGATCATGGCGCTGTTTACCCTTGCCAGTGCCGTCATGGCGCTGCGCCGC
Source organism: Kosakonia sp. (assembly GCF_032104925.1). NCBI lineage: Bacteria > Pseudomonadati > Pseudomonadota > Gammaproteobacteria > Enterobacterales > Enterobacteriaceae > Kosakonia > Kosakonia sp. The sequence continues at coordinate 365,909 of NZ_DAMCGF010000005.1, forward strand.
CATTGATGAGCGTTACTCATAGGCTCATGCCGATTTAGCCCAATAGTGCCGGTAGTCGGTGAGGATTATCATCGCCCGGTCACTTTTCCTGGCGGAGTGGACAGGGCGCAGACAAGCGGGGTAATGACCGGCGTCAGTCGCGGTTCCGGTGGCACGGGCGCTGTCTGCCTGCAACGGTTTCTCACCTGCCAACTACGCTTTAAAACGTATTCAAACACGGGAGAGCAGCATGAAAATCATCCGCAGTGCATCGGTTCCCTCTGCGCAAGGGCCGCAGGACTATTTCACCGGCCGCGTACGTATCGACGCGCCATTTAAAGCCGATGAACCCGCACGCGTTGGCGGTGCGACGGTGACGTTTGAGCCCGGCGCTCGTACCGCGTGGCACACCCATCCGTTGGGCCAAACGCTGATTATTACCCACGGTAAAGGGTGGATTCAGTGCGAAGGCGAAGCCGTCCAGGAGATGAACCAGGGCGATATCGTCTGGATCCCGGAAAATGTGAAGCACTGGCACGGCGCAACAGCCACAAACGCAATGACTCATATCGCCATTGCCGAATCACTCAACGGCAGCCCGGTTACCTGGCTTGAGCATGTTACCGACGAGCAATATCACGGTTGAGCACCTGAACAACCGCCGCTTAGTGGCGTATTCGCGGCGTGGCCCGTGATTACTGGCCCAACATCGTAAGGTGCCAGCCAGTAAGAGCGATAAACGCGGACGCTATCTCTGCGCCACGCCGTGGGCGTAGCGCAGGTGCAGATCCTGCTCGAACTGTTCGCGCAGCGACTCCGGAGAAAGAATGCCAATATCCGGCAGCCAGTAGCGCAACCAGCGAAACAGCGTGTGCGGATCGGTGATGGCGGTGGCAAGCGTCAAGCTGCCGTCATCATGCTGTTCAACAATGCGTTGTGCCGGAAACAGCGCCCGACGGGTGACATATTCGGCGGCGTGGGCTGAAACGCGCAGCAGTGCTTCAACCCTTGAACCGAAGCGAATGCCGACGCTGTTTTCCAGCTCCGCCAGCACCTCGGCGTGGGGTTCAAAATTAAGCGTCGTGCTTTTCAGGTTTTCGATTCGCGCCACTTCAAACGCTTTCAGCCGCCCGTTTTCCACCGCCGCCAGATACCAGAGACCGTACTGGTTAATCAGCCGATAGGGCTGTGCGCACCGGGGTTTATCGCGATAGAGATATTCCACTTCGCAATGGCCGGTAATCGCGTGATTAAGCTGATTAAGCAGATCTTCGATTTGCCGGTTCTCCCGGCTACTCGGCGCGTGAAAGGTAATATTGCCGCGGTGCTGCATACTGTTGCGCAGTGACTGACCGTCATTACGCGGAAAAAGGTGCGCTACGCCGGTAAAATCGGCGAACTCCGCCAAATGGCCGTTATGTAAGGCAGGAAGAAGATGGACGCTGAGTTTATACCGCCCCGGCGAAACCTGATCGAGAATATGCCCTAGCCGAGCCAGATCGCGATAAGCCGTACGTTCAGTAATACCGAATTTTTCGCACAACCACGCCTTATCGATGATCTTTCCCTGATACAACGCCGCGAAGATCTCGCACAGCCGCTCAATCAACGGGTCGTGTTTTCTGTCGTGACTTTCCTTCATTGTGACGGGTTCCGGAATACAAAGTCTCAGAAGACGTTAACGGTTACGGCCTGACCTTCGCGCCACGGCCCTGTTATTCAGGTAAAACCTTGTTTTTTCATAGTGGTTAACGGCAGTAATGCGAAAAACTAAAATGAAATTTCTGCCCAAAGCGCAACAATTACACAATGCCATGATTTCGCTCAGGGAAAGATAAATGATCGCCCTGACAGGGCGTGTCACTCAGGTGTTTTTTGGGCGTTACCGCTGCGCTCATGACGCAGGTATTCGCGTGACCGACGCCGGTTCGATGAGAAACATGAGGGTTCAGGGCTAAGATCCGGCGTTTGCAAAAACGCAACACCTTCGTGCCGCTCGCGCCGCCAGTAAGCGGTTTGCTTTGCGTTGTTTTTAAAAAAGTATGGGAGTCTGGGATGGCGCGCGGTTATCGCTCAACTGCGCAAGGTTATACTGCCCGGCAGCAGGCGCCGCCGGGCGATGGGATCAGGCACCCGCTTTATTCAGCGCGGCAATTTCATCAGTAGAGAGGTTTAACGACACGGCGGTGACAAAGCTGTCGATATGCGCCAGTTTGGTGGCACTGGCAATCGGCGCGGTAACGCCCGGTTGCTGAATCAGCCACGCCAGCGCCACTTCGGCGGGTTTCACGTTATGGCTGGCCGCCACGCTTTCCAGCGCCTCAACAATGGCGAAACCACGCGGGTTCAGATATTTGGCAATGCCCTGGCCGCGCTGGCTTTGGCTCAAATCTTTTTCGCTGCGGTATTTACCGGACAAGAAACCGGACGCGAGGCTGTAATAAGTCACCACGCCAATGTTTTCCCGTATCGTTAAATCCTGCAACGCGCCTTCAAAGCTGGAACGGTCATAAAGATTGTATTCAGGCTGCAGCACCTGGTAGCGCGGCAGGCCGTTGGCGTCTGCCACTTTTAGCGATTCGCTCAGTTGCTCAGCATTCAGGTTGGATGCGCCAATGGCGCGGATTTTCCCGGCTTTCAGCAGTTTTTCATACGCGCCGAGTGTTTCGTCATAGGCGGTTTCGCTGTCCGGCCAGTGAGAAAAGTAGAGATCGATATAGTCCGTTTGCAGACGGCGTAATGAATCTTCCACTGCCTGCGTGATCCAGCGCGCGGAAAGGCCTTTTTTACCCGCTTCGCCCATATCGGCGCCGACTTTGGTAAAGAGCGTGACTTTGTCGCGCGTGCCAGGATGCGCCGCCAGCCAGTTGCCAATAATGGTTTCCGATTCGCCGCCTTTATTGCCCGGTGCCCAGCGCGAGTAAACATCGGCGGTGTCGATAGCGGTAAAACCCCTTTCCAGCAGCGCATCCAGCAAGCTGAAGCTCTGCTTTTCATCGACCGTCCAGCCAAAAACGTTGCCGCCGAAAACCAGTGTCGGGATCTGTAACCCTGTTGTACCCAGTGAACGTAAAGCCATGTGCTGATACCTCCGTAAGAGTGCGTAATATCCTGTGCAAAGAGGTTAATCCTGGCGCGCAGTAGCGTACATTTTTTGGTCATCCGTGCGGTTTAAAGGCCGGGTGAGTTTGCAGCAACGCGGTGATCGGCCGTAGATGTTCACGCAGCACGCTATGCAAATGGCGAATTGCCGGGGAAAACTGTTTGCGATGCGGGCAAATCAGGTTCAGCGGCGTGGGTTCGCCGGGATGCTGCGGCAACAACACTTCCAGCCGTCCTGCCAGCACATCGGCGCTGATATCGATCCACGATTTATAAATAATGCCCATGCCTTCCAGCGCCCAACGCCGGGCAACATCGGCGTCGTCGCACAGCATCCGGCTTTTGACGATCAACTGGCGGCGCATGCCGTTTTCCGGAAAACTCCATTTGTCATACACCTGGCTGTTCATGGTGAAGAGTAAACAGTGATGATTAACCACGTCATCGAGGGTTTGCGGGCGTCCGTGCTGCGCCAGGTAAGCCGGTGACGCCGCCAGCACACGACGGTTATCTTCCGCCAGCGGCAAGGCGACATAACTGTTGTTGTCCAGCACGCCGTAACGAATGGCGATATCGACCGGATCGCGAAAGACATCGCTGATTTGATCGGAAAGCGAAAGCCGTAGCGACACTTTGGGGTGCTGCTCGCAAAAGCGCGTAATCAGCGGTAGCAGCACATTGCGGCCAATATCGGAAGGCACCGCCACGCGCAGTTCACCCTGAATCTCTTTATCGCCGCTGTGCAAACTCTCCGCACCGGCGGCGACGACAGCCAGCATCTCCTGGGCGAAAGGGAGATATTTTTCCCCTTCGGCGGTAAGGCGCAAACTGCGTGTGGATCGTACAAACAGCCGTTTATCCAGATCGCGCTCCAGCCGGTGTACCGCCGCGCTCACCTGGCCTGGCAACAGCCCGGCTTCGCGCGCCGCGTTTGAAAAACTTCCCAGTAGCGCTGAACGGACGAACAGCGTGACATCTTCCAGCCGAATCATGGTTTCTCCGCAGGATTAATAACAGGCGAGTGGCTCCTCTGTTTTGCCAGAAAACATCGCCCTGGCAAACTCCATTTTCACTCGGTGAGTGAAAGTGCTGCCTTTTTACACCGATTTATCTTGTGTCGCTTTCTGTTTATTCTCGTCACACTCTACGGGACGGTCCGCCCCGAATTTTTCATCTATTGCGCAGGAGAACGACAATGACACTTGATGATGCGGTAATTGCCCGCCATACCGTGAAAGCCTTTGAACCTGGCAAAACACTGCCGCAGGATAAAATCGATACCTTGCTCAACGTGCTGCGAAACAGCCCCTCTTCGGTGAACTCACAACCGTGGCACTTTGTTGTCGCCTCCACGCCGGAAGGCCGCGCGGCAATGGCGAAATCCGCCACCGCGGCGTTCGTCTATAACGAGCCGAAAATCGTCAATGCGTCTCACGTTATTGCCTTGTGCATCCGCAGCGATCTTGATGAGCAGCACCTGCAAAATGTGCTGGAGCAGGAGCAGAAAGATGGTCGCTTTAAAGACGAAGCGGCAAAAGCGGGCCAGGATAAGGGCCGCCGTTCGTACGTAGCGATTCACCGTTATGAGCAGCGCGATCTGCCGCAGTGGATGGAAAAACAGGTTTATCTGGCGCTGGGCGGCCTGCTGCTCGGTGCGGCGATGCTGGGTATTGACGCCACGCCAATGGAAGGGTTCGACCAGCGCGAACTGGATCTTGCCCTCGGCCTGCGTGAAAAAGGGCTGACCAGCGTGGTACTGGTGTCGCTCGGTGTTCGCAGCGACAGCGATTTCAACGCCGCGCTACCAAAGTCACGTCTGCCGCGCGACGAGATTTTCACCTTTATTTAAGCACCTGCGCTACGGCATGCCCCTCCTCGCCGGGAGAGGCATGGCACATCACACTACTTCCCCCCGGTGTTAGCGAAAAAGCGACAGGTTAAATCGTCGCTTTTTCTGCATTCAGACCCGGCACGAGGATCACTTTGCGGCAATCTTCGGCATGTTTATCGAAGATCTCATAGCCGCGAGCGGCCTCTTCCAGTGGCAGGTGGTGTGTGACGATCTCTTCCGGTTTCAAATGACCAGACTCAATCAGCGGTAGCAAATCCGGCAGATACGCATGCACATGCGTCTGGCCCATTTTGAATGTCAGCCCTTTGTCGAAGGCATCGCCAAACATAAACGCGTGGATAAAACCGGCATACACGCCGGGCACGCTGACAATCCCGCCGCGTCGCGTAGCGGCGATCGCCTGGCGGAGCACTTTCCCGCTACTGCCTTCGATTTTCAGCGTACTGAGCACCGTTTCGGTAGTGCTGCCTTTGGCTTCGAATCCCACGGCATCGATAACGGCGTCCACACCACGGTGACCCGCCGTGTTTTCAATAATCCAGGCCGCGGGATCGTCATTTTTATCGAAGTTAATCGGTATTACGCCATAGCGATCGCGGGCAAAAGCCAGCCGGTAATCGCTGTCATCAATCATAAAGATCTGTTCGGCACCCTCCAGACGCGCACAGGCCGCCGTCAGTAAACCGACCGGCCCGGCACCGTAAATCGCCACGCTGGAGCCGGGCTTCACCTCGGCGTTCTTCACCGCCTGCCAGGCGGTAGGCAGAATATCAGAGAGAAACAGCACTTTCTCATCGGTCAGGGTGTCCGGCACTTTAAATGGCCCGGTGTTCGCTTTCGGCACGCGCACATATTCGGCCTGGCCGCCGGGAATACCGCCGTACAAATCGCTGTAACCAAACAGCGCCGCAGGCGGCGTGATGCCTTTGCGGTTCAGCGCCGCGCCTTTGCCGGAATTGGTTTGCTCACAAGCCGAGTACTGGTGAAGTTTGCAGAAGAAACACTCCCCGCAGGCAATGACAAAAGGGATCACCACCCGGTCGCCTTTACTGACGGCATGAACACCCGGCCCGGTTTCCACCACTTCGCCCATAAATTCATGGCCAAATATATCGCCGTGATTGGTGCCCGGTATTTTCCCGTGATAAAGATGCAGATCCGAGCCGCAAATTGCCGTTGCGGTAACGCGAAGAATAATATCGTCTGAAGATTCGATAACCGGGTCGGGGCGGTTATCAACGCTAACTTTATGCGCGCCGTGATAAGTCAGTGCTCTCATATATCCTGGTCCTTATAAGGTTCAGACAGAACTGATAAGCATAGAACAGACCAGAGCAGAAAAATAAAATAGGCAGTAATTCTTAATGTCAGCGAAACGGTTATTTGGGGTCACAAAAACATTGTCTGTGAAATTACCGTTTCGCTTGCCAGGAGAAAATAAAAATAGTTATCGCCGGGCAGAGAGTTATTTATCGTAATATTTTAGTAATGCGGTTAAATAATCAAAGCCAATACTCTCGACTAAACTTCTCTCTCGCTGACCGCTCCCATTTAGCCAACCCTTGATGATCTCGCAATCGACAAAGATGTCATAAATCGTGTCATTCAGCGCCGATAAGTCCTTATCACTGTTAATCCCCAGCACGCCGTTTTCGACAGGGGTATTTTGAAATAGTGCCCACTGCTTCTGCGCATCCACGATGATAAAGCCGCCATATTCGCGGCTATCATGCATCTGTTTGCACAACCCGGCGATGTTCACCAGCCAGTCTTCGCGAGAATCTATTACGCCTAAATACGTGTAGCTGGTGCTGGCGAAAACATGCGCGCAACCCGTCTCGCCAAAGCAGGCACGAATAATTTGCTGCGTTGCTGTTATCAACCAATCTGATGTACAGATGTCGTTATCAAAAAAGAAATAGCGGGAAAATTTCTGTGTAAAAAGGGGGCCAGGAAGATTCGCCCCCTTTATTATCATGTCGAATGGATGTTGCATCACGTGTGCCAGGTAGACGAAGAGTGCTCAATAATACCCCTCACGATTGCTGTCACTCAATCCTTTCCACCAAATGGCACGCCACATGATGCCCTGGTTCCACTTCACGCAGCGCCGGGATTTCAGCGCGGCATTGGGCGGTTGCCAGCGGGCAGCGCGACGAGAAACGGCAGCCGGACGGCGGGCGCGACGGATCGGGAATTTCCCCCTGCACCACAGCGACGGGTTCGCTATTCGGATCGAGCGTTGGCACCGCCGCCAGCAGCGCCTGGGTGTAAGGGTGCAGCGGTCGGTTAAACAACGTGTCGCGGCTGGCGGTTTCCACCAGTTGCCCGAGGTACATCACCGCGACGTCATCGCACAGGTGTTCCACCACGCCTAAATCATGGGAGATAAACAGGAACGTCACGCCGCGATCGTCGCGCAGGTCGGCAAAGAGATTAATGATTTGCGCCTGAATGGAGACATCCAGCGCCGAAATCGGCTCATCGGCGATGATGAAATCCGGGTTGAGGATCAACGCGCGCGCAATGCCAATACGCTGGCGCTGCCCACCGGAAAACTCATGCGGGAAACGGTTGTAGTGCTGCGGCGCCAGCCCGCAAATCTTCATCACGTCCAGCACCTTGTCGCGCAGCTCCGCCCGGCTGCACAGCTTATGCTCAAGCATCGCTTCGCCAATCGCATCGCCCACGCGAATACGCGGGTTCAGCGAACTGTACGGGTCCTGAAACACCAGCTGGATTTTCGGGCGCAACGCGCGCATCTGTTTCGCGCTCAGATCCTGCAGCTCCTGGCCGCGATACTTCACGCTGCCTGCGGTTTTGTCGTACAGCCCAAGCAAAGTGCGGCCAACGGTGGTTTTACCGCTGCCGGACTCGCCCACCAGCCCGAAAATCGTCCCCTGGCGAATCTTAAAGCTGACGCCGTCCACGGCGCGTAGCTCTCCGGTTTGCTGGCCAAACAGCCCGTCACGCAACGGGAAGTGCTTTTTCAGCCCTTCCACTTCAATGACATATTGCTCGCTCATGCGGTTGGCTCCAGAAGCGTACTGTGAATACACGCGGCTTGCCGCGTCTGGCCGATAAGCGGCGGGATCCCCGCCCGGCATGCGTCAGTCGCCCGCTCGCAGCGATCGTAAAAGGCGCAGTATGGCGGCAGCGCAGCGAGATCCGGCACCTGGCCGGGAATGGAGTAGAGCCGTCGCCTGCGCTCGCCCGGAATGGGACGTGCAGCGATCAGCCCTTTCGTGTACGGATGCAGCGGGTTACGCAGCACATCGGCCGTCGGGCCTTGTTCAACGATGCGCCCGGCGTACATCACCACCACATATTCCGCCATTTGCGCGATCACGCCTAAATCATGGGTAATGAGCATCAGCGCCATCTCATGCGCCCGCGCCTGGTCGCGCAGCAGCCGCAAGATTTGCGCCTGCACGGTAACATCCAGCGCGGTGGTCGGTTCGTCGGCGATCAGCAGTTTTGGCTGGCAGCTCAGCGCCATGGCAATCATGATGCGTTGCAACATGCCGCCGGAAAGTTGATGCGGGTAGCTGCTCATCAGGCTCTCCGCCCGCGCCAGCCCCACTTCGGTGATTAACTGCGTGGCATGCGCCCACGCCGCTTTAGGCGTTTCACCGCGATGACGAATCAACGGTTCGCAAAGCTGCTCACCAATGGTCAGAACCGGGTTAAGCGCGGTCATCGGCTCCTGGAAAATCATCGCCAGTTGGTTGCCGCGCAGATCCGCCATTTTTGACGGCTTCAGGCGCAGCAGATCGGTGCCCTGAAACAGGATTTGCCCGCTGTCGATGCGTGCCGCTTGCGGTGGTAACAACCCCATCAGCGACATGGCGGTGACACTTTTACCGCAGCCGGACTCGCCCACCACGCCGATAGTTTGCCCGGCGTTGATGGTGAACGACACGTCCTGCACGGCGCGCACGCGCCCCTGATCGCCAGCAAAAGAGAGGGACAATTGATTAAAGGTGACCAGCGGTTCGCTCATTTCACGCTCCGTTTCATCTTCGGATCCAGCGCATCACGCAGGCCGTCACCCAACACGTTAATCGCAATCACGGTAATAAAAATGGCGATACCCGGCGGCATCCACAGCCACGGGCGGCGCTGAAAATCGATCAGGCTGTTGGCGGCGTCCATCATGTTGCCCCATGATGGCGTGGGCGGCACCACGCCAAGCCCGAGATAGCTCAGCGCGGACTCCATCAGAATGGCGTTCGCCACCGCCATCGTCGCCATCACCACCAGAATCGGGATGGTATTCGGCAATAAGTGACCAAACAGACGGCGACGCGACGACAACCCCAGCACCTGCGTCGCCAGCATAAAATCGCGCTCGCGCAGGGAGAGAATTTGCCCGCGCACCAGCCGCGCCAGCTTTGGCCACTCCAGCAAACTGAGCATGATCACCACCATGTAGATGCGTGATTCTGCGGAGAAATCGAGTTCTGACAGCATCGCACCGGCGACAATCAGCAGCGGTAAGCTCGGGATGGTCATCACCAGATCCGCCAGCCGCATAATCAGTTTGTCTGTCCAGCCGCCCGCATAGCCCGAAACCGCGCCCAGCAGATAACCGAGCGCTACGGAGAGCAGCATGGTCAGCAGACCGATAATCAATGAAATGCGCCCCGCCAGCAGCAGGCGGGTATAGACATCGCGGCCGAGAAAATCGGTGCCCAGCCAGTGCTCCGCACCGGGTGGTTTGTTGATCATCAGCGCGTCGGTGGCGTCATTTTTCCACGGCGACCAGAGCGGCCCAATCACGCACCAGATTGTCATCACCACCAGCAAAAACAGGCACAACATGGCTAAATGATTATGGCGCAGCGCTTTCCAGGCTTGCCGCCACGGTGAAGGCGTGGCCTGCGCCAGCGCCGGGATTTCCGCTTTACGAAGGCGGCGATTGGTTGAAAAAAGCGAACCGAACATCACGACCTCACCCGAATACGCGGATCAGCCCACGCGTAAAGCACATCGGCAATCAGGTTGCCGAGAATGGTTAGCACCGCCAGAAATAGGGTAAAGCCCATCAGCACCGGGTAATCGCGCGCCGCCAGCGAATCGATATGAATATGTCCCGCGCCCGGCCAGTTAAACACTTTTTCGGTGATGATCGCGCCCGAAAACAGCCCCGGCAGTTCAAACCCGAGCAGGGTAATAATGGGCAGCAGCGCATTACGCAGCGCGTGTTTAAAAATCACCGTCCGTTCGCGCAACCCTTTGGCGCGCGCGGTGCGGATAAAATCCATCTTCACCACATCAAGCATACTGGCGCGGAAATAGCGCGTCAGGCTGCCCGCCTGCAACATCACCAGCGCCAGCACCGGCAGCACCAGGTGCGCCGCCACCTGCAGTACCCACGCCCAGCCGCCTTCGTCGCTGCCGGTGTTGGTCATGCCGCCGACCGGCAGCCAGTGCAGATCCACCGCAAACCACTTAATCAGCAGCAGGCAGAGGAAAAAGGTCGGAAAAGACATGGCGGCGAATACCACCACGCTGACCAGGTGATCAAACAACGAGTTGGGTTTCAGCGCCGAGGCGATACCTACCGCCAGGCCGATGCCCCAGTAAAACACCAGCGCCACGCTTGCCAGCAGGAACGAGTTCCAGATGTACTGGTTCAGCAACTGGCTCACCGGGATTTGGTATTGCAACGAGAAGCCTAAATCACCACGTAACAACTGGCCGAGCCAGTGCAGATAGCGGGTGAACAACGGTTGATCGAGACCGTAAATGGCTTTCAGTTCCGCGGCGCGGGCGGCGGTCAGCGTGACGTTGCCGTCGATAAAGTCGCCCGGCGTTTTGGCAAACAGCATGAAGATAATCAGCGAAGCGAGCAGCAGCATGGGTACGGTTTGCAGCAGTCGCCTCAGGATAAAATTTCGCATAGCGTTCTCATGGCAACTGCCGGGACGCCCCGGCAGTTGTGATGGTGTTACTTAACGATTTTCACATCCGGCAGGCTGCCGGTCAGGCCGTTGTAGATATCCGGTTTAAAACCGGTGACGCGGGCGCTGCTGGCCGACAAAATTTCGCGGTTGCCCAGCAGGATCGCCGGCGGATCATCCGCCAGCACTTTATAGAGCTGGTGGTAAATCGGTTTACGTTTTTCCACATCCAGCACCGCGTTACCTTCGTTAATCAGCTTATCGACCTGCGGGTTGTTATAGCCGGACTCTTTCGCTTCCGTGCTGTAGTAATCCCACACGCCGTCATGCGGATCGTTTAACGTGCTGGTGCTAAAGGAGGCAAGGTCATAATTGCCGGCTTTACGCTGCGCCATCAGGGCGTTGAAGTCGACAACCTGCGGTTTCAGCAGCACGCCAATCTGTTGCCAGTTCTCTTTGGCAATCGGGATCAGCGCGTCGTTCAGCACTTTCTTGCTCACCAGCAAGGTCAGTTCCAGGCGTTTGCCGTCTTTCACACGGATGCCGTCCGGCCCCGGTTTCCAGCCCGCTTCATCCAGCAGTTTTTTCGCTTGCGCCGGGTCGAATTTGTACGGGTTAACCCCTTCCGTGTTATAGGCCCAGGAGATCGGCGCAATTGGCTCAATCGCCACTTTGCCGTACCCCTGATACACCACATCAATCAGCTTCTGGCGATCAAGGCCGTAAATCAGCGCCTGGCGTACTTTCACGTCCTGCAACGCCGGACGACGCACGTTGAATTCCACTTTGCTGTAATCGCTGGATCCGTACAGGTTGATATTGGCGAAACCGAGCATTTTCAGCTGTTCAATATCATCCGGGCGCGAGGTGAACGCATCGTAGTCCGTCTCGCCGGTCTGGAACAGCTGGAAATTGGTGGACGGATTGGTCACGCGGTAGATAAAGCGCGGCGTTGGCGGTGTACCACGGTAGAAATGGGTGTTGGCGTGGAAACGTATCTCCTGGCCTGGAATGTATTTCTCATAAACATACGGCCCGTTGCCCAGCGGTTTGCCGTGCAGTGTGCGCAGGTAATCCAGATTGCCGCGCTGATAGCCCTTGCCGTAATAGGCTTTGGACAGCACCGGCCCACCGATTTTCGCCAGCGTCGTGGCGCCAGGCTGGGTGGTGGTGACCTGTAGCGTTAACGGGTCAATCACTTTCAGACCGCTGACGCTGTCCGCTTTCCCGGCTTTGTATTCCGCGCCGCCCGCGATATTCGCCAGCGTGATATCCGTGTCGCCATCATATTTCGGGTCGTAAAGCACCGTCAGGGTAAAGGCCACGTCTTCGGCGGTCAGCGGCGAGCCGTCGCTGAAAGTCAGGTTCGGGCGCAGCTTGATGGTGTAGACCTTGTTATCCGGGCTGACCGTCCAGCTTTCGGCAAGGCCCGGCACCAGTTTGCCGTGGCTATCCCAGTCGATCAGGCGCGAGAAGATGACGTTGGTGACGTTTTCATCCCAACCATTGACGAAGAAGTACGGGTTAAAAATCCCCTGCGGCTCCGAAATACCGGCTACCACCGTGTCTTTGCGCAGCTTCGCCGCCGCCGGGATCTGGCTGGCGTCTGTCGCCGGTGTGATGCCTTCTTTTAAGATCTCATCGGCGAACGAGGCAGACGAGAACGCTACCACACTGCTGAGTAGCGCGATTTTCAGCGCGAGGGTGAAGCGCGTGGGTTTTGTTTTTAAGCTATTCACGAAGCTGGCCAAAATTGCTCCCTCATCAAATGATTGCGTGGAATTTACAAATAATGACGAACGATAAGAGCCGCACCGCACCCTGTCTAACAACGAAAACGTATGGCTTATAGCTAAACGTCCTTAGCAAACTTATGGCTAACGATTGGTGGGATTTAGCTAAATGGCTGATAACCCGCGCTGCGCGGGCGATGTAAGAGCGTGCCTTAAGCCGTTCCCGGCAGCGGTTATTTTTTCTGCTTGAGCTAAACCTCGGGGGAAACAGCACATTGTGGACTGGGTTTCGCTTAGGGGCCTTGCCACTGTAGCGCTGCCCGCAATTCAGGCGGAACCAGCGAGAATATAGACTTAATAGAATTGAGATGCTGATAATAATTCGGAGAAATATCTGCGTTGCAGTTTACAACATAATACCTCGCCTGGTGATTTAAAAACCAAATGTCATGCTCAACAACGTCGGGTATTAGCAGTGTCGGCATGAGATTATGCAGTAATTCCGCCTCAAAAAAACAGGATGTGTCCTGTGCTTTTATTTCCGTACCCTGCGACTGCATATTTCTGATATAGGGTAAAGCCAGCGATAGCATTTCAATATAGATTTCATTCTTCTTCATAGGCAAGGCCATCACACGTATTGACATATTAAATAAAAGGGAGGGTGTTTTTTATATTTTCAGGCAGAAGGTCATATTTCATCGGCACTATTGGGCGCACAATTAATATATACGCATTCTCTTTAAAATCATAACTCAACAGCCCTTTACGCGACATGGCAATAAATGAGGCCAGATAGCGCTGGCGCTGCTCCTCATTAGCAAACTCCTCCAGATTTTCCTCAATCACCTCAATATCTGACATCGGTTGCAGCGAAGCAAAATAGTCGAAAACCAATTCATAGTTGGCAACAGAGCCACTAAATTCCACCGGAACGGGGCCTACGCCAGCAGTAGCGAAATGGGCGAGTGAACCATCCGGCGCAACGCCAAACCAGTCCAGATCGCATTCCAGGAGTGATTCATCCATCGGGATAGTACCGTCGCCGCGCATTTTAGTGGCCCGCGAACATGGCGGGAAACCAGGTATTGATTTGGCGATTATCCAGTAACCTGTCTTTTTCGAAATCAATAATGGTCGAAACGGCAATACCCCGGCGAAGCGGTTGAGGAAAATCATCAACCGATGCGAACACTGTAGGGACTAAGAAGCGGAAGTAATCGCCCATTTGCGTCGTACCTTCATACCCGACAGGGTAATCCTCACCGGGATTGGAACCTTCTACACCAAAATAAAGAAACATCCCTTTATTGATAGCCAGATTAACATCACTTTGCGACCCTAACCGCTGCCAGTCCTGTTTAAGCTCTTCCGTAATATGTGCTTTATCAGGGTGACTTCTGAATCTTATATGGGAAAATAAATCCACGGAAAATGCACCATTTTTATTCTCTGGGTACGCATCAAAAATGGGCGACTCTTCCCATAGAAACTCATTCATATTTTCCAGCAGCGATTCAACATCTGTTATTTGTAATAACGCTCTGGGAAGATCGCCAAAACAGTTATTCACCATCACGGCAATACGGCCGTGTTTATCGGCGGCAAACCAGGTATGGATCGTACCGAACTCAGGCACCCAATCGATATTTAAACTGTTCATTACTTATCCTTTTTCATAGAGTACCGCCAGTAACTGCGCAGTATCATCTAAAGAAATCAATGACTCATATACAGATTCGGAGTACTCGCCAGCATGCAAAAGCAGTATTGCGGATACTACCCTGGCGCGGCTAAATGAGATGATAGAATCAGTCTCGCCGTTTTCTTGCTTAATGAAATAGTCGTTATCCAGCGCCTCGCCGCGCTTTCTGCAGAACGCCAATTCAGGTTCAGTCAGGGTACCGTTGCGTTTCAACCCTGAGAACGCTTTATCCACATCGGCATCCTTCCAGCCCGAAACGTGTAAGGCATACTGGCAGGCAGCGATGGCAAGCTGGATGTTCTCTCTCGCTTGCAACTGATCCATCTTCTGTGCCAGTGCGACAGAAATGGTCTGCAGTCTGTTCATCTTCCGCTCCCCACTTTGATTACGCGTTTTTACGATGTTCTAATGGATTATCGGCAGTAACAAGCACAGAGAGAGAATTGTTTGTAGTAAAAATGCGATTTACCTTAAAGCGGTTTTTTATTTAACTTAAGGACAAAAATTAGAAGCGGGAAATAAAAAAGCCCCCAACCGGAGGCTTTCAAAATAGCGATTAGCGTTTGCTGACATCGGGAATAATTAAATCCCCGCGCACCCGGTAAGCACCCAGCACGCTCTGCGTTTTTTCATTTAGCCAGGCGACAATACGTGCCGCCATCGCGTCCATCGAATATTCGATAGCCGGAATGGTAGGAATGCCCGGCAAATGCAGAGAACCGGCGAGGCTGAAGACCATAATGTCGCCCGGCACCGATTTATTAAACGCCTGCAATTGCGGGATCACACGCTGGGCTTCCTGCTCATCCGCCACCAGCAACGCGTTGAAATTCAGAGTAGTTGCGTTATTGAGCAGCACCTGCAACGCAACAGAGGACGAAGTATCATCCATAAACACCAGGTTACGGTTAAACGGCAGGAAATTATTTTCCAGCGCCAGCTTATAACCGTGCAGCACTTGATCGGCTGCGGCGGTGCGTGGGTGGATTAGCGCAATTTGTCGGCGGCTCTGGCTAATCAGGTAGTTACAGGCCGTTTCGGCGGCGAAGGCGTGATCAAATTGAATACAGTTGGGCGTGGCGTCGGCAGACTCAACGCAATCCACCAGAATGACGTTTTCGTCGTCAATTTTGAGCGGAAAACGCGCGCCGATAATCAGCACATCGTCACACAGCCCGCAGGTCAGCTCATCCAGCGCGCTCATCACTTCCGCTTTGGTGTTGGCGAAGCGCAGCAGCAGATGTTTCTGGCTCTGGCTTAAATGCTTTTCCAGCGCGTAGAGGTAGCCGGTGGTTTGGTTGATATTGTCCTGGGCGCAGATAACACCGATGCAGCCTGTCGACTGGCTGAGCAATGACTGCGCGATAACATTGGGCCGATAATTCAGCTCTTCGACCGCTTTCAGCACCGCGAGGCGACTGGCTTCCTTAACGCCGCGCGAACCACTCAACACCCGTGAGACTGTGGCTTTCGACACCCCAGCTAAACGTGATACATCGTTGATTGTAGACATCTTTCTCCCCTGACAGACGCACATTGCGCCCGCAAAATCTAAATACTTCAACGGCTAATATATAACCACACGCAGTATAACGGTTTCGCTTTTTGATGGAAACCGATTTTCCATTTTGCACTTTTTGTTCTCAACAGAGTGCCAAATTCCGTGACGCAAATCCAATTACGGCATCAGATAATTCATAGACATTGACAGCTATCACACTTCTGCGGCGAACAAATGGAAACCGGTTTCCATATGATATCCAATCGACCCCGCAATAACTTTTTACACTTCGAGGATGGTTAACGATGTTCAGGATTATGTTGTGCTGTTCAGCCGGTATGTCCACCAGCTTACTGGTGAGGAAAATGCTGGAAGCCGCGAAGGAACGCGATATACCGGTAGAGATCGACGCGTATGGCGTCGCGGAGTTCGACACGCAATTTCCGCGTTACCAGGTCGTGCTTCTCGGACCGCAAGTCAAATACATGTTAAACACGCTGTCAGAAAAGGCCGCCGCTCAGGGTATTCCGGTCCAACCCATCAACCCGATGGACTACGGAATGCAACGTGGCAATGAGGTACTGGACTATGCACTGTCGCTCATAGAAGCGGCGCATTAAAAAGGTGTTCTTATGAGTTCCTTATATCAATCAATGATTACGGTTATTGAGCAAAGCATTACGCCGCTGGCCGGTCGCCTCGGGCAACAGAAGTACGTTATCGCTATTCGCGACGGTTTTACCGCCGCGCTGCCGTTTATGATCATCGGCTCGTTTATGCTGGTGTTTATCTTCCCGCCGTTTTCCGCCGACACCACCGTCGGTTTCGCCCGCGCGTGGCTCGATTTCTCCACCGAATACCGCGCACAGCTGATGCTGCCGTTTAACCTCAGCATGGGGGTAATGACCTTCTTTATTTCCGTCGGGATCGGCGCGAGCCTCGGTCGCCAGTTTAACCTCGACCCGGTAATGACCGGTCTGCTGGCGTTTATGGCGTTTCTGCTGGTCGCCGCACCGTATGCCGATGGCAAAATTTCTACCCAGTATCTCTCCGGGCAGGGCATTTTCACTGCGCTGCTGACATCGATTTACTCCACCCGCGTTTACGCCTGGCTTAAACAGCACAACATCACCATTCGCCTGCCCAAAGAGGTGCCGACCGGCGTTGCCCGTTCGTTTGAAATCCTCATTCCGGTGCTGGTGATCATTGGTACGCTGCACCCGCTGAACCTGTTTATTGAAGCGCAAACCGGCATGATCCTGCCGCAGGCGATTATGCACGTGCTGGAACCGCTGGTCTCCGCGTCCGACTCCCTGCCTGCCATTCTGCTTTCCGTGCTGCTGTGCCAGATCTTCTGGTTCGCCGGTATCCACGGTTCGCTGATTGTCACCGGCATCATGAACCCGTTCTGGATGGCAAACCTCTCCGCCAACCAGGCCGCACTGGCTGCGGGCGCTGCGCTGCCGCACGTTTATCTGCAAGGTTTCTGGGATCACTACTTGCTGATTGGCGGCGTCGGTTCCACCCTGCCGCTGGCGTTCCTGCTGCTGCGTAGCCGCGTCGCGCATCTGCGCACCATCGGCAAAATGGGCGTCGTACCGAGCTTCTTTAACATCAACGAACCGATTCTGTTCGGCGCGCCGATCATCATGAACCCGATGCTGTTTGTGCCGTTTGTTTGCGTGCCGTTGGTGAACGCCGTGCTGGCTTACACCGCCACCAAAATGGGTCTGCTGGCGCAAGTCGTCTCCCTGACACCGTGGACAACGCCTGCGCCTATCGGTGCGTCCTGGGCGGCGAACTGGGCCTTTAGCCCGGTGGTGATGTGCCTGATTTGTATGGTGATGTCCGCCCTGATGTATCTGCCGTTCCTGCGTGCTTACGAGCATTCATTAATGAAAGCAGAAGAAGAAAAAGCGCAGAGCAGCGCGCCGATGACGGAAACCGTCCGCAGTAACTAAGCCGTAACGCATTCGCAGTAACGAAAAGGAGTCGGTAATGAAATACGTATTTCCCGCAAACTTCTGGTGGGGCAGCGCCAGCTCTGCGCTGCAAACCGAAGGGGAAAGCCAGCAAGGCGGTAAAAGCGCAACCACATGGGATGCCTGGTTTGCCAGCCAACCGTGGCGCTTTCACCAGCAGATTGGGCCGCAAGAGACCTCGACGTTTTATCGCCACTGGCGGCAGGACATCGCGCTGTTAAAGCAGCTCAAGCACAACAGCTTTCGCACCTCTATCAGCTGGTCACGGCTGATCCCGGATGGCGATGGTGAAGTGAATCCGCAGGCGGTGGCGTTCTATAACGAGGTCATCGACGAGCTGCTGGCGCAGGGTATTACGCCGTTTATCACGCTGTTTCACTTCGATATGCCGATGGTGATGCAGGAAAAAGGCGGCTGGGAAAGCCGGGAAGTGGTGCAGGCTTTCAGCCGCTACGCGCAAATCTGTTTCGAGCTGTTTGGTGATCGGGTTCATCACTGGTTCACCTTTAACGAGCCGATTGTGCCGGTAGAGGGCGGTTATCTGTACGATTTCCATTA
The DNA here is from genome assembly GCF_032104925.1 of Kosakonia sp. NCBI lineage: Bacteria > Pseudomonadati > Pseudomonadota > Gammaproteobacteria > Enterobacterales > Enterobacteriaceae > Kosakonia > Kosakonia sp. The sequence goes on from NZ_DAMCGF010000005.1 coordinate 384,227, forward strand.
CCCGAACGTGGTGGATTTTAAACGTGCGGCCACGGTGGCGTACCACACGGTACTGGCGCATGCCAGCGCGGTGAGAGCATTTCGCGCCGGGTTTTACGCCGGTGAGATTGGCATTGTGTTGAACCTGACGCCGTCCTATCCACGTTCGCAGCACCCGGCGGATGTGAAAGCGGCGCACTATGCCGATTTGCTGTTCAATCGCAGTTTTCTCGACCCGGTACTGCGCGGCGAGTATCCCGCTGACCTGGTGGCGCTGCTCAAAGAGTATGACCAGTTGCCCGCCTGCCAGCCGGACGATATCTCGCTGATTGCAGAAGGGAAAATCGACCTGCTCGGCATTAACTATTACCAGCCACGGCGGGTAAAGTGCCGGGACAGCGCGGTCAATCCCGATGCGCCGTTTATGCCGGAGTGGTTGTTTGATTATTACGAAATGCCAGGGCGCAAAATGAACCCGTATCGCGGGTGGGAAATTTATGAGCCGGGTATTTACGATATTCTCACGAACTTACGCGTCAATTACGGTAACCCACGCTGTTTTATTTCCGAAAACGGTATGGGAGTCGAGAACGAACAGCGTTTTATTAAAGATGGGCAAATAAACGATAGCTATCGTATTACGTTTGTTCGCGATCATCTTATCTGGCTGCATAAAGGAATTAGCGAAGGGTGTCATTGCCTTGGCTACCATATGTGGACATTTATTGATAACTGGTCATGGTGTAATGCCTATAAAAACCGCTACGGTTTTGTGCAATTAGATCTGGCAACGCAAAAACGTACCATTAAGAAAAGTGGAGAGTGGTTTGCCGCCACCGCTGAAAATAATGGTTTTACTCAGGATTAAATGACAATGATTGAACTCGAAGAAGCGGTAATGGAAATTATCGTCAACGCCGGACAGTCGCGCAGCCTGTGCTTTGAAGCGCTGCGCGCGGCAAGGGCAGGCAATCTTGACGAAGCGCGCCAGTTGCTGAAGGAGGCGGATGGCTACTCGCGCCAGGCGCATCACATGCAAACCAAATTAATCGAACAGGATGCGGGCGAAGCCCGGCAACCGATGACATTAATTATGGTACACGCGCAGGATCATTTAATGACATCATTATTAGCGCGTGAGTTATCCGAAGAGATAATTCAGCTTCACACTTTATATCGGCAATAATTAACGGAGAATTGATTACGGTAAATCTTAATTAAGCTGTACCCGCATTTAAAAAATAAAAGCAGTTCGTAATGGTGATGGCAATAATCTCTGCCCGGTCACCCGGGATGGTTATTGTCTGAGAATAACTTACTAAATTGAGATAACCATGAGAATTAATAAAAAACTTCCAGTGGCGCTGGCGGTTGCGGCCACCCTTTGCTCTGGCTCCGTCTTCGCACAAGAGTTTACCCAAGAGCAAATCGATGCCATCGTCGCCAAGGCGGTGGATAAAGCGCTGGCGGAACGCCAGGCGAAAATGGACGCCGCCGTGAATAAAAAAGCGGATGTGGTGGTGGAACCGCAAAGCGCGGCGCAAACCCCGGATTTGGCGGTGCCTTACGGCCTGAAATTTAGCGGTTACGCCCGTTATGGCGCGCACTTCCAGTCTGGCGATCAGAAATATGTTGGCGTCGATGGCTCCTATAACGGCGCGTCGGCGATTGGTCGTCTGGGCAACGAAGGCAACGGCGGTGAATTCCAGCTCTCCAAAGCCTTTAAAGGCGACAACGGCGCAATCTGGGACGTCAACGTGATGTTCGACCACTGGGGCGACGAAGTTAACCTGAAAAAAGCCTATGCCGGGGTGACCAACCTGCTGGCATCCAACCCGAACGCCTACTTCTGGGCAGGGCGTGATTTCCACCAGCGTCCACAACAGGGCATCAACGACTACTTCTGGATGAACCACGACGGCCAGGGCGCCGGGGTGAAAAACTTCGATATCGGCGGCGTGCAGTTTGATGTCGCGGCTGTTGGTTCGGTGGCATCCTGTAGCCCGGAAGTGCTGGAAGATGAAGCCAACCCGTCACGCATCACCTGTACTGGCGGCTCCAACGTCGGCGATAAAGGTAACTATGCGGTGACCTCCAAAATCCACGGCATGAAAGTCGGCCCGCTGGATCTGGAAATCTACGCTAACTACGGTTTTGATTCGAAAGCGATTGAAAGCGATGCCCGTCTGAAAGCCTGGCAAGGTGGTGCGGTGTTGAGCCACACCTACGACCACGGCATTAACAAACTGATCGCGCGCTACTCCGATAACGCGGATAACAGCGTATTTAACAAAACCGACGATCTGACCGCGATTTACGCCAGCTTCGAAGGCAGCTACAAATTCTCCCGGCAGACGCAGGTGGACTACCTGCTCGCGTACCACGACTACGACAACAGCGCCAACAAAGCGGATAACCGCCGCAACTATGGCGCGATTGTCCGCCCGATGCACTGGTGGAACGATGTGCACTCCACCTGGCTGGAACTGGGTTATCAACGCGTAGATTATGATGACGGCGGCGATAACCACGGCTGGAAAGCAACCCTGTCGCAGAACATCTCTATCGCGATGGGACCAGAGTTCCGCCCGATGCTGCGCTTCTACGTGACCGGCGGCGAAGTGGATAACAAACGCACCGCACGCGTGAACGGCACCAACGACTCGACGCTCGATTCGTTCAACATCGGCGCGATGTGGGAAGCCTGGTGGTAAGGTAACAAAACCGGAGGCGGTCCCCCCTCATGCCGCTTCCGGTTAAACTCTGTACATGTGTTATGATGCGCGGCCTTACGATAAGTCATCAGCATTACAGAGTTGGGTTAGCACATGGGTTCGAGCAAGAAAGGGATGTTTTACGTCCTGGCCGCCGCCGTTTTATGGGGCAGTTCCGGGGTTTGCGCGCAGTACATAATGCAGAAAAGTCATATCTCCTCGCCGTGGCTGACGATGACGCGACTGCTGTTCACCGGCGTGATTTTGTTAACGCTGTCGTTTGTCCACGGTGACAAAATTTTCGCCATCCTGAAAAACCGCAAAGACGCCTTTAGCCTGCTGTTCTTCTCGCTGTTTGGCGCGCTAACCGTGCAGCTCACTTTCCTGCTGACGATTGAAAAATCCAACGCCGCCACCGCGACGGTGCTGCAGTTTCTCTCGCCGACGATTATCGTGGCGTGGTTCGCGCTGGTGCGCAAAGCGCGCCCCACCTTCCCCGTGGCGTCGGCGATTGTGACTTCGCTTATCGGTACATTTTTACTGGTGACGCACGGCAATCTGACGTCGCTCTCTATCTCGCCTGAAGCGCTGCTGTGGGGCATTGTCTCGGCGTTTGCCGCCGCGTTTTACACTACCTACCCTTCGCAGCTTATCGCCCGTTACGGCACGCTGCCGATTGTCGGCTGGAGTATGTTGCTGGCGGGACTGATGCTGACGCCCTTCTTTGGCGGGCAGGGAAATGATGTTGTGGTGAATGGCCGCCTGCTGATGGCGTTCTTCTACCTGGTGGTGATTGGCACCGCGCTGACGTTTAGCCTCTATCTGAAAGGCGCGCAGATGATTGGCGGCTCGAAAGCCAGCATTCTGAGTTGCGCCGAACCGCTGAGCAGCGCCCTGCTGTCAGTGGCGCTCCTCGGCGTGGCGTTTTCGCTGCCGGACTGGCTCGGCACGCTGCTGATTGTCTCGTCGGTATTGCTGATTTCCTGGGATTCGCGGCGCAAAATACGCGCCGCATAAGCCGACTGGTTTACGCTTTTACCCGCACTTTCGCGGCCACCAGCAGCGCCGTTAACAGCATCAGGCTACCGGAAAGCACCAGCGGCGAAAGTAAACCGTAGTGATCGAGGGCAAAGCCGCCAATCGCCGCGCCGCAGGTGTTGGCAAGCTGGATCACCGCCACCTGAATGGAACCGGCTTTTTCTGCCTGATCGGCAAGCGTGCGGGTGATCCACGTTGACCAGCCCACCGGGATCAGCGCAAAACCCAGCCCCCAGATAATGGCGATGCCCGCCGCGACAACCTTATCGCTGCCCCACAGAATTAGCACCAGGGCGCTAATGGCCAGGGTTAACGGTGCCAGCGCCAGCGCCAGTTTCACCGAGCGCTTCATCACCACCGAGGAGAACGACGTGCCGACAAAGCTGGCGATACCGAAGCTCAGCAGCACTAATGTCAGCCCGTCTACATCAAACCCGGCGAGATTCATATAAACCGGGCGAATATAGGTGAAAAAGGAAAACTGCCCGGCGAAGACCATAAAAATGGCGATCATCCCGGCCAGTACACCGGGGCGCTTGAGCAGGCCGAACATGTTCTCATGGTGCTCGGTTTTCCCCGGTAGCGACGGCAATGCCTGCCACACCCAGATGATACAGGCCGCGCCCATCAGCGCCGCGCCGTTAAACACATTGCGCCAGCCAATAATGCCACCAAGAAAACTACCGAGCGGAGCCGCGATCACCAGCGCAATCGACACCGCGCCAAAAATCACCGACAGCGCTTTTGGCACAACGCGCATCGGCACCAGCCGCATGGTTAGCGACGCCGACATCGCCCAGAAACCGCCTAACGCCAGACCAAGGCAGGCCCGACCCAGCAGCAGCAGGGTGAAATTGGTGGCGAACGACACCAGCAGGCAGGAAAGCGTAAGCAGCACCGCGAACGCGATCACCACATAGCGGCGGTCGGCGGCACGGATAACCGTGGTGATAAACAGGCTGGCAAACATCGCAACAAACGCCGTCACGGTGACGGTTTGCCCGGCGAGACCTTCCGACACCCCCAGATCCAGTGCCATTGGCGTGAGCAGGCTTACCGGCAAAAACTCCACGGTTATCAGGCAAGCCACGCAAAACGCCACGGCGAATACCGCCGACCAGTTCGGGCGACTTACCGTATCCGTAGAAGATTGCGTTACAGATTGCTCACTCATTGGTTACCTGCTTAGTTTTTATTCGTGAAAGTCGCGCAGTGTAACATTCAAAATGTGTGACGCAATTAACAATTTGGCAACTCTGTGGCGGCGATGAATTCAACCGCCAGGCACAAAGCGTGTCCGCCAGTGTGTATATGGAGTCGCGGCATGACAACGATGAGGTTTATGCCGCGACACCAGCACGGTTTACTCTTTAGCCCGCGCGTTACGCGCCGCCGTTGCCAGGCCGACAATCCACTCCTGGTGAGCATTGATCATCGGGTTTGGCACCGCGCTCGCCAGTTGCCGCGCCGGAACACCGGTTTGCGATTCCTGGGTCAGGATGCGCACGCGGCTGCCAGGTAAATCCTCAAACAACCAGGCATGAATCGCATCCAGACGCGACTGCGCATCCCCTTCCACCCAGCCATACCACGCGATACGCGCGGCCAGGCCTTCAACCGGCGGCACATATTCACACACCTGCGCCTCGACCGGAAAACCAAAGGTAGTGAAACGAAAACGGGCACTGGCGCTTAATAACGGGCCGCTGCCATCGTGAAAACGGATGTCTTGCGCGTTGCTGTAGTAAGTCGGCCACAGGCGAGTATCGTTCAGTTGTGCCCAGATCTCATGTGCCGTTAGCCCGGCGACAATGATTTCGTTGGAGACAAAATTATCGGTGGTGCCTGGCAGGTAATCCTGCGGCCAGACAATGGCGCTTTGCGTCAGAGATTGCGTCATGGTGTACCTCGTCATGGATGAACGAGGCCACTTTGCGCCGCGCGGTGTTATAAATCTAATGACTATCTTTGATGAGCGTCATCACGCTGCGTGATATCAGTGCAGCCAGTGAACGCCCTCTTCGGGCATAAACAGCGCGTTATAGCGCATCTGGAAGTTATTGAGATCGGCTCTGTCCGGTTCCAGTTCGCGCAGAAACCCTTGCGCCAGGCGGATTTGCGCATCGGTGACAGGTGTTGCCAGCCGCGCTTTTTGCAACAACCGGTGCCAGTAAACCAGGTTCTGCTCGCTGCTATCGACAATAGACACCTGCCAGATCAGTAACACCTGGGCGGCGTTTTGCAGGTGCGCTTCGTCCGGGCGCGTCAGGTAGCTTAAATATTCGTTACCGGCGCTTTTGCCCATCTGATCGATCATTGATTCCACCGGCACGGGCTGAATGTTGAGTCGGTCGGTGAGGCGGCGAATCGCGCGGCGAGAATCAGAAGTTAATGCTCTGAAACCAATCACAAAAACCACCACCAGCGTTGCCAACATCAACCAAATCATAACCGCTCCCGAAGCGCAAAAGAGGCTCATCATACGGGGAAATTACCCGCTACGGACAGCCGTAAATGCGATAATCTTTATTATCGCTCTGGCTGGTCATCATCATGAATAACGATATCAGAAACCTCGATCTTAACCTGTTGAAAACGCTCGATGCCTTGCTTGATGAACGCCATGTCACCCGCGCTGCCGCCCGCCTTTCGCTGACGCAACCGGCGGTGAGCGGCATGTTGACGCGACTGCGTGATTATTTTGCCGACCCGCTGTTTATCCGCGCGCCGCATGGCATGGTGCCCACGCCGCGTGCGCAGGCCCTGGCAGCGCCGGTTAAACAGATCCTTGCCGATATCGACCGCTTGCTGAAACCCATCGCCTTTGACCCGCTCAGCGCCACATTTATCTGGACGCTGGCAGCAACCGACTACGCGCTTAAAGTGGTGATCGTGCCGTTTATTGCTGAGCTGAAAAAGCACGCGCCGGGGATCCGCATCCGCGTTGAACCCGTGGAGCCGCAGCGGCTGGTAAGCCAGCTTGAGCGCGGCGAAGTGGATGCGGCGTTAATGACACCGCACAGCACGCCGGAAGCACTGCACAGCCGGGCGCTGTTTGAGGAACGTTTTGTCTGCATGATGCGCGCCGACCACCCGGATGCGGCGCAAGATACGCTGACACTGGAGCGCTTCTGCGCGCTGGAGCACGCGCTGGTATCGTGGGATGGAGAACGTTTTCGCGGCGTGGCGGATAACGCGCTGGCCGCAATCGGTAAAAGCCGCCGCGTGGGCGTGTCGGTGAATAACTTCCTGATCCTGCCAGAGATGTTAACCGTCAGCGATATGATTGCCGTGGTGCCGCAGCGCCTCGCCAGCCTGACACCGGGCATGTGTATGCGTGAAGCGCCCTTGCCGATACCGGGGTTTACCAAAACCCTGGCCTGGCACGAACGCAGCCACCGCGATCCGGCGCATCAGTGGCTACGCAATCTGCTGTTCGACATCAGCCAGCGTTAAGCGCGGCGATTACTCAAAGAACAGACCGAGTTTGTTGAACACGCCAGGATCGGTCTGGTGGCGGATAATTTGCACCACATCTTCCAGCTTATCGATCTGGCTTATCATCTGTTCCAGCCGCTGGTCGTTCGCCACCTGGAGCCAGATGCGGCTCTGCTCGCCGCTTTGTAGCGGTAGACAAAGAATGCCTTCCACGTTGAACGCGCGGCGGGCAAACAGCCCACAGACATGCGTCATCACGCCCGGATGGTTGCGCACGGTGAGTTCGAGAATGACGTTATCAGTTGTTTGCATGGCTTATTCCCCCACCATTTCTGTATTCGCCGCGCCTGGCGGCACCATCGGGTAAACTTTTTCTTGCGGGTCGATACGCACATGCACCAGCGCCGGGCCCGGACGAGAGATAACCTCCAGCAACGCAGCCTGCGGGTTGGACTCGGCGTTTAAATCGCAGGTATGCAGGCCAAAACCAGCGGCAATCTGCATAAAGTTGATCATGCCGGGATACGTTGCGGCAAACACGCCGGACTTGTAGAACAGGCTCTGTTGCTGATGCACCAGCCCCAGCGCTTCGTTATTCATCAGGATAATTTTCACATCGAGATTATTTTCCGCGGCGGTGGCCATCTCCTGGATGTTCATCATCAGGCTGCCATCACCGGAAAAGCAGATGATCTTACGCTCCGGGTTTGCCAGCGCCGCGCCAATCGCCGCAGGCAGGCCAAAACCCATGGTGCCCAGCCCGCCGGAAGTCAGCCACTGGCGCGGGCGGTTCAGCGGGTAAGCCTGCGCCGTCCACATCTGATGCTGACCAACATCGGTGGTGATAATCGCACTGTCATCCACGCAGGCAGCGACCGCATTGATCAAACCGTAATGGGTAAGCGGGTCGCCCGCTTGCGGGATCGCGCCGGGAAACTCTTTTTGCAGCTGTTCCACGGTGTTGCGCCAGGCGTGGCGGGAATGGGCTTCAACTTGCGGGATCAGCGCATCGAGCACGTCGCCAACGTCGCCCTGGATTGCCACATGCGCCTGCTTCACTTTGCCCAGCTCCGCGCGGTCGATATCCACATGAATAATTTTGGCATTCGGGCAGAACTGCTCAGTTTTGCCAATCGCCCGGTCATCAAAACGTGCGCCAAGCACCACCAGCAGATCCGCTTCCTGCAAAATGTAGTTGGTGCTGCGGGCACCGTGCATTCCCAGCATCCCGAGCGACAGCGGGTGCTGTTTTGGCAACATGCCGAGCGCCATTAACGTCATGGTGGTGGGCATATTGGCTTTTTCCGCCAGGTGACGAATTTGCTGCGGCGCGTTAATCACCCCACCGCCCAGATACAGCACCGGGCGCTCGGCGGCATTGATCATCTCTGCGGCGGCGTGAACATCCTGAGCGTTCCAGGCGGGTGCTGGCGCTTTATGACCCGGTTCCGGCAGCTCGCTGAGGGTGATTTCCGCCGTCTGCACATCTTTAGGAATATCTATCCACACCGGGCCAGGGCGACCGGACTGCGCAATGCGAAACGCATCGCAAATCACCTGCGGCAGTTCGCTGATGTCGCGAACCAGGTAGTTGTGTTTTGTGATGGGGATAGAGATGCCGTAAGTGTCCACTTCCTGGAACGCATCGGTGCCAATCATCGAGGCCGGAACCTGGCCGGTGATGCAAATCAGCGGGATGGAATCGAGACGCGCGTCGGCAATGGCGGTCACCAGGTTAGTTGCCCCTGGCCCGCTACACGCCAGACAAACCGCCGGTTTGCCCTGCGTACGCGCCATGCCCTGCGCGATAAAACCCGCGCCCTGCTCGTGACGCGCCAGCACATGGCGAATCTGTTTACTTTGGCTTAGCGCGTCGTATAACGGCAAAACGGTACCGCCGGGGATGCCGGTCACGGTGGTGATGCCCTGACGTTCCAGTAAATGAACAATCAGCTGCGCGCCTGTATAGCGCGTGGATTGCGATGTGCTGCCCGAACTTGCCATGCTCCAGTCCTTTTCTTCTGAGCCGGCTTTCCAGGAGAGGCTTAAACGAAAAACCCCGCCCGGTTTGCGCCGGCGGGGTTTTGGAATCGTGTGTTGTTCCGGACCCTACGGCGCATTGCCGACGACCACCACCACACGCACGACGACCACCGCGGCGTTATGCGCGGTTTTTAGTAGGTTCATCGGATTGGTGGAAGCGTTCATTAGGGGCCTGTGTGTTGTGTTATTAACGAGATTTATACAAGCACAGGAATCATTCGCCGACAACTGCTTTTTACGCACCCGCAGAAAACTGCGCAGCCGATCACGTTTATTTGCCTGGCGTCTGAAAACAAAAAACCTCGCCGGAGCGAGGTTTTTGTCAGCATTTTCGCGGTTGGTGGCCGCAAAACACACTGCGTTACGTCAACCACGCAACTATACGACGAATCCTGCGGATGCGCAATTTTCAGGCGTTTTTTCCCGCATTGAGTATGGATCAATGTCGAAAATTCCGCCAATAAATACTGTATATATAAACAGTGTTAATATATAATGACCTTGCGAACCAGCGTGAGGGGCCGCGTTCAACGGCGCAAGAATTCCTGGCTGAAACGGGTGGTGCCGTCAGTGCCTTAACCCCTCAAGAGCACACTGCGTTACGCCAACAACAAGGCTGGCAACAGGTAGCGGAAAGGTACGTCAGCCGGTGCTCCTTGACCAGAGGAGAAGCGTATGGGCGGAATGGAGATGTTTATACTGATCCTGAAACTCATTGTTGCCTTGTTGCAACTGCTTGAAGCTGTCCTGAAGTTTTTGCGGTAATTCAGGTTCAAGTCGCACCAAAGAGGGGCGGGAAACCGCCCCTCTTTTACACCTCTCACGCTGTCTCTGGCTCGCGCTTTTTCATTTGTTGTAGTTGGTTGTAAATATGCGCCGTGTGGGCAATCGCCTGGCGTGGAATGGCCTGCCCAATCTCGTATTGCATCAGCAGATGAACCAACTGGGGCGCGTCGATAACCGGAATGTTCAACGCGCGGGCGCGATCAAGAAGCCCGGATACCGCGTCTTTGCCCTGCTGTTTAAAAAGAATATGCGGTAGCGCGATGTTTTGCTGTTCGTAACGCAGAAGAACCACCCGAGATGCGGCATCATTCAGCACCACATCCGCCAGCTTTAACACCTCCCCGGGCTGCGGCACATCGACGGGCACCGGCGGCGGGCTCATCATCAGGCTTCTGCGGTACGATTTAATATGCGGATCGCCTTCGGTATCTTTGTTTTCCCGGCGCACCTCCTCAAGGCTCATCCTTTGCGTCTTGATAAACAGATATTTTTGCAGGCCGAAATCGAGCGCCGTCCAGACAGCGAGCAGGATCAACATGTGATGAAAGATGTCGCTAACAAGGTTACGAAGCACCTGCGCTACGCGCATCAGCGGGCTTGCCGCCAGAAAGACGATTTCGTTGATATGCGGATAAACCGCACTGTAGCTGGCATAGACGATAGTTAAGAATTTCAGCAGGCTGCTTACCAACTCTGCGAGCTCTCTGGAGGAGAACATTTGCTGAATTTTTTGTAGCGGGTTTAGGCGTTCAAATTTTGGCATCGCCGATTCAGGCGCGATGAGAAAGCCAAATTGCAGCCAGTTTCCTAATAACCTTGCCGCTATCGCCACGCCCAGAACAGGCGCCAGGAAAATACTCAATTCGACTGCCAGCAACTGCGTTAACCGCTTTGCCGCTGTAATAAACGGCAGCGTAATGAAGCTCAGCGCCACAATGAAGAGCTGTTGCAAACGATCGATGCCGCGCTCCATCATGATAAAAATGAATTCCATCGCCAGCGTGATCAGCAGCAGCAGTGGCACCCCTTCATTTTTAAAAACATTCCCTTTCTTACGCTCATCGCGGATTTTTTTCGGCGTGGGTTGCTCGTTTTTTTCCGCCATCGCTTAATCCGCCGTCAGATTAAGCGTGGAAGAAATCATCGGGACGACGCGATCAGGCTGCAATAATTGCTGCTCCGCAAGATGCAGTAATGTCGGGATATACATCACCAGGAAGGACAAACCGATAATAATTTTTAACGGGATGGTCACGCTGGTGACCTGCATTTTCGGGCTGTAAAGGCTCAGGATCGCCACGCTAAACTCGATCATCAGCATCAGCACAGCAAAAGGCGCGCTGTAAATAACAATAAAAGAGAATATGTCTGCGAGAAAAGATAACCACTGTTTAAAAGTTACCGCAGTGTCAGTGAAAAAAAGTTTATCGATCGGCCAGAAGGTGTAGCTGCGCCAGAGAATATCAATAAGATAAGCGAAACCGTGAAAATGAATAAATATCAGTAAAAAAACGCTCTTAAAAACATAACCAAAAAATGATCCGCTGTTACTTATCGCCGGGTTAATTTGCTCACCCATTTGTCCGCCGCTCTGATTATCAAACAGAACCCCGACGCTTTCGAATAACCAGAAAGGTACAACCAACAGAAAGCCTAAAAACATACCCAGCAGCGACTCTTTTATCATCAAGATAATAAACATGATGCCTTTGATACTGCCAAAATCGGGTTGCGCATAAAAGGTGGTTGCGGGAAGAAAAGTAAATACCAGTGCGATACTGTAGAGCACCGCGCCTCTGATCTCCCTGAAAGAAAAAGCAATAATAATCGCTATGCAGGGATAAATACGCGCACAGGCACTCACCAGAGCCATTAACGCCTCACCTAACCAGTCGAAAGAGACAAACGTCATTGCCAGGCTCTTATCTGGCTGATTAAGTCAAAACAGTTAATACTTAATTGCACTGTTTTTTGCAGCATCCAGTGGCCGGAAAAAGCCAGAATGATGCCAACAGCCACCATTTTCAACGCAAAAGGTAATGTTGCATCCTGTAATTGCATCACCGATTGCAGCAGCGCAATGATAATACCCGCCACCACAGCGGTCACTACTGGCGGAACCGATATCATCATCGCCAGTATTAACCCCTGCTTGAGCAACTCGACAATATACATATTTATTCTCATCGCTAAATGTAGCTGTAAAATAACCCTTCAAGTAAACGACTCCACCCCTCAATCAAAACAAAAAGCAATAATTTAAGCGGAATTGCAATAAACATCGGTGCCACCATTTGCATTCCCAATGCCATCAGCACTGTCGATACAACGAGGTCTATCACTAAAAAGGGAATATAAATTAAAAAACCAATTTTAAAACCGGACTGTAATTCCGAAAGTACAAACGCGCTTAATATCAGCACAGGGTTATCGCGCGTTATTGGGTTACTCGCCTGATCTTTCCACAGTTTTTTTGCCGCTTCCGTTAAACGAACATGGGTATCTGCATCAATATTGCGCTGTAAAAAGCTTTGCAGCGGCGCAATTACCGTCGGGTAGTGAGCATAAATCGCGGCGACATCGATTTTATCCGGTGAGATTTGTCGCACGCGCTGGGTCATGTCATTAAACACCGGCCCCATAATAAACAGCGTTGCGGCAAGCGAAATGCTGTAGATCACCATATTGCCAGGCACCTGCTGTATGCCCAACGCGTTGCGTACAATCAGCAAAACAACGGAAATTTTAAGAAACGAGGTGGAGATAATCATCAGCAAAGGCAACAACGTCAGCGCCGCGATAAACAGTGCCAGCGCCGCGGGATTGATCTGCTGAATATCCATCAGAAATGCTCCATGCGGGTAATTTGCAGCCCCAGCACACCTTCAACATCCACCAAAGTGCCCTGCGCCAGCGGGCGCTCGCCATAATAAATGGCCGCCTGACCGGGGGTAAAATCCGTGAATGTCAGTATCGAACCCGCCCGCAGCGACTGCAGCGCGTCGAGCGTCAATGTTAGCGTTCCCGCACGCAGCGTTATCCTCAGGGGAACAGAGGAAAGATCCGGCATTTCATGAGGTTGTGATGGGATCTCGCGCGATAAAGGCACCGGGGGAAGCGTCGCGTCCGGCTGCGGGAGTGCCGTATCAACAGGGGTGAATTCCATTTCTATCTCCTTATGGGAAACAATCGTAAAGCAATGCGCCAGCGGGACGCATTGCTGTAAAGAGAAACACTGTGTGCCGATTTGCAGTTGCCCTGCTCCTGCCGGGTTAAAAAGCCGATTTTCTGGCAGCACAATGTCGCCAACGCGTAAATGCCGTAACGCGTCTACCGCAAGCTCCGTTGAGGCCAGGATCAACGGGAAAGAGAGTAAAAACTGCTTATTTTGCCGCGTCGGGGAAAAGTGCCACGCCGAATGCTGAAGCAGGCGAATTAATGTTAACGGCGACAGCGCCATTAATCCTCTTTCATATTGCTCGCTATTTTTTATTTCAATCCAACAATAAATTTCCGGTTCATGGCTTTCCTCAGCAGGCTGCAAGTAACCGACTATATTTTTAATTTCCTGACTGAGCGCGGCGTTATACACATCCCAGTACCACTGCGCCGAGGTATTATTATTTTCAGCTAATAACGGACAAAGCGATAACAGGCTCAACAAAGGCTCCGCATTATAAAGGCGTAATTTCCCGTATTGACTGGCAAAACATATCGGTTTATCCGGCAATCGTTCTCCCGCCTGCAATGGAAAGAGTCGTAACTGCCCTTGCTGGCCATTACATTGAAAATTCAATATCGGTTGTCGATCCAGATATTGCCGGGCGATGACCTCATCTTTACTGACAGGAGGAAATAACAGCGCAGCTTTATTCATCAATAATGGCTCTTTGCCTAACACTAAATGGCATGCAGTTGCTCAAGGATAAAACGAAACTTTTCCTGCCGTTTTCTTTTTCCGATAACCTGCTGAAAGTGCGCAGCGACCTCATCGCACTGGCGCAGATAATCTGTTTCTTGCTGCTTAATTCGCAATATGGTGTCCTGCTGTTGCTGCACCATTCCCTGTTCTTTTTCAAGCCACTTTCGCATATCCATTAACGATAACGCGCGCTGTGTATTACGGTCGCTCATCGCGGAAAAGTAATCACGATTATAGTGGGCGATATGTTGTGAATAGCGATTAAGCGCGTCAAGTTGTTGCGCCATTTTTACCATTTCGCGCTGTTGCTTTAACCACGCCAGTTCCGTTTTTATCGTCCGGTAATGATAAAGCGATAATAACTGGCGCAGCAGCGAAGTTAATCTTAGCGATTCATCTGCAGTGTTTTCATCCTCTGCGTTATAAAACACCTTGCGGACCCGGAGCATTCGCCACGATCTCCCGTAATTGATTTAAGGTTATTTCAGGCGCTCGCGGCGCGCGTAATGATTGTTTGAGAACATTATCCAGTGCCGGTTTAACCGCAACCGCGTAATCGGTAAAGGGATCGCTGCCGGTCTGGTATTCGCCCAGGCGAATTAACATTTCAATATCACCATAGGCCGTCATTAATTGCCTTATATCTGTGGCAATAGTTTGCTGTTCAGTTCCCGTAATATTATTCATGACCCGACTCAGGCTGGCTGCCACATCAATGGCGGGATAATGTCCCTGATCGGCCAGTTTGCGCGAAAGGATAATATGCCCGTCCACTAAAGAGCGCACTTCGTCAGCAATCGGGTCGTGCATCGAATCTTGTTCAACCAGTACCGAATACAGCGCGGTGATAGTGCCCTGCCGGGTACGTCCACTGCGTTCAACCAGCCGCGAGAGCAGGTTGTAAACCGAAGGAGGAAAGCCATTGCGCCCCGGCGGTTCGCCGTTGGCAAGCCCGATTTCGCGCTGTGCGCGGGCAAGACGTGTCAGCGAATCAACAATGAGCAAAGTCGATTCCCCTTGCTGGCGAAACCCTTCGGCGATGGCGGTGGCCGTAAACGCAGCGCGCACACGCTCCATGCTGCTGCGATCCGAGGTGGCGCACACGAGCACGGTGCGCTGACGTAGCGCTTCATCCAACTCCCTGTCCATAAACTCACGCAGCTCGCGCCCGCGCTCACCCGTCAGGCAAAACACGATGGTGTCGCACGGTATATTTCGCGCCAGCTCCGCCAGCAGCGTTGTTTTACCGCATCCCGCCCCGGCAAAAATCCCCGCCCGCTGGCCTGCACCCAGCGTCAGCAAACCGTCGATACTGCTGAGCCCGGTGTAGAGCGGCGTCTCAATACACAGGCGATCGGTCGCCGGCGTGGCGTTATGCATCACCGGTACAGATCGCGCGGTTAAGGTGTCGACAAAAGCGGCCTGACCCTGCCCACCAAGAGCACGACCAAACCCATCGAATACGCACCCTTTCAGCGCTGGCGAGACCTGTATGCTGTGGGGCAAACCTAAAGGATGGATCTCTGAACCGGGCTTAATGCCTTCCAGCGTATCCAGTGCGGCAAGTGAAACCTCTTGCGAATCAAAGCCAATTACTTCAGCCATAATCGGGTCGCCCGACGTGCGCGGCAAAAGGCATAAGTCTCCTAAGCGCGCGCCCGGAAGATAACACTGTAAAACGATGCCGCTAATCCCGGTCACCGAGCCGATAACATTTACCGGCTCTGTCTGCTCAAGCTGGCGTTGTGTGGCCTGCTGCCAGCGGGCAAGTTCCTCTTGCCAGCCGTCGCTCACCAGGGCACCTCAAACCGCGTTTTACCCTGAAAGATCAGCTTTTCTTCGTTAATGGCGAGAAGTTTAATGCCACTAATCTCATCATTGATAAACACCCGCAGCCCGTTGTCGGTCACGATATACGGGGATTCACCCTTTACCACAAGGGCAATGCGAAAAGGCAGCGGTGGCGGCGGCTGGACAATATCCACTGAGATTTGCGCAGCACTCTGGTACCGCCGGTCAAACTGTTGCAGTAGCGCCTGCGTTTCAGCCTGTAACTTATCATCGCCGACCAGATGCAACACAATGTCGTCACTACCGGTTATTTCCAGATCGACGCGTTGCCCTAAACCGGCCTGCTGAAGCAGTGAGGCCAACATTTCGCGGGTTTGCGCGGCAGTTTCAAGAAACGTTTTCTGCGGCTTCGGCACCGGCGCAGAAATCGCCGTCGGCCGCGCGTCTTTGCCAGAAAAACCGCCCAGCCCGAACGCGGCTATCGCGAGGATAAAACAAACCGCAGCCACGGCTTTATTCAGTCGACCGCGCGGTCTTTCAGCCACCGGCGCATGCGACCCCGGCTGGCTGTCGGCTTGCGCAGCGGACGTGCTTTCCGTTTCCCACGGCGTGTCTGACTGCGCCACACATAACCAAATCCCCGCCAGCGAGAAGGGCGTACCGGGTTCGAGGTTATCGATGTGTTCAACGCGACGACCTTCATTCGTCAGCACCGCGCCTTGCAGGGCCTCCACTTGCCAGCCGTTATCCGTCGCATGCAGCCGGCAATGGTTTTGCGCAATCGCCGCGTCGTATAACACCATGTCCGCATCGGGCGATGATCCAATCAACCACTGCGTACCGGTCAAGGGTAACAGTGCGCCGCTATTCAGGCCGCTAAGCACTCTCAGTTCATAGAGCACGATGTTTTTCCTCAATCTGCTGCATGTTCTGCGGGTTCGTGGGTTTCTGTTTCAAGATCGATCCGCCCCTGGATCTGGACTTTTATCGAGGGAATAAGCTCCGAAAAGGCGAGTACCGGAACAGGCGTGGATGACTCCCGTAGCAGACCGGAAAGCGGGCCGCGCAACTCAGGCTCGACAAGCAGCACACAAGGGGCATCTTCATCAGTGGGAAAGCACTGCGCTAAACGGGCAAGTAACGCTTCATGCATCACCGAAGAGAGCGTCATCGGCTGCGCGCCCGCCGCGTTTAATGCCTGGCGGAACACCGCTTCCGTGGCGGGTGCCAGTAACCAGCTATTCAGCGTTTCATGTTGGCTGTACTGGTAACAAATCTGCTCTCTCAGCGCGTGGCGAACCAGCTCGGTTAACACCATCAGGTTGGATTCATGGCGGCTATGTTTAATCAATGTTTCGGCAATCAGGCGCAGCGGTCGCAGGGTGACACGTTCTGCGGCCAGCCGCTGCAAAACCGCCGAAAACCACGCGATGGGCAAGCACCTTTCGAGTTCATCGGCCAGCTCAGGCTGTTCGCTTCGTAGCCAGTCAATCAGCGCTTTGCTCTCTTGTAAGCCGACAAATTTCCACCCCGTTGACAGAATGGCCCGCCGCATTCTGGCGAGGATCAGATCGCCAGAAGTGCGCTTTTCGGTCTCGTACTGTGATAAGCGGTGATCGTCAACGTCAAACCATCGCAAGCCTTGCTCTTCGCGCTCTTCAAGCCCGGGCGTACCGTCATCTTCTGCGACCAGTCTGGCGTTGACGGCGCACTTAGCAGGATCATACGTTGCGCGAATAACCGGCACTTCATACACGCAGAAACGAAATTCATCGGGCGCCAGTTGCGCATTACCCTCAAGCTCGAAAGAGGGCAGCGTGAGGCCATATTCAAAAACAGTGTCGTTGCGTAGGGCATAGATGCGCTGGAGTAGTTGTTCAAACCCCGGTTGTTGCTGATGCTGTGGATGAAATTGCAGCAGGTAGGCGCGCAGCGGGAAAAAGCGGCGAACATTTTCATAACCCATTAGTTCTGTTGAATTATCAGGCTCAGCGCCGACAATCGATGGAGTAAGTTGCCCCGCCATTTCCAGCCTGGGCTTTTCCTGTCGGGTAAGCAGGAAGGCTAATGTCAGGCAGAGCAAACTGAGGGTGGTGAAAAGCATTGCTGGCATGCCAGGCACCACCGCAAACAGCGCCATAATGATGCCGCAATAGATCCAGGCTTTGGGGTGGCGCGTTAATTGCCAGATGATCTCACCGCCGATATTGACGCTGGAAGCCGCGTTATCGGAATTAACACGCGTAATAATAATGCCCGCCGCAAGCGAGATCAGCAGCGCCGGGATCTGCGCCACCAGGCCATCACCAATGCTGAGAATCGAGTAGATATGCATGGCGTCGGCGGCGGGCATGCCGTGCTGCAAAATGCCGACGGAAAAACCGCCGATTAAGTTAATAAAAACGATGATAATTCCGGAAATGGCGTCACCTTTGACGAATTTCATCGCCCCGTCCATGGCGCCAAAAAGCTGGCTCTCTTTGGTCAGCTGCTCGCGGCGCACCCTTGCGTCTGCCGTATCAATCAGGCCCGAGCGTAAATCGCTATCAATGGCCATCTGCTTACCCGGCATCGCATCCAGATTAAAACGGGCGGAAACCTCCGCGACGCGTTCAGCCCCCTTTGTAATGACCAGAAAGTTAACCAGCGTCAGGATCAAAAAGATAACCAACCCTACAGCCAGGTTACCGCCCGCGACAAAGTTACCAAAAGTTTCAACAACATGACCCGCATCATGCTGCAATAAAATCATGCGCGTCGTGGCAACGGATAACGCGAGGCGGAACATGGTTGTCAGCAGTAAAACTGCCGGAAACGTAGAAAATGCCAGCGGGTGCTGCATAAATAATGCCTGGATGGCCAGCAAGGTGGCAATACAGATATTCAATGAGAGTGCGGTATCAATAATAAAAACCGGCAGTGGCAAAACCATCATAAAGACAATCGTCATGACAATAACCGCACCAATGAGTTCAGTCTGGTTTACCATTCGAACGGCCAGTTTCGTAAAAAACAGTCTCATGAACGCCACATATTTTCACATTGATCGAATAAGTAAGTTTTATTAACCATCGATAATCATCTCTGTATTAGCTAACGCGTCGACAATCGACATTTTTCAAATCAATCAAAAGACAACACCTTTACATTAGTGTTCTCAACACAGTAATGCGCGCAAAAGAAAATACCTAAAAGCGTATCACGTGTTGTAGAGCGTGCATTTTCCCTCCACCCGCGCACATAAAAGAAGACCAACACTCTGAAGACGTACCTGAAATATTCTGCAAATTAACCAGGCAGATTTTCACTTCATTGCCACTCATAAGTGAGCAAGGAATAACTGGATAATACAAAGGGAATTTTTATGGGGAAGTTACCCATCAATGTTAATAATGAATCAGCGGATAAAAACGCATTCGATATAGATGAGTTAGTCGCAAACACTACCACCAGACTCAGGAAATTCATCAGCCGTCGGGTTTACAATCAAAGTGATGTAGATGATCTGGTACAAATGACTTACCTTGAAGCATTTCGCAATCAACATAAGTTTATTGGTGCGTCCAGTAAAGAAACCTGGTTATTTGGCATTGCGTCTAACCTGGTGCGAAATCATTTTAAAAAGACATTTAATAAACCTGAGATGGTGGCGCTGGATGATGTTAATTTTTTAATTTCCGATCAGATATTCAATCCTGACTATATTAACGAACATAAAATACAACTTTCTGAAACCATTGCCATGGTCGATAAATTGCCGCTCAAAATGCAAAGCGTCATCTACCATATTATGGATTCAGACACCAGTTATAACGACGCCGCCGAGCAATTAGGTATTCCGATTGGAACAATACGTTCCAGGCTCTCCAGAGTTCGAAAAATACTGAAAAATAATCAGGAAGAAGGGTAATTAATGGAAATGAAATTAGATGAGCGAATCTTAAAACGGCTGCCCCGCGGGCTCAGGGTGGCGCAAAAAAGCGATATTGAAGCCATGACCATGATTTTTAATGAGACAGCGAATACCGGTGCGAATTCTCCCGTAACAAGGCCGATCACCGAGAAAGAACTGGGGTTTTATATCGAGCTTTATCAACAAGATAAATTGCCGGTGTACGTACTGGAGCGCGAAGGGGAAATTATCGCCTGGCTGTCAATCAACCGCTTTAGCTGGGGAACGTTAGCTTGCCGGCAAACCGGGGAAATTGCCTTATATGTGCGCGCGGATCGCTGCGGCAGCGGGCTAGGCGTGCATCTTGGGCTGGCGGCGCTGCTGCTTGGCCGTGAATATGGGTTTGAAACCATGGTCGCCTGGATTATGGCGTCTAACCTTGCCAGCCAACGAATTGCCAAATATCTCGGCGGAGAACAATGGGCTTTCTTACCCAGAATTGCCCGTTTCGGTGAACAACGCGCCAGCGTCATGCTGTTTGGTTTCCGGCCGGATCTGCGTCTTTATAAATAAAACAGGGATAATCGATATGCTAAAAATGGATTCTGTGCGTAGCCAGTTAGATAGTAAATTAAAACAAGCCAGCAGTGATTTTCAGACCTCTGCCAAAAATATGAACGGTATGTCAATGGGCGACTGGCTCACGTTTCATCAACATATGAAACAATATTCTTCTGCCACCTGGGCTGCAAACCAGGAAGTGACGCTCAATCACAACCTGGCTCGCTCAATTATTAACGATGGTCGATAAGCTAACAGGTGACATGTATGAAATTCTACTGGCGTATTTTTTATTCACCTCTTTCGCATTGCGCCAGATTATTTAAACGCTGCGCAACACTAACCCTGATATTATTAACAGTTTTTATACATCAATACGCCGTGGCGGCTGTGCCCGCCATATTAAACAGTAGTGAATTCTCGTATCAAAACACCCCAGCGCCGTTAAATAAAGTGCTGGAGGATTTTGCTCATGCATTTTCGCTACGCCTGGTTATAGATCCAAAAATTTCGGCAGCGGTAAAGAATAAACTACGCGCTAATACGGCTCAGCAGTTTATTGAACGCCTGGCGCTTGAATATAATTTACAGTGGTTTATTTTCGAGGATAAATTATACGTCAGCAGTAAAACAGATCAGCACTCGCTAAAGATTAAAGTGTCTGGCGAGTCGATTGATAGTCTTAAAAAGGCGTTAACGGATATAGGTCTGCTGGATAAGCGATTTGGCTGGGGAGAACTGCCGGAGAGCGCTGAAATATTGGTAAGCGGCCCAACCGAATATGTGAACCTCATAAAAATGTTTGTCGAACAGCCTGATGCCAGTAAAAACAAAGGGGGCGCGTTTGAAACCATGTTCTTTCCTTTGCGTTTCGCTGAAGCGGCCGATATCCGGGTTGAATATCAAAATGAACTGATCACCATTCCGGGGGTTGGCACAATATTATCGGAGCTATTAGATGCAAAAAAATCTTCGCCCCAGCTTCAGCGCTACAATTACCCGGCTGCGCTTGAGGCGGGTGAAAGCAAAAATCCATTTAATAACCGCTTAGGCGCTTCGTTTTCAGCGCTGACTGACCGCATTTCACTGGCACCCGCACTGCCTGCATCCAGCGATGACAAACCGAAAATCGTGGTCAGTACACGCAGCAATGCCATCCTCATTCAGGACAACCCCGCCAAAAGGAGTGAGTATGCGCAGCTCATTGAAAAGCTCGATGTTCCGCTGAGATCGGTCGCCATCGATACCCTCGTTATCGACGTGGATAACCGCCAGGTTCTTAACACCGGCATGCAGGAAAAACGTTTAAGCCGCCGAGGCAGCGTTTACGATGAGGTTATTAACGGCAACAAATCTGTTCTTAACGCCCAGGAGATGAAAAAATTTCAGGCTGAAATTCAAAGGATTGTCGAACAAGGCGGCGCATCGTTAACCGCTCGCCCTTCACTGATAACAATGGAGAACTTTCCCGCAGTCTTTAATTTTAGTAATCAAAACCGACCCGCAACAAAAGATGGCCCGCTCTCTACTGCGTCCAACGGTGCGGTGTTGCAAATCACGCCCCGTGTTATCGCCAGTGACAAACAGCAAGCGTTGCAGATTAAAGTCAATATGTATAACAAAGGGACAACGCCAGCGCCTGAAGATAACCACAAGACAGGCAATCTCAGCACGCTGGTAACAGTCGATGAGGGTGATTCGTTAATTATTGGCGGTTTATCGGTCCATGAAAAAAAGAACACCACCTTCAACTTACGGGAAAGTGAAAATCGGCAACGGTTTATTATCATTACGCCGAAGATAATTCAAAAAGATGCGAATAAAGAAAAAGCCAGCGCAAAGAAAACCACATCAGAATATGGCGGTTCGTTTTCCAAAAAAATGTATAAGCAGATCTTCGATGATATTACCAGGTTATCCAGTGGCACTATTTCACCCGCTACATTGCCGGCTATCGATGATATAACCATCGAAGATGTGTGCGATATTGACTGGCCACTGACCGTGCTGGCTGGAAACGTTAAATCGCTGGCAACACAGGAATATACTATCTCTTCATCATTAATAAAAAACGCAGGTCAGCAGTCGTCTGTATTTCATGATACCGATTGTGATAACGATGAAAATCTCATGATCGTCCCTTACCCCAACGCACCTATATCACCTGGTGCTTATATCGAAGTTTATATCGCCAGAAAGAACGAAGCACAGAAATAACCTCGCTCAAAGATCGTGAAGGAGCCCTACAATGAAAATTAACCCATTAACCCCTGCCATTATTAATACGCCGCTGGAAAACAGACAAGATCCTGGTATTGCGAAACGGGACCGCCGGGATATTCCCACCGGCTCGTTATATACCGGCCCGCAAAACAATAACGACGACCGCCCTGTCCGTCCCGATGCCCGCTCGCTGATCTTTACTCCCGACCCGCGCGGCGAAGGGTATCCCTCCATTGAGAAACAGATTGCCGGGC
>NZ_DAMCGF010000006.1:0-330654 GCF_032104925.1 Kosakonia sp.
GTTTAATGGCTGGTTTACGCAAGGCTATCGAAGAGGGTAAATTAGAGAGCTTCGTCGCGGATTTTTACCAGCGTCAGGGGCGGTCTGTACCACCTTTGAACGTTGATTAATTTAATAATGAGGGAATTTGAATGAGCTTTTTTATTTCTGATGCGGTAGCAGCAGCAGGCGCACCGGCAGCCCAAAGCCAGTGGACGTTGATTCCGATGCTGGTGGTGTTCGGTCTGATTTTTTACTTCATGATCCTGCGCCCGCAGCAAAAACGCACGAAAGAGCATAAAAAGCTGATGGACTCCATCGCCAAAGGTGATGAAGTGCTGACCAATGGTGGTCTGATCGGCCGCGTGACCAAAGTAGCAGACACTGGCTACATTGCTATCGCACTGAACGACACCACCGAAGTGGTAATCAAACGTGACTTCGTAGCTGCCGTTCTGCCGAAAGGCACGATGAAGGCGCTGTAATCTATTGTTTTCCCAAAGGGAACTGCCGTGTTAAACCGTTATCCTTTGTGGAAGTACATTATGCTGGTCGTCGTCATTATCGTCGGCCTGCTTTACGCACTTCCCAACCTGTATGGTGAGGATCCGGCTGTTCAGATCACTGGCGTGCGCGGTGTCGCCGCCAGTGAGCAAACGCTGATCCAGGTCCAGAACGATCTACAAAAAGAAAAAATCAACGCGAAGTCTGTGGCACTGGAAGAGGGCGCGATTCTTGCTCGCTTCGATTCTACTGATACGCAGCTGCGCGCCCGCGAAGTGCTGGTCAGCGCGTTAGGCGATCAGTATGTTGTCGCGCTTAACCTTGCTCCGGCAACACCACGCTGGTTGACCGCCATTAAAGCCGAACCGATGAAACTCGGTCTCGATCTGCGCGGCGGTGTGCACTTCCTGATGGAAGTGGATATGCAAACAGCGCTCAGTAAACTGCAGGAACAAAACATGGACAGCCTGCGCAGCGATCTGCGCGACAAAGGCATTCCTTACACCACCGTGCGTAAGGAAGATAACTATGGCCTGAGCATTCAGTTCCGCGACAGCGCGGCGCGCGATCAGGCGAATGCTTACCTGACAGCCCGCCACCGCGATCTCGTTATCTCCAATCAGGATGACAACGTACTGCGCGCCGTGATGAGCGATGCTCGTCTGAGCGAAGCCCGCGAATATGCCGTTCAGCAGAACATCAATATCCTGCGTAACCGTGTAAACCAACTGGGCGTGGCTGAGCCACTGGTACAGCGGCAGGGTGCTGACCGTATCGTGGTTGAGCTGCCGGGGATTCAGGATACCGCGCGTGCGAAAGAGATTCTGGGCGCCACTGCGACGCTGGAATTCCGCCTCGTTAACAGCAGTGTGGATGCTTCTGCCGCCGCCGCTGGCCGTGTACCGGGTGACTCCGAAGTGAAACAGACGCGCGAAGGTCAGCCCGTTGTGCTGTACAAACGCGTGATCCTGACCGGCGACCATATCACCGACTCCACGTCCAGCCAGGATGAGTACAACCAACCGCAGGTGAACATTTCACTGGATAGCGCGGGTGGCAACATCATGTCTAACTTCACCAAGGACAATATCGGTAAACCGATGGCGACCTTGTTTGTGGAGTACAAAGACAGCGGTAAAAAAGATGCCAACGGACGTGCGGTGCTGGTGAAACAGGAAGAGGTGATTAACATCGCCAATATCCAGTCTCGCCTTGGCAACAGCTTCCGTATTACCGGTATCAGCAACCCGAACGAAGCGCGCCAGCTCTCCCTGCTGCTGCGTGCCGGTGCGCTGATTGCGCCGATTCAGATTGTTGAAGAACGCACCATTGGCCCAACGCTTGGTTCGCAGAACATCACGCAGGGTCTGGAAGCGTGCCTGGCAGGTCTGGTGGTTTCCATCATCTTTATGATCTTCTTCTATAAGAAGTTTGGTCTGATCGCCACGTCCGCGCTGATTGCCAACCTGGTGTTAATTGTCGGCATTATGTCGCTGTTGCCTGGCGCAACGCTGACGATGCCGGGGATTGCGGGTATCGTGTTAACTCTTGCGGTGGCGGTAGATGCTAACGTCTTGATAAACGAACGTATTAAAGAAGAGCTGAGCAATGGCCGTTCGGTGCAGCAGGCGATTCATGAAGGTTATCAGGGCGCGTTTTCATCCATTTTCGATGCGAACGTCACCACGTTGATCAAAGTGCTTATCCTTTACGCGGTAGGTACTGGTTCAATTAAAGGGTTTGCGATCACTACCGGTATCGGTGTGGCGACCTCAATGTTCACCGCTATTGTCGGTACCCGTGCCATCGTCAACCTGTTGTACGGCGGCAAACGCATTAACAAGCTGTCTATCTGAGGAGTGCGTTGTGGCACAGGATTATACTGTTGAACAATTGAACCACGGCCGTAAAGTCTGGGACTTTATGCGCTGGGACAACTGGGCTTTTATCATTTCCGGCGCGCTGCTGATCCTCTCCATCGTTGTGATGGGCGTTCGCGGCTTTAACTGGGGCCTGGATTTTACCGGTGGTACGGTTATCGAAATCTCGCTGGAAAAACCAGCGGATATGGATTTGATGCGTGACGCGCTGGAGAGAGCGGGCTTCCTGGAGCCGCTGCTGCAAAACTTCGGTAGCAGCCGCGACATCATGGTACGTATGCCGCCTGCTCAGGGCGAAACCGGTGGCCAGGTGCTGGG
This sequence comes from Kosakonia sp., assembly GCF_032104925.1. Lineage (NCBI taxonomy): Bacteria > Pseudomonadati > Pseudomonadota > Gammaproteobacteria > Enterobacterales > Enterobacteriaceae > Kosakonia > Kosakonia sp. The sequence continues at coordinate 2,682 of NZ_DAMCGF010000006.1, forward strand.
AAGTAAAGTCGTTAGCGTGATTAACGAAGCGACCAGCCAGAATGCTGCTGTAAAACGTATTGAGTTTGTCGGTCCGAGCGTGGGCGCTGATCTGGCGCAGACCGGTGGGATGGCGCTGCTGGTCGCGTTGATCAGTATTCTGGTTTATGTCGGTTTCCGCTTTGAGTGGCGTCTGGCGGCGGGCGTGGTTATCGCGCTGGCGCACGACGTTATTATCACCATGGGCGTACTCTCGCTGTTTCAGATTGAGATTGACCTGACCATCGTGGCGTCGCTGATGTCGGTAATTGGTTACTCACTTAACGACAGCATCGTGGTATCTGACCGTATTCGTGAGAACTTCCGCAAGATCCGCCGCGGTACGCCATACGAGATCTTTAACATCTCTCTGACGCAAACATTGCACCGTACGTTGATCACGTCCGGTACGACATTAGTCGTGATTTTGATGCTTTATCTCTTTGGCGGCGCGATGCTGAAGGGCTTCTCACTGACCATGCTTATCGGTGTTTCCATCGGTACGGCTTCGTCTATCTATGTCGCGTCTGCTCTGGCGCTGAAAATGGGGATGAAGCGCGAGCATTTACTGCAGCAGAAAGTGGAAAAAGAAGGGGCGGATCAGCCGTCTATTCTGCCGTAATCATTCGTTGCACAGAACAAACCGCAGCCATGTGCTGCGGTTTTTTTTATCTGTAGTATTTTTTCTATTTATAATAAAGGAGTGTTTATTTATTGAAGATATTAATCTGCTTTTTTTATTTTTATAAAATGTGAGCGCCTTTCCTTTATTCAATATTCATTCTGCATTGCCATTTTTTTTTGTTAAAGTGCGAGAACTCGTAATGCTATGGCTGTGACCAGAGATTTGTAAGCGTGTTGAAACCTAAAAAAGTGTTGATTGCTGATGATCACCCTATTTATTTAATGGGGATGCGAACGTTGCTCGCACCACTTTCCGCGCAATACCTCATTATTGATGAAGCCAGGACCGCCGATGAAGTTGTGGCAAAGCTGGAGCAGCACGCAACCGATATTCTGATAACCGATCTCAGCATGCCCGGAGAACGATACAACGATGGTCTGGCGCTCATTCAATTATTAAAAAGACGCTGGCCAGATTTGCTGATAATTGTCGTTTCGATGATCAATAACCCCGGAATTCAGCACTCGTTACTCCGTCTCGGAGTGCACAGAGTATTAAATAAAGCCAGTTTGTCGACAAAGCTATTACAGACATTGCAAGCGCTCACCTCGCCTGCTATTTCCCCAAAAACGAATACGCCGCAAGTGGACGCTGTAGCGCAACTTGAGGTGAGGCTAACGCCAAAAGAGAATGAGGTGCTGCGCCTGTTACTGCGCGGTATGACAGTGAACGATATCAGTACCCGGCTTAACAGGACGAAACAAACCGTCAGCGCACAGAAAAAAAGTGCCATGCGTAAACTGGGTGTCACCTCCGAGTACGAACTCTATCAATACTTACAGCAAATTGGATTAACAAGTTAACGACACGGAGTTTGTTATGCATGGAATGCAGACACTACTTGCGACGTACAGTGCTGAACAGCAGCGCACTCTCGCCCAACAGCTGCGTTTTTGCAGTGATTTAAATATCGCTACTGTGAATATAAGCGATGCGCATGATGCGCTTTCCCGTCACGTCTGGCACGCGCTACTGGTCGATTTAAGCGAGAATGCAAATTCAGGTGTTGCGTTAGTTGAGAAGCTACTCGCAGCGGAACTGGCAGGAGAATTAACACTACCTCCGTTATTACTGGCCTGCACAGACGATGAACAGGCGGAAACAGAATCAATGCTGCGTCTGAAAGGTTTCGATCATATTTTGTATTTTCCTTTATCTGAAGCGCGCTTACGCTGCGTATCTCAATCGAGGGATATGGCACAACCGGAACTGCATGAATTACATAAGCTGGCGAATCATCAGCAGACAGTCATTGATGCAATGCTCCCGAAACTTTTGCAAGCGTTGGCCAGTGATATTCAACAACTCGAAATCATCGCGCGGGCTGGAACACTTCTTCAGATCGCCAGGCTTGCCCACCGAATGAAATCTTCCTGGTATCTTTTGGGAATGCGCCGGGCGATACGCTGCTGCATTGTGATGGAACAATTGCCGAAGTTGATTGATGAGGGAGTTATAAATCAAAGAAGTATTTCTAAAATGCGTCAGCGTTTTATTTCGCTCATGTTTAAAGATTATAAGCAACTGGTTTTATTATTGGGTTGATTTATTGTGAGTATGCTCGCGTCGAATTATTAATAGGTTTCACATATTGCATCGACCAGCAATTGCAAACGGGAAAAGCGAATGTCTTCTTTTATTTTTCACCGTATTAAGTGGTGCATCTTTTTATTATCGCTCCTCTTTACTTGCTGCCTCGTAGTTAATGCTCGTCCGACAAATATCGCTTTTTATACAGCCGATATTTCCGGCAGCAGAGCAGCAGAAAAGCAAATAGCTCAAGCAACGCCTCCTGTCGGGTCGGCAGTCGTGAACACGTTTCCGGTGAATAATGCTGGGTTTGCTGCGCAAAAGAGCGTGTTCTGGCAGGGCGGGCGTCGTCATATCAAGGTCATTAGCCTGATGATGTTGGCGATTGTTGTCATCTCGATGCTGTGGATTATTTCGCTCAGACGCCAGGTCAACCAGCGCATACGTATGCAGCAGCGGCTTAAAGAGCAACTCTCCTGCATGAGCAATATGATGTTTTCCGTCCCCTGGCCGGTTGCGGTGCGTAATCTGCGCGGGGAGCTTGTCAGTTGTAATAGCCGCTATCTGGAAGAGATGAACGTCACGCGCGAAGAGGTGTATGGGAAAACCGTCGATGTTTTGCCTTTGCCGGATTTCATGATCCGCGAGTTTCACCGGGACTATCAACGGGTGATTACCACAGGTGTCCCGCACATGCGTGACAGGTTGCTGATGTTTAACCACTCTGCGCAATCACGCACTGTTTTTTACTGGATCATTCCTTTTCACGGGAGCGATGGCAGAAACAATGGTGTTTTAAGTGGCTGGATAGACATGACCGAGCGGCAGGAATTTATTCAGCAATTGAATGAAGCGAGGGATGAAGCCGTAGCGGCAAACCGGGCGAAGACGAATTTTCTCTCGGTGATGAGTCATGAAATTCGCACGCCGTTAAACGCAATCCTGGGCATTCTGGAACTGCAAATCAAACAGAATGTGCTGGCGCAACAGTCACAGCCCATGCTGGAAGTTGCGCACGATGCCGCAAAAAATTTACTCGCTGTCGTGGGGGATATCCTGGATATTTCACGGATTGAATCGGGCCGTATGGCAATAGCGCCGCGAAAAGAGGAGCTGATTGCGTTGACACGCTCGGTGGCGCTGTTATTCAAAGAGGCGACCGATCAAAAACAGCTAACTATTAATATGCATGTCGAAGGTGGCGATCGGTGTCTGCTAAAAATTGACCCTCATCGTTATAAACAGATCCTTTCTAACTTGCTAAGTAATGCGGTTAAATTTACTCGCAAAGGTTCAATAGAGGTCATTCTAAAACATGAACCGGCTGTTGAGGGGATGATTGCGGTTTCGCTGACCGTTAAAGACACCGGCATCGGGATTACGCCCGAAGACCAAAAAAGACTTTTTAAACCCTTCACCCAGTTGGGTTCCGATAAAGACGCCTCGCGGCTCGGCTCAGGGCTGGGGCTGTTTATCTGCCGTACCCTGTGTGAACTGATGAAAGGCGAATTAACGCTGGAAAGTACTCCAGGCGTAGGTACTGCGGTCCATGTGCGCCTGCGCCTGCCTGCTGTGGCGATAAATCCCGCTGAGCTCGTGTCGATTGCGCCAGTAAGGCGCTCATCTTGTGGCGTTAAACGGGTACTCATTGTTGATGATTACCCGCCAAACCTTATGTTGTTGCGTCATCAACTCGAATTTCTCGGTCATCAGGTCAGCGAAGCAACGAATGGAGAAGAAGCGCTAACCCTTTGGCTGATGACCCGCAATTACGATTACATACTGATTGATTGCAACATGCCGGTGATGGATGGTTTCACGCTTGCAAAGCTGATACGTGCGGAAGAGCTGCGCTCCGCAGAGACGCGTGCAACCCTGTTGGGGTTTACCGCCATTGCGCAAGCCGAGGTTGTTGAACAGTGCATCGCGGCAGGAATGGATGGCTGTTTGTTCAAGCCTTGCAGTCAGGAAGTTATCAATAAATGGATTAAATAACCGGTGATAATTTTAAAGTTCTACATAAAGGCCTGAGTGGGAAAATACAGAGGCCTTTTCATTTACCGGGTAATAGATTAAATGCGGGACAGCGATTTACATGGCGATATCAAACATCCGCGTCTGAAATAATAAACAGTAAAGCTGGCAATCCGTTCGCACATTTAGTTTTCCCATGGCGCGGAGTTTATGTGCGCTGACTGTTTTAATACTGATATTCATGCGTTTGGAAATCGTTGTTAACGAAAGCCCGCGGCACAGTAAGCGTAATACCTCACTTTCGCGCGTTGATAATTCCTGCGGTGCCAGCGCATCGCGGCGGAAAAGTGAATCCATTAGCCCTCGTTCAATATAGACTTCGTCCATCAGCACGGTAGTAATGGCACGCCAGAGCGTTCGTTCGCTGGTGTTACGGCTGATATAGCCTTTGGCACCCGCCTCCAGCGCAATACGAATAAGATTCGTATTGTTATAAGGGGATAAAACGATGGTTTTTGTATTGGGGTAACGGCTTGAAATCCATTTCACCAGCGCAACGCCATCGAGCTCCGACACAGGGTTACCGGTTTTAATGGTGTGCAGGCCATAACCCAGAAAGAGAAGGTCCACTTTTTTACTGGCGAGAATATCAAGAAGCTCTGTTTGCTCATTGGTATCACCGATAACGTCGATATCAAGTTTATCGGTATTAAGATTGCTGTTTTTTAGTGAGTTAATCATCGAGGTCATTCCCCGACGTATAATTGCATGCTCATCCACAATTAAAATATTAATGGGCATAGATTAACCTCCTAAACCTGCCTGAGGAATGTAAGCGGGATAGAGAAGATACGATGTTCTATTCCTGTTTTCTATCTGACCAGTAAGAAAAATGACCATTATATTTAAGCCTGGTTTGTAAGGTGTGATAAATAAACCGTCAACGTTATTTTCAGGGCTGCTCGTTATATTCCTGAAATGGATAGATTCCCATTCAACAATTGTTGAGGTGATGAGTCAGGTTATTCGTATTATCATTGCGGGTGGGGGATTGATGATGCCCCCGGCAATATCACGCAGTTTAAAAATAGTAATCCACGGAGAGTTGCCAGCGCCTGTCTGGCTGCACGCTATAAGTCTTTTTCACCTCAGCGCGGTAGATTTTTTGCCACTGAAGGGCGATATCCACCGAATTCAGGTGACGCCTTAGCTCCACAAATGCCATATTTTTCTGGCGCTGCAAATCCCGCTGCCAAATCAGATTGAAATCATACTGGTCGGCGATGTCTTTCCAGTATGCCTGAAATAGTGCACCACGGCGTGGTGTCAGCCCGTCTTGTGCTAACTGCGCTGTGCTGTCTGCGGGAGCGGCGGCAATCTGCGCGGCAATATAAGGGGGCGCTGCACGAAGTGCGGAGATGGCCTTTTTGCTGTCGGCACTGCCGTTATAGTGGCCCTCCAGGCGCAGAGTTAGATGGTTCTCGCCAGTCCAGGTTAAACCAACGGCTACACGGTTACGCCACGCCGTATCCCACTGGCTTTCGGGCAGCGCTTCCTGCCAGTTGAAGGGCTGGCGTCCTCCCGCCCATTCAGCATAGACCAGCGCGGAGCGCGACAGCACCCGCGAAAGATTTACGCCCAACTGTGCAGAGCGGTGTTCTTCCTGTAGCAGCAACAATTGCGGATTAAGGTTTTCGGCAAAGCGATAGCTTCCCGCCAGCAAGACGCGTTCCCGGGGATTACTGGCATTCCAGTCCAGGCTGGCGCTGTTCTGCCGCCGGCTGGCACTGATTTTTGGCGACCAGATCACCGTTGCAGCCGCCTTGTCCCAAAACTTTTGCAAACGGATCATCGCATTGCCCAGACGGTTACTGCGCAACGACTCCGGATCGGCCGAAATGGCTGAACGCACCGTACCGCGACCAAGAAAGTCGGTAGGGTTGTAGCCCAGCGCAACGCCATAACGGGTGTTAATGCGCCCGACATCGACGGAAGCCTGAGAGGTCAGCGCATGGCTAAGCCAGGCTTCACGCAACGTATTGATATTGCGGTTTTGGCGCAAGTGGCTGGAGAAACGGCTGTCGAAGCGGTTCGAAAGTACAACCCGCCAGTTGCGTAACAGGTTTTTGTCCCAGCGCATATCCAGTGACACGCGTTGTTCTTTGGCGCTGTTTTCGTTCAGGCTACCGGCAATTTCGAGTAGTGCACTCAGCGCCTTGTTTTCCACGGCGGTAAACTCGGTTTTATCCGCCAGTTCAAGCGCCGCCATGGTGCTGTCCTGCTGTGCGCTGGCAGAGGCGTTGCACAGCGCGCCGAGTGCGATGAACCAGCTTAAGTGCGCGCGCGTTGCCTTCATTGATCTGTATCCTTAAAGTGCGCCAGATAATCGCGTTGTAGCCACGCTTCCGGAACATCCCGCCAGGCAAAATTCTGCTGGCGCAGAACAGTAACAAGCTGGGCGTTGACGCCATCTATGATCACCGCCTCGGTGGGACGCACACCGCCCAGCGCGGGTTCGTAGCGACGATACCAGGTCGTTTTCAGCAGGTTGCCATTAACGGCGTAAAACTCCGCTTTACGGCTTTTGAAATCGTTTTTATCGACCCAAAGATCCATCGAAGGGTACGGCGCGTCCGGATTGGTTGCGACCAAATGCAAGTGGTAGCAGTCGCGCATTTGCTTTTCACCATCCATGATCTGCTCTTCCGCCAGCAGGCTTGCCTTGTAATCTTCAGCCCAGTTTGCTGTTACGACATCGCCGTTAGACGCTTGCCCCAACAGGCGCTGTTGCGGGGAAATTGGCACGCTCGCCTGGCTTGCCGGGTCATAAAGCCAGAGATCGCGACCGCTTTTCAGGGTCAATTTACCCGCATCGCGTTGCGGGCTGATAAAGCGCAGCAGGCTGCGGAATTGGCCGCCATTCGGCGATGCGCGCGAGTAAAGTACCAGTTTGCTGGTGTCGTTCTGCTTGCCGTTTTTATAGCTAATGAGCGTTGTGACCAGGCTAAAGGAGCGATCCGGGTTACGCACCTCGTCGCTTTTTTTCAGGATTTGTTGCGCATCAAGCGCGGCACTTGCTGGCATAGCGGCCAACAGGAGCCACACCAGGCACAATGGTGCCAGTGGTTTCTTTTGCAATTGCATGACGTTCTTCCTTGTTAATAGATGAAGGGCAGGAGTCAGATATGGCGCAGCGCCTCGACGATCGAGACATTCGCCGCGCGGCGTGCAGGCCACCACGATGAGATCACGGTTATTAGCAACAACACACCGACCACACTGCTAATCATTGCCCACTCTCCCCACACGCTGATATGGATCCTGATTGGCACTGTCACGCCGGGAGGCTGCCAGGTAAGCCCGGCGTGATTAATCAGAAACGCCAGCAATAAAGAGACGATGACCCCGATAATCGAGCCAAACATCCCCAGGAGCGAGCCTTCGCTGAGGAACAGGCGCTGGATATCACGCCGTTTCTGCCCGACAGCACGCAGCGTACCAATCTCCACCGTGCGCTCCATTACCGCCATTCCCATGGTGTTAGTTACGGTAAATAATGCGATGGCGAGGATAAGAACCAGCATGAAATTGAGCATATTGGCGAACATTTTCAGCACCTGGTTATACAACGGCTGTAGCTCGGTGAAGTCGTATACTGCCAGTGGGTAATCCGCGAGTTCGCTGGTAAAAAGCTGCTGGAGACGCGCTCGCGCTGCCGCCAGTTGCGAGGTGCTGTGCAGTTGCAGGATGATTGCCGTCACGCCTGGCGTCTCCTGACCAAACAGCAGTTGTTGCGCCTGGTGCAGGTGGATGCCGACGAAGCTATCATCCAGCTCGCGAGCGGGTTGCGGCTGAATCCCTTCCACTTTAACGCGCACAATATTTGGCGCACCGTTACCGGAAGCCGCCAGCAGTTCGATGTAATTATCACTGTCCGCAGCGTGTGCCTGCCGCGCTTGTTGCGACAGTTGCAAAAGATCGCTTGGGAGATCGGCGGCGTGGTTCTCTTTGGCTGGTGGAGCACTGCAAGGCTGGTTTCTGGCGAGGTTGCACAGTTGCAGCAAACGCGCCAGACCGCCGCCAATAAATGCCGAATCCGCTGCGGCACCAGAGTATATCTGGCGGTTTTGCAGGAAATCCCCGAGGTGGTATTCGTCCCATTTGTTCAGTTGTACTTTTCCTGCGGCTTCACTGCCGTAAATAAGTGCCGGACGTGACGTCCCGACCGCGTAATGCCCGGCGATGCCTGTCAGCATGAGCACTGGTGTGCTGACGGTGAGCATTGGTTGCAGTACCGGATCGTGGGCAATGATATCCATCACTTTCTGGTAATGGCGGATGCTGTATTGCGCCGGGTTTCCCGTACCGTGCAGTAAATAATCCCGATGCTGGATTTGCAAATGACCGGTGCTACGCACAAAAGTCGTTTGCAAACTGTATTTGATCGAGTGGTTATAACCGCCAAACAGCAGAATACCGACGGCGCCAACCACGATGGCGCAAAGCGTTGATAAGGTACGGCGACGGTTACGCAGAAGGTTGCGCAGCGCGTGTTTCAGCGTTTTTAGTTTCAGCATGTTCTCTCCTTATCAAGCCCCCGGACCGTTCACACTGCCATCGTGGACGACATACAGGTCATCGGCCTCGGCAATCACCTGCGGATCGTGGGAAGAGAACACCACCGTGACGGCATGCTCCTGCTGCAAACGCCGTAACAGCTGTAAAATGGATTTGCCGGTTTTGCTGTCAAGATTCGCCGTGGGTTCGTCGGCCACCACCAGCGCTGGGCGGTGAATAAGCGCCCGGGCGATGGCGACGCGCTGGCGCTGCCCGCCAGAGAGCTGGTTCGGCAATGAATCGGCTTTATCGCCAAGACCGACGCTCTCGAGCATGTCGTTGACCGCCTGTTTGCGCCAGGCCGCCGTTCGATGCTGTGCGAGAAGTGGAATTTCGACATTTTCACGTGCGGTCAGCACCGGGATAAGATTGAAGTTCTGAAAGATAAATCCAAGGTTACGGGCGCGAAAAGCGCTGCACTGGTCATCATTGAGGCTGTTCATTTCGCGATCGGCAATCACCAGACGGCCACTGTCGGGCGTATCGATGCCGCCGATTAAGTTCAGTAGTGTCGTTTTGCCACTGCCGGACTGACCGGATAATACGGTAAACCGTTTTGCTGCAATGTTGAGCGTCACCTCTTTTAATGCGTCAACACGAACCTGTCCTAACAAATAACTTTTACTGACGGCCTGCATTTCAACTGCCCACATCGTTCCCTGTTCCTTAGCGTGTAATTCCTGTTTGTGTCGGCTACCCATTACGGCAGGGGGCGGAGTTTATAGATATCATTTTGCTTTGAATATATAGCCTGCTCATTAATGCTTTGATTAATTATGTTTTTCGGATAATTATCGCGGCGGAACGGAAAATAGTAAGACGATCCCTACTGACAATATGCTGTCAGTAGCCCTCTGGCAGACTCGCTGTGTTGATTTTTTTAACGCAGAGGAACAGAGCATGAATACATTAGTGAATTGGTTTGAATTACCGGTACAGCAACTGGATCGTGCGGTAGCGTTTTATGAGCATGTATTGGGCGGTCAGTTTCGCCACGAGAGCGTAGCCGGTATCGAAATGGCGGTATTTCCCCATGTCAAACCCGCCACCGGCGGTGCGCTGGTAAAAGGACCAATGTTCCAGCCGGTAAGCGGTGGTACAGTGGTTTACCTGGCGACGGCAAACCTTGCGGCTGCGCTGGAGCGCGTGCGTGAAAAGGGCGGTGAATGCTGTTTTGGCCCGGAAGTATTGCCGCAGGGCATTGGTACTATTGCCCTGATTATTGACAGTGAGGGTAACCGGGTTGGACTGCATCAACCTGCATGAACCACTGATGCCCGCGCTGAAAGCGCGGGCTTTTCCTCAACCGGATAAGTTATGAGCCGCCGTGCTGATCGATTGTTTCAGATAGTTCAGGTTTTGCGTACCCGGCGTCGCGTGACCGCGGCGCTCCTGGCCGAGCGGCTGGAGGTTTCTGAACGCACCATTTACCGCGACATTCGCGATTTGTCGCTCTCCGGCGTACCGATTCAGGGCGAAGCGGGTAGTGGCTACCGTTTGCTGCCCGGTTTCGATTTGCCGCCGTTAATGTTTACCGGTCTGGAGGTTGAAGCATTAATTGCCGCTATCGGTATGTTACAAACCTGGAGCGGCGATACGCTGGCACAGGCTGCCGGTTCGGCGCAGGAAAAACTTTTGGCAGTGCTACCCTACGACAAGCGCATTACGGCTGAACGCAACCGCATCGTTTCACCCAATTTTGATAAATACCCGCAGGTACGCGTCTGGTTTGATGTGATGCACCAGGCGATGCGGCTGCATCAGGAGCTGCATCTGCATTATGAAGACGACAAAGGAAAAGCCTCGGAGCGGGTGATCCATCCGTTAGGATTGTCGTTTATGGGAAGCGTGTGGGTACTGGTGTCGTGGTGTACGTTACGCGATGACTATCGTTGTTTTCGTCTCGATCGCTGCACGTCGGTTGCTTTTACAGGCAAGACATTTACGGAACGCGCGGACAGAACGATGCAGGATTTCGTTAACCTGCAGAAAGCGCGCTTTCAATAAAAAAGCCGACCATAGGTCGGCTTTTTGCAATGCAGTGGGATTAGAAGTTGTAACCAACAACCAGGTAACCACCCCAACCGGTAGAACGCACATAGCTATCGCCCAGGGCTGCATCATCTTTGAACTGACCGCCATTGTGCCAGTAACGCGCAACCACAGAGTAGTGCCAGTGATCATAGCCCAGGGAGAGGATATGGCTGGAGGCAATCGAGTTGTTGGTGCGGAACTGTTCGCCGTTAACATAGTAGCGGCTGTCACCCAGTTTTGAGCCCCAGTCAAAGTTGGTAAAACCGATATAGCTCAGTTGGCCGCCCCACAGGCTGGTGATCGGCACGAAATATTTCACTTTGAAACGGTAACCGTCCCACTCGTTCTGGTTTGGCGCATCGTAGTTCTGCCACTGGTATTTCGCATAGACGTTCAGGGAGAGGCTCATCGGCAGACCGGTGTCGATGTCGGTACCCAGGCCCATGTACCAGGTGCTCTGGCGACCGGAGGCGTTGCGACCCATGTCGTAAATGTAGTTGTTGGCGAAGTACCACTCTTTGAACGGACCGAAACTCAGGTCGGTTCCAGTCAGTTTATCAATAGAGAAACGCGGCTCGATTTCCATAAACAGCGGCGAACCGTGGTTCCAGATCCCCTTCGCACCGGTGTTACCACCGAAGAAGACCGGCGCATCCAGGTAGCCGTAGAAATCAAACCAATCTTTCTTGGCGAACGCTTCATATTCCAGATAAGTATCGTTACGCGGAACAGGTCCGAAACGGGTGTGGTAACTGCCCACCACGTTTACGCTCTGGTGCCACCAGTCGGAAACGTATTCAGGTTTGCTGTTTTCCGCTGCGTTAGCAGTAAAAGAAGCGGAAAGCGCCAGAGCAGCACCGGCTGCGAGAATTGTTTTTTTCATCATTACGCCACTGATTGAGATCCCAGACGGGAGTGAAAGAAAGCACGCATGGAGTTTCTAAATGTTTCATATTTCTGCGCGCCTATTATAAGTATCCGCGTTCACAAAAATATGTGTTGTTTCACATTATTGACACACGCGTAATCGATTGCGTTCACGTTTGCGTGCAATAAACGACGGCGATTGTACTGGCATTTATCGATATTGCAAATTGGTGAATGTGATGAAGAGATGACAAAAAAGAAGAAAATGCATGACAGAGAGTAAGAAAGGGCGACAGCGTCGCCCCAGATGTTACTGCAAATTGGCGGGCTGGATATCATGAATGCGGACAAAGCCTAACTGTTCTGGCGTGATGCCGTTAAGTTGCAGCGGAATATCAACGTCGCTCGGTGCGAGTGTACTGGCCGGTGCGTTAATCAGTTGGTTTTGTACATTCACTTCCTGATAGTTCTCGGTGGTGCCCTGAATTTGTCCCCACTCAACGGTGCCGCTAAAAGCCGGTAACGGATCGTTGGATTCGCCCTGGATCCGCAACACGACGCGGGTTCCCGCTGCATTCGGCGCGATATTTTGCAACGACATTCGCAGCATACCGATTTGGCTATTCAAGCGGGCGGGCGTGTTCGCACCGGGCAGCAGGTAAACGCCGCTCCCGGATTTGGCATTCAGCGTGTTCTGCTGGGTGATTTTCACCGTCTCTTTGTTCAGCTTGCTCATTTCATTATTTAGCGTACTGACACTTTGGTGAAGCTGGCGAACTTCGCTTTGCTGGGCGCAGGCACTGAGGGCAAAAAGGCTTCCCAGTAACAGGGTTCTTAGGTAACGTCTTGTCATTGTGTCTGTTTCCTTGGATAGGATCTTCTCTGTAATGGTAGATCGCAACGGCCTCGTTGCCATCGATCCATTGTCTCAAAAACGGTCTGCCTTTGTTGTCATGCCAGTTCAGGGTAAAATAGATTTCAGTTAACTCTAACATCAGGACGCCGTATGCATTGCCCATTCTGTTTCGCCGTGGATACCAAAGTTATCGATTCTCGCCTGGTGGGTGAAGGTTCATCCGTTCGCCGTCGCCGGCAGTGCCTGGTCTGCAATGAGCGTTTCACCACCTTTGAAGTGGCGGAGCTTGTGATGCCGCGCGTCGTGAAAAGCAATGATGTGCGTGAACCTTTCAATGAAGAGAAGCTGCGTCGTGGCATGTTAAAAGCGCTCGAAAAGCGCCCGGTCAGCGCAGATGACGTCGAAATGGCGCTGAATCACATTAAATCGCAACTTCGCGCAACCGGCGAAAGGGAAGTGCCGAGTAAGATGATTGGCAATTTGGTGATGGAGCAGCTGAAAAAGCTCGATAAAGTGGCCTATGTCCGCTTTGCCTCCGTTTACCGTAGCTTTGAAGATATTCGCGAATTTGGCGAAGAGATCGCCCGTCTACAGGACTAATCATGCACGACGAAATGTACATGGCGCGGGCGCTGAAACTGGCGCAGCGCGGGCGTTTTACAACTCACCCGAACCCGCGTGTCGGCTGCGTAATTGTCAACAATGGCGAAATTGTCGGCGAAGGTTTTCATTACCGCGCTGGCGAACCGCACGCGGAAGTTCATGCGCTGCGCATGGCGGGCGAACGGGCTCGCGGCGCGACGGCGTACGTCACGCTCGAACCGTGCAGCCATCACGGACGCACACCGCCATGCTGTGAAGCGCTGATTAATGCCGGCGTTGCGCGCGTGGTTGCCGCAATGCAGGATCCGAACCCACAGGTTGCCGGGCGCGGTTTGTATCGCTTGCAGCAGGAGGGCATTGAAGTCAGCCACGGGTTAATGATGAGTGAAGCCGAAGCGCTGAATAAAGGCTTTCTCAAACGCATGCGCACCGGGTTCCCTTACGTGCAACTCAAGCTTGGCGCGTCGCTTGATGGCCGTACCGCGATGGCCAGCGGCGAAAGTCAGTGGATCACTTCAGCGCAGGCGCGCCGTGATGTACAGCTTTTACGCGCGCAAAGCCACGCGATACTGACCAGCAGCGAAACGGTGCTGGCGGACAATCCGGCGCTGACCGTGCGCTGGGCAGAGTTAAATGCGGATACACAGGCGCTTTACCCGCAGGAAAATTTGCGTCAACCGGTACGCATTGTTGTAGACAGCCAGAACCGGGTGACACCGCAGCATCAATTAGTCGGCCTGCCGGGAGAAACCTGGTTTGCCCGCACGCGCGCCGATGCGCGCCAGTGGCCAGAAAATGTGCGTGAAATTATTGTGCCGGAACATAATGGCCACGCCGATCTGGTCACGCTGATGATGCTGCTCGGCAAACAGCAGATCAACAGTGTGTGGGTCGAAGCGGGTGCGCACCTTGCCGGCGCGTTACTGCAGGCAGGTCTGGTGGATGAGCTGATTGTCTATCTGGCACCTACACTGTTAGGCAGCGATGCGCGCGGTCTGTGCGTGCTGCCGGGGTTATCGGCGCTTGCGGACGCACCACACTTTAAATTCAATGAGATACGTCAGGTTGGCCCGGATGTCTGCCTGCATCTCACTCATGCGTGATGCCTGCTGTAAAAGGGAAGCAGCGCGTAAAATATTATGCTAAAATCCGCCCCCCTGCGGGGTCCGAACTGAACCTGTGAAGGAAGTGTATGAACATTATTGAAGCCAACGTTGCTGCTCCGGACGCTCGCGTCGCCATCACCATTGCGCGTTTCAACAACTTCATCAACGACAGCCTGCTGGAAGGCGCGGTTGATGCGCTGAAACGCATCGGTCAGGTGAAAGATAACAACATCACCGTTGTGTGGGTGCCTGGCGCTTACGAACTGCCGCTGGCGGCAGGTGCGCTGGCCAAAACCGGCAAATATGACGCGGTGATTGCACTTGGCACCGTGATCCGCGGCGGTACCGCGCACTTCGAATATGTTGCTGGCGGTGCAAGCAATGGCCTGGCGCATGTTGCCCAGGACAGTGAAATCCCGGTGGCTTTCGGCGTGCTGACCACTGAAAGTATTGAACAAGCCATCGAACGCGCTGGCACCAAAGCCGGTAATAAAGGTGCGGAAGCCGCACTGACCGCGCTTGAAATGATTAATGTATTGAAAGCCATCAAGGCCTGATTTTTGTAAGGGGAATTCCGTGAAACCTGCTGCTCGTCGCCGCGCTCGTGAGTGTGCCGTCCAGGCGCTCTACTCCTGGCAGTTGTCCCAGAACGACATCTCTGATGTTGAATACCAGTTCCTGGCAGAGCAAGACGTTAAAGATGTTGACGTCCTGTATTTCCGCGAGCTGTTGACCGGGGTGGCGACTAATAGCGCATATCTCGATGGCTTAATGAAGCCTTACCTGTCCCGTTTGCTCGAAGAGCTGGGCCAGGTCGAGAAAGCGGTATTGCGTATCGCACTGTTCGAACTGTCCAAACGTGATGATGTGCCGTACAAAGTGGCGATCAACGAGGCTATCGAACTGGCAAAAACCTTCGGCGCTGAAGACAGCCACAAGTTTGTTAACGGCGTGCTGGATAAAGCCGCACCTGCGATCCGTCCCCACAAGAAGTGATCCGCAAGCCGGAAACTGGCGCTGCACGTTGCGCGTCGGTTCCGGCTTTTTCTTTTTTCTACAGAGGCATAACGTATGGCATGCGGCGAATTTTCCCTGATTGCCCGTTATTTTGACCGCGTACGAAATTCCCGTCGCGATGTAGAAACTGGCATCGGCGACGACTGCGCGCTACTCAATGTTCCCGAAAAACAGACGCTGGCGATAAGCGTCGATACGCTGGTGGCGGGCAACCATTTTCTGCCGGATATCGATCCGGCCGATCTGGCGTATAAAGCGATGGCATCGAATCTCAGCGATTTGGCGGCGATGGGTGCCGATCCGGCGTGGTTAACGCTGGCTCTGACGCTGCCCGAGGCGGATGAAGCCTGGCTGCAAGCCTTTAGTGATAGCCTGTTCGAACAGCTCAATTACTACGATATGCAACTGATTGGCGGCGACACCACGCGTGGCCCGCTGTCGATGACGATTGGCATTCATGGTTATGTGCCGGTTGGGCGGGCAATGAAACGTTCTGGTGCAAAGCCGGGTGACTGGATCTATGTCACCGGTACGCCGGGCGACAGCGCTGCCGGGCTGGCGATTTTGCAACAGCGTTTAGCCGTGAACGATAGCGCTGATGCACAGTATTTGCTCAAGCGCCATCTACGACCAACGCCGCGCGTATTGCAGGGGCAGGCGCTGCGCAATCTCGCAAGTTCGGCGATTGATCTCTCTGATGGCCTGATTTCTGACCTCGCGCATGTGCTGAAAGCCAGCGGCTGCGGCGCGCGTATCGATCTGGATGCGTTGCCATTTTCCAACGCCGTTCGCCGCCATGTTATGCCGGATCAGGCGCTACGCTGGGCGCTTTCCGGCGGGGAAGATTACGAGTTGTGCTTTACCGTGCCGGAGCTGAACCGCGGTGCGCTGGATGTCGCGATTGGTCAGTTGGGTGCGCCTTTTACCTGTATCGGGCAGATCAGCGCGGATATTGAAGGGTTGCATTTCACCCGTGACGGCAAAGCCGTGACGCTTGACTGGAAAGGATATGACCACTTTGCCGCGCACTAAAGATGTGGCTAAAAGCCGTCTCAACTTACGCAACCCCTGGCATCTGCTGGCTACTGGCTTTGGTAGCGGTTTAAGCCCTATCGTTCCGGGAACGATGGGATCGCTGGCGTCGATTCCCTTCTGGTGGGCGATGACCTTTTTGCCCTGGCAGCTCTACTCGCTGCTGGTGATGTTTGGGATCTCGCTTGGCGTTTACCTCTGCCACCAGACGGCAAAAGATATGGGTGTGCACGATCACGGCAGTATTGTCTGGGATGAGTTCATCGGCATGTGGATAACGCTCATGGCGCTCCCGACCAATGACTGGCAATGGGTCGCCGTGGGGTTTGTGCTGTTCCGTATTCTGGATATGTGGAAGCCGTGGCCGATCCGCTGGTTTGATCGTAATGTTCACGGCGGAATGGGGATCATGGTCGATGATATTGTCGCCGGGATCATCGCCGCCGGGCTGCTCTATCTGATTGGCCATCACTGGCCGCCTGGCCTTATCTGAGCTTTCCCTCTCCCGGCGGGAGAGGGAGGTTTCGCGTTTACTTAAAGCCAACCACTGGATGCGGTTTATATGGCGTCTCCAGCTCGGCTATCTGCTCCGGTTTCAGCGTTAAATCCACCGCGCCCAGCAAGTCGTCCAGTTGCTCTTCACGCGATGTACCGATAATCGGCGCGGCAACACCGGGTTTACTCAGCAGCCACGCCAGCGCGACCTGTGCGCGCGATGCGCCAATCTCTTCTGCCACACCCGCCAGCCGCTCGGCGATCTGCGCGTCGTTGTCATCCGTTTCGCTGTATAGTGTTTTGCCAAATTCATCCGACACCAGACGCGCAGTGGTTTCCCCCCACGGGCGCGTTAAACGACCGCGCGCCAGCGGGCTCCACGGAATAACCGCCACGCCCTCTTTGTAGCACAGTGGTAGCATCTCGCGCTCTTCTTCGCGGTAGATCAGATTGTAGTGATCCTGCATGGTGACAAAGCGCGCCCAACCGTTTTGCTCCTGCAATGCTAACGCCTGGGAAAACTGGCGGGCGTGCATTGATGATGCGCCGATATAGCGGGCCTTACCGGCTTTAACAACCTCGTCCAGCGCTTCAAGTGTCTCTTCGATAGGCGTGGTGTAATCCCAGCGATGAATTTGCAGTAAATCCACATAGTCCATGCCAAGACGCCGCAGGCTGTCGTCAATGGAGCGCAAAATTTGCGCGCGTGACAGGCCTTCGGGCAGGTCGCCAACCTGGTGATACACTTTGGTCGCGACGACCACATCTTCGCGGCGGGCGAAATCACGCAGCGCCCGGCCAACAATCTCTTCACTGCTGCCGTCTGAGTAGCTGTTTGCGGTATCGAAAAAGTTAATCCCGCCTTCCAGGGCGCGTTTGATGATGGGGCGGCTGCTCTCTTCGGGCAAAGTCCAGGCGTGTTTACCGCGATCCGGTTCGCCAAACGTCATGCAGCCCAGGCAAAGGCGGGAAACCTTCAGGTCTGTTTTTCCTAATGTGTTGTATTGCATGGTTCCACTCCTGCTTGTCAAAACGTACGTTTAAGCATAGCAGGAGCGGATGGGGGAGGGTCAGGCAAGCCAGTTTCTGATGCGGGATTCAATGCCTGCGGCATTCAGGCCTATTTCAGCGCGGGCTTCATCCTGCGTACCCTGCGGGATAAAGAAATCCGGCAGCCCAAGATTCAGCACCGGTACAGGTTTGCGGTGGGCCATCAGCACTTCATTCACGCCGCTACCTGCGCCACCGATAATGGCGTTTTCTTCCAGCGTTACCAGCGATTCATGGTGTGCGGCGGTTTCCAGAATCAGCGCCTCATCCAGCGGTTTGGCAAAACGCATATCGATAAGCGTGGCGTTCAGCGCTTCGGCGGCTTTTTCGGCCTCCGGCAATAGCGTGCCAAAATTAAGAATTGCCACTTTTTCGCCACGGCGTTTCACCACACCTTTGCCGATAGGCATTTTTTCCAGCGGTTGCAGCGGCACACCAACTGCATTACCGCGCGGGTAGCGCACCGCGCTTGGGCCATCTGCGTAGTGATAGCCGGTAAACAGCATCTGGCGACATTCGTTTTCATCGCTCGGTGTCATCACCACCATTCCCGGGATGCAGCGCAGATACGAGATATCAAACGCCCCCTGGTGAGTCTGACCGTCCGCGCCAACGATCCCGGCGCGGTCGATAGCGAACAGCACCGGCAGTTTCTGGATCGCCACATCATGAATAACCTGATCGTAGGCGCGTTGCAGGAAGGTGGAGTAAATCGCCACCACCGGCTTGTAGCCGCCAATCGCAAGACCTGCGGCAAATGTCACCGCGTGCTGTTCGGCAATCGCCACATCAAAGTATTGATCCGGGTATTTGCGTGAGAACTCGACCATGCCGGAACCTTCACGCATCGCCGGTGTGATCGCCATCAGCTTGCTGTCTTTCGCCGCGGTTTCGCACAGCCAGTCGCCGAAAATCTTCGAATAGCTCGGCATGCCGCCGCTGCTTTTTGGCAGCGTTCCGCTGGTCGGATCGAATTTCGGTACGGCGTGGAAAGTGATCGGATCTTTTTCGGCCGGTTCATAACCGCGCCCTTTTTTGGTCATGATATGCAGGAACTGCGGGCCTTTCAGATCGCGCATATTGCGCAGCGTCTGCACTAACCCCAGCACATCGTGACCGTCGACCGGGCCGATATAATTAAAACCCAGCTCTTCAAAGAGCGTACCCGGCACCACCATGCCTTTGATGTGCTCTTCGGTGCGCTTAATCAGCTCTTTAATCGGCGGTACGCCGGAAAGCACTTTTTTGCCGCCTTCGCGCAGCGTGGAGTAGAGCTTGCCGGAGAGCAGCTGCGCCAGGTGATTATTCAGCGCGCCGACATTCTCAGAAATGGACATCTCGTTGTCGTTTAACACCACCAGCATATCCGGGCGGATATCACCCGCGTGGTTCATGGCTTCAAATGCCATGCCAGCGGTGATCGCGCCATCGCCAATCACGCAGACGGTGCGGCGCTGTTTGCCTTCTTTTGCCGCCGCGACGGCGACACCAATACCGGCGCTAATGGACGTCGATGAATGGCCTACGCTCAGCACGTCGTATTCGCTTTCGCCGCGCCAGGGAAAAGGGTGCAACCCGTTCTTCTGGCGGATGGTGCCGATTTTGTCACGACGTCCGGTCAGAATTTTATGCGGATACGCCTGATGGCCCACGTCCCAGATCAACTGATCAAACGGCGTGTTGTAGACGTAATGTAGCGCGACGGTCAATTCAACCGTGCCAAGCCCGGAGGCAAAGTGCCCGCTGGAGCGGCTCACGCTGTCGAGCAGGTAGCGGCGCAGTTCGTCGCATAGCTTCGGCAGGCTCTCTTTCGGCAGCAGGCGCAACTCTTGCGTGGTATCAACCAGCGCCAGCGTCGGGTATTTGGCTATATCAAAACTCATCAGAGACTCATCGTGGTGTTTTCGTTATTTATCACGCTGGATTATGTAATTCGCCAGTGCTTCCAGTGCCGTCGTATCCAGCGACTGTGCCGCAAGCAGGCTTAAAGCTTGCCGGGCGTCGTCAATCAGGTCGCGGGCTTTTGTCCGGGCTTGCTCAAGGCCCAGTAGTGCGGGATAGGTGCTTTTCCCCAGTTGCTGGTCAGCGCCCTGGCGTTTGCCAAGCGTCGCAGTATCGCCGACAACATCCAGAATGTCATCCTGAACCTGGAACGCCAGACCAACGCATTCGGCATAGCGATCGAGCAATGGCAGGGCTTCGCGGCCTTTATCCCCAGCGCTTAGCGCGCCCATTCGCACCGCTGCGCGAATCAGCGCGCCGGTTTTGTGGCGATGGATCTGCTCCAGTTCAGCCAGCGAAACCCGCTTGCCTTCCGCTGCGAGATCCAGCGCCTGGCCGCCGCACATTCCTGCGACGCCGCTGGCGTGAGCCAGTTCCGAAACCATCGCGAGCCGGTCACGCGCATCGACTTCTGCCATTGGCGCATCTGCAAGAATGGAGAAAGCCAGAGTTTGTAACGCATCACCCGCGAGGATGGCGCTGGCTTCACCAAACTTAATATGGCATGTCGGTAAACCCCGGCGGAGATCATCATCATCCATGGCGGGCAGATCGTCGTGGATCAGCGAGTAAGCGTGAATACACTCCACCGCCGCTGCAGGCGCATCCAGCGTTTGCTGGCTAACGCCGAACATGTTGCCTGTGGCATAAACCAAAAAAGGACGCAGACGTTTACCGCCTAATAATGCGCCATAGGAAATGGCCTCAACCAGAGGAGTGTTCTGAAAGGGCAGTGGCGCGATAAATCGGCGCAGCGCTTCATTGGCCTGAGAGACACAGGCCTGTAGCTGTTGATCGAAATCCATTTATTCAGCGTCCGGAGCAAAAGGCGTAAGGGGAGCCTCTTGTGAATCAGAGAGCAGGATCTGCACGCGTTGTTCCGCTTGCTGGAGTTTCACCTGTCCCTGGCGCGCCAGCTGCACGCCGCGTTCGAATTCATTGAGTGCCTCTTCAAGCGGTAGATCGCCGCTTTCAAGACGAGTGACAATCTGTTCCAGTTCGCTTAGCGCTGTTTCAAAACTGGCCGGTGCGTCGTTTTTCTTTGGCATAGTGAATGTCTGACTCTTCTATTGTTCTGGCTCAACGTAGCTATGGTAGCGAAGTCACGGCGCTTAGCAAATAACGCGCAATGGTAATGCAATGTGCGCAGCTTTATTGCGATGGTGGTATACTCCTGCGCCTGGATGCAGCCGCGGGTATGGGGCTGCTGTACTATTTTCCTATACAGGCCCAGCCGGGCTTGCCAACGAACCATTGCCGCCATGAAGTTTATCATTAAATTGTTCCCGGAAATCACCATCAAAAGCCAATCTGTGCGTTTGCGCTTTATTAAAATTTTGACCGGGAACATTCGTAACGTTCTGAAGCACTACGACGAGACCCTCGCCGTTGTCCGCCACTGGGATCATATCGAAGTGCGCGCCAAAGATGAAATTCAGCGCCTGGCTATCCGCGACGCGCTGACCCGTATTCCGGGCATCCACCATATTCTCGAAGTGGAAGATGTTCCTTTCACCTCGCTGCACGACATTTTTGAGAAAGCGCTGGTGCAGTACCGCGAGCAGATCGAAGGTAAAACCTTCTGCGTGCGCGTTAAACGCCGCGGCAAACATGAGTTTAGCTCGATTGAAGTTGAACGTTACGTCGGCGGCGGTCTGAACCAGCATGTCGACTCTGCGCGCGTCAAACTGACTCACCCGGATGTGACGGTGAATCTGGAGATCGAAGACGATCGCCTGCTGTTAGTGAAAGGCCGTTATGAAGGTATTGGCGGTTTCCCGATCGGCACTCAGGAAGATGTGCTGTCGCTCATCTCCGGCGGTTTCGACTCCGGCGTTTCCAGCTATATGCTGATGCGTCGCGGTTGCCGCGTACACTACTGCTTCTTTAACCTGGGCGGCGCCGCGCATGAAATTGGTGTTCGCCAGGTCGCGCACTACCTGTGGAACCGTTTTGGCAGTTCTCACCGTGTACGGTTTGTGGCGATCAACTTTGAGCCAGTGGTCGGTGAAATCCTCGAAAAAGTGGATGATGGCCAGATGGGCGTGGTGTTGAAACGCATGATGGTGCGCGCAGCGTCAAAAGTGGCTGAACGCTACGGCGTGCAGGCGCTGGTGACCGGTGAAGCACTGGGCCAGGTTTCCAGCCAGACGCTGACCAATCTGCGTTTAATCGATAACGTTTCTGACACGCTGATTTTGCGCCCGCTTATCTCTTACGATAAAGAGCACATCATCGATCTGGCGCGTGAAATCGGTACTGAAGATTTCGCCCGTACCATGCCGGAGTATTGTGGTGTGATCTCGAAAAGCCCAACTGTAAAAGCGGTGAAGGCGAAAATCGAAGCGGAAGAGGAACATTTCGACTTCTCCATCCTCGATAAAGTGGTCGCTGAAGCGAGCAATATCGATATCCGCGAAATCGCCCAGCAGACCCAGGAAACCGTGGTCGAAGTTGAAACGGTCAATGGTTTTGGCCCGAACGATGTGATCCTGGATATCCGCTCTATTGATGAACAGGATGACAAACCGCTGAAGCTGGAAGGGATCGACGTGGTTTCGCTGCCGTTCTATAAACTGAGCACCAAATTTGGCGACCTCGATCAGAACAAAACTTGGTTGTTGTGGTGCGAACGTGGCGTGATGAGCCGTCTGCAGGCGCTCTATCTGCGCGAGCAGGGTTTTACCAACGTTAAAGTTTATCGCCCATAAAAAACTGCCGGAGAGGGTGACCTTTTCCGGCAGTTTTCGCGTTACTTTGCATTGAAAGCCCGGCAGGCATCGCACCGCCGGGCTTTTTGTTTTCAGGCTTCGTAGTAGTTATAAATTCCGGCAGCCATCACCAGTTGTGACGCCACTTCGTGCGCTTTTTCGCGCCCCACCAGTAAGTCAATGATCTTCAAACCAAAATCGATGGCGGTACCCGGCCCCTGGCTGGTGAGCAGATTAACGCGCGGATCCCACACGACGCGTTTATCCTGCCACTGTTCGGCGGGAATAGTCTCTTTCAGGCCTGGAAAGCCGGTCATATTGCCCAGCGGGAAAATCTCATGCGGCACCAGCACGGTGCCCGCCGCCGCACAAATTGCGGCGACGATACGGCCCGAGAGGTGAAACTGGCGCACGGTTTCCACCAGTAACGGACTATCGCGAAAACACTCCGCCCCTTTCAGACCGCCGGGCAGCACAATCACGTCGTAATCGCCATCGGCTACTTCTACTAACGGCGCATCCGCCAGCAGTTTTACGCCGCGTGAGCAAGTAACGACCAGGTTGCCATCACTGGCGACGCTGGCGGTAGTAACGGCAATTCCACCACGTACCAGCAGATCAATAGTGGTGACCGCTTCGGTTTCTTCACTACCAGGGGCGAGACATATCAGAGCCGATGCGCTCATACTCACTCTCCTTACGTTTAATCATTTCATACAGACGGGCGTTTTCCGGCACCGCAATACCGTGCGCGCGGGCGCGTCTGAGCAGGTAACCCGTAATATAATCACACTCGGTATGGCGCATCGCGCGTACGTCCTGCAGCATAGATGAGATATTTTCTGCCGTGTTTTCAATAATCTGATTCACGTAGCTCAGTAAATCATCGGCAGAAATATGGTGGCCTTCACGTTCAATCACCGCAGCAACTTCACGCGTCACCTTTTGGATCTCCTCCGGGAACGCTCGCAGATCGCCATTTTTACAGTCATGCAGCGCGGTTAACGGGTTGATGACGCAGTTCACCGCCAGCTTGCGCCACAGCGCCGGACGGATCGTGTTATGCCAGGCCACGTCCGGCAGCACATCCTGCAGGATGTCGGCCAGATAGCTGAACTCGCCATCCTGCTGTCGCGCCGGGCCAATGTGCGTGGTACCGCTGGCAACGTGCACGATAACGTTGCCATCACGGCGCGCAGCATGAGTAGTCGTACCGATCAGTAACGGATTCGCCAGTGCTTTCAACTCTTCGACAGTACCCATGCCGTTGTGAATCAGGAGCACGGGGGTTGAAGGTGAGAGTGTTGCTGCCAGCCCTTTCACCGCATCGGAAACTTGCCACGCTTTTAACGTCACCAGCAATAAATCGCTACGCGCCAGGAATTCAGGATCGTTGGCCGTCAGGGATTCGTTAAATATTGAGCCGTCTTCATCAACGACATTCACACTGCAAAATGGCTGTGGCACGCGCAACCAACCCTGTACCTCATGTCCCTTTTTACACAACGCGGTTAACCACAATTGCCCTAAAGCACCGCATCCGAGTACGGTAATTCTCATTTATCCTCCTCACCTGCAACGTCGCCAGGTGTTGCTTTCACCATTATAGCGCTGTCGGCTAAGCTTCCCGTATTACAAGTTGAGTTATGCCTCGTTGCGGGTATTATGCAACGCAACAAATGCAGAGGGAGAAGAAAAGATGCCATCTTTCGATATCGTTTCCGAAGTTGAAATGCGTGAAGTGCAAAACGGCGTTGAGAATGCGACCCGTGAAGTAGGGACTCGCTTTGATTTTCGCAACGTTGAAGCCACGTTTGAACTGAACGAAGAGAAACAGACCATTAAAGTTCTGAGCGAATCCGATTTCCAGGTTAACCAGCTTCTGGATATTTTACGCGCGAAATTGCTGAAACGCGGCATTGAAGGGGCGTCGCTGGACGTGCCGGAAGAGTTTGTACACAGCGGCAAGACCTGGTTCGTGGAAGCAAAACTGAAACAGGGTATTGATGCAGCGACGGCGAAGAAAATCATCAAGCTGATTAAAGACAGCAAGCTGAAAGTGCAGGCGCAGATTCAGGGCGAAGAAATTCGTGTGACCGGGAAATCCCGTGATGACTTGCAGTCTGTTATGGCACTGGTGCGCGGCGGTAATCTTGGCCAGCCGTTCCAGTTCAAAAACTTCCGCGATTAATGTGCGCGCTCTCTCCCCGGCGGAGAGAGCGTGTCGCAGCGTTAACCCGCTACGGCTTGTTCAACCTCAAAGCGGTTAGTGACCTTACTGTCAATCTTGACGTAAGCGCTACGCTCTTCGGCAACCACCAATACTTCACTTACTCCCTTTGTTGCCAGCAAACGTTTTTCCAACGCTTCATTGATGGTGACATTTTCCGGGATCGCGATGCGCAGGCTGCTGACATAGGGCGGTTCCTGCATGGTGCCTGCGACAAGCAGCCAGACCATCGCCAGCAATGCACCGGCAAGAAATACCGTTTGTGAATCAAACAGACCATCTACCCAGCCGCCGAGCGCGCCGCCAATTGCCACGCCGATAAACTGGCTGGTGGAGTAAATCCCCATCGCCGTGCCTTTATAGCCCGCGGGCGCTTCTTTGCTGATTAACGAGGGTAGTAATGCTTCCATCAGGTTAAAGGCGAGGAAAAAGATCTGTACACCAATGACAATTTCCCAGAAATGTGGCCCCGCGCCCCACAACACGATTTCCGCAATCAGCAACAGCGCCACGCAGAACACGAAAACGCGCTTCATGCGGCGCTTCACTTCGGCGTAGATAATAAATGGCACCACCGAAACGAAAGAGATAAGCATGGTGACCAGGTAGATTTTCCAGTGATCCGGTGCGAGAAAACCGGCGGCTTCGAGTTGGCCTGGCAGGGCAACAAACGTCGACATCAGCAGGATATGCAGGCACATAATGCCAAAGTTGAGTTTTAGCAGCTTCGGGTTGACCATCACCATCTGGAAACAGTCTTTCACCATGCCGGATTCGCGGTTACGCACATGTTGCTGACTGTCTGGCACGACCCAGATAGTCAACGCAATACCGGCAGTTGCCAGCCCGGCAATCATCCAGAACAGCGCATGCAAACCCAACTGATGTGTGATAATCGGGCCAAGAACCAT
Organism: Kosakonia sp.; assembly: GCF_032104925.1. Taxonomy (NCBI): domain Bacteria; kingdom Pseudomonadati; phylum Pseudomonadota; class Gammaproteobacteria; order Enterobacterales; family Enterobacteriaceae; genus Kosakonia; species Kosakonia sp. The sequence continues at coordinate 28,419 of NZ_DAMCGF010000006.1, forward strand.
GGCGATGGCGAAGGTGACGCCAAAACTAACGCCGATAAAGGCCATCGCTTTAGTGCGATTCTGTTCGCGAGTGAGATCGGAAAGAAGCGCCATAACAGCGGCGGCGATGGCACCGGAGCCTTGTAATGCGCGGCCAAGAATAATGCCCCAGATAGAATCGGAAAGGGCGGCAATCACGCTACCGGCGACAAAAATCGCTAACCCGCCAACGATAAGCGGCTTGCGGCCGATGCGGTCAGAAAGCAAGCCAAAGGGAATTTGAAACACGGCTTGCGCGAGGCCATAAATACCAATCGCCAGACCGATGAGCGCTTCACTGGCGCCCTGCAGCGCCATACCGTACGTGGTCAGAACGGGCAGGACCATAAACATGCCGAGCATGCGCAGTGAGAATACAGTCCCTAAACCCCAGGTGGCGCGCAACTCGCCTGGCGTCATTTTATAATCGTTCATTACCACCTCAATTTGAAAACCGGACATAGTGTAGTGCGGGGGCAGGGCGGGGTAAATAACAGCTTAATTAACAAATATTACCTGTAGAGCGGGGCGTTTGGGCATGAAAAAAGGGTGCCGTAGCACCCTTTATAATGGCGGTTTGGATCACCAGACGTAGGTCAACAGGTTATGGGAATCCGGCACCATAAAATCGACCGACATCATCACGCTGAGCGAGGTGATAGCGACAATGGAGAAGACGAACAGTTTGCGCGCCCACACCTTGTCATCCTCAACTTTATAACCACGTAGCGCCATACCCAACCACCAGAGGCTTACCGCTGCGGCAACGACCAGGTATTTGTAACCGGCGTAGCCGCCAAGCGACAGCATCAGGGTGGCGATAGCGAACGCCAGGATGTAGAGCGTGATATGGTTTTTCGCCACGGAAATACCTTTCACCACCGGCAGTACCGGGATATTCGCTGCCTGATAATCCTTAAAGCGGAAAATCGCGATGGCATACGAGTGAGGCATCTGCCACAGGCTGAAAATCGCCAACAGGATCGCCGCGCCGCTGTCAAACTCGTTGGTGACGGCGCAGTAGCCAATCACCGGCGGCGCAGCGCCGGAGAGTGAACCAATCAGCGTACCGTAAACAGAGTGGCGTTTCATATACAGGCTGTAGACGCCCACATATACCACGAACCCCATTACCCCGAGCCAGCAGGCCAGCGGGTTGGCGCCAAACCACAGCAGCATGAAGCCAGCAATACCCAGCAAGGCGGCGTAAACCAGCGAGACTTTTGGCGAGATCAGCCCTCTGACCAGCACCCTGTTTTTCGTCCGTTCCATCTTTTTGTCGATGTCACGATCGATGTAGTTGTTAAAAACACAACCAGAGGCGACCACCAGCGACACACCAATCAGCGTGTAGATGAACAGGGGGTAATCAATGTGGCCTTTAGAGGCCAGCAGGAATCCCCCGATCACGGAGATCAAGTTGCCAAAAATAATGCCCGGTTTCGTGACTTGCAGGTATTGCTTAAACATACTTCGCCGCTCTTATCGAACCATCATGTTGTAGTTGAGGTTCCACATAATCCAGATGGAACCTACCACCACGATCGCGATGATCAGCACAGTAAAGACGAAAGCCGTCATGTTCCAGCCTTCATCAGACTTGGTGTTCATGTGCAGGAAGCACACCAGATGCACCAGAATCTGTACCACTGCTGTCACCAGCACAGTGCCGAGAATCGCCACGTGGGACGCAGTACCGCTCATCACCATCCAGAACGGGATCACCGTCAGGATGATCGACAGGATAAAACCTGTCATGTAGGTTTTTACGCTACCGTGGGAAGCGCCATGATCGGTTGAATGACTCATTACATCGCCCCCATCAGATAAACGACTGAGAATACACAAATCCATACGACGTCCAGGAAGTGCCAGAACAGGCTCAGGCACAGGATACGCGTACGGTTTGTACTGGTCAGGCCGCGACGGGAAATCTGGAACATCAGCACTGCCATCCAGATCAGACCCGAGGTCACGTGCAGACCGTGGGTGCCAACCAGCGCGAAGAACGCTGACAGGAAGCCGCTGCGATCCGGACCCATACCTTCAACAATCAGGTGATGGAATTCATAGAGTTCCATCCCGATGAAGCCTGCGCCGAACAGCCAGGTCAACGCCAGCCAGGAAACAACCTGGCTTTTGTTGTTCTTATACATGGCGATCGCCGCCATGCCATAGGTGATGGAGCTGAACAGCAGCAGGGCGGTTTCCACCAGAACGAACGGCAGTTCAAAGATGTCTTTACCCGACGGGCCACCCGCCGTGTTATTCACTAACACGGCATAGGTCGCGAACAGGATCGAGAACAGAATGCAGTCGCTCATCAGGTAGATCCAGAAACCGAAGACTTTGGTCGGTCCTGAATCATGGTGCCCATGTTCGTGCGCGTGGGCGTTCGCAGTCGTCAGAGTATCAGTTGCCATTTTTCAGCCCTGCCTTTTTGATCTCATCGAAATGCTGGTTTTCCAGTTTTTCGATTTCTGCAACCGGTACGTAGTAATCCACGTCCTCGTCAAAGCTCTTCACAATCCAGCTAATTACGATGCCGGCGAAACCGACGATCGCCATCCACCAGATGTGCCAGATCATGGCAAAGCCAAACACCGTTGCGAAAGCGGCAATAACAATGCCCGCACCGCTGTTTTTCGGCATATGAATTTCTTCATAATGCGCAGGTTGCTTGTACGCTTCGCCTTTTTCTTTCATTTCCCAGAATGCATCACGCTCATGAACGTGTGGCACTTCAGCGAAGTTGTAGAACGGCGGCGGAGAAGAGGTTGCCCACTCCAGCGTACGGCCGCCCCACGGGTCACCGGTCAGGTCACGGTTGAGGTGACGGTCGCGGATGGAGACGTAGTACTGAATCAACTGGCACAGAATACCGCAGGCAATCAGCGCAGCGCCGCAAGCGGCAACCACCAGCATTGAGTGGAACTGTGGATCGATCTGCTGGCTCAGGCGACGGGTCATACCCATAAAGCCCAGCACATACAGCGGCATAAATGCTACGAAGAAGCCGATGATCCAGAACCAGAACGCGCGTTTACCCCAGGTTTCATTCAGGGTGAAGCCAAACGCTTTCGGCCACCAGTAAGTGATACCCGCAAAGCAACCAAATACCACACCGCCGATGATGACGTTATGGAAGTGAGCAATCAGGAACAGACTGTTGTGCAGCACAAAGTCCGCGCCCGGTACCGCCAGCAGTACGCCGGTCATACCGCCCACAGAGAAGGTCACGATAAAGCCGATGGTCCACATCATTGCTGAATGGAACACGATACGGCCCTGGTACATGGTGAACAGCCAGTTGAAGATCTTCACCCCGGTCGGGATGGCGATAATCATGGTGGCGATACCGAAGAAGGCGTTAACGTTCGCGCCTGCACCCATGGTGAAGAAGTGGTGCAACCAAACGATAAACGACAGTACGGTAATACACACGGTCGCCCAAACCAGCGAGGTGTAACCGAACAGACGCTTACGCGAGAAGGTCGCGGCGACTTCCGAGAACACACCGAATACCGGCAGAACCAGGATGTACACTTCCGGATGGCCCCAGGCCCAGATCAGGTTGATGTACATCATCATGTTGCCGCCCATTTCGTTGGTGAAGAAATGGGTACCCAGATAGCGGTCCAGGGTCAGCAGCGCGATGGTGACAGTCAGGATCGGGAACGAGGCGATGATCAGCACGTTGGCGCACAGCGATGCCCAGGTAAATACCGGCATCTTGAACATGGTCATGCCCGGCGCACGCATCTTCAGAATGGTCACGAAGAAGTTGATACCGGTCAGCGTCGTACCGATACCGGAGAGCTGAAGCGCCCAGATCCAGTAATCAACCCCGACACCAGGACTGTATTCAATTCCCGATAGCGGAGGATAAGCCAGCCAGCCAGTCTGCGCGAATTCACCCACGCCGAGAGACAGGTTAACCAGGATCACACCGACAACCGTGAACCAGAAGCTCAGGTTGTTCAGGAACGGGAACGCCACGTCGCGAGCGCCGATCTGCAGTGGGATCACCACGTTCATCAGACCGATAACCAGCGGCATTGCTACGAAGAAGATCATGATCACGCCGTGGGCGGTGAAGATCTGATCGTAGTGGTGCGGCGGCAGGAAACCTGCTTCACCCGCCGAGGCGAGTGCTTGCTGGCTACGCATCATGATGGCGTCAGCAAAGCCACGAATCAGCATCACAATACCGACGATGCAGTACATGATACCGAGCTTTTTGTGGTCAACCGAAGTCAGCCACTCTTTCCACAAGTAGTTCCACTTACCGAAGTAAGTAATCAGGGCCAGTAATGCCAGGCCACCGATGATAATGGCAGCCACCGTAACCACAATAATGGGTTCATGGTAGGGGACTGCATCCAGTGTCAATTTTCCGAACATCGTTTTCTTCCTCGACCCCTTAGTGAGAGGTTTCCGCGTGGCTCATGTCCATGCCTTCCATACCTTCGTGCTCGCTATGCTCGCCCTTCGGTTGGTTCATGTCCATGCTCATGCCGTGGCCCATAAATTTGTTGATAACGTCTTTAAACAAATCGGGTTTCACGCTGGAGAAGTATTCAACCTTGTTGTATTCGCTTGGCGCAGCAAGTTTGTCATACGCTGCCATATCCGGCAGGGTATTCGGAGCTTGTTTCGCTTTTGCGACCCACTGGTCGAATGCGGCACGGTCCGGCGTAGCAATTGCTTTAAACTTCATACCCGAGAAGCCCGGGCCGCTGTAGCTTGCGGAGATACCATCGTAGGTACCAGCTTCGTTGGCGATCAGATGCAGGTTAGTCTGCATACCGGCCATCGCATAAATCTGGCTACCCAGTTTCGGGATAAAGAACGAGTTCATCACGGAGTTGGAGGTCACTTTGAACTGAACCGGAACGTTAGCCGGGAAGGCGATTTCGTTCACGGTAGCAATGCCCTGCTCCGGATAGATGAAGAACCATTTCCAGTCCATAGAAACAACTTCAATGGTGATCGGTTGTTCGTCATGGGCTAATGGTTTGCTCGGTTCGAGCGCGTGGGTGGTTTTCCATGTCAATACGGCGAGGAACAGGATGATCAGAATAGGTACCGTCCAGACCACAGCTTCCACTTTATTGGAGTGTGACCAGTTAGGGCTATACTTCGCATCTTTATTGCTCGCACGATACTTCCAGGCGAAACCAACGGCCATCAAGATGGCGGGAATAACGACAATCAACATCAGGCCAAAAGCCGTCAGTATCAGTGAACGTTGCTCCAGTCCAATCTGTCCTTTGGGGTCAAGAAGTGCAGAATCGCAGCCACTGAGTAAAACAGTACCGGCGATTAATGACAACCATCCCAAACTTTTATTGTATTTCCTGAGTCTCATTTAACGACCTCAATTCCACGGGATCTGGTGGCGCTTAAAGTGTGCGGGCATTTTACGGAAAGGTTACGTTACTGTAAACATGATTGGCTCCGTGTCAGTAAGGTGTTACTGGCTTTTGCCGTTTATGTCACATCGAATGCAACAATCTGTAAAAAAAGCGATTCGCACTGCCAGAGAGTGAGATTATAACGGAAAAATTACATGACAATCAGTCCAGGGGGTAAATTGGTATAACCAATCAGTTAAATATACATTTATTTAACAAATATCCAGCAAATATCGAACATTATTGGAACGAATTTGAAACCCAACAATTAATAACCGTGCTGAATCGTTAAAGAGTAGCCTTTAATTTATAAGGCACAAAACAATTAAGATTTTTTTATTTGCTCAATTTGAATTAGGCGATTTGCTAAAAAGATGCGGTGTTTAATTATTGAACATAATAATAACTGCGGTGAATTGTTTTAGGTCGTTTTTATTTTTTGGTGGCCTGATTTTAATAGGAAAATAGCCAGTAAATATATTCTTAAGCGATTTTATTTGCCATTTTACTGTTTTTTAACATTTCGAGGCTTTGACGCCAAAAAAAGCGCCCGCAGGCGCTTTTTTATCACGTCGTTTTAACACGTTATAGCAACTCTGTTTTACGTAGCGCCAGCAGATCCAACACACCGCCAAACACAATGCCGATAAACGCTAACAGTGCGCCCCATTCCAGCAGCGTGGTGCCGAAAGACCAGTCGGTAAACCCTGCGGCATTGATCATTAACACCAGCAGCCAGCATCCTAACAGTACGCAACCGGCGCTCAGTATGCGCAGCGCCAGCCGGTAGGCCGTAGCGTATTCGGTTCTGCAGAGAAAACTTTCACTCTGTTGCGTAAATGCCAGTGTTTTTTTGCACAGCATCAGCAATAACAGACCGGGAAGCGCGGCCACAATCGAAAAGAGATAGAACGTCGACCAGCTGTAACTTTCAACAAACCAGCCAGCCAGCGGGCCGACATAGACGCGTCCTACCGCCGATAGCGCCGAGAGCAGAGCAAACTGCGTTGCGGAGAAGGATTTGTTGCAGAGCGTCATTAATAGCGCAACAAACGCCGCAGTCCCCATGCCGCCACACAAGTTTTCTAAAAAGACGGCTGAACCCATCGTAAAAATGCTTTTCGCCGTTATCGAAAGCAGCCAGTAACCGGCATTCGAAATGGCCTGCAGTACGCCGAAAATTAACAGCGCACGGAACAGGGATAACCGCTGCATCAGTACGCCGCCAAACAACGCGCCGATAATCGTGGCGATAAGCCCCAGCGTTTTGTTCACCACTCCCACTTCTCCGGCGTCAAAACCAACGCCGCGGATGAGAAATGTTGTTGTCAGGCTCATGGCGAACGCATCGCCCAGTTTGTACAGCACTATTAATAGAAGAATAAGCCAGGCGTTGTTACGCCCAAAGAAATCACGCAGCGGCTCGACAACGGCGCGTTCCAGCGTTTTCGGCACCGGAATCACATCCTCTGGCTCCGGTGCGAGCAGGGTGGCGATAATGCACGGGACCAGTAGCACGGCCATCAACCAGTACATTCCCTGCCAGCCGAGCCAGCGATCCGCCAACCATAAAGCCAGTCCTCCGGAAACCAACATTCCGAGTCGATAGCCCAGCACGCTTATTGCCGCACCTGCGCCTCGCTCTTCGAGCGGCAGTACATCCGTTTTCCAGGCGTCGAAAACAATATCCTGAGACGCAGAGCAGAAAGCGATAAGCACAGCCAGCGCCGCCATCCAGCGCAGATGGTTGGCCGGATCGAGGAAACCCATTGCGGCAATCGACACTAGCAGCAGAATTTGCGTGAGGAGCAGCCAGCCGCGACGACGCCCGAGTAAAGGCGGCGTGTAGCGATCCATCAGCGGCGACCACAAAAACTTAAACACGTAAGCCTGGCCGACCAGAGAGAAGAAACCGATGGTTTTTAAATCGATGTTTTCAACGGTCATCCACGCCTGGAGCGTGCCGCTGGTCAGGGCGAGAGGCAAACCGGAAGCAAAACCCAGAATCAGCAGGATGGCTGATTTCGGTTGGGTGAAGATACGTAAGTAGTGACTGGACATGAGTTAAAAACTGGCCCGGAAAACCGGGCCAGAAAAAGATTAACGAGCGTTTTGCTTGATGAAGTCGTGAATGCTGGTGTCCTGAGACATATCAGCGATGGTGTCAGTCAACACGCTGTTAACCGCACCGGCAATCTTGTCGTTGGTAGCCTGGAATGCGCCTTCGACGTTATAGCTTGCGCGGTAGTTTTTGGTCATCTTGTTGCCGTTCGCAGCAGTCGCGATGATTGCGATATCCGCTTTGGTCGCGATGTTGTAGCGGACGTTGCCCTGAGAGACATCCGCATATAGCTGGTTAACAATAATCTGCAGGTTTACCGCGCCGTTCGGCCCGATCATATAACCGCGCGCGGTCATCTGTTTTTCCAGCACTTCTTGCAGCAGGAAACGCAGATCGCGGGAGGCTGTCAGGGTAACCAGCTGGTTATCGCGTGTCACTTTGGCCAGCGCTTGATCCGGGCGCTGATCGGCACCGTTGATGCTCACGGTGACACCCATCAGGCTTGGATCCTGCTGCGGCAGAGTAATTTTTGGGGTGACATCAAGTGTTGTCGGTGGGGTTGCGCACCCGGCCAGCATAAATAAAGCGACCAACGGAAAGAGTAGTTTTTTAAACATGTTCAGGCTCTCAAGGATCTAAGCTTCTGGGGGAAAATTCTCGCCATCATAACATTGCCGCTGTTAAGAGGAAGTCCTCAATGCATGGAAATTCATCGTCTTGTGCTTTTTTTGCCGTCAAAAACCGTTTTATGGGCAATGCCACGCAAAAAAAGCTGCTTTCAGTAGAGTTCATCCCCTTGAGCGGGAAAATAGGACGAACGCTAATTTTTTGTTGTTTTATTGTTATAGAGACGGTAAAAGCGGCTAACATTTAAAGAGATGGCTGGCATCTCAGCGTTGTCGGAGGTGTAATATCATGATGATGCGTGAACAAATAGAAGCAAAGCTGAAGGCGGCGTTTGAGCCCCTCATTCTCGAGGTTGTTGACGAGAGCTATCGTCACAATGTCCCCGCAGGTTCTGAAAGTCACTTCAAAGTTGTACTGGTGAGCGACCGTTTTACCGGAGAGCGTTTTCTTAACCGTCATCGCATGATTTACGGCACGTTGGCAGATGAACTGTCTACGACGATTCATGCACTGGCTCTGCATACTTACACACTTAAGGAGTGGGAAGGTTTGCAGGATACCCTGCTAACCTCGCCAGCCTGTCGCGGTGCCGGAAGCATCGCGTAGAAAACCTGGTTGCAACAGCCCAAACTTTTCCAGTATGTTGCATGCAGATTATGTAAAAACGGCCTACGGGCCGTTTTGTTTTGTCTGAATTTTGAGCGAGAAACGCCCTTTTTTGAGCGAAATTGCTTCAGAAGTGTGAAAAATGACGCACCATTGCGACATTCCCGTTCTCGACTCATATCTGTGATGCCGCTATAATGCTGCGTCTTATTTTTCGGAATGTCTTCGGGATGATTCTGACGACAGGGAATGTATATCTGATTTGAGAGAACATCCCGGTTCTGCAAGCGAAACGGTTTGCTTCGCAGAGTAGAGTTGACCGAGCACTGTGATTTTTTGAGGTAACAAGATGCAAGTTTCAGTTGAAACCACTCAGGGCCTTGGGCGCCGTGTAACGATTACAATCGCTGCTGACAGCATCGAGACCGCTGTGAAGAGCGAGCTGGTCAACGTAGCGAAGAAAGTGCGTATTGACGGCTTCCGTAAGGGTAAAGTACCGATGACTGTTGTTGCTCAGCGTTATGGCGCGTCTGTTCGCCAGGACGTTCTGGGCGATCTGATGAGCCGCAACTTTATCGATGCGATCATTCAGGAAAAAATCAACCCAGCTGGCGCGCCGAACTATGTTCCGGGCGAATACAAACTGGGCGAAGACTTCACGTACTCTGTAGAGTTCGAAGTGTACCCGGAAGTTGAGCTGAAAGCGCTGGATACCATCGAAGTTGAAAAACCGGTTGTTGAAGTGACCGATGCTGACGTGGACACCATGCTGGAAACGCTGCGCAAGCAGCAGGCGACCTGGAAAGACAAAGACGGCGCTGCTGACGCTGAAGATCGCGTGACCGTTGATTTCACTGGTTCCGTTGATGGCGAAGAATTCGAAGGCGGCAAAGCCACTGATTTCGTACTGGCAATGGGCCAGGGTCGTATGATCCCGGGTTTCGAAGACGGTATTAAAGGCCACAAAGCGGGCGAAGAGTTCACCATCGACGTGACCTTCCCGGAAGAGTACCACGCAGAAAACCTGAAAGGTAAAGCGGCGAAATTCGTCATTAACCTGAAGAAAGTTGAAGAGCGTGAACTGCCGGAACTGACCGAAGAGTTCATCAAACGCTTTGGCGTGGAAGATGGCTCCGTTGCGGGTCTGCGCGCTGAAGTACGCAAAAACATGGAGCGTGAGCTGAAAGGCGCGGTGCGTAACCGTGTTAAATCTCAGGCGATTGAAGGCCTGGTGAAAGCGAACGAAATCGACGTTCCGGCCGCACTGATTGACAGCGAAATCGACGTTCTGCGCCGTCAGGCTGCACAGCGTTTCGGTGGCAACGAGAAACAAGCTCTGGAACTGCCGCGTGAGCTGTTCGAAGAGCAGGCAAAACGTCGTGTTGTGGTTGGTCTGCTGCTGGGCGAAGTTATTCGTACCCACGAGCTGAAAGCTGACGAAGAGCGCGTTAAAGGCCTGATCGAAGAGATGGCTTCTGCATATGAAGATCCGAAAGAAGTGATCGAATTCTACAGCAAAAACAAAGAGCTGATGGAAAACATGCGTAACGTTGCGCTGGAAGAACAAGCGGTTGAAGCGGTTCTGGAAAAAGCGAAAGTGACTGAAAAAGCCACTTCCTTTAACGAACTGATGAACCAACAGGCTTAATCGACTTCTGCGATAGCTAAAAGCAATAAGCCCGTCACCTGCTTGCTGGTGACGGGCTTTTTTTATCGCATCAGGACTATCAGATCTGTGCTAAAAGGTCGTTTCAGTGTTAGCGTAACAGCAAAAGATTGTTATGCTTGAAATCAGGTAATGTCATCCCCACTAAGGGAATAGCGACAGAAAAGACTCTGGCTGATAATCCGTCCGTGAGGCGTCGTAGTCAGACCCCGCTCACTCAAGTACAATCAGTACAGCAGGTTTGTTAATTTTTTATCCAGGAGACGGAAATGTCATACAGCGGCGAACGAGACAACTTTGCACCCCATATGGCCCTGGTGCCAATGGTTATTGAACAGACCTCACGCGGTGAGCGCTCTTTCGATATCTACTCCCGTCTTCTCAAGGAACGCGTAATTTTTCTGACTGGTCAGGTTGAAGACCACATGGCGAACCTGATTGTGGCACAAATGCTGTTTCTGGAAGCGGAAAACCCGGAAAAGGACATTTACCTGTACATTAACTCCCCTGGCGGGGTAATTACCGCAGGGATGTCAATTTATGACACCATGCAATTTATTAAGCCGGACGTCAGCACAATTTGTATGGGCCAGGCTGCGTCAATGGGCGCATTCCTGCTGACGGCGGGTGCGAAGGGCAAGCGTTTCTGCCTGCCAAACTCACGTGTGATGATTCACCAGCCGCTGGGCGGCTATCAGGGCCAGGCGACGGATATTGAAATCCACGCGCGCGAGATTCTGAAAGTGAAAGGGCGCATGAATGAACTTATGGCGCATCATACGGGTCAATCTTTAGAACAAATTGAACGCGATACAGAACGTGACCGCTTCCTTGCCGCGCAAGAGGCGGTTGAATACGGGCTGGTTGATTCAATTTTAACCCATCGTAACTAAGCTCAGGCTGCAGGTGCCGCTATACTAATGAGTACAAGCGGCACACGCTTGAGTAACGTTTTGCGCCTGGAATGGCATATGCGTCGTCATGTGCGGCACAAAGAACAGATAAGAGGTTTTGACTCATGACAGATAAACGCAAAGATGGTTCGGGCAAACTGTTGTACTGCTCTTTTTGCGGCAAAAGCCAGCATGAAGTGCGTAAGCTGATCGCCGGGCCATCCGTGTATATCTGCGACGAATGTGTGGATCTGTGTAACGACATTATTCGCGAAGAGATTAAAGAGGTTGCGCCGCATCGCGAGCGCAGCGCGCTGCCGACCCCGCATGAAATTCGCCACCATCTTGATGATTATGTCATCGGTCAGGAGCAGGCGAAAAAAGTGCTGGCGGTCGCGGTATATAACCACTACAAACGTCTGCGCAATGGCGACACCAGCAACGGCGTTGAACTGGGTAAAAGTAACATCCTGCTTATCGGGCCGACGGGTTCCGGTAAAACGCTGTTGGCGGAAACGCTCGCGCGTTTGTTGGATGTCCCGTTCACCATGGCCGATGCTACGACGTTAACCGAAGCAGGTTACGTGGGTGAAGACGTAGAAAACATTATTCAGAAACTGTTGCAGAAGTGCGACTACGACGTGCAGAAAGCGCAGCGTGGGATTGTCTACATCGATGAAATCGACAAGATCTCCCGTAAGTCTGATAACCCGTCGATTACTCGTGATGTCTCCGGCGAAGGTGTACAGCAGGCGCTGCTGAAGCTGATCGAAGGCACCGTGGCTGCGGTTCCGCCACAGGGTGGACGTAAGCATCCGCAGCAGGAGTTTTTGCAGGTTGATACCTCTAAAATCCTGTTTATCTGTGGCGGTGCGTTCGCAGGCCTGGATAAAGTGATTTCTCACCGTGTTGAAACCGGCTCCGGCATTGGTTTTGGCGCAACGGTGAAAGGAAAATCTGAAAAAGCCAACGAAGGCGAACTGCTGGCGCAGGTTGAACCGGAAGATTTGATTAAATTTGGTCTGATCCCTGAATTCATCGGCCGTCTGCCAGTTGTTGCAACGCTGAGTGAATTGAGTGAAGAAGCGCTGATTCAGATCCTGAAAGAGCCTAAAAATGCCCTGACTAAGCAGTATCAGGCGCTGTTCAACCTGGAAGGCGTGGATCTCGAATTCCGCGACGAAGCGCTCGACGCTATCGCGAAGAAAGCAATGGTGCGCAAAACCGGCGCTCGCGGGCTGCGTTCTATCGTTGAAGCCGCGCTGCTGGACACCATGTATGATCTGCCATCACTTGAAGATGTCGAGAAAGTGGTGATTGATGAGTCGGTCATCGCGGGTCAAACCAAACCCTTGCTGATTTATGGCAAACCGGAAGCGCAGCAGGCGTCTGGCGAATAATTAGCCAAATCTTACAATCAGTTAATCGAAAAGGGGGGATTTTATCTCCCCTTTTATTTTTCCGTAAACACAGCGTTGAATGTGTGGGAAACATCCCCATATACTGCTTTACATGTTAATGGTGCGTGTTGCACAGTCACGTCACCTGATTACCTGGCGGACTTTAAACTAAGAGAGAGCTCTATGAATCCTGAGCGTTCTGAACGCATTGAAATCCCCGTATTGCCGTTGCGCGATGTGGTGGTTTATCCGCACATGGTCATTCCGTTATTTGTGGGACGGGAAAAATCTATCCGTTGTCTGGAAGCGGCCATGGACCATGATAAAAAAATCATGCTGGTTGCACAGAAGGAAGCCTCAACGGATGAGCCGGGTGTAAACGATCTATTCACCGTCGGGACCGTGGCGTCTATTTTGCAAATGTTGAAACTGCCCGATGGCACGGTAAAAGTGCTGGTCGAGGGGCTTCAGCGCGCGCGCATTACCACGCTTGCTGACGATGGTGAGCATTTCTCAGCGAAAGCAGAATACCTTGACTCGCCGGCTATCGATGAGCGCGAGCAGGAAGTGCTGGTGCGCACTGCGATCAGCCAGTTTGAAGGCTATATCAAGCTCAACAAAAAAATCCCGCCAGAAGTGCTGACGTCGCTCAATAGCATCGACGATCCTGCGCGTCTGGCTGACACCATCGCTGCACACATGCCGCTGAAGCTGGCGGATAAGCAGTCCGTGCTGGAGATGTCCGACGTCAACGAACGTCTGGAATATCTGATGGCGATGATGGAGTCTGAAATCGATCTGCTGCAGGTTGAGAAACGCATCCGCAATCGCGTGAAAAAGCAGATGGAGAAATCCCAGCGTGAGTACTATCTGAATGAACAGATGAAAGCCATTCAGAAAGAGCTGGGCGAAATGGATGACGCGCCGGACGAAAACGAAGCGCTGAAGCGTAAAATCGACGCTTCGAAAATGCCGAAAGAGGCAAAAGAAAAAGCCGAATCGGAGCTGCAAAAGCTGAAAATGATGTCGCCGATGTCTGCGGAAGCAACCGTGGTGCGCGGCTATATCGAATGGATGGTGCAGGTACCGTGGAACGCGCGTAGCAAGGTCAAAAAAGATCTGCGCCAGGCACAGGAAATCCTTGATACCGACCATTACGGCCTCGAACGTGTCAAAGACCGCATCCTTGAATATCTTGCGGTTCAGAGCCGTATGAACAAACTGAAAGGGCCGATTCTGTGCCTGGTTGGACCTCCGGGAGTAGGTAAAACCTCTCTGGGTCAGTCGATAGCGAAGGCTACCGGGCGCAAATACATCCGTATGGCGCTGGGCGGCGTGCGTGATGAAGCAGAAATCCGCGGTCACCGCCGTACTTACATCGGTTCTATGCCGGGTAAGTTGATTCAGAAGATGGCAAAAGTGGGCGTGAAAAACCCGCTGTTCCTGCTCGATGAGATCGACAAAATGTCATCCGATATGCGCGGCGATCCGGCTTCAGCGCTACTGGAAGTGCTGGATCCGGAACAGAACGTGGCATTTAGCGATCACTATCTGGAAGTGGACTACGATCTCAGCGATGTTATGTTCGTTGCGACTTCCAACTCCATGAATATTCCGGCGCCGCTGCTGGACCGTATGGAAGTGATACGTCTTTCTGGTTACACCGAAGACGAAAAACTGAACATTGCCAAACGTCACCTGTTGACCAAACAGATTGAGCGTAACGCACTGAAACCGGGTGAGTTGACCGTTGATGACAGCGCGATCATTGGTATTATCCGTTACTACACCCGCGAAGCGGGTGTGCGTGGTCTGGAACGCGAAATTTCGAAACTGTGCCGAAAAGCGGTGAAACAGCTGCTGCTGGATCCGTCTCTGAAGCATATCGAAATCAACGGTGAAAACCTGCATGACTACCTTGGTGTGCAGCGCTTTGATTACGGTCGAGCGGACGATGAAAACCGTGTAGGTCAGGTCACCGGCTTGGCCTGGACGGAAGTGGGCGGCGACTTGCTGACTATTGAAACCGCCTGTGTCCCAGGCAAAGGTAAGCTGACTTATACCGGTTCTCTGGGTGAAGTGATGCAGGAGTCTATCCAGGCTGCGCTGACGGTTGTGCGTGCCCGCGCGGAAAAACTCGGTATCAACGGCGATTTCTATGAAAAACGTGATATTCACGTTCACGTGCCGGAAGGTGCGACGCCAAAAGATGGCCCAAGCGCAGGGATTGCGATGTGCACCGCGCTGGTTTCTTGTCTGACCGGTAATCCGGTTCGTGCAGACGTGGCGATGACAGGGGAGATCACCCTGCGTGGCCAGGTTCTGCCGATTGGCGGACTGAAGGAAAAACTGCTGGCGGCGCATCGTGGGGGCATTAAGACTGTTCTGATTCCTTACGAAAACAAGCGCGATCTGGAAGAGATCCCGGACAACGTTGTAGCGGATCTGGATATCCATCCGGTCAAGCGTATTGAAGAAGTTCTCGCCCTCGCGCTGCAGAATGTACCCTTTGGTATGCAAGTCGTAACGGCAAAATAGTGACCTTGCGCAAAGTGCGTTAATAAAAACAAGGCTGGTGAGTGATTTCGGACTTGCCAGCCTTTTTTTGTATAGCTAATTTAGATTGCTGGTTGGGTGTGTCATCATCAACTGGTGTTGTAAGGGCATGACAGGCCTGATATAACTGCTGCGCGGTCGCGCTGTGAAGGATTCAGGTGCGATATAAATTATAAAGAGAGGAAGAGTAGAGTGAATAAATCTCAACTGGTAGACAAGATTGCCGCAGATGCTGACATCTCTAAAGCTGCGGCTGGACGTGTGTTAGATGCTTTTATTGCTGCCGTTACTGATTCTTTGAAATCCGGGGACGACGTAGCGCTGGTAGGTTTTGGCTCTTTTGTTGTTAAAGAGCGTGCTGCCCGTACAGGCCGCAACCCTCAGACCGGCAAAGAAATCACCATTGCTGCGGCTAAAGTTCCTGGTTTCCGCGCAGGCAAAGCACTGAAAGACGCAGTAAACTGATCGCCTTCCCCTTGAAGGGATAGCGACAAACTACAAGGGCGCATCGCGAGATGTGCCTTTTTTATTTGTGCAAACGCACTTTCTGCGAGTTAATACGCGATGCGGGCTAACAATTGCCCCGTTTTCTTGTCAAAATACGCGTTTACACGCAGCGGGCAACTTGAGCTGCCTGAGATCTACAGTCACCTACAGCGGAGTGTTGTTACACCATGATGGACAATTTACGCGCGGCGGCAAATCACGTCGTGCTCAAGATCATTCTGGGTTTGATTATCGTGTCATTCATTTTGACTGGCGTAGGTAACTACCTGATTGGCGGTAACAATAATTACGCCGCAAAAGTAAATGGTCAGGAAATCGGCCGTTCACAGTTTGAAAATGCGGTGAATAGCGAGCGCAACCGCATGGCGCAACAGCTGGGCGATCAGTTCTCGGAGCTGGCGGCCAACGAAAACTACATGAAATCTGTGCGCCAGCAAGTGCTTAACCGCTTAATTGATGAAGCGCTGCTGGACCAGTACGCAAAAAGCCTGGGTCTTGGCATTAGCGATGATCAGGTGAAAAAAGCGATTTTCGCTACTCAGGCATTTCAGGCTAACGGTAAATTTGATAACAATCGCTTCAGCGCCATCGTAAACCAGATGGGGATGAGCACCGATCAATATGCTCAGGCGCTGCGCAACCAGTTAACCTCGCAGCAGCTGGTTAACGCCGTTGCCGGTACTGATTTCATGCTCAAAGGTGAGACTGACGAGCTGGCTGCACTGGTCGCTCAACAGCGTGTTGTGCGCCAGGCAGTGATTGATGTCAACGCGCTGGCGGCGAAGCAGACCGCAAGCGATGAAGAAGTTGCCAGTTATTACGATCAGAACAAGAGCCGCTTTGTTTCGCCCGAGCAATTCCGCGTAAGCTATATCAAGCTGGATGCTGCATCGATGCAGGAAAACGTCACCGACGAGCAAATCCAGGCCTATTACGATGAGCATCAGGATCAGTTCACGCAGCCGCAGCGTAATCGCTACAGCATTATCCAGACCAAAACGGAAGATGAAGCGAAAGCGGTGCTGGATGAGCTGAAAAAAGGCGCGGACTTTGCGGCTCTGGCAAAAACGAAATCTGCGGACATTATCTCTGCGCGTAACGGCGGTGATATGGGCTGGCTTGAAGACGCCACCACGCCGGAAGAGCTTAAAAACGCCGGTTTGAAAGAGAAAGGCCAGCTATCTGGCGTCATTAAATCTTCTGTGGGTTACCTGGTTGCACGTCTGGATGATATCCAGCCTGCGCAGGTGAAACCGCTGAATGATGTGCGTGATGAACTGGCAGCAAAAGTGAAGCAGGAAAAAGCGCTGGATGCATGGTACGCGCTGCAGCAGAAAGTGAGCGAAGCGGCGAGCAACGATAACGAATCGCTGGCAGGTGCGGAGCAGGCTGCTGGTGCCAAAGCAGTACAGACCGGCTGGTTCGGTCGCGATAACCTGCCGGAAGAACTGAATTTCAAACCGGTAAGCGATGCCATTTTCAATGGTGGTCTGGTAGGGCAGAACGGCACGCCGGGCAGCAACTCCGACATCATCACCGTTGATGGTGACCGCGCATTTGTGCTGCGTATCTCCGATCACAAAGCCGAAGCGATCAAGCCACTGGACGAGGTAAAAACCCAGGTCAGAGAAATCGTGAAGCACAACAAAGCGGAGCAACAAGCAAAACTCGATGCGGATAAACTGCTGGGTGAGCTGAAAGCCGGTAAAGGTGATGATGCGCTGAAAGCGGCGGGGCTGAGCTTTGGTGAGGCGAAAACGCTGGCACGTACTGGCCAGGATCCGGTAAGCCAGGCGGCGTTTAATCTGCCGCTGCCAGCAAAAGATAAACCTTCCTTCGGTACCGCCAACGATCAGCAAGGCAATGTCGTTATCATGGCGCTGGACGAAGTGAAAGCAGGTACGATGCCGGATGCGCAGAAGAAAGCGATGGTGCAGGGCATCACGCAGAACAATGCGCAAATCGCTTTTGAAGCGTTGATGAGCAACTTGCGTAAAGAAGCGAAGATCAAACTGGGTGACATCGTCGCTGAGCCACAGCAATAAAAAGGCTCGATGCGTCTCGCAAAAAAAGAGTAATACTCTGCAAACCTTAAAGGCCGCTTTCGCGGCCTTTTCCATTTTGAATGTTTGTGTTTTGTCTGCGTCCTTTGTTGTGGTTATTGTTGCCTGGCGTTGAAAACAAAGGAGAAACACGATGAAACATGGAATCAAAGCACTCTTAATTTCGCTGTCCTTCGCTTGCGCGACGCTGAGCCACAGTGCGCTGGCAGCGCCTTCTGCTGCGGCTAAGCCACCCGCTGCGCAGCAAAGTAAAAGCGATACCGCCACATCAGCGCAAACCAAAGCGCAGGATGCGGCGAAAAGCGCGGATGATGAAGGTGGTACCCGGGTGAGTATCAATAGCGCAACGGCGGAAGAGCTGTCACGGGTCATGAATGGCGTGGGTATCAAGAAAGCCCAGGCGATTGTCAGCTATCGGGAAGAGTACGGCCCGTTTAAATCTGTAGACGATCTTAAGCAGGTGCCAGGCATAGGAGGGACGCTGGTTGAGCGTAATTTGTCGAATCTGAAGCTGTAAGCCGCTTGCGTAGTCGCTAATCTTTGCCAGAATAGAGAGGTCATACCAGTATGACCTCTGTCTCTATAACTATAAACAGTGAAGGTTAAAGCGCTATGCAGACGCAAATCAAAGTTCGTGGTTTTCATCTTGATGTCTACCAACATGTGAATAATGCCCGCTATCTTGAGTTCCTTGAAGAGGCGCGCTGGGATGGGCTGGAAAACAACGAGAGCTTTAAATGGATGACTGCCAACAACATCGCTTTCGTGGTGGTCAATATCAATATCAACTATCGCCGTCCGGCCATATTGGGCGATGTGCTTACAGTGACCAGCCATGTGCAGCAGATTAATGGCAAAAGCGGTGTACTGAGCCAGGCGGTGACATTGAACCCTGAGGGGCAAATGGTTGCTGATGCGCTGGTGACGTTCGTCTGTATCGATCTCAAAACGCAAAAAGCGCTGGCGCTGGAAGGTGAATTAAGAGAAAGGCTTGAGAAGATGATCCGCGAAGGCGATTAATTCATCCTTTTCGCGTCGTTTCGTCGTTCGGATAAAGCAATGCCGCCATCAGGCTAAAGCCCGGTGGCGAGCATACTCACCGGGCCATGTATTGTGCTTACTTCAACCCGGTTTTTTGTTTCATTGCCGCCATCACGGCGGGTTTGTCCGCCAGGTAGTGCTGTAAACCGTTGGCGCGCAGGTTACAGGCTGCGCAATGCCCGCAGCCATCGCCTTTGATGCCGTTATAGCAGGTCAGTGTCTCGCTGCGTACCAGATCCAGCTTGCCCCAGTAATCAGCGAGCGCCCAGGTTTCGGCTTTATCAATCCACATCAGCGGCGTTTCGAAACGAATCTCTTTTGCCAGGCCCAGGTTAACCGCATGATTCAGCGCCTTAACAAACTCATCGCGGCAGTCGGGATAACCAGAAAAATCAGTTTCGCATACGCCGGTGATCACCGCTTCCGCCTGTACCTGATAGGCATACACGGCGGCCAGCGTCAGAAACAGAATATTACGCCCCGGTACGAAGGTGTTCGGAATGCCGGTAGCGTCGGGTTCATAATCCGGAACCGGGATGCTGTCGCGCGTCAGGCTACTCACCGCCAGTTCATTCAGCAGCGTTACATCCAGCACTTTATGCGCGCGTGCGCCCAGCGTTAGCGCCAGTTCTCGTGCCACATCAATTTCAGCACGATGGCGCTGGCCGTAATCAAAGGTTACGCAATGCACTTCATCGTACTGCTGTAACGCCTGGACCAGGCAGGTTGTGGAGTCTTGTCCGCCACTAAACACAACAACGGCACGTTTCATAATTCTTCCTGACAATGACAAATAAAGCGCTATGGTAGCGCGAGCGACTGGCAGCGACCAGCTTCTTCACAGCAATGGGGCAGGGAGCCAGGCTTCGGCAAAATCAAACCAGCCGCGCGTATTTAAGTGGATCCCTTCCACGCCCGGCGGCGCACTGATACGGTACTGATAATTAAACATCGGCGTGAGAATGGCGTTGTCCATCAAGTGATAAAAAACATCCTGTAGCGCGCGGTTGCGCTGCTGTTCGTCGGGCTGGCGCTGAACCGCATCCAGTGTAGCTTGCAGATGCGCAAATTGTTGCGTACTCAGCAGGTTTGGCCACAGCGGATCGCAGCGCAACCACTGTTCCATCGTGCATTCTGGCGCTTCGCCGATCAGCCTGTCACCCATCATCAAATCGGCGCTGACGAGATGAGTACAACCTTCCCAGTTTTTGCCGTCATGGAAAATCACCGTCAACTCGCAGCCAAGCGTCTGCAAATGCCGCTTAAACTGTTCCGCCATGGTGTGTAACTCCACGGGTAAGTGATAAACCAGCGTAAGTTTGCCCGGTAGCGAAACCTGTTCAGTGGGCCAGTCTGGCATTTGCCAGCCGGGTAATAGCTCCTGGCTTGGCGTGATGAGATTCTCATCCAGCGGCAGCGTTTGCAGCAGCGAAGAGTGATGAATAATCTGCACCAGCCTGCGTAACTGGGCATCATTCAACCGTGCACCCGGGCGCAGAGTAAGGTAGCAGAACCCCAGGCTGATACTGTTACTCACCGGCTGCAAGTGTTGCAACTCATCGGCCTCGCCAATGGCAATCTGTACCGGGTGCCGACAACTGGTGCCGAGATCTTGCTCAAAGAGTTGCGGGGTTATCCAGAATTCCACCGCTTTAAGCAGCGGGTGGCCCAGGTGGTAATAGTCGTGGCTTTCCAGGCGAACCAGTTCCCGGCTGAATGTCACCAGCCGAAAAGGCCCGGTGCCCAGCATCGGCTGCTGCGGGTGCGCCAGGCGGCTGCCATAGCTGGCTAGCCTGTGCGCCAGCCAGTAATCCGGGTGATGCAGCTTGAAGGTCAAACACCAGGGATGCGTTATGTCGATGCGTTCGACACTGGCAAATAGCTTTTGCAGGGCGGGCAGCGTCAGCAGCTTGTGCAGTTGCGCCTGCAACTGTTCAGCCGTCACGGCGTCGCCGTTATGCCAGTGCAACGTTGAGTGCAGATGAAAATGCCAGCACAAGCCATCCGGGCTGATATCCCAGTGATGCGCCAGGTCGCCCTGCGGCTGGAAACTGCGCGTGACGAAACGCGTTAAGCCGCTAAAAATCTGCCCGGCTAAATGCTGCTCCGCACGGCCGGGGAGAAAGCCCGGTACCAGCGGATCCAGCGGGCGATAATAGGGAATACGCAGCGTCGGCGTTTCGTTTTGCCATAAGCCACCCAGAAAGGGATTGAGCAACGCGCGCAGATCGTCAGGATCGAGCTGCGCCAATGCCAGCGCGTTCTGCTGTTGCCCGGCGTTTAACGCGAACTCCAGCATTTCGCTACGCAGGGATTCAGGCGTGGCGAGAAAATGGAGCTCGCCGCGCTTGCCGCGCCCGGATTGCGACTGCCAGGTTAACCAACCTGCTTCCTGCATCTGGCGCAGTAGCGTGCGCATATGCCTCTCGCTGCAAAAACAGCGCGCTGCCAGTTCACCAATGCTGACGGATTGCGCCTCACCGGCGGATGCCTGCCACAGACGCTGGTATTGATTAAGCCGATTGAGTTGTCGCATAAACCCGGAACAATAATTTTTATCTATTCACTATTACTTCCGTATATCCCACGCAATACTGGAACACAACACTGAACTTCACAAAAACGCACGACAAGCGGAGAAAAATCATGGCACGTCTGGCCGCTTTTGACATGGATGGCACCCTGTTAATGCCCGACCATCGTTTGGGCGACCAAACCTTAGCAACCCTCCGGCGCTTGCATGAGCGGGAGGTGACGCTCGCTTTTGCCACCGGGCGTCACGCGCTGGAGATGCGCCGTATTCTTAGCGCTATCGCGATCGACGCTTTTTTAATTACCGGCAACGGTACGCGGATCCATTCTCGTGAAGGTGACGTATTGTATCGCCAGGATCTCAGCCCGGAAGTGGCCGATCTGGTGCTGCACAGCCGCTGGGAAACCGAGGCCACTGTCCATGTTTTCAATGATTCGGGTTGGTTGACCGACAAAGCGCTGCCAGAGACATTGCAGGCGCACCTTTACAGCGGGTTTACTTACCAGATCACCGATCTCAAACGCCTGTCCGCGCATGACGTGACCAAAATCTGCTTTGTTGGCGATCACGACGATCTTTGCCGTTTGCGCATTCAGTTAAATGAGGTGCTGGGCGCACGCGCACACTTGTGTTTCTCCGCGATGGACTGCCTGGAAATCCTGCCGGTGGGGTGCAATAAAGGCTCGGCGCTGGCGGTGCTCAGCACAACGCTGGGTTATTCGTTGCAGGATTGCATGGCATTTGGCGATGCGATGAATGACAGAGAGATGCTCGAAAGCGTCGGAAAAGGAATGATCATGGGCAACGCCATGCCGCAACTGCGTGCGGCGCTGCCCCATTTACCGGTAATTGGACACTGCCGGGATCAGGCAGTATCACACTTTTTGACCCACTGGCTGGACACACCCAATCTTCCTTATTCCCCCGAATGAAAAGATCTTTCCAGCGAGCCAGGCGCTACTGCCTGGCTTTTTTTATGCCGTAAGGCGGGTGATTTCGGCTTTCCACTGCTCAATATCACCAAAGTTCGCCGCTACCCATTGCGGGTTGTAGTAAGTGTCCAGATAGCGTTCACCGCTGTCGCACAGCAGCGTCACGATTGAGCCGCTGCGACCTTCTTCACGCATTCGTGCGGCAAGCTGCAACACGCCCCACATATTGGTACCGGTGGATGCTCCCACTTTGCGCCCCAGTTGCGTTTCCAGCCATTGCGCGGTGGCAATACTTGCCGCATCCGGCACGCGCAGCATCTCATCAACAACGTCGGCAATGAACGAGGGTTCCACACGCGGGCGGCCAATGCCTTCGATTTTACTGCCTACCGCGCTTCGCAGACTGGCGTCGCGATGCTGCCAGTAGTCGAGAAACACTGAATTTTCAGGATCGACCACCATCAACTGGGTGTCATACCCCTGGCTGCGAATATAGCGGCCAATGGTGGCGGAAGTCCCGCCAGTACCCGCGCTCATCACAATATAGTCGGGTTGCGGATGCGGTTCATTTTTCATCTGGCGGAAAATACTGTCGGCAATGTTGTTATTGCCACGCCAGTCGGTTGCGCGCTCGGCAAAAGTAAACTGATCCATATAGTGACCATTCAGTTCTTTCGCCAGCCGTTCGGACTCAGCGTAAATCTCGCAGGCGCTATCGACAAAGTGGCAGCGACCGCCGTAGAACTCAATCTGTTCAATCTTGCGTTTCGCCGTACAGTGCGGCATCACGGCAATAAACGGTAAACCTAAAAGCCGTGCGAACCACGCCTCTGAAACCGCCGTGGAACCGGAGGAGGCTTCAATAATCGTGGTGCCCTCTTTGATCCAGCCGTTGCATAAGCCGTAAAGAAACAGCGAGCGCGCCAGACGGTGCTTCAGGCTGCCGGTCGGGTGAGTGCTTTCATCTTTTAAATAGAGGTTGATGCCTGCAAAACCCGGCAATGCCAGGCGGATCAAATGGGTATCTGCTGAGCGCTGTGCGTCCGCATTGATTTCATTGATAGCGTATTTAACCCAGTTGCTATTCATGGTGGTTATCCGTTTGTCATTTTGTGCCCAGTCTAGCGAAAGAGAAAGAAAAAAGGGTTGTCATTTCGCCTTTGTATTAGACTGTTAAGAGAAAAATATTCTCCTGAGGTGGGTAATGTTAGATAAAATTGACCGCAAACTGCTTTCGCTGCTGCAACAGGATTGTTCGCTCTCTTTGCAGGCGCTGGCAGATGCCGTTAATCTGACCACCACACCGTGCTGGAAACGTCTGAAGCGGCTGGAAGATGACGGCATTTTACTCGGTCGGGTGGCGGTGCTGGATGCCGAAAAACTGGGGTTAAATTTAACGGCATTTGTGCTGATCAAAACCCAGCATCATAGCAGCGACTGGTACTGCCGTTTCGTTAACGAAGTCACGCAGATGCCGGAAGTGCTCGGTTTCTGGCGCATGGCGGGAGAATACGACTATCTTCTGCGTGTGCAGGTGGCAGATATGAAACGCTATGACGACTTTTACAAGAAGCTGGTGAACAGCGTTCCGGGGCTGTCAGATGTCACTTCTAGCTTCGCCATGGAACAGATAAAATACACCACGGCTTTGCCCATTGAATAACCCTCGCGGCAGTAATTCACTGCCGGAAAATCACGTTCAGGATGTAACCGCGTGCGATTATTTGCTCAGTTAGGCTGGTACTTTCGCCGGGAATGGCAACGCTATCTCGGGGCTGTCGCCTTACTTATTATCATTGCTATCTTGCAGCTCATCCCGCCCAAAGTAGTGGGGATCGTGGTGGATGGCGTCACCGAACAGCACTTCACCACGCAACAAGTGTGGATGTGGGTAGGTGTTTTGGTCGCTGTGGCTATTGTCACCTACTTGCTGCGCTACGTCTGGCGCGTCTGGCTGTTCGGTGCATCCTATCAACTGGCCGTTGAGTTGCGGGAAGATTTTTACCGTCAGTTGAGCCGACAACACCCGGAATTTTATCTCCGCCACCGCACCGGTGATTTGATGGCCCGCGCGACCAACGATGTCGATCGCGTCGTTTTTGCCGCGGGCGAAGGGGTGCTGACGCTGGTGGATTCGCTGGTGATGGGCTGCGTGGTGCTGGTGGTGATGTCAACGCAAATCAGCTGGCAGCTCACGCTGCTGTCGCTATTACCGATGCCGATTATGGCGCTGGTTATCAAGCGTTACGGCGATCAGTTGCATCAGCGCTTTAAGCTGGCGCAGGCGGCGTTTTCCGCGTTAAACGATCGAACCCAGGAGAGCATGACCAGCATTCGCATGATCAAAGCGTTTGGTCTGGAGGATCGCCAGTCGGCGTTGTTCAGCCGTGAGGCGGCAGATACCGGAGCAAAAAACATGCGCGTGGCGCGCGTAGATGCCCGTTTTGATCCCACTATTTATATCGCCATTGGTATGGCAAATATGCTGGCGATTGGCGGCGGTAGCTGGATGGTGGTGCACGGTTCCTTAACGCTCGGCCAGTTGACCAGCTTCGCTATGTATCTGGGGCTGATGATTTGGCCGATGCTGGCACTGGCGTGGATGTTTAATATCGTCGAGCGCGGCAGCGCGGCTTATAGCCGTATCCGCGATATGCTGGCGGAAGCACCGGTAGTGAATGACGGCACCGAACCTGTGCCGGAAGGGCGCGGTAACCTGAATATCGCCATCCGTGAATTTCGTTACCCGCAGACCGGGAGCGCGGTGCTTAACAACGTGGCAGCGACGCTGGCGCCAGGCCAGATGTTGGGCATTTGCGGCCCGACAGGCGCCGGGAAAACCACATTGCTTTCTCTGATTCAGCGCCATTTCGATGTTGAGCAGGGCGATATCCGTTTTCACGATATCCCCCTGACGCGCCTGCAACTGGACGCCTGGCGCAGCCGACTGGCGGTGGTCAACCAGACGCCATTCCTCTTTTCCGATACCGTGGGCAACAATATTGCGCTGGGTAAACCTGGCGCGACGCAGGAGGAGATCGAGCATGTGGCGAAACTTGCCAGCGTGCACGACGATATTCTGCGTTTGCCACAGGGGTATGACACCGAAGTGGGTGAGCGCGGTGTGATGCTTTCCGGCGGGCAAAAACAGCGGATCTCGATTGCCCGTGCGCTGCTGCTGAATGCGGAGATTTTAATCCTTGATGATGCGCTCTCCGCCGTGGATGGCCGTACTGAACACCAGATTTTGCACAACCTGCGCCAGTGGGGCGAAGGACGCACCGTTATTATCAGCGCGCATCGCCTGTCGGCGCTGACCGAGGCCAGTGAGATTATTGTCATGCAGCATGGGCACATCGCACAACGCGGCCAGCACGAGCAACTGGCGCGCCAGCCGGGCTGGTATCGCGATATGTATCGCTATCAGCAACTTGAGGCGGCGCTGAATGATGTTCCGCAGGAGGCGGTTGATGCGTAATTTCACCAAACAGTGGCCAACGCTGAAACGCTTGCTGAAATACGGCTCGCCGTGGCGCAAACCGTTGGCTAAAGCGGTGCTGATGCTGTGGGTCGCGGCGATTGCCGAAGTCTCCGGCCCGGCGCTGATCAGCTACTTTATCGATAATATGGTGGCGAAAAACTATCTGCCGCTCGGCGTGGTTGCCGGGATGGCGGCGGTGTATGTCGGCCTGCAATTACTTGCGGCCCTGCTGCATTATGCGCAAGCGCTGCTGTTTAACCAGGCGGCGGTCGGCGTGGTGCAACAGTTGCGTACCGATGTGATGGATGCCGCCCTGCGTCAGCCGCTCAGCGCGTTTGACACCCAGCCTGTCGGGCAGATTATTTCGCGCGTGACCAATGATACTGAAGTGATCCGCGATCTCTACGTCACGGTGGTGGCAACGGTGTTGCGCAGCGCGGCGCTGATTGGCGCGATGCTGGTAGCGATGTTTAGCCTCGACTGGCGCATGGCGCTGGTAGCGATGGCGATTTTCCCGGCGGTGCTGATAGTGATGCTGCTTTACCAGCGTTACAGCACGCCGATTGTGCGGCGTATGCGTGCTTATCTGGCGGATATCAATGATGGTTTCAACGAAATCATCAACGGGATGAGCGTTATTCAGCAGTTTCGCCAGCAGGCGCGTTTTGGGGAACGCATGAGCGAATCCAGCCGTTCGCACTATATCGCCCGCATGCAAACCCTGCGGCTGGACGGCTTTTTGCTGCGTCCGCTGTTGAGCCTTTTCTCCGCGCTGGTGCTGTGTGGCTTGCTGATGCTGTTCGGTTTCTCGTCCGTAGGCACGGTAGAGGTTGGGGTGCTGTATGCCTTCATCAGCTATCTCGGGCGTCTTAACGAGCCGTTGATTGAACTGACAACGCAGCAGTCGATGCTGCAGCAGGCGGTAGTCGCTGGTGAGCGCGTGTTCGAGCTGATGGACAGGCCGCGCCAGACTTACGGCTACGATGACGCGCCGCTGCAAAGCGGGTCTATCGATATCGACAATCTCTCTTTTGCTTACCGCGACGATCAACTGGTGCTGCAGGATATCTCCTTGCACGTGGAGCCGCGCAGTTTTGTCGCGCTGGTCGGGCACACCGGCAGTGGCAAAAGTACGCTGGCCAGCCTGTTAATGGGCTATTACCCGCTGACGAAAGGGGAGATCCGGCTGGACGGGCGTCCTCTGTCTGCATTAGGGCATGCGCCGCTGCGCAAAGGTGTGGCGATGGTGCAGCAGGATCCGGTAGTGCTGGCGGACAGCTTCTACGCCAACGTGACGCTGGGGCGTGAAATCAGCGAAGAACAGGTGTGGAAAGCGCTGGAAACGGTGCAGTTAGCTGAGCTGGCGCGCACGATGAGCGACGGTATTTACACACGATTGGGCGAGCAGGGTAATAACCTCTCGGTGGGGCAAAAACAGCTGCTGGCGCTGGCGCGCGTGCTGGTTGATACGCCGCAGATCCTGATTCTGGATGAAGCGACAGCGAACATCGATTCCGGCACCGAACAGGCAATTCAGCACGCGCTGGCGGCCGTGCGTGAGCATACGACGTTGGTGGTGATCGCCCACCGTTTATCGACCATTGTTGAGGCAGAAACGATTCTGGTGCTGCATCGCGGTCAGGCAGTTGAGCGCGGTACTCATCAGCAACTGCTTGAAGCGAAAGGCCGTTACTGGCAGATGTATCAGTTGCAGCTTGCCGGTGAGGAGCTGGCTGCCAGCGCGCGCGAAGAGTCGCTTATCGCCTGATGCACCAAAATTAAGCACGCACCTTCACGGACTCTCTGTTGGTGCAAAAAAGTAACGCACCATGCACTGTCATGGTGCGTTTTTCTTTGCGCTTAACCTGCCGAATCACAAGCAAACTTTTTCCCCTTTCTTGCTCTGCCCGTCCGGGCGCACTAACAACCTGAAATCTTCCCTGTTTTCATTCCTGGCACAACGATTGCAATGTCTATTGCGTGTTAGCTGCGGCCATTATCGAATTCGACTGGAGGGGGATCTATGAAGCTGGTTACCGTGGTGATTAAGCCATTCAAACTTGAAGACGTGCGTGAAGCGCTTTCTTCTATTGGTATTCAAGGGCTGACCGTAACTGAAGTGAAAGGCTTTGGCCGTCAGAAGGGTCACGCAGAGCTGTACCGCGGTGCGGAATATAGCGTCAATTTCCTGCCAAAAGTGAAAATTGATGTGGCTATCGCTGACGATCAACTCGATGAAGTGATCGATGTGATCAGCAAAGCGGCCTACACCGGAAAAATTGGCGACGGCAAAATCTTCGTTGCCGAGCTGCAACGCGTCATTCGTATTCGTACCGGCGAAGCCGACGAAGCGGCACTGTAATACAAGACACACAGTGATGGGGATCGGAACAATGAAAAACACAACATTAAAAACAGCTCTTGCTTCGCTGGCATTGTTGCCAGGCCTGGCGATGGCGGCTCCCGCTGTGGCGGATAAAGCCGACAACGGCTTTATGATGATTTGCACCGCGCTGGTGCTGTTTATGACCATTCCAGGCATTGCGCTTTTTTACGGCGGTTTGATCCGCGGTAAAAACGTACTGTCGATGCTGACGCAGGTTGCCGTCACCTTCGCTCTGGTGTGCATCCTGTGGGTGGTGTATGGCTACTCGCTGGCATTTGGCGAGGGCAACAGCTTCTTCGGCAGCTTCAACTGGGCAATGTTGAAAAACATCGAACTGAAAGC
Source organism: Kosakonia sp. (assembly GCF_032104925.1). Classification (NCBI taxonomy): domain Bacteria; kingdom Pseudomonadati; phylum Pseudomonadota; class Gammaproteobacteria; order Enterobacterales; family Enterobacteriaceae; genus Kosakonia; species Kosakonia sp. The sequence continues at coordinate 56,949 of NZ_DAMCGF010000006.1, forward strand.
CGTGATGGGCAGCATTTATCAGTACATCCACGTGGCGTTCCAGGGTTCCTTCGCTTGTATCACCGTTGGCCTGATTGTCGGCGCGCTGGCTGAGCGTATTCGCTTCTCTGCGGTGCTGATTTTTGTGGTGGTATGGCTGACGCTCTCTTACGTGCCGATTGCACACATGGTCTGGGGCGGCGGTCTGCTGGCAACCCACGGCGCGCTGGATTTCGCGGGCGGTACGGTTGTTCACATCAACGCCGCGATTGCAGGTCTGGTGGGTGCTTACCTGATTGGCAAACGCGTGGGCTTTGGCAAAGAAGCATTCAAACCGCATAACCTGCCGATGGTCTTCACTGGTACCGCTATCCTCTATGTTGGCTGGTTTGGCTTCAACGCTGGCTCTGCAAGCTCGGCGAACGAAATCGCGGCGCTGGCCTTCGTGAACACTGTCGTTGCTACTGCGGCCGCTATTCTGGCGTGGGTATTTGGCGAATGGGCAATGCGCGGCAAGCCGTCTCTGCTCGGTGCTTGTTCTGGTGCCATCGCGGGTCTGGTTGGTATCACCCCGGCCTGTGGTTATGTGGGGGTCGGCGGCGCACTGATTGTGGGTCTGATTGCCGGTCTGGCTGGACTGTGGGGCGTTACTGCGCTGAAACGTATGTTGCGTGTAGATGACCCGTGCGATGTCTTCGGTGTGCACGGTGTGTGCGGCATCGTCGGTTGTATCCTGACGGGTATCTTCGCGTCTACGTCGCTGGGCGGTGTCGGTTTCGCTGAAGGTGTGACCATGAGCCATCAGGTGCTGGTACAGCTGGAAAGCGTTGCCATCACTATCGTGTGGTCTGGCGTGGTGGCCTTTATCGGCTACAAACTGGCGGACATGACGGTAGGTCTGCGCGTACCGGAAGAGCAAGAGCGTGAAGGGCTGGATGTGAACAGCCACGGCGAAAACGCCTATAACGCCTGATTACGTTGAGTTATCTCCTGAGCATAAAAAAGCCTCCGATCGGAGGCTTTTCTTTTTAAAGCATTTAAAGCGTTTAAAGCGCAGTTAGTTGCGATTGCGCATAACGCCTTCCTGCACGCTGGAGGCCACCAGCACACCCTCTTGCGTATAGAACTCGCCGCGCACAAAACCGCGAGCGCTGGAAGCTGACGTACTTTCCACACTGTAGAGCAACCACTCGTTCATATTAAACGGGCGATGGAACCACATGGAGTGGTCAATGGTGGCAACCTGCATACCACGCTCAAGAAAGCCCACACCATGCGGCTGAAGCGCAACCGGGAGGAAGTTAAAGTCCGAAGCATATCCAAGCAGATATTGATGCACGCGGAAATCGTCCGGCACGGTGCCGTTTGCGCGGATCCATACCTGGCGGGTGGGATCGGCAACGTGGCCTTTTAGCGGGTTATGAAACTCAACCGGGCGGATCTCCAGAGGCTTGTCACTGAGAAACTTTTCTTTGGCCTGCGGAGGCAACAAGTGGGCAAGCGCGCGGGCAATATCCGTTTCGGATTGCAGTGAATCCGGCGACGGTGCCGGCGGCATCGTTTTTTGGTGCTTGTAGCCGGTTTCGGGTGCCTGGAACGACGCGGTCATATAGAAAATAGGTTTGCCGTTCTGGATGGCCGCAACGCGTCGGGCGCTGAAACTGTTGCCATCACGCAGCACTTCCACATCATAAACAATCGGTTTTTCGCTATCGCCCGGACGTAAAAAGTAACTATGGAATGAATGCACCAGGCGCTCGGCAGGAACGGTCTCTTTGGCGGCATACAAAGCCTGGCCTACGACCTGGCCGCCAAAAACCTGGCGCAAGCCGAGATCTTCGCTCTGCCCGCGAAACAAGCCCTCTTCAATTTTTTCCAGGTTCAGTAATGCCAGCAGATTGGATAACGCCTGACTCATAGATTTCCTCAAATTAATAACGGCTGACGGAGCGAATTATCCGAATAGTATAACCTGGAAAAATTGCTGGTCCGATGGGTTCAATAATCTGAATAGATGGCAGTTTGCAGGAATATATCTCGCACGTGTGCCACACTTGTTCAGGTTACGATGGTTTGACCACACATCCTGGCGGGCGAAACGCCTGCCGGTGCATTGAAGATAAGGAGAAATCAATGAAACTCGTGCACATGTTAAGTGGTTTAGCAGTCGCGGTCGCGCTGTCTGCCTGCGCCCAAAAGGGCGGCGATATTCCGACACCTGCACCTAACCCAAATGCACCTGCGGCAACAAATAAACCGGCGATCACGCAACCGAATGTTTCGGGTACGGTTTGGATCCGTCAGAAAGTGGCGTTGCCGCCAAACGCGGTACTCACCGTGACGGTTTCTGATGCTTCGCAGGCAGATGCGCCGTCGAAGGTACTGGCGCAGAAAGCTGTCCGTACTGAAGGTAAACAGTCACCGTTTAGCTTTGTGCTGCCATTTAACCCGGCGGATATTCAGCCCAACGCCCGCATCCTGCTGAGCGCGGCGATTACCATTGACAACAAAATCGTCTTTATTACCGATACGGTTAAGCCGGTTATCAACCAGGGCGGTACGAAAGTTGACCTGACGCTGGTGCCGGTACAGCAAACCGCTGTGCCGCTGCAACAAAGTGGTGGGGCGGCAACAACAGTGCCTTCCACTTCTCCGACTCAGGTAAACCCGTCGGAAGCGACACCTGCGCCGACGCAGTACTAATCTGATTGTGCTCCTCCCGGTTGGGAGGAGCCTTAATAGATCCAGCGATAATGCTGTAAATCGATTTGCCCATTTCCCGACACCACCACGCCTTCCGCCAGCAGCGCCTGACGCTGACGCTGTAGATCCGGCCCGGTCAGCGAGATACAACCATGACGATTCACCACCCGATGCCACGGTAATGTGCTGCCTTCCGGTAAGCGTTTCAGCACGCCGCCCACCTGGCGTGCCGCGCGCGGTGAACCGGCCAGCTTCGCCACATCACCATAGGTCGTGACATAGCCTTCGGGTATGGCGGCAACGATTTGCCACACTCGCTGCGGGAAAGAGTCCTGTGTATCCATTGTGATGTCCTGAAGGAAGAAGAGGCAGCATAAACAGCCAATCGTGTGCTGTGAAGAGGGGATTGCGCAAGAAACCAGCATCCGCCCCGGCGCGGCTTGCAATTGCCATCCCGGATAGGGATAATGCGCCAGCGCGTTGGTTAACAACGCTCTCAATGGGGGCTCTGTTGGTTCTCCCGCAACGCTACTCTGTTCACCAGGTCAGGTCCGGAAGGAAGCAGCCAGGGCAGATGACGTGTGTGCCGGGATGTAGCTGGCAGGGCCCCCACCCAATTCTGCTTCCTTTGTTTTTCTCACTCGCGTGAATAACGCAAATACCCCGCAATGCCATCTTCTCCGCCATCCGAAGGGTGATTAACACCTTCTGAAACCGGAACTTGCGCAAAATCGAAGGGCGAAACGCCAGCAATACAGGCCACATTGACACCATACTGATCCGGGTTTGAGCGCCGCTGATGGAAGGTGTAGATGCCGCAAATCGAGCAAAAATAGTGCACAGCTGTTCCGGTGTTAAAGCGATATTCGGTCAATTTATCCTTGCCTTTAATCACCTCAATGCCCGAGAGCGGGGCCGACACGGTAACTGCGCCGCGCATTCGGCAAAAAGAGCAATTACAGCGCCGCACAGTGTTAAAACCGTCCGAAAGCTGCACAGAAAACGCCACCGCGCCGCAGTGACACTGCGCCATTAATTTTTCCGCCATCGCTTTCCTCATCAAGACAAATCAAACGGGTCTTTCAACCTTAGCCTTTTTTACCTTTTTTGGTGGGGGAAAACGCGTGGGTTCACTGGTGATGTTTTTATGCAGAAACGGTACGCTGTAGCCGCAAAAAATAATTCTGATAAAAGGGCAGGGAGTATGCGCAACATCGTATTGGCATTGACGTTATGGGTACCGACGGCATCTTTTGCCGCTACGTTGCAGTCGGGGGTTTATGAAGAGCTGCAACTGGCGGTATCACCCTCCGGGCAGGTCACGGGCTACTACTCTGAAACCATGGGTGTTGGCATGACGCGAAACTGTTCCTTTGCGTTGGCGGGTAACGTCTCTCCGGCCGGGGAGGCGGAAATTTCCAGCTGGTCTTCCGATATGCTGCCGGGGCATCTTTCCGCTACGGCGGACGGCGTGACATTGAAGATTGCGAACGGGCAAAACCATGACGGCTGCATGAATGTGATGGTGCCGCAGATCAACGAGGGGATTGTGTTGAGTAAAACCCAGTCGACACAATGGGTTTCTCTCGCCGAAGTGGTTGATGAGCGGGTTTATCTCAGCAGCACACCGGATACCAGCACGCGGCGCAAGGCGTGGATTGTTAAAGATGATGTGGTGGGAGTGCTGAAAACCGGGCAGGGCTGGACGCAGATCCAGTTTATTAGCGAGTCAGGGAAAAGCACCACTGGCTGGGTTAACAGCCAGTCGATAAAGCCGCTGACAGCGCCTGCGGCCTGAGTTTTACACCACGCTACGTTTTAATGGCGCTTGCGTTTCGCGAAGCGCCAGCCACAAGGGTTTAAGTCGCAGTAGCGCGTTTTCCAGCTCATTTGAATCCAGCGCGAAAGGGATACGCAGATAACGCTCAAACGCCCCTGTCAGCCCAAAACGCGGGCCAGCGCCGAGGTGGATACCAATCGTTTCTGCACGGGCAGCAAACTGCGTTGCCAGCATATCGGGCAGCTCTATCCAGAAAGAGAGGCCGCCTTCCGGCAGTGAGAAACGCCAGTCGGGGAAATGTTCCCGCAGCAACGCTGCACAGCGATCGCGTCGTGCTTTGAGCATATCGCGACGCGCGGGCAGGAAGTTTTCGCCATTTTCCATCAGCCATAGCGTTGCCAGTTGTTCCAGCAGCGGTGAGCCGAGTTCCAGCGTATCGCGCGTCTGCACCAGCGTGGCAATGGTTCGCGATGAGGCGCGGATCCACCCTAAACGCAGCCCACCCCAGAACGTTTTCCCCGCCGAACCGAGCGTAATTACCGTGCTGCTACTATCAAACGCCGCCATTGGCGGTGGTGGCGGAGATTCGTACCACAAATCCACCATCGTTTCGTCAACCACCAGGGTGGTGCGCGCTTGCGCGGCAACGCTGACGATGGCCCTGCGCGTGGCGATATCCATACAGCGGCCGGTTGGATTGTGATAATCAGGCATTAAATAAGCCAGCCGTGGCGCGGTCTGCGCCAGCGTCGCGGCGAAACCGTCGATGTCCCAGCCCGTTTGTGGTAAAGAAACGCCAACCGGCCTGCACGACGCTCCCTGAATGGCGGCAATCGCCAGCGGGTAGGTTGGATGATCGACCACCACGCGATCGCCGGGCCCGGTCAGCATGCGCAGAATCAGCGCCAGACCGCTGAGCGCGCCATTGACTACCATCACTTCATCAGCATGCGTGGGTAAACCGCGGGCGGTGTATCGTGTGGCAATCGCTTCGCGCAATGCCTGCACACCTAATTGCCCGTAACCGGTGCGGGAAAGATAGGGCGGAATGGCCGCCAGCGCGTGGGTATAAGCCTGGTGAATTTCCGGGCCAGCGCTGAGCGCGGCAGTGGAGAGATCGAGTGCTGTGCCCGCCGTGCTTAGCGTGGGTATCGCGCGGCTATCGGGCAGGATCACCCGCGAGCCACTGCCGTGGCGGCTTTCCAGATAACCTTCATCACGCAAGTGTGCGAGTGCGCTGGCAACGGTTGTGCGGCTGATCTCGAGCATTGAGGCCAGTTCACGCTCTCCGGGAAGGCGTGTCTCCATTGCCAGCCTGCCATCAAGGATCAGCAGGCGCAGCGCGTCGGCAAGTTGTCGCCATAACGGTGTACGCGAAGCGGGTTGTTGCCAGTGGCCCAACAGACGGTGTAACGAGTGGCTACCCAGACGGCGTGATGACATATACAGTCCACTATTTGAAAACTGGACATTAATAATAAGTCCATTTCCGGTAAAGATGAAAGCCTGGACAACCGGAGAAAAATAATGCTGCGTCGATTAATTCAACTGTATACAGGTCTGGTTCTGTACGGCGTTTCTACCGCCATGTTTGTACGCGCGGATCTGGGCGCGGACCCATGGAACGTCTTTCATTTAGGCATAATGAAATTGTTATCGCTGGATATTGGTACGGTGATGATCGTGACCGGTGCGCTGGTGCTGCTACTGTGGATCCCGCTGCGCCAGCGGCCCGGATTGGGAACGATCAGTAATGTGATTGTATTAGGTCTGGCCGCCGATGCTGCGTTGTCGCTGATGCCGGTGCTGAATTCGCTGGTGGCTCGCGGCACCTTACTGGTTTGCGCCGTGGTAGTGAATGCCATCGCGACCGGAATGTATATTGGCGCGGGGTTTGGTGCCGGGCCGCGTGATGGGTTAATGACCGGTATTCATGCGCGCACCGGCTGGTCGGTGCGGACTATCCGCACGGCGATTGAAGTTTCTGTGCTGTTTATCGGCTGGCTGCTGGGGGGAACCGTTGGCGTGGGCACGGTGGTTTACGCACTGGCGATTGGCCCGCTGATCCAGCTTTGCCTGCCGTGGTTTCGTCAGAAACCAACGCGAAAGCCTGAGCCACAAAGCGAGCCAGCCTTATAAATGTGTATTCACTGCAATGCGCTGCGCCATTCACCCCCCTCAATTTTGGTGTTGAGCGGGCGGTTTACTTTATAAAACGACCAGGGGATTCTGGTGTAACAACATCCGTTGGCGTTGAAAAGGAGTGATGGTCAATGGCAACACCCGAGCTCGAAACCGCAAGACTTCTTCTCAAGCCGCTGGCATCGGAAGATGCCACACAAATTCAGCGTATTTTCCCGCGCTGGGAAATCGTACGCTACCTGATAGCCAGTGTGCCCTGGCCCTACCCGGAAGGTGCCGCGCAGCATTATGTAGATAATGTTGCGCTGGCGGCAAACCGCGCAGGGGAAGGCTGGTTTTGGACGCTGCGTCGCAAAGCAGACCCGACAGAGTTGATGGGGGTTATTTGCTTAATGAATACGCCAGATAATAACCGGGGTTTCTGGCTGGCACCGGAGTGGCAAGGGCAGGGCTATATGACGGAAGCTTGCCATGCGGTGAATGATTACTGGTTCAATGTGCTCGATCGTGATGTGCTGCGCGCACCGAAAGCCGTGGCGAATGCGCGTTCGAAAAAGATTTCTGAACGTAGCGGAATGCGGCTGGTTCGCTGCGAGAAAGGGCAATACGTCTCCGGAGAACTGGACACCGAGCTTTGGGAGATAACGCGCGATGAATGGAATAATTTTCACCGCTGAAACCTGTCAGCCGCAGGAGGCTGACAGGTTATTTAAATTTCATTGTCGATATATTTATTTACGCAGGTTTATTTGTCATTTAAATGACATATTAATTTAATGTTTTTGTCATAATTCTTAGGCAGATTAATCTAGGGTTTTTTTAAGTTGTTATAATTCTGAAATATATTTCTGGATCAGTTCCATAAGTTCGTGTATTAATTAGCATGTTTATTCACACAAGAAGGGATAATCATGGCCAGTGCTGTATTAAACGTCAAAATTGATGAAGCGCTAAAAGAGAAACTTCGTCATTACGCAGAAGTAAATAGTGAAAATCTCGGTACCGCGACAGAAAAACTGTTGCTGCTGGCTTTTCAGGCTGCGGAAGAGGCGGGAGTATCGGAAGACGACATTGATAACCAGCATACCGAAGAAGAGAGTTCTACTCCGTTAACTCCTAAAGAAATTAAAGCGTTACGTAAACTTCTGAAGAAGAAAAAATGAACCAACAACTCCTATCAACCGCCAGCAACTATGGCGAAGCCTGTGAGCTGCTGCGCTCAGGTTTTGTTAAACAAGTTCGTCTGGACTGGAATATCGGAAGTGATGAGTTTTTTCGCATCGCATCAGACTGGTGCGACGCCGGAGCGAAAATTAAAAAAGAAGGGCACAGCTTTATTATTTCGATAAAAGGCTTCCCGATCCCGCGTCAGCAGTAATTTATTTGTCATGAAACTGTCATTTTAATTGCATTAAAAAATGTGATGGTGGTTTCATAATAAAAATACGTAACCATCTCAAATGCACATTACGGATGATGTTTCCGACGAGCCTTTTGTGGCTCGTCGCTATTTCTTTTCCCGCACAATATCCTTCAACTGTATTTAGCCCCGTCTGGTATTTTCTCCGAAGCGCTCACAGGCACTGACCTGCAAACCGGGTATACTGGAAAACTGTTTGCAGCCGGGAAGCGCTATGAAAACCATCACTCTTTATGATGTCGCCAGCCATGCGGGCGTCTCTTACCAGACCGTTTCGCGCGTGATTAACGATGCGGCACATGTCTCGCCAAGGACGCGCGAGAAAGTGCTCGCTGCAATGGCGAAACTGCATTACATCCCCAATCGCGGTGCTCAGCAACTGGCAGGTAAACGCACAAAAACGCTCGGTTTGTTGACGACCGATCTGGCTTTGCATGCGCCATCGCAAATCGCGTCGGCGGTAAAATCCCGCGCCGGCCAGGCCGCGGCCAGCGTGATCATCTCTATGCTGGAGCAGCACGATGCAGCCAGCTGCTCGGCTGCCTTACAGGAACTGCTGGCGCAGCGCGTTGAAGGCGTGTTGATCAACGTGCCGCTTGATGATGCGCTGGCGCAGCAACTCGCGGCGCAGGCGGCACCCACGCCTGTGCTGTTTCTGGATGTTGGCGAGACGGCCGCGGTGAATAGCCTGGTGTTTGACGCCATGCAAGGCGCGCGGCTTGGCGTAGAACATCTGCTGGCGCAGGGGCACCGTCAGATTGCGTTACTCGGCGGGCCGCAGACTTCGGTTTCCGCGCGCACCCGCTTTGCTGGCTGGCTGACGGCGCTCCAGCAGGCAGGGCTTACGCCTTGTGCCAGCGCGCACGGTGACTGGAGCGCGGCTTCCGGTTATGAAAAAGCGCACAGTTTGCTTGCGGGCAACCAGTTACCCGACGCGGTGCTGGTGGCAAATGATCAAATGGCGCTTGGCGTTATTCGCGCCTGCGTCGAGAAAGGAATTGATGTGCCGGCGCAAATCTCGGTGGTGGGTTATGACGATACCGCCGATAGCGCCTGGTTTTCCCCTCCGCTCACCACTATCCGTCAGGCATTTAAAGAGGCCGGGGAGCGAAGCGTCGACTGGCTACTCAGCCCGTCAGCTCAGGGCGATGTCACAGGTCAAACGCGGCTGCCGGTGATGCTCATCGAACGCCACTCCACCGCGCCAGCCCAGCAACAGAAACTGAGTGGTGAAACCCTTGCCAGACGCTTAAACGAACTGGCGCAGCAGATTGCGATGCTGGATCGCCGTTAACACTTTTGTGATCCCCTTCGCTTTGATCCTGCTACCGGCTTTACCTGTGGTGAAAAATGCGTCATCGTGCCGTTAATTGTGAGCGCTTCGCAAAATGAGGTTTTTATGTCTGCTTTCGCGTTAAATTCGCTTCTCTCCCGCCGCGACTGGGAGAACCCGGTCCTCACGCACTGGCACCGTTTAGCCGCGCATGCGCCGATGCGCAGTTGGCGCGATGAAGTCTCTGCGCGTGATAACGCGCCATCGCCCGCCCGCCGCTTACTCAACGGTCAATGGAAATTCAGTTTTTTCGCTGCGCCAGAAGCGGTGCCGGCAGGGTGGATCGAGGAAGATTGCGCTGATGCGGTGGCAATGCCAGTCCCTTCAAACTGGCAAATGCAGGGTTTCGATACGCCGATTTATACCAATGTCACTTACCCGATCCCGGTAAATCCTCCGTTTGTACCACGACAAAATCCGACCGGTTGTTACTCGCTCACATTCGAGGTGAGCGAATCAGAACTGGCGCACGGGCAAACCCGTATTGTTTTTGACGGGGTGAACTCGGCTTTTTATCTGTGGTGTAACGGGCAATGGATCGGCTACTCACAGGACAGCCGCCTGCCTGCTGAGTTTGATTTAAGTCAGGCACTGAAGGTCGGAGAGAACCGGCTGGCGGTGATGGTGCTGCGCTGGTGCGATGGCAGTTACCTGGAAGATCAGGATATGTGGCGGATGAGCGGCATTTTCCGTGACGTTTCTCTACAGCGTAAGCCCGTCACGCACATTGCCGACTTTCACCACGTTACGCAGTTAAATGCGGAACTGACTCACGGGCAGTTGCAGGTTTATGCCCAGCTTGCAGGCGATTTTACCGATTGCCGCGTCGCTTTTGCGTTATGGCGAGGGGAAGAAAAAATCGCCGAAGCGCAACAAACACCGGGCAGCGCAGTGGTTGATGAGCGCGGATGCTGGGCAGAGCGCCTGAGCGTCACGCTGCCGGTGGCTTCTCCATTGTTGTGGAGCGCCGAAACGCCGCACCTTTATCGCCTGACGCTAACACTGCTCGACGCACGGGGAAATGTACTGGAAGTGGAAGCCTGTAATGTCGGGTTCCGCCAGGTTGAGATCAGCAACGGCTTGCTGAAACTTAATGGAAAACCGTTGCTGATCCGTGGCGTTAACCGCCACGAGCACCACCCGGAAAACGGGCAGGCGATAGATGAAGCCACCATGCGTCGCGACATTGCGCTAATGAAACAGCATAACTTTAATGCGGTGCGCTGCTCTCACTATCCCAATCATCCGTTGTGGTATCAGCTGTGCGATGAATACGGTTTATATGTGGTGGATGAAGCCAATATCGAAACCCACGGTATGGTGCCGATGAGCCGTCTCGCTGACGATCCGCTCTGGCTTCCGGCGATGAGCGAACGCGTAACCCGCATGGTGCAACGCGATCGTAACCATCCATCGATCATCATCTGGTCGCTGGGAAATGAGTCTGGGCATGGCGCGAACCACGATGCGCTCTATCGCTGGCTGAAAACCACCGATCCGACGCGCCCGGTGCAGTATGAAGGTGGCGGGGCGAACACCGCCGCGACCGATATTGTTTGCCCAATGTATGCGCGCGTTGACCAGGATCAGCCATTTCCGGCGGTGCCGAAGTGGTCAATCAAAAAGTGGATCGGTTTGCCGGATGAAAACCGCCCGCTGATTTTATGTGAATACGCCCACGCGATGGGCAACAGCTTCGGCGGCTTTGCCAAATACTGGCAGGCCTTTCGCGCCGCGCCGCGCTTGCAGGGCGGTTTTGTCTGGGACTGGGTCGACCAGGCGCTAACGAAAAAGGACGAGAACGGACAACCGTTCTGGGCGTATGGCGGTGACTTTGGCGATACGCCAAATGACCGACAGTTCTGTATGAATGGGCTGGTTTTCCCGGACAGAACACCGCATCCGGCGCTGTATGAAGCGCAGCGCGCCCAGCAATTTTTCCAGTTCAGCGTGCTGAGTACCCAGCCGCTGGTTATTGAGGTGGAGAGCGAATACCTGTTCCGCGCTGCCGATAACGAGTCCCTGCGCTGGCGCGTGGAGCGTGATGGCGAGGTTCTGGCACAGGGAGAAACGGCACTCGATATCGCGCCGCAAGGAAAACAGAAAATTGCGCTCACGCTCCCTGAACTGCATGCGGCCCCGGGAGATGTATGGCTGAATGTCGAGGTTTACCAGCGGGCGGCAACGCGCTGGTCGGCGGCGGAACACCTTTGCGCGTGGGATCAGTGGCGTTTACCTGCCCCGCTGTATAGTGCACCGCGTGAGGTTAAAGGTACGCGTCCGGCGTTGCAGACGAGCGAGCTGGATTACACAGTCAGCGCAGGTCATCAGCGCTGGCAGTTCAGTCGCCAAAGCGGCAACCTGGTGCAGTGGTGGCGCGATGAGCAACCGACGCTGTTAACGCCGCTCACGGACTGCTTTGCCCGTGCGCCGCTGGACAACGATATCGGCATCAGCGAAGTGACGCGCATTGATCCCAACGCCTGGGTAGAGCGCTGGAAAGCGGCTGGCATGTATGACCTGCACGCGCAGTTGCTCTATTGCGAGGCGGAAGAGGGGGCAGCAGACGTTGTTATTCATACGGGACATTGCTGGGTGGGCGCGGGAAAAACGGTGTTTATCAGCTATAAGCGCTGGCGCATTGATAGCCACGGTGTATTGCACGGTGACGTGGAGGTACAGGTGGCAACCCATATTCCGCCACCGGCGCGTGTCGGTCTGGTTTGCCAGCTCGCAGAACTCCATTCGCAGGCAAGCTGGTTAGGGTTAGGGCCGCATGAAAACTACCCCGACCGTAAACTGGCGGCGCGCCAGGGTTTGTGGACATTACCGCTTGCTGCGCTGCATACGCCCTATATTTTCCCCGGCGAGAATGGCCTACGTTGCGATACGCGCATGTTGCGCTATGGCGCGCATCGGCTGGACGGCGATTTCCACTTCTCGCTGGGGCGCTACAGCGATAAGCAACTGCGCGAAACCACACATCATCATCTGCTGCGTGAAGAGGCTGGTTGCTGGCTGCATGTTGATGCGTTCCATATGGGAGTCGGCGGCGATGACTCCTGGAGCCCAAGCGTGTCGGCAGAGTTTATTCTCAACACGGACAAGGTGCGCTACGCCTTTTGCTGGCGGCAAGACTAAACTTATCGGGCCTGATGCGGCGGGGGTGTCCTGCCGCACGGCCACTTCGGAGATCAACTCATGAAGTATGTTGATGGTTTTGTGGTTGCCGTGCCGGCCGATCAAAAAGAGGCCTACCGCCAGTTGGCAGCAAAATCTGTCGCGTTGTTTAAAGCGTATGGCGCCACGCGGATTGTCGAATGCTGGGCGGACGATGTTCCCGACGGTAATTTCACCGACTTTCGCATGGCCGTGAAAGCTGAAGACAACGAAGAGGTCGTCTTCAGCTGGATTGAATATCCATCAAAAGAGATACGCGACGCCGCGAATCAGAAAATCATGGCTGACCCGCGAATGCGCGAGCTGGGCAACGAGATGCCCTTTGACGGCAAGCGTTTGATTTACGGGGCTTCGTTCCCATTCTTGACGAATAAGTGGCCGCTCAGGAAACTTTGGTAAACAGCGCCTTGCGCTCCAGCACGTCGCCATCAGTACGGAATACTCCCCCACCGACATAATGCAGGGTTTGCGGCCACTCCGGCTGGGGGGTAACCCGTGCGGCAACCACTTCAAAAACAAAGAAGTTGTAGTTATCCACCATCGCGTCATCGTAGAGCCGGCACTCGAACTGCCCGAAACACTCTTTTATCGACGGTGCGCTGACCTTGTCGCTTTTTTCTGCCGTCAGGCCAAATTTCGCGAACTTGTCGACGTCATCGCCGGTGCAGTTACCGATGCGTGAAACGGTATCAATCATGCTGGCTTCCGGCAGATTAATCACACATTCACCGCTCTGGCGAATGCGCGCAAAACTGGCGTTTCCCGCTGAAATCATGCAGCCCACCAGCGACGGCGTAAACTCCAGAATCGTGTGCCAGCCCAGGGTCATAATATTGTTTTGCCCTTGCCAGTGGCTGCTGAGCAGTACCACCGGGCCGGGTTCCAGCCAGTGCCGGACATCATGCAGCGGCCAGGATTGCTTTTTCATCATGCTTCCTCCGCGTGTTAAACCACTTTTAACAGTAGCAAAACTAGGCGGCGCGCAGGTTGTTTTCCGCCCACTGAATAAACGCGTCAGGCGGCAGCGCTTTGCTGTAGAGCCAGCCCTGGCCGTACTCCACGCCATACTTCTTTAGCCACTGAAGCTGGCCTTCGGTTTCAATGCCTTCCGCCACCATCGCCAGCCTGAGCGCTTTCGCCATATCGATGATGTGCGGCGTTACGGCTTTGTACTCCAGCGCATCGACAAACGATTTGTCGATTTTGATGATGTCGACATCCAGATTTTGCAGATAGCTCAGGCTGCAATAGCCGGTGCCAAAGTCATCAATGTAAATTGCGTGTCCGGCGGCGCGCAGCGCACTGATTGCCGGGCCGCTCACCGCCGGATCGGCGAAACCGCGTTCGGTGAGCTCAAGGGCGATTTGTGTTGGCGAGAGCTGCCACTGGGCGATGAGACGCGCCAGCAGATCCGGCAGTGTGGGATCAAGCAGATCCGCCGGCTCAAGGTTAATCGAAATATGTTGATCCGGGTGTTGGTGCAGCCAGGATCCGAGAGTGGAAAATACGGTTTCGACCACCAGTTTGGTCAACTGCGGCATCAGACCGCTGTGCACCGCCAGCGGAATAAAAATATCTGGCGCAAGGTAACTGCCATCTTTCTGCCGCCAGCGTGCCAGCGCCTCCGCGCCGACTATCTTGCCGTTATCGAGCTCAACAATCGGTTGAAAAAAAACGGTAATTTCGCGTCCGTGAATGGCGTCCTGCAACTGCGCGCGCGGTGAATGCAAACGGCGCAGCAGCCTTAACATGACAAAAGCGAGCAGCAGGCTTACCAGCAAACCGAGTGGCAACCAAATCATCAGTAACCGATGCCAGTTTTTTTCCAGCGGCGCAATCGCCATCCAGGTAACAATTGCCAGCCCCATGTCCGCATCGCGCTCGATCCGGTAGACCTCGCCATTGGTAATGATGCGCGTTGGACCCTGCTGGTTTATTTGTGCCAGCCTGGCCGCAGTCAGCCGGGGGCTTCCGGCAATGCGCTGGTGCGTTTTGGTATTGATAAGCGCGATATAAACGGGGGCGGTGCCATGCGACAAAATATCAATAAACGACGTCGGATCGACCATCACCACATAGTGCGCACTGCCGATCGCGACCATATATTTCGCCAGACCCAGATCGTTGTGGCGAGTCAGCCAGGCGCGAAAGCCATCGGTGGTGATCTTCCCGGGCTCGGGAAAAGGCGGAATATGGCTGTCGGCTTGTAGTGATGAGCAGATCGGTTGCAGCCCGTTCATATAAAGAACTTCGCGCACATAGCGCCATGAATAAGAAATACGCCGCATCGTCAACAAATGTTCTGGCGTACAGGGCGCGCCATCGTAGGCATCCAGCTCACGAAGCGCGGCTTTACTCTGGTTGATGACGCGTTGGGTACGCATTTCTGCCAGCGTAGAGTACGCGTCCAGATCATTCATAAAGTTTTCTTCAGCCTGGCGGTGACTCATCCAGATACTCAGGCTCACCGGCAGGAAAATGGCGAGCACCAGAGCAACTGTCGCAAGACTCATCAGTCGTCGGTTGGTCATGATCAAAAATCCTTCTTTGATACTGATAAACGAGGAGTATCTTTTAGCCGCTGATGTTATAACACGCGGCAGCGATTGTTTTCTTTCAGGAAAGAAAGGATGAAGAAAAAAGAGTTTGTGACCCAGGATTTGCTAAGCAAAATTTATCAAATCAGCGCGCCTGGCCCGCGCAAACTCCCGCCTGAACGCCAACTGGCTCAGGAGTATGGCGTCTCGCGCTTTACTATCCGACAGGCGCTGGAAAAACTCGCGAGTATTGGTGTGGTGAATATTGTGCAGGGTTCCGGCATCTGGATTAACGAGCAGGCGCGCAGCAATCCGCTGGTTTACAACTCCATCACCGAAAAGCGTTTTGATCAGATTCGTTTTCGCATGATTAGCCTGCATAAAAAGCGCCCGGACCGCGATGAACAGCAAATCTTTGGCCTGAACGAAGAGAGCTTTATCTGGCAATTTTGCCGCCTGCGGTTTGTCGACGAACAAGCGGTACAGATTGAGATTTCCCGCATGCCGGTGGAAGGGTTTGCCGATCTCAACCAGCAGGTCATTGAACGTTCGATCCAGCAGTATGTGCTGGGCAAAGGCTACCGGATCTCACATCTCCTGACCACCTACCGGGCGGTGAGCGTGAGCCGCGAACAGGCGGTGCTGTTGGGCTGTAAAAAGGGCAGCCCGGCAATGCATATTAGTAACCGCGGTATCCTGGAAGGCGGGCAGGTGTATGAGATCAGCGACATTATTGATATCAACTACACCTGTACGTATGTCATTCCGCATAACCGCGAAAACCTCACCTTCCGCCAGGGCGGTGGCTGACGTTACGGCGTGTGGATGGCGCCATCGGCAAGGCGGCTTTGTGTCCACTCATGCGGGCGATAGATGCCAGGGTGCGCCAGCGCTTGCTGCTCGTCGAAACTGACGCCAATGCCTGGTTTTTCCGGCGCATAGACGAAGCCATCTTTGACTTCCGGCGCGCCAGGAAACACCGCGTCTGTGCTGGCGGAGCGGGGGATATACTCCTGGATCGCCGCATTATGCAGATGAATATTCAAATGCGTATTCACCGCCACACCAATGGGCGTCATATCTCCCGGCCCGTGCCAGGCCAGTCGTACACCGAATGCCTGGCACAGAATCGCCAGTTTTAATGCCGGTGTGATGCCGCCAATCTGCGAAATGTGGCAGCGGATGAAATCGATGCGGCGATTGACAATCAACTCGTGCCACTCTGCCGGGTTGTTAAACAACTCGCCCATCGCCAGCGGCGCACTGCTGTGCTGGCGCACTTGATCCAGCCATGCGCTTTGCGCTGGCGGCAGAATATCTTCAATAAAATAAGGCTGATACGGTTCAAGCTGCTTTGCTAACTGCACCGCTTGTTGCGGGAATAAGCGCTCGTGAACATCGTGCAGGATCTGCAAGCGATAACCATATTTTTCCCGCAACGCTTTAAACATCGCCACGATGTTGGCCATGTACTCCTGCTGATCAAAATAGGCGCCGGTTGTGGGATTTTCCGGCGTATGCAGTTGCGCGGGCGTGCCGCCGTAAAAACCGAGCTGGCAGCGAATGTGGCGATAGCCCTGAGCCGCCAGCTTGTCGACGGCGGTGAATAATTCTTCCAGCGTTTCGCCACTGGCATGGCTGTAGGCGGCGATAGCATCCCGTGATTTCCCGCCGAGCAACTGGTACAGCGGCATGCCCGCCAACTGACCTTTGATATCCCACAGCGCCATATCAACGCCGGAGATGGCGTTGTTCATGATCGGGCCGTTACGCCAGTAGGCGTTAACGTTCATCATTTGCCAGAGATCTTCAATGTTGTTGGCATCACGGCCTATCAGCAAGGGTTTCAGATATTCATCGACCAGCGTTTTCACCGCCAGTGGGCGTTGCTGGAAAGTGGCACAACCGTGCCCCGAGATGCCTTTATCGGTTGTCACCCGCACTACCACCAGGTTGTGGCGGTCGGGCCGGGTGATAAAACATTCGATATTCTGGATAAGCGTGGGCGTCACGGGAACTCCTTTACAACGTGAGATAAGCGAGTGAGGGCTATTATCTTCGCCCTAATTTTGGCGAAAGGTAAACTGTTTTGTGGAATAAATTTTTTGGTCAGTTATTTCTTCCTTTTTTAATTAAAAACCAAACCAATTTAAGGTTTGTTGCGTTTTTATGGCTTGTTGATTGGTAATTGTGATGCGATTCATATTTTATTGGTTTGTTTTAAAATTTTGCTTTCTCTACTATTTGAGGCAATGAGTAAAACGACAACACATCCGGCAGGAGTTTTTATGGGGACGCAAGAAGCCATTGGCAATATTATTCGCCTGGTGGGCGGACGGGATAATATCAACAACGTCTGGCACTGCATGACACGCTTACGTTTTGATCTGATCGACGATGACAAAGTGGATCAGAACGAAATTAAAAAACTGCCGGGCGTGCTGGGCGCACAGCTGCAAAGTGACCAGTTCCAGATTGTGATTGGTCCAAAAGTGAATAGCTGGTACGAGCAACTACTGGCCATGCTGGGTAAGGCACCAGAACACGCGGCAGGGCAGGGGAAAGCGCGCAAAAGCCTGGTGTCGATGTTTATGGATACGGTATCTGGCGTGTTTGGGCCGATTGTGCCCGCCATTGCTGGTGCCGGGATGATTAAAGGTCTGCTGGCCGGGTTGATTGCGCTAAAAGTGGTATCGGCGAAAAGCGATACGGTGATGGTTATCGATCTTATCGCCAGCGGTGTTTTCTATTTCCTGCCGTTTTTCCTTGCGGTTTCGGCGGCAAAAATATTCAAGACCAATGAATATCTCGCAGCGGCGATTGCCGCTTGCCTGATGTATCCGTCGCTGATTGAGGCGGCAAAAGCGCTGGCAACACATCAGGATGGCGCGGTCAGCGCGTTCTGGTTGCTTAATGCGCTGCCGGTGTCGGTGTTTAACTACTCGGCCAGCGTCATCCCGGTTATCTTCTCGATCCTCGCGTTAAGTTACATTCATCGCTGGGTCGATAGCATCATGCCCGATGTGTTGAAAACCGTTTTTACCCCAACATTGACGCTGTTTCTCGGCGCGCTGGCGGCGCTGGTGGTGATTGGCCCGATTGGTATTTACCTGGGCAAAGCGCTGGCGTGGTTTATTGAAGGGCTGTTTGGCGTGTCGGCGAGTTTTGCCGGGCTGATTGTCGGCGCGATTCGCCCGGTGGCGATCCTCACCGGGATGCATCACGCGATGACGCCGATTGCCTTACAGAACTTTAGCGAGCGCGGCTACGACATGCTGATGCCGATGATGTTTATGGCAAACATGGCGATTGCCGGGGCGACGTTTGCTATCTGGCGGCTGAGTAAAAACCGCCAGGACAAAACCGTTACGCTGTCGGCGGCTATCTCCGCGCTGCTCGGGATCACGGAACCGGCGCTGTTTGGCGTACTGACGCGCTACAAAAAAGCCTTTATCGCCGCCACCGTCGCAAGCTCGCTGGCCTCTGCGTTCATCGCCTTCTTCGGCGTGCGGCTGTATGGCTATATTTTGTCGAGCATTTTCAGCCTGCCGGCCTATATTGGCCCGTACTTTGTCTTTGCGGTTTCAGGTGTGATCATCGCGCTTGTCCTGTCGTTTGTGCTGACCACCTTGCTCGTGGGTAAAGAGGCGCAAGAGTAACCTTATCGTCGGTGCGCCAGGCGGCGCACCAGCCTGTCTCCCGCCATTTGTACCCCTTGCACCAGCGCCACCAGAATCACCACTGTGCCGACCATGACCTGATCGTTAAACCGCTGATAGCCGTAACGAATCGCCAAATCGCCAAGACCGCCGCCGCCAATTACGCCAGCCATCGACGAGAAACCAATCAGCATAACAATAGTAAGCGTGATACTTGCCAGCAGGGTGGGTAACGCCTCCGGCAGCAGCGCTTTGGCAATCACATGCCACAGATTACCGCCCATCGAAAGAATGGCTTCAATACGCCCGTAATCCACTTCATCGAGCGCGTTTTCCGTTAACCGTGCGAAGAAGGGAAATGCGCCGATGGTCACCGGCACCACGGCCGCCGTGCTGCCAAGCGTGGTACCAATCAGCGCGCGGGTAAAAGGGATGAGCGCAATCAGCAGCACAATAAAAGGCAGTGAGCGGCCAAAGTTAATCACCGCACCCAGCAAGGCATTCAGTTTTGGCATTGGTGCCAGCCCGTTACCGCGGGAGACAAATAACAGCACGCCGACGGGCAAACCGATCAGTACGGTGAAAAATGCCGCCAGCCCAACCATATAAATCGTCTCCAGCGTGCCGTTAAGCAGCAGCGGCCAGAGATCGTCCCAGCTCATGCGACCACGCATAACGGCCTCCCGTTAAAACCATGGCGGGCTAAAAACGCCTGTTCGGCTCTTGGATCGTGCAGTAGCGCCTGGCGCAGTTTTGACCACGGCGCGACCAGCAAATCGGCGATTTTTCCGCTCTCGATAAGCTCGCCGTTCTCCAGCAGCGCGGCGTGATCGCACAGGGTTTTCACCACTTCCAGCTCGTGGGTGATCAGCACTATGGTGAGCTTCAGTTTCTGGTTGATATCTGCCAGCAGCTCAAGCACAGACGCGGTGGTTTGGGGATCTAACGCGCTGGTGGCTTCATCACACAGCAGCACGTCTGGCCTTGTCGCCAGCGCGCGGGCGATACCGACACGCTGTTTTTGCCCACCGGAAAGCTGCGAGGGAAAGGCATCGGCTTTTTCACTCAAGCCGACCAGCCAGAGCAGCTCTTCGACGCGCGCCTGGCGCTGCGCTTTTGCGACGCCAGCGATTTCGAGCGGCACGGCAATATTGTCGGCCACTGTGCGCGCATGCAGTAAATTGAAGTGCTGGAAAATCATGCCGGTGCGCAGGCGATGCTCGCGTAATGCCGCTTTGTCTAACTGCGTGATGTCGTTGCCGTTGATAATAATGCGGCCCGCCGTGGGCCGCTCCAGCAAGTTAAGACAGCGAATTAGCGTGCTTTTGCCTGCGCCACTGCGCCCAAGGATGCCGTAAATCGCCCCCTTCGGTACGCTCAGCGAGACCTCTTTCAGCGCCGGTCGGCCTGTTCCGGCATAGGTTTTGCTCAGCCCTTCAATCTCTATCATGACTGCGGTGCGACCGGGATCACCGAGCCGTTATATTGCTTACGGATAAACTCCGCCACCTGCGGCGAGGTGAGATCTTTCGCCAGCTCTTTGATGCGCGGATCGTTAGCCAACTGCGGGTTGGTAACCAGAATATTGGCATACGGGTTGTGGCTCGCGCTTTCCAGGCCGAGCGCATCTTTCGCCGGGGTTAACCCGGCTTCCAGCGCGTAGTTACCGTTTATCACCGCCAGATCGACATCATCCAGCGAGCGTGGGATCTGCGGCGATTCGATCTCAAGGATCTTCAGATGTTTTGGGTTTTCGGCAATATCTTTCGGCGTTGCCAGCGTAGTTGCCGGGTCGGTGAACTTACTGTTGAGTTTTATTAATCCCTGCGCTTGCAGCAGAAACAGCGCGCGACTCAGGTTGGTGGCGTTGTTCGGTACGGCTACGGTGGCGTTATTGGGCAGCGATTTGAAATCTTTATATTTGTGCGAGTAAATACCCAGAGGTTCGATATGTACCGTCGCGGCAACCGCAAAGGTTTTGCCCAGCGCTTTTTCCTGATCCTTCAGGTAAGGAACATGCTGGAAATAGTTCGCATCGACGTCGCCGTTCGCCAGCAGTTCGTTGGCGTTAGCACCACTGGTTAGCTCGACAACTTGCAGATCCAGTTTGGGGTCGATCTTTTTGATGTAGTTAAGGATTTCCGCGTGTGGTACCGGATCGGCAGCAACGCGCAGAGCGGCAGCCTGGGCGGAAGACCAGGCCAGTGAAAGAGACAGTGCAACCCCTGCCAGAGTGAATGCGGCATGTTTCATGATGTGTGTTCCTGTGTTGTTATTAGACGATCAGTTGTTCTGTGCGTTCGCGCAGCACATCGCGGTAATAGCGTTCCGCCACATCCGGGTGGGAGCGCAGACGCCCTTTCAGGTAGTTCCATCCCACGTCGCGCAGTAGCGGATTTTGTGGGTCGCTCTCTGGCCCGCGCGCTTCCTGTGCCAGCTCAGGCGGCAGTGTGTAAAGCGGGACGACGGCATCCAGTTGCGCGCCGAGGAAGAAGGCGATAGAGAGGCGCTGCTGGCCGGCCGGGGGCGATACCACGCGATGCACGGTGGCGCGCAGATAACCGTTTGTCGCCAGCTCCAGCAACTCGCCAATATTGACCACAAAGCTGCCTGGCAGCGGTAACGCATCGATCCAGCGGCCGGGTTCGATTTCGACCTGCAACCCTTTTTGCTCGTCCTGCAGCAGGAAACTGAGGAAACCCGAATCTTTATGCGCGCCGACGCCCTGTGAGCTCTGCGTGTTTTGCTGGCCGGGATAGCGGATCAGTTTGATGTGTTCGTTGGGCTTGCTGCCATACAACGCATCAAAGGCGTTGGCTGGCAGGTGCAGTGCTTCGGCAAAGGCGCGCAGCAAGGTGATCGCCATGTTGGTCATTGCCTGTTGCCAGTTAAGTAGGGCGGGTTTTAGCGTCGGCTGCGCCGTCGGCCACAAGTTTGGGCCTTGTAACCGTCGCCAGCGCGGGTCATTTTCATTGAGCTGCAAAGCCGGGCGTTCCGCGCCGATATCAAACTGTTCGCGCCAGTCAGGCTGCCCGCGGGTGATTTCTGATGCTGCGCGGTTGTAGCCGCGAAAATGCGGAGAGTGGATCATCGCCACTTGCTGTTTTTGCGCATCAGAAAGCGCGAAAAATTGCCGGGCTTCGTGCTGGACAGTCTGCTGCAGCGCGTCATCGACGCCGTGGTTAATAAGGTAAAAGAAGCCGATATCGCGCGCGGCATGGCGCAGGTCGGCAAGAAAGGTGTCGCGCTCAGCGCGTTGCGTATAGCGGGCGAGATCGAGAATAGGCAGTGTTGTCGCGGTCATTGTGGTCTCCGGGGACGTTAAAAAGATGTCGGTTCTGGCTCAGGGTTCGGCGGCAACAACAGCGCATTTTCTTTTCCTCACATTTTGGGTGTCGTCACAGCTTGCCTTATGACAAACACTTCAACCAATAACGTTCTTTTCTAATTTATGACCGGGCAGGATCATGTGCTTTTGCAAAAAACGCATAACGCGGAATGCTTGAAATGGGCAAATAAGTTCGATAGACTTTTGTTATGTTATAACAAAACAAAAGAGTGAATAATGAGACCTGATATCCACCCCCATTACCGTACCGTTGTGTTTCACGACACCAGCGCCAATGAGTATTTCAAAGTGGGTTCGACCATTAAAACGGACCGCGAAATTGAACTGGAAGGCGTGACGTATCCGTACGTCACGATTGACGTCTCTTCCGCTTCGCACCCGTATTACACCGGTAAACAGAAAGTGATTGCTAACGAAGGCAGCGCGGCGCGTTTCCAGCAGCGTTATGGCCGCTTTTTTGCCGATAAAAAGGAGTAAATGATGCAGGTGCTGAATTCACTACGTAGCGCGAAGCAACGCCACCCTGACTGCCAAATCGTTAAGCGCAAGGGGCGTTTGTATGTGATTTGCAAATCTAACCCGCGCTTCAAAGCCGTGCAGGGTAAAAAGAAAAGACGCTAAGCGCGAAGCGATGCCAGGGAATAACGCTGCTTGCCGTCAGCCGTGAAATTATCGGCGGCAAGCCAGCGTTGCAGCGCGCTATTCACGGCAGGCCATTCACTATCAATAATTGAAAACCAGTCTGTGTCGCGGTTATAGCCTTTACTCACCAGTGCCTGACGAAAGCGGCCTTCAAACTGAAAACCTAAGCGCAGCGCGGCCTGGCGTGAAGGTTCATTCAGACTGTTGCATTTCCACTCATAGCGGCGATAGCCAAGCGTGTCGAAAATGTAGCGCATCAGTAACCATTGGGCTTCTGTCGATGCCGGGGTACGGCTTAGCAGGGGCGAAAAATGCACGCTGCCCACTTCCACCACGCCGTTTTTTTCATCAATGCGCATCAACGATAAGCTGCCAACCGGCAAACCGGTTGACTTATCGATAACGGCAAAATGCAGCGGATCGCGAAGGTCGCATACGCTGGTGACCCACGCGCTAAATGCGGCTTCATCCTGCTCGGGTTCGCGCAACAACCATGTCCAGCTACGGTTGTCGCCTGCACGTTGATGCGCCTGAAACAGCGCGGCGGCGTGTCCTGGTTGCAAGGGTTCGAGACGACAATAATCGCCTTTCAGCACTACGCGCTCGGGGAAAGGTCGCGGCTGCCAGCCCGGCAGCGCTGCACCGATCGGCTGTTGATACACGTTGAATGCGTTCATTTGTGGCTCCTTTTGATATGCCGCCAGCGTAACGTGGTACTGGTTCCCTAAAAAGAGCCATACCGCTATAGTCTTATGGGGCCACGATTGAGAGCGTGAAATGAACATTCCGGACGATGAGTTATATGCGCTACTGCGCCAGCCGCTGGCGGCGCGCGCGGGAGTGACGCGGCAGCGGACGCTTTATCTGGCGCTGCGTGATGCGATACGTAATGGCAGGTTAAAATCGGGCAGCCTGTTGCCGGGGTCGCGCGTGCTGGCGCACGCGTTGGTGCTTTCGCGCAATACCGTTAACACGGCGCTTGAGCAGCTGGCGGTGGAAGGATATGTATTGCGTGACCGGCAAGGAACGCGTGTCGCTACACTGACAAGTGTTGAACGTTCACCGCAGACGCCGCCACCGGTCAGGCTGGCGCGCGGCGTACAACAGCTACCCGGCGGTGTTCAGCGTAATTCACCCGCGCTGGCATTCACTCCCGGCATTCCCGCCGCCAACTATTTTCCGCTGGCTATCTGGCGGCGTCTGACGGAGCGAGTATGGCGCGACGAGGGCAACACGTTGCTGAATTATGGCGCGTCTGCCGGTGAACTGCGTCTGCGCGCGGCGATTGCGCGCCATCTGGCGATTTCCCGCGGTATTCATTGTGACGCCGAACAGATTGTGATCACTGAAGGTGCGCAGGAAGCACTGATGTTGTGTGTGCGTTTGTTGTGCGATGCCGGTGATGAAGCGTGGGTGGAAGAGCCAGGTTATGGCGGTGCAAAAACCGCGTTTTTATCGGCGGGGTTAAATGTCACGGGAATCGGCGTCGATAGCGAAGGTATGCGGCTGGATGTGAAGGCAACTACGCCGCGCATTATTTACACCTCGCCGTCGCATCAATATCCCTTAGGCCAGGTGATGAGTGCAACCCGGCGACTGGCGTTGCTGGATTATGCCCGTCGTGCGGGGAGCTGGATTATCGAGGACGATTATGACAGCGAGTTCCGTTATCCGGGCGAGCCTATTCCCGCGATGCTCGGCATGGTGGCTCATCCGCCGGTGGTCTATATCGGGACATTCAGCAAGACGCTGTTTCCATCGCTGCGTATTGGCTTTATGGTCATGCCGCCCGCCCTGGCGCAGATTGCTGCGCCGGTTATTGGTAGTTTATTACGCGGCGGCCACCGGGCAGAGCAACTAACGCTGGCGCGTTTTATTGAAGAGGGACATTACACGCGCCATCTGGCGGCGATGCGGCGTCTTTACCGCAAGCGGCAGGCACATTTGCTGGAGGCGTTACACAGCGAAATGCGGGTTGATCATTATGTATATGGTGGCGGCGGTGGGCTGCATTTAGCGTTGTCGATTCCGGGGATTGACGATCAGGCTCTTGTTCGCGAAGCGCATCAACTCCAGCTTGCGCCGCATGCGTTAAGCCGTTTCTGGCTTAAGCAAAACGCGGCATCAAGTGGGCTGGTATTGGGTTACGGTAATACCTCCGCCGCGCGGTTTCCGGCGGCGGTAAGTGCGCTTAACCGGCTGATTGTGCGCCAGCAGGGCGGGTAAGAGTGAAAACATCGTAAAAAGAGAGTTCGCCTTTACGCTCAACCATTTTCCGTAGCTGCGCTTTGTGTTCCTCATCCACACTCGGCGAGTGAAGAATGGCCTCAATCAAACCATCAGGTACAAAGCGGGTGTTGTACCACTCGCCGTTGTAACAGACGCGAAAATCGAGAACATCGATATCGTCGTAGTTGTAGCGCGGATATACATCGAAAAAGAAAAAGCCGTTTAGCACGATGAACAGCACAACCAGCAACCATACCGAACCGGAGAGGGTTTCGGACTGCAGCATCACGGCGAGCGTAGCCAGCCAGGCCAGATACATGCCGATAAACAAGCCAGGATGTTTGCGGATAAAACTGATACTGAAGCGCGGCCGGTTATCCCGTTTCTCGCGCTGATTTATCTCTTCAATCGTTTCGGTGAGCAGCCGCTGTATCTCTGTCATCTTACGCCTTTGTTGATACTGTTTTGCAGGTGGACAGCCTATTTTAAGTTGCCACCATGTATGAAAAAAGTAACAGTTTCAGCACAAAAAACGATAACAGTTACAGCGCGGCGGGGGGCAGTGTTTTGATGATCTGCGCCGGGTTACCGCCGACGATCACATTGGGTGGTACATCTTTGACCACAACCGCACCGGAAGCAATCACGGCGTTATCCCCGATTGTGACGCCAGGATTAATCACCGCTCGCCCGCCAATCCAGACGTTATGGCCAATGGTGACGGGCTTTCCATATTCAATGCCGCTTATGCGTTCAGCGGCATCAACCGGATGCGTTGCTGTGTAAATATGCACGCCAGGTGCCAGCATGCAATTGTCGCCGATGTGAATAGGGCAGACATCGAGCATCACGCAATCAAAATTAGCGTAAAACGACTTACCGAGGAAAATATTGTACCCATAGTCACAGCTGAAACTGGGTTCAATGTAAGCATCTTCACTTTTACCAAGCAGATCTTTGAGAATGGCTTTGCGTTCACCTTTTTCCTCAGGGCCTGAATGGTTATAGCGATGAAGCAACTGCCGGGCGCGCAGACGGTCGGCACGCAAGGTTTCATCAGACGGGCGATAGGGCAGGCCGGCTGTCATTTTTTGTTTTTCATCATTCATTGGGAGCGGATACACCTGTCACCAAGGTTGAACGCCATGTTGCGGTAGAAAAATCTTCGATAAACATTCAGGATAATTAGCGCACAAACTTCCACACGGAGGAGGGGATTTTGTCATAAAGCTTATTCATGGTCAGTTCTGCCAGACGATGATCCGCTGCTGAATAAAACACCGCGAGTTCCTCGTCGGGAAGTTCATATTTATTTTTTTCAATTACACGTTCAAGGGTATCAATTGTCTGACAGCGTCTTAAACGCATCAAATAATCAATTTTTGTTAATGGTTTTTCGGACATACCTTCACCTTAGTGTTGAAAAATTAACAAGAGTGGCTAACAGGATTAGCCTTGCTTACATTGACGAAACTGCGGAACAGTTTGTTACCTGTTTTACGCCATTTCTGTAAGTCGTGTGTATTTATGCCATAGCTGCTGAACAACATAAACGTATCGTCGAGGTATTCGTCTATCAGTTCAATCAGCTTATTATCTTCATTGTACTTAATTTTATAATTAAGTGCGAAAGTGGCTATGTGTTCTATCAGCTCGTTTAACTGCAAATTGATTGCTGAAGTAGGATCGTTAACCCACCCATGATGGCTCTCTTCAAGATTAACGAGGCAATCATGGTACAACGTTTCGCAGAGAAATTTGAGCTGCGCAATATCATGCCTTTTCGGCGAGTATTCGTCCATAACGCATCCCCTTCTGAGTGGTAATTTTTTTACTAACCAAACGCTGTTTCAGGATGGGAAACTTCTGCTCTGACCAGAGACACAGGCTGCTTTATGATGTTGATATAACTATAAGCTAGTCTGAATAGGATTTCATGGTGCCATCATGAAAAATTACAAATAATATGTTTTTCTGCCCAAAATGGACGAAATAGCAATCGACTCAATGGAGATAAAATGTCGCGGATATGCGTTTTATTGTTCGCGCATCCTTATGATTCATTAAGTTAGCGCAATTGAGATTATTCCTCAAATGGGAATATTTTTATACCAGGATTTTTCTGACTTAATCTGATTGTACCAGCTAATTAAGAGTATTACCTGGCGATCAAAGTTTTATCCCAAATACACAGTAATTATATGCTTATATTTGCAGCATAAAATAAACAAACAGACAATAAATGCTTTTAATGGCCGTTTATGGACGAATGCGTTGATGTGAAAAAGGCCGCTAAGCGCGGCCTTTTCTAATATAGAGACTGAGAAACTTACTGCTGCTCAACCTTGTGGCTATGTTCGATATCTTCGCTGCGGCGGCTAAAGCGGCGGCGGACCACCACAAAGAACACCGGAACAAAGAAGATAGCCAGTACGGTTGCGGTGATCATGCCGCCCATTACGCCGGTACCTACGGCGTTCTGCGCGCCGGAACCTGCACCGGAGCTGATAACCAACGGCAGTACCCCGAGGATAAACGCCAGAGACGTCATCAGAATCGGGCGCAAACGCATACGTACTGCTTCGAGCGTCGCTTCTATCAGCCCTTTACCCTCTTTATCCATCAGATCCTTGGCGAATTCGACGATAAGTATCGCGTTCTTCGCCGACAAGCCAATGGTTGTCAGCAGGCCTACCTGGAAGTACACGTCATTGGTCAGGCCACGGAAAGTCGCCGCCAGCAATGCGCCAACTACCCCCAGTGGCACCACCAGCATGACCGAGAACGGAATCGACCAGCTCTCATACAGTGCCGCCAGACAGAGGAAGACCACAATCAGCGAAATGGCGTACAGCGCTGGCGCCTGGTTACCGGAGAGACGTTCCTGGTAGGACATCCCCGTCCAGTCATAGCCGATGCCGGTAGGCAACTTGCTGGCCAGTTCTTCCATCATTGCCATTGCTTCACCGGTACTTTTACCCGGAGCCGCCTGGCCAAGAAGTTCCATTGACGGTAAACCGTTGTAACGTTCCAGACGCGGTGAACCATATTCCCAGTGCGTGGTGGAGAAGGCCGAGAACGGCACCATCTGACCATCGGCTGCACGGACGTACCAGTTACCGATGTCGCTTGGCAGCATGCGGTATTTCGCCTGTGACATCACGTACACTTTCTTCACGCGACCACGATCGATGAAGTCGTTAACGTAGCTCCCACCCCATGCTGCTCCCAGCGTGGTGTTGATATCGCTAATTGAGACGCCCAGCGCCTGCGCTTTTTCCTGATCGATATCGATCTTGAATTGCGGCGTATCTTCAAGTCCGTTAGGACGCACACCGACCAGCAGATCCGGATGCTGCGCGATTTCACCAAACAACTGGTTACGTGCCTGCGTTAACTTCTCATGACCGAGGTTGGCCTGATCGATTAACTGGAAGTCAAAGCCGGTAGCCGTACCCAGCTCGACAATCGCTGGCAGGTTAAAGGCGAAGACCATCGCATCTTTAATTGATGCAAAGTGCGCACTGGCACGACCCGCAATGGCCGGAACCTTGTTCGCTTCACCTGGGCGTTCATCCCAGTTTTTCAGCGAAACGAATGCCAGACCGGTGTTCTGACCGCGACCGGAGAAGCCGAAACCGTTAACGGTAAAGACGGAGTTAACGTTGTCTTTCTCGTTTTCCAGATAATACTTCGTCACTTCATCCAGCACTTTCTGCGTGCGTTCTTGAGTCGCACCCGCAGGCAACTGAGCCATGGTCAAAAATACACCCTGGTCTTCATCCGGCAGGAACGAACTTGGCAGACGCACAAACAGCACCGCCATGCCCGCAACGATAATGATATAGAGCAGTAAATAACGACCGGTGCTGCGCAGGATGTTGCCCACGCTGTCGGTGTAGTGGTGCGTGCTCTTCTCGAACATGCGGTTGAACCAGCCGAAGAAGCCTTTTTTGCCTTCGCCGTGATCGCCTTTTGCGACCGGTTTCAGCATCGTGGCGCACAGCGCAGGCGTCAGGATCAACGCCACCAGTACAGAGAGCACCATCGCAGAAACGATAGTGATCGAGAACTGGCGATAGATAGCGCCGGTAGAACCACCAAAGAAGGCCATCGGGATAAATACGGCTGACAGAACCAGCGCAATACCGACCAGCGCGCCCTGAATCTGCTCCATCGAGCGGCGTGTCGCCTCTTTCGGGGGCAAGCCCTCTTCCATCATCACACGCTCGACGTTTTCCACCACCACGATGGCGTCGTCCACGAGCAGACCTATCGCCAGCACCATACCAAACATGGTGAGGGTGTTTATCGAGTAGCCAAACGCGGCGAGTATGGCGAAAGTACCGAGCAACACCACCGGCACCGCGATGGTCGGGATAAGCGTTGCGCGGAAGTTCTGCAGGAACAAATACATCACCAGGAACACCAGCACGATCGCTTCAACCAGCGTTTTCACCACCTCGTTAATCGAGATTTTAACGAACGGGGTGGTGTCGTACGGGTAAACCACTTTCAGACCGTGCGGGAAGAACGGTTCCAGTTTGGCAATAGTCGCGCGTACTGCCTCGGCGGTATCCAGTGCGTTCGCGCCGGTTGCCAGTTTAATCCCCAGACCCGCTGCCGGTTGACCGTTGTAGCGGGCGATAACGTCGTAGCTTTCGCCGCCCAGTTCGATCTTCGCGACATCACGCAGACGAACCTGCGAGCCATCGCTGTTCACTTTCAGCAGGATTTTGCCAAACTCTTCGGTCGAGGTCAGACGGGTCTGCGCGATGATGGAGGCGTTCAACTGCTGCCCTTTCACCGGCGGTGTACCGCCTAACTGACCAGCCGCTACCTGGGCGTTCTGCGCTTTAATAGCCGTAATCACGTCAACCGGCGTCAGCTGGAAGTTATTGAGTTTGTTCGGATCCATCCAGATACGCATTGCGTACTGCGCACCGAACAGCTGAACATCACCCACGCCTGCTGTACGGCTGACCGGATCTTTAATGGTCGCGCCCACGTAGTCGGCGATATCTTCCTGCGTCATTGAGCCATCGGTGCTGATCATACCGAGAACCATCAGGAAGCTACTGGATGATTTCTCAACGCTAACGCCTTGCTGTTGTACTTCCTGCGGTAACAACGGCATCGCCAGCTGCAGTTTGTTCTGCACCTGAACCTGCGCGATATCCGCATCAGTACCGGAATCGAAGGTGATAGTGATCTGCACCGTACCAGAGGAATCACTGGCAGAGGACATATACAGCAGGTTATCGATACCGTTCATGTTCTGTTCGATAACCTGCGTTACGGTATCCTGCACCGTTTTCGCATCAGCACCTGGGTAGGAAGCCGTGATCTGAATTGCCGGTGGCGCGATCGTCGGATACTGCGCTACCGGCAATTTGAGGATCGAAAGCGCCCCCGCCAGCATGATGATAATCGCGATAACCCACGCAAATATGGGGCGATCGATAAAAAACTTAGCCATGTCTTAACGGCTCCTGTTTAAGTTAAGACTTCGGTTTTTCTGACTGGCCGCCGGCCTGGGCTTGCTCTTTATTGTCAGAAGTCACTTCCTGCGCTTTCACCTGCGCGCCCGGTTTGACTTTTTGTAAGCCCGTGATGATCACGCGATCGCCGGTTTTCAGGCCATCCGTTACGAGCCATTTGTCGCCAATGGCCTGGGTCGCAGTGATATTACGGATTTCAACTTTGTCACCTTCGCCCACAACCATCACCGTTGCATCGCCGCGCGGTGTACGGGCAACGCCTTGCTGCGGAACCAGCATCGCGTTCGGGTTTACACCCTCTTCAAGCCTGGCGCGCACAAACATGCCCGGCAGCAGAGTGTGGTCAGGGTTCGGGAACACCGCACGCAGCGTGATAGAACCGGTGGTCTGGTCAACGGTCACACCGGAGAACTCCAGCGTACCAGTCTGCGAATACTGAATGCCGTCATTGGTGACCAGTTGCACTTTCGCTTTGCCGTTTTCCTGTTTCAGAGAACCATTGGCCATCTCTTGTTTCAGGCGCAGGAAGTCGTTGCTCGACTGGGTTACATCAACGTAGATCGGGTCAAGCTGCTGCACAGTAGTCAGCGCAGTCGTTTGCCCACTCTGCACTAACGCGCCTTCCGTTACGGTCGAGGTACCGGTGCGGCCACTAATTGGCGAGGTCACTTTGGTGTAAGCCAGATTGATACGCGCGCTTTCAACCGCTGCTTTTGCGGCGACAACCGACGCATTAGCCTGCTGTGCATCCGCCTGCGCGGTGTCGTAATCCTGTTGGCTGATGTACTTGGTGCCGAGCAGCTTTTTATAACGATTCACGGTCATCTGCGCGATATTCGCCGCAGCTTGCGCCTTAGCAAGATCGCCTTTCGCGCTGTCGTAAGCAGCCTGATAAGTTGCCGGATCAATCTGATAGAGCGAGACACCAGCTTCAACGTCACTGCCTTCCGTGAAGTTGCGTTTTAAGATAATGCCGCTAACCTGCGGGCGGACTTCTGCGATGCGGTACGCACTGGTTCGGCCCGGCAGTTCTGTGGTGATTTGCAGAGGTTCAGTTTTGACCGTTACGACGCCAACTTCTGGCATCTGGCCTGCTCCCTGCTGCGCAGGTTTTTCGTCACATCCTGTAAGCGCTAAGCTGCCCGAAAGCATCAGAACGACCGCCAGAGGCGTTAACCCTCTGTTTTTGTTCATAAGTAAACCTCGAGTGTCCGATTTCAAATTGATCAATGGATCAATGGCCCAAAAACCCATTGCTGCGTTTATATTATGGTCGTGCTATGGTACAAACATTCACAAATGTATGTAAATCTGACTCCTGTAAATTCACCAACATATGGCACGAAAAACCAAACAACAGGCGCTGGAGACTCGTCAGCACATTCTTGATGTCGCCATGCGTCTATTTTCGCAGAATGGCGTTTCTGCAACTTCGTTGGCTGAAATTGCGCAGGCGGCAGGCGTGACTCGCGGCGCGATTTACTGGCACTTCAAAAACAAGTCGGATTTGTTTAGTGAAATATGGGAGCTATCAGAGTCCAGTATTAGCGATCTTGAGACTGAGTATCGGGCAAAATTCCCCGACGATCCACTCTCTGTATTAAGAGAAATATTGGTTTATATCCTTGAAGCAACAGTTGTTGAAGAACGGCGTCGCTTAATGATGGAGATCATTTTTCACAAATGTGAGTTTGTCGGCGAAATGGCGATTGTGCAAGAAGCGCAGCGGAATTTGTGCCTGGAAAGTTATGATCGAATCGAGCTTACACTCCGCGAATGTATGCAGGCAAAATTGCTGCCGGACAATTTACTCACCCGCCGCGTCGCAGTGCTTATACGCGCCTATATTTCAGGGATTATGGAAAACTGGCTCTTTGCCCCGCAATCTTTTGACCTCAAAAAAGAAGCGCGTGATTACGTTTCTGTCTTGCTTGAGATGTGCCAGCTCTGCCCGACGCTGCGCGCTGAGCCGCACGCGCTCAACGCATGACATTGAAAGCCGCCAGGATTTCTCCTGGAGGCTTCTCACTTCGCTAGGTTGTTGCATAACAGCGTGATATTCTTGCGCGCGTGGCTATTCCGGCCGCCTTCCCGAACAGAAAACGATCGCTCAAATTATGTTGCACAACTATCGCACGCGAAATACGTTCGCCGCTTTTGCCGCCGCATTGTTTCTTGTCTTTATTTGCCTTGCGAGTAACGTCGCCCGGGCGCAGACAACCAACGATTTGCCTTCCCGCACCGATGTGCAAAGCCAGCTTGACGCGCTGAATAAGCAAAAAGAGCACTCCGCGCAGGACAAACTGGTTATCCAGGATTTAACGGAGACGCTGGACACGCTCGACAAAATTGACCGGGTCAAGCAAGAAACCGCGCTGCTCAAGCAGAAAGTCGCACAAGCGCCAGACAAACTGCGCCAGGCAACGGATGCGCTCAACGCGCTTAACGATAAAGACAACGACGACGAGACGCGTAAAACGCTGGCCTCGCTCTCCCTGCGCCAGCTGGAATCCCGCGTGACACAACTGCTGGAAGATCTGCAAACCGCGCAAAACGACTTATCCAATTACAACAGCCAACTGGTGTCATTACAGACTCAGCCGGAGCGTGTGCAGAATTCTATGTACTCCGCTTCGCAGCAGTTGCAGCAAATTCGCAACCGTCTGAACGGCACCGCAGCGGGCGAGGGCGCACTGCGTCCTTCGCAGCAAAACTTGTTGCTGGTACAGCAGGCATTGCTCAATGCGCAGATCGAGCAGCTGCGCAAAAGCCTGGAAGGCAACACGGTATTGCAAGACACGCTGCAAAAGCAGCGCGATTACGTTACTGCGAACAGTAACCGCCTTGAACACCAGCTCCAGTTATTGCAGGAAGCGGTAAACAGCAAGCGCCTGACGCTAACCGAAAAAACCGCGCAAGAAGCGGTCACGCCGGACGAAACGGCGCGTATCCAGGCGAACCCGCTGGTAAAACAAGAGCTGGATATTAACCATCAACTGAGCCAGAAATTGATTGCCGCGACAGAGAGCGGTAACGCGCTGGTGCAGCAGAATATCAAGGTGAAAAACTGGCTCGATCGTGCGTTGCAGTCTGAGCGCAATATAAAAGAACAGATTTCCGTATTGAAAGGCAGCTTGCTGTTGTCGCGTATTCTCTACCAGCAACAGCAGACCTTACCGTCGGCGGATGAACTGGAAGATATGACCAACCGCATTGCGGATCTGCGTCTTGAGCAGTTCGACATCAACCAGCAGCGTGATGCCCTGTTCCAGAGCGATAACTTTGTCGCCAAACTGGAAGAAGGGCATCAGACCGAGGTTAACGACGAAGTCCATGACGCGCTGTTGCAGGTGGTGGATATGCGCCGCGAACTGCTCGATCAACTGAACAAGCAGCTTGGCAACCAGCTCATGATGGCCATCAACTTGCAGGTGAATCAGCAGCAATTGATGAGCGTGTCGAAAAGCTTGCAGGAGATCCTGACCCAGCAAATCTTCTGGGTGAACAGCAATAAGCCGATGGACTGGGAGTGGTTCAAAGCTTTCCCGAAAGCGCTACGCGACCAGATTAAAAGCACCAAAATCACCGTTAACTGGGAAAAAGCCTGGCCAGCGGTGGCCATTGCTTTCCTGGCCGGTTTGCCATTATTACTGATTGCCGGGCTGATCCGCTGGCGTTTGCGCTGGCTGAAAAACTACCAGGCAAAACTTGCCGCCCAGGTCGGGCAATTGCGAAGCGACAGCCAGTTGCATACGCCGAAAGCGATCTTTATCGATCTGATTCGGGCCTTGCCAGTCTGTTTGCTAATCCTGGCAGTCGGTCTGATCCTGCTTACCATGCAGCTAAACATTAGCGAGCTGCTGTGGGCATTCAGTAAAAAACTGGCGCTGTTCTGGCTGGTATTTGGCCTGTGCTGGAAAGTGCTGGAAAAAGACGGCGTTGCGGTCAGTCACTTTAATATGCCCGCCCAGCTTACCAGCCACTGGCGTCGGCAGATTGTGCGTATCAGCCTGGCATTATTGCCGCTGCACTTCTGGTCGGTGGTATCAGAACTCTCCCCGCTGCATCTGATGGATGATGTGATCGGGCAGTTTGTCATTCTGGTCAACTTGCTGGTGATCACCGCGCTGGTATGGCCGATGTTCCGCGAAAGCTGGCGTGATAAAGAGTCGCACAGCATTCGTCTGGTGACGGTCACCGTGCTGGCGATTGTACCGATTGCCTTAATGGTGCTGACGGCGACAGGTTATTTCTACACCACGCTGCGCCTCTCCGGGCGCTGGATTGAAACGGTTTACCTGGTCATTATCTGGAACTTGCTTTACCAGACGGTGCTGCGAGGGTTAAGCGTAGCGGCACGCCGTATTGCGTATCGTCGTGCGCTGGCGCGTCGGCAGAATATGGTGAAAGAGGGCGCAGAAGGGGCTGAACCGCAAGAAGAACCGACCATTGCGCTGGAACAGGTTAACCAGCAAACATTGCGTATCACGATGTTGGTGATGGTCGCGCTGTTTGGCGTGGTGTTCTGGGCGATTTGGTCTGATTTGATCACCGTTTTCGCCTATCTCGACAGCATCACCCTGTGGCATTACAACGGCACTGAAGCTGGTGCGGCGGTGACGAAAAGCGTGACGCTTGGCAGCTTGCTGTTTGCGGTGATTGTCTTTGTGGTGGCATGGGCGCTAATCCGCAACTTACCGGGCTTACTTGAAGTGCTAATCCTCTCGCGGCTGAATATGCGCCAGGGCTCGTCTTATGCCGTCACTACTATCCTTAATTACGTCATTATTGCCGTTGGCGCATTAACCGTGTTCGGCTCGCTTGGCGTCTCATGGGATAAACTGCAATGGCTGGCAGCGGCGTTGTCGGTTGGTCTCGGGTTCGGCTTACAGGAAATTTTCGGTAACTTTGTTTCCGGCCTGATTATTCTGTTTGAACGCCCGGTGCGCATAGGCGATACGGTAACAATTGGGACTTTCTCCGGTACGGTCAGCAAAATTCGTATCCGTGCCACCACCATTACCGATTTTGACCGCAAAGAGGTCATCATCCCGAACAAAGCGTTCGTCACCGAACGTCTGATTAACTGGTCATTGTCCGATACCATCACCCGCGTGGTGATCCGCATTGGCGTGGCCTATGGTTCAGATCTCGACAAGGTGAAAAAAGTGTTGTTGAAAGCGGCGATGGAGCATCCAAAAGTGATGCACGATCCGGAACCGTCCGTCTTCTTCACTACTTTTGGCGCCAGTACGCTGGATCACGAGTTGCGTCTGTATGTGCGTGAACTGCGCGATCGCAGCTATACGGTGGATGAGCTCAACCGCACCATCGATAAACTGTGTCGCGAGAATAATATTGATATCGCCTTCAATCAGCTGGAAGTACACCTGCGTAATGGTAAAGGTGATGAGCTGACAGAAGTGAAGCGTGAGCTAAAAGGTGATGATCCGACACCGTCGGTCGGGCAGTAAAAATGTGGCCCCTCTTACGGAAGAGGGGCAGCCAGTTGTTTATTTTCAAAATCTTTTTTAACAATCTCCAGCGCCTTGAGCACCAGCTCAGGCGCAATATCATGCTGCTCCAGCAACATAATCAAATCCACCGCCAGCTTGACCTCATCCGGGGCATTTTCCAGTGACATTCTCTCTCCTGGGTTAACGGGTTAAGCGCGTCAGCACGCCTTCGATCTTCTCCAGCGCATGGCGGCAACGGGTGAGCCTGCCGGCAAACGCTTCAACTTCCTTCTGCAACTGTTGCTGTTCAACAAGCGTAGTGACCGAGCGCAAACGCTGTTCGCGTTCTTGTTTCATTGCCAGCAGCCGACGCTCATACTCCTGATGCTTCAGGCGTCTGCGCTGCCAGCGTGCGATGCCCGGCGATGCGTGATCCCACTCGCGTAACGACCAGACGGCGCTTTCACGCGTCAACGCCGCGATTTGCGCGGTCAAATGCTCCGCCAGCCAGACCACTTGTTCTACCCGCCCATGTTCAACCGCGTGGCGTAACGCCGCCATATTTGCTGTACTTTCATCAAGATAAGATTGCATCCGCGTACTGCGGGTTTGAAAAAGATGCCTGTCAAAACGGGCGCTAACCGTGGCGTGATGCGCCAGCGGTGCGACCTGCTGGCGTAGCGTCGCGAGTTGTTGTTCCAGCCTCTGTAAAAGCACGGCGCTTTTCACGCGTCTTCCCCCTGTAAATCATCCTGACTGTGCTACATTAGCCGCTCATCCTGATAACGATTCGCATTATGCAACGCACTATTTTAATCATCATAGGCTGGTTGGCGGTAGCCCTTGGTACGCTCGGCGTGGTGTTGCCGCTGCTCCCAACCACTCCTTTTATATTGCTGGCGGCATGGTGCTTCGCCCGCTCTTCGCCGCGTTTTCACCAGTGGTTACTCTACCGTTCCTGGTTTGGTGGCTATCTGCGCCACTGGCAGCAGTACCGTGCGATGCCGCCGGGCGCGAAGCCGCGTGCGATTGCGGTCATCCTGGTTACGTTCGCCATTTCATTATATTTCGTGAACATGCTATGGGTTCGAATTCTGTTACTGATCATTCTGGCCTGTCTGCTTTTCTTTATGTGGCGCATTCCGGTGATTGACGCAAAGCAACAAAAACCATAAAGCGCAGCGAAGGCAGTTGCAATTGTGGCGGACTGCCAGTAAATTCGAGCGTTTTCGAGCACGGGTGCGGCTGATTAAATGTTAATCAGTGGTTACATCAAGCCTTCAACGCGCGTACCGTGAGTAATACCGTTTCTATCAGGCAAAAAATCCATGACAGCGACTGCGCAGCAGCTTGAATTTCTTAAAAACAGCATCAAAAGCATTCAGGATTACCCGAAACCGGGCATCCTGTTCCGTGATGTCACCAGTTTGCTGGAAGACCCGAAAGCGTACGCTCTCAGCATTGAACTGCTGGTTGAGCGTTATAAAAACGCCGGGATCACCAAAGTTGTCGGTACCGAAGCGCGCGGTTTCCTGTTTGGCGCGCCGGTCGCACTCGGTCTGGGCGTCGGTTTTGTACCGGTGCGTAAACCGCGTAAACTGCCGCGCGAAACCATCGCCGAAAGCTATGAGCTGGAGTACGGCACCGATCAGTTAGAGATCCACGTTGATGCGATCCAGCCAGGCGATAAAGTGCTGGTGGTGGACGATCTGCTGGCAACCGGCGGCACCATTGAGGCGACGGTAAAACTGATTCGCCGTCTGGGTGGTGAAGTAACCGACGCCGCATTTATCATTAATCTGTTCGACCTCGGCGGCGAACAGCGCCTGCAAAAACAGGGCATTACCAGCTACAGCCTGGTGCCGTTCCCGGGGCATTAATCGCGCTGTTTACACCAATTACCTCCATTCCTCACGCCTGAGGGATGGAGTGTATTCACAGCCTGGCTGTGTTAGCATTATCCCTTCGTAAATCCACCTTCCAGCGTTTCAGAGCCTGCCAATGAGTTATCAGGTCTTAGCCCGAAAATGGCGACCACAAACTTTTGCTGACGTCGTCGGCCAGGAGCATGTGCTGACCGCACTGGCGAACGGCTTATCCTCAGGACGCATCCATCATGCGTATCTGTTTTCTGGCACCCGTGGTGTCGGAAAAACCTCTATTGCCCGCTTGCTGGCGAAGGGGCTTAACTGCGAAACCGGCATCACCGCCACACCGTGCGGCGTCTGTGATAACTGCCGCGAAATCGAGCAGGGCCGCTTTGTTGATTTAATCGAGATTGACGCCGCCTCGCGCACCAAAGTGGAAGACACGCGCGATCTGCTGGACAACGTACAGTACGCACCGGCGCGTGGGCGTTTCAAAGTTTATCTCATCGATGAAGTGCATATGCTCTCGCGCCACAGCTTTAACGCGCTGTTAAAGACGCTGGAAGAGCCGCCCGAACATGTCAAATTCCTGCTGGCGACCACCGACCCGCAAAAACTGCCGGTGACCATTCTCTCTCGTTGCCTGCAGTTCCATCTTAAAGCGCTGGATGTCGACCAGATCCGTAACCAGCTCGAACATATTCTCGACGACGAGAAGATCGAGCACGAACCCCGCGCGCTGCAACTGCTGGCGCGCGCCGCTGACGGCAGCCTGCGTGATGCGCTGAGCCTGACTGACCAGGCGATAGCCAGCGGCAACGGCCAGCTTTCCGCCGACGTGGTCAGTTCCATGCTCGGCACGCTCAATGACGACCAGGCGCTTTCGCTGGTTGAAGCGATCGTCGCCGCCAACGGCGAACGCGCAATGGCGCTGGTGAACGATGCGGCCTCGCGCGGCGTTGAGTGGGATGCCTTGCTGCTGGAAATGCAAACGTTACTGCACCGCATCGCGATGGTTCAGCTCACACCTTCGGCGCTTGGCAGCGATATGGCGCCGGTTGAACACCGTCTGCGCGAACTGGCCCGTACGGTACCGCCTGCCGATGTGCAGCTCTATTACCAGACGTTGCTGATTGGCCGCAAAGAGCTGCCGTTTGCGCCGGACAGGCGTATGGGCGTCGAGATGACGCTGCTGCGCGCGCTGGCTTTCCACCCGCGGATGCCGCTGGCCGCGCCGGAAGCAACACAACACTCTTTTGCTCCCGTGGCACCCACGGCGGTAGTCGCGCCGCAGCAGGTTGCTGTCGCACCGCAAATGCCTTCGCAGATGCCACCGCCGCAAGATGTAGCGATGCCCGACGCGACCAGCCAGGTGCTGGCGGCGCGCAGACAACTGCAACGCGCGCAGGGAGCCGACAAAGCAAAAAAGAGTGAACCGGCAGCCGCAACCCGCGCGCGGCCGGTGAGTAACGCCGCGCTGGAACGACTGGCTTCGGTGACCGAGCGCGTGCAATCGCGTCCGGCTCCGTCGGCGCTCGAACAGGCTCCGGCCAAAAAAGAAGCCTATCGCTGGAAAGCGACAACGGTCGTGGAGACGGTAAAAGAAGTTGTCGCCACGCCAAAAGCGTTGAAAAAAGCGCTCGAGCATGAAAAAACGCCAGAGCTGGCGAAAAAACTGGCGGAAGAAGCGATAGAACGCGACGCCTGGGCGAAAGAAGTCAGCCAGCTTAAATTGCCGAAACTGGTCGAGCAGGTTGCGCTGAACGCCTGGAAAGAGCAGGACGGCGAACGGATATGCCTGCATTTGCGTAGTTCTCAGCGCCATCTAAACTCGCAGGGCGCGTTGAAAACGCTGGGCGAGGCGCTGAGTGAATTACATGGCGCGGCGGTTGAACTGACTATCATTGAAGATGATAATCCGGCAGTGCGTACGCCGCTGGAGTGGCGCCAGGCAATCTATGAGGA
Source organism: Kosakonia sp. (assembly GCF_032104925.1). NCBI lineage: Bacteria > Pseudomonadati > Pseudomonadota > Gammaproteobacteria > Enterobacterales > Enterobacteriaceae > Kosakonia > Kosakonia sp. The sequence goes on from NZ_DAMCGF010000006.1 coordinate 96,692, forward strand.
AAAACTTGCGCAGGCGCGCGAGTCGATCATTGCGGATAGCAACATCCAGACGCTGCAACGCTTTTTCGATGCGGATCTGGACGAAGAGAGTATCCGCCCCCTTTGACGGGCAGCTGCGGCTACCCGTTTTCAACCCTGAATGTGACTTATCACTCTGGTTAGTCACCACAGCTAAAGAGAGAAGCCTATGTTTGGAAAAGGCGGTCTGGGTAACCTGATGAAGCAGGCCCAGCAGATGCAAGAAAAAATGCAGAAAATGCAGGAAGAGATCGCGCAGCTGGAAGTGACCGGCGAATCGGGCGCGGGTCTGGTGAAAGTGACCATCAACGGCGCGCATAACTGCCGTCGCGTGGAGATCGATCCGAGCCTGCTCGAAGACGACAAAGAGATGCTGGAAGATCTGGTTGCCGCTGCTTTTAACGATGCCGCTCGCCGCATTGACGAAACGCAGAAAGAGAAAATGGCCTCCGTCTCTTCCGGTATGTCGCTGCCGCCAGGCTTTAAGATGCCGTTCTGATGCAGACCAGCCCGCTGTTAACGCAGCTTATGGAAGCACTGCGCTGCCTGCCGGGCGTTGGCCCGAAGTCGGCGCAGCGTATGGCGTTTACGCTGTTGCAGCGCGATCGCAGCGGCGGCATGCGGCTGGCACAGGCGCTCACTCGGGCAATGTCGGAAATCGGCCACTGCGCCGATTGCCGCACATTCACCGAGCAGGAAGTCTGCAACATTTGCAGCAACCCGCGCCGCCAGGAAAACGGTCAAATCTGTGTGGTGGAAAGCCCGGCAGATATCTACGCCATTGAGCAGACCGGGCAGTTCTCTGGTCGCTACTTTGTGCTGATGGGGCATCTGTCACCGCTCGACGGTATCGGCCCGGACGACATTGGCCTTGACCGGCTGGAGCAGCGTCTGGCGTCTGAGAAAATCCAGGAGTTGATCCTCGCCACCAACCCGACGGTGGAAGGCGAAGCGACCGCTAACTATATTGCTGAGCTTTGCGCGCAGTATGGTGTGGAAGCCAGCCGTATCGCCCACGGCGTGCCGGTGGGCGGCGAACTGGAAATGGTTGACGGGACGACACTGTCGCACTCGCTGGCCGGCCGCCACAAGATTCGTTTTTAACCAAACGGAGGCAGAAATTTTTGCCTCCGCTTGAAAATTCCCGCCAATATCCCCACTTCTCCCTCAACGCATTTTTACCTTGTAAATGGCATTGTTGAGGTTTTCCCAATGAAAGGACAAGAAACTCGCGGTTTTCAGTCTGAAGTGAAACAGCTTCTGCACTTGATGATCCATTCTCTTTATTCGAACAAAGAAATCTTCCTGCGTGAGCTTATCTCCAACGCCTCGGATGCGGCGGACAAACTGCGTTTCCGCGCGCTGTCCAAACCGGAACTGTACGAAGGCGATGGCGATCTGCACGTGCGCGTCTCCTTTGATAAAGAGAACCGTACGCTGACCATTGCCGATAACGGCATTGGTATGACGCGCGATGAAGTGATCGACCACCTGGGGACGATTGCAAAATCGGGTACCAAGGCGTTTCTGGAATCCATGGGTTCCGATCAGGCGAAAGACAGCCAGCTGATTGGTCAGTTCGGCGTCGGTTTCTATTCGGCATTTATCGTTGCCGATAAAGTGACCGTGCGCACCCGCGCGGCGGGTGAAAGCGCTGAAAACGGCGTGTTCTGGGAATCCGAAGGTGCGGGTGAATACACCGTTGCCGATATCACCAAAGCCGATCGCGGTACCGAAATCACGCTGCACCTGCGCGAAGGGGAAGACGACTTCCTCAACGACTGGCGCGTACGCTCGATCATCAGCAAGTATTCCGACCATATTGCGCTGCCGGTTGAGATCGAAAAACAGGAAGAGAAAGACGGCGAAACCGTGGTTTCCTGGGAGAAGATCAACAAAGCGCAGGCCCTGTGGACGCGTAACAAAGCGGAAATCAAAGACGAGGAATACAACGAGTTCTACAAACATATTTCCCACGACTTTACCGATCCGCTGATCTGGAGCCACAACCGTGTGGAAGGTAAACAGGAGTACACCAGCCTGCTTTACATTCCGTCGCAGGCACCGTGGGATATGTGGAACCGCGATCATAAACACGGCCTGAAACTCTATGTTCAGCGCGTGTTTATCATGGACGAAGCCGAGCAGTTCATGCCGAACTACCTGCGCTTTGTGCGTGGCCTGGTCGATTCCAACGACCTGCCGCTCAACGTTTCCCGTGAAATCTTACAAGACAGCAGCGTGACGCGCAGCCTGCGCACCGCGCTGACCAAACGCGTACTGCAAATGCTGGAAAAACTGGCGAAAGATGACGCGGAAAAATACCAGACCTTCTGGCAACAGTTTGGCCTGGTGCTGAAAGAGGGCACGGGCGAAGATCACGCGAACCTGGAAACCATCGCCAAACTGCTGCGCTTTGCCTCCACGCACAACGACTCTTCCGCACAAACTGTGTCACTGGAAGAGTATGTGTCGCGCATGAAAGAAGGGCAGGAAAAAATCTACTTCATCACCGCCGACAGCTACGCTGCGGCGAAGAGCAGCCCGCATCTGGAGCTGCTGCGTAAGAAAGGCATCGAAGTGCTGTTGCTTTCCGATCGCATCGACGAGTGGATGATGAGCTACCTGACCGAGTTCGATGGCAAGCCGTTCCAGTCTGTTGCCAAAGCCGACGCTTCGCTGGACAAACTGGCAGACGAAGTGGATGAAAGCGCAAAAGAAGCCGAGAAAGCGCTGGAGCCGTTCGTTGAGCGCGTGAAAACGCTGCTGGGTGATCGTGTGAAAGAAGTGCGCCTGACTCACCGTCTGACCGATACGCCAGCCGTGGTAGTGACCGATGCCGACGAAATGAGCACCCAGATGGCGAAACTGTTCGCCGCGGCGGGCCAGAATGCGCCGGAAGTGAAGTACATTTTCGAACTCAACCCGGATCACGCCCTGGTGAAACGCGCGGCTGACACGCAGGACGAAACCCAGTTTAAAGAATGGGTCGAGTTACTGCTGGATCAGGCGCTGTTTGCTGAACGCGGTACGCTGGAAGATCCGAACCAGTTTATTCGCCGCATGAACCAGTTACTGGTTTCATAAGCCGCGTTTGAGCTGATACCGATAAGGGGCCATTGGCCCCTTTTTTTATTTCTCAATGGACTTATTTGCGCCGGGTTGATGTTACCGGGCACTTTTCCGTTTATGCCTTGCGCATGATAAGAAAACGTATCATTAACCGTTTCAGCCGATCCCGCTTCCTTGAGCGTGGGTCGTTCTGGTGGTATCTTTTAGCGCTTTTTGAAAAATTGAACCAACATTTGAGGGGATTTTCGCAATGCGTATTATTCTGCTTGGCGCTCCGGGCGCGGGTAAAGGAACTCAGGCTCAGTTCATCATGGAGAAATACGGTATTCCGCAAATCTCTACCGGTGACATGCTGCGCGCCGCTGTTAAATCTGGCAGCGAACTGGGCAAACAGGCAAAAGACATCATGGACGCGGGCAAGCTGGTCACTGACGAGCTGGTTATCGCACTGGTGAAAGAGCGTATTGCCCAGGAAGATTGCCGCAATGGTTTCCTGCTGGACGGTTTCCCGCGCACCATTCCGCAAGCGGACGCGATGAAAGAAGCCGGCATCAACGTTGATTTCGTTCTTGAGTTCGATGTGCCGGACGAGCTGATCGTCGATCGCATTATCGGTCGCCGTGTACACGCTGCTTCCGGTCGCGTTTACCACATCAAATTCAACCCGCCGAAAGTGGAAGGCAAAGATGACGTGACCGGCGAAGAGCTGACCACACGTAAAGACGATCAGGAAGAGACCGTACGTAAACGCCTGGTGGAATACCATCATATGACCGCGCCGCTGATCGGCTACTACCAGAAAGAAGCGCAGGCGGGTAACACGCGCTATGCGAAAGTCGACGGCACCAAAGCCGTTGCTGATGTACGCGCAGAGCTGGAAAAAATCCTCGGCTAATCGCGCCCGCTCACCCGGACTCTCCGGGTGAGAATTTTTCTCATCTTACCTATTGCAGCAATGGGTTCCGTTTAACCGCTTTTACGCTACAATTACCAACCATTCAAAAGGTTAAGAGGCGTGAATGAGTCAGGCGAAAACCGGCATCCTGCTTGCCAATCTGGGCACTCCCGATGCCCCGACCCCCGAAGCGGTGAAACGCTATCTGCGGCAATTCTTGAGTGACAGACGCGTGGTCGATACGCCGCGTTTATTGTGGTGGCCGCTACTGCGCGGTGTGATCCTGCCCATTCGTTCTCCCCGCGTCGCCAAACTCTATCAATCTGTCTGGATGGAAGAGGGCTCACCGCTGATGGTTTACAGCCGCAGGCAGCAGCGGGCACTGGCAGCGCGCTTGCCTGACGTGCCGGTCGTGCTTGGGATGAGTTACGGTTCGCCATCGCTGGAAAGCGCGGTCAATGAGTTGCTGGCGCAAGGGGTCGAGCATATTGTGGTGCTGTCGCTCTACCCGCAATACTCCTGTTCTACCGTTGCCGCCGTGTGGGACGAGTTGGCGCGCATTCTGGCGAAAAAGCGCCATATTCCGGGCGTCTCCTTTATTCGCGACTACGCCGACAATGCGGATTACATCGCTGCGCTCGCCAATAGCGTGCGTGCCTCGTTTGCGCAGCATGGCGAGCCGGATTTATTGCTGCTCTCTTACCACGGTATTCCCCAGCGTTATGCGGCAGAAGGGGATGATTACCCGCAGCGCTGTCGCGATACGACGCGCGAGCTGGTTTCTGCGCTCGACTTACCGCCGGAAAAAGTGATGATGACGTTCCAGTCACGCTTTGGTCGCGAACCGTGGTTAACGCCATACACGGATGAAACTCTGAAAATGCTCGGCGAAAAAGGTGTGAAGCATATTCAGGTAATGTCTCCGGGTTTTGCAGCCGACTGTCTGGAAACGCTGGAAGAGATCGCCGTGCAAAACCGCGAATTCTTCCTGGAAGCCGGTGGCGAAAAATATGAGTACATTCCGGCGCTTAATGATTCTCCTGAACATATCGAGATGATGGTCAATCTGACGGCCAAATATCGCTGATCGCAGCGCGGGCTGAGAGTGTGTTAACATTCCCGGCCCGAATGTATGGCGCTAATTACAATCATGAAATTTCCCGGTAAACGTAAATCCAAGCATTATTTCCCCGTTAACGCCCGCGACCCGCTGTTACAGCAAATTCAGCCCGAGAGCGAATCCGGTACGTGTTGGGTTGTCGGTATCGACCAGACGCTGGTGGATATCGAGGCGAAAGTGGATGATGCGTTTATTACCCGTTACGGCCTCAGTGCCGGTCATTCGCTGGTGATCGCCGACGATATCGCGGAAGCGCTCTATCAGGAACTGGTCAGGAACGATTTGATCACGCACCAGTTCGCGGGGGGCACCATCGGCAATACCATGCATAATTACTCTGTGCTGGCGGATGACCGCTCGGTGCTGCTTGGTGTTATGTGCGACAACGTGAAAATCGGCAGTTATGCCTACCGCTACCTGTGTAACACCTCCAGCCGTACCGATCTCAACTATCTGCAAGGCGTCGATGGCGCCATTGGTCGTTGTTTCACGCTGATTAGCGACAGCGGCGAGCGCACCTTTGCTATCAGCCCTGGCCATATGAACCAGTTGCGCCCGGAGAGCATCCCGGAAGCGGTGATCGCCGGAGCGTCTGCGCTGGTGCTCTCTTCTTACCTGGTGCGCTGTAATCCCGGCGAACCGATGCCGGAAGCCACCATGCAGGCGGTGGCGTACGCCAAAAAGCATAACGTGCCGGTGGTGCTGACGCTCGGCACCAAATATGTGATTGCCGATAACCCGCAGTGGTGGCGTGATTTCCTTAAAGAGAACGTCTCGATTCTGGCGATGAATGAAGAGGAAGGCCACGCGCTGACCGGCGAAAGCGATCCGCTGCTGGCGGCCGATAAAGCGCTGGACTGGGTTGATCTCGTCCTGTGTACCGCAGGCCCAATTGGTCTGTATATGGCCGGTTTCACCGAAGACGAAGCGAAACGCAAAACCCAGCATCCCTTGCTGCCGGGCGCGATTGCCGAATTTAACCAGTACGAGTTCAGCCGTGCGCTGCGCCACAAAGATTGTGAACATCCGCTGCGCATTTACTCGCACATTGCGCCGTATATGGGCGGGCCGGAAAAAATCATGAATACCAACGGCGCGGGCGATGGCGCACTCGCGGCAGTGCTGCATGATATCACCGCCAACAACTACCACCGCACCAACGTGCCGAACTCCAGCAAGCACAAATTCAACTGGTTGACGTACTCTTCGCTCGCACAGGTGTGCAAATACGCCAATCGCGTCAGTTACCAGGTGCTGAACCAGCACTCGCCGCGTTTAACGCGCGGTCTGCCGGAACGCGAAGACAGCCTCGAAGAGGCGTACTGGGAACGTTGAGGTGATTGCCCGACGAAGCCGGGCAGACAATAAGATGAGACAAAGCCGGAGCAGCGTAAGCACTCCGGCTTTTTTGGATTAACCCGTTACGGCTTCTTCAGCCGGCGGTTTTTCCAGCAATGTCAGCATGGTGTTAGCGATTTCGCGCTCGCCCATGACCACCTGATTCGCGCCACGTTCAGTGATGTAGTCCACCTCATCGTCGTAGTGCGCACGAGCGATAATTTCAATGTGCGGGCACTTCTCACGCGCGGTGGCGACAATCTCCCCGGCTTCGTAACCATTTGGAATAGTCAGCAGCAACCAGCGGGCGCAATCGAGATGCGCCAGGTTCATGATCTCTTCGTTGGCGGCATTGCCCAGCACCGCGCGGATGCCACGCTCACGCAGTTCATCCACGCGGGTACGTGAAGTTTCAATCACCACCAGCGGAATGCCTTGTGCCATCAGTTTTTCACCCAGCAGGCTGCCGACGCGGCCAAAACCTACCAGCAACGCGTGGTTGCAGATATCGACCGGGATCTGTTTCTCTTCTTCGATAGCCTCTTCCAGCGTTTGCTCTTCCAGCGTCTCGGTTTTGTCGAGGTATTTTTCCAGCAGGGTAAACAGCACCGGGTTGAGCATAATCGACAGAATCGCGCCCGCCAGCACCAGATTTTGCCCGGCCTGCGGCAGCAGGTTCAGCGACATGCCGAGGCCCGCCAGAATAAAGGCGAACTCACCGATCTGCGCAAGGCTTGCGGCGATGGTCAGCGCGGTGCGCGGCGAGTGGCCAAACATGCGCACCAGCAGGAACGCGGCAACAGATTTACCAAAGATGATGATCGCCAGCGTAGCGAGCACCGCCAGTGGTTGCTCAATGAGCACCAGCGGATCAAACAGCATACCGACGGAGACAAAGAACAGCACCGCAAACGCGTCGCGCAGCGGCAGCGTATCGTGCGCCGCACGGTGGCTCAGCTCGGATTCGTTGAGCACCATTCCGGCGAAGAACGCGCCCAGCGCAAACGAAACATCAAACAGCTCCACCGCGCCAAAAGCGATACCGAGCGCCAGTGCCAGCACGGAGAGCGTAAACAGCTCGCGTGAACCGGTCGCCGCGCTGCGCGCCATGATCCACGGCACCAGACGGCGGCCAACCAGCATCATGATGGCGATAAAGGCCACCACTTTGCCGATGGTGATACCCATATCCACCGCCAGCGATGCCAGCCCGACATTGCCTTTTTCCACCATTCCGGCGACGGCAGGCAGCAACACCAGTGTTAGCACCATCACCAGATCTTCTACAATCAGCCAGCCGATAGCGATTTGCCCTCGCTGGCTGTCGATAAGCTGCCGTTCCTCAAGCGCGCGCAGCAGCACCACGGTACTGGCGGTGGAGAGACAGAGCCCAAAGACAATGCCGGTCATCAGTGACCAATCCAGCATTGCGGAAAGCGCCATACCCAGTAGCGTCGCAACAGCAATCTGCGCGATCGCACCGGGAATGGCGATGGACTTTACCGCCATCAGATCCTTCAACGAGAAATGCAGCCCGACGCCGAACATCAACAAAATCACGCCCAGCTCCGCAAGCTCAGGCGCGAGTTGGGTATCGGCGACAAAGCCCGGCGTAAACGGCCCGGACAATACACCCGCTATCAGGTAGCCCACCAGTGGAGAAATACGCAGTTTATTGGCAAGCATGCCGAGGATAAAAGCGAGCACAAGGCCGCCGACAATGGTGGTGATAAGCGGTGTGGCGTGATGCATTCCGTCTCCTTTCGTTGGTGCGTGGATCCCGCGGTTAAAAACCGACAACTGCGTTACAGTTTATGACAGTTTTCGCCACTATGTTTATGAATAATTGTTGAATTATGAAGAAAATGGCAATTTAGCTGAAAAAAGATAGCCTGTAGGGTGCCCGTAACAGAAATCATGCGCCAGGCGCGGGCAGGCAAGAGAAAGCAGCGGCCAAAGTCATACTTTGGCCGTGAATAAATCAGTGTTGCGGGCGGTTATCGGGCAGGAATATGGTCAGGATGCCGAGTAAAGGCAGGAAAGCACATATTTTATAGACCAATTCGATGCTGGTATGATCGGCAACCAGCCCTAATACTGCTGCGCCAAGGCCGCCCATTCCGAAGGCAAAACCAAAAAACAGCCCGGAAACCATGCCGATACGGCCTGGTAACAGCTCCTGCGCATAGACCAGAATGGCTGAAAACGCCGAGGCGAGCACAAAACCAATAATCACCGTTAAAATCCCGGTCCAGAAAAGGGTTGCGTAGGGTAAAAGCAGGGTAAATGGCGCGACGCCGAGGATAGAGCCCCAAATCACATATTTTCTGCCAATCTTATCACCCAGTGGCCCGCCAATAACCGTGCCTGCCGCCACCGCAAACAGGAAGATAAACAGATGCATCTGGGCGTTTTGCACCGACAAATCAAATTTTTGCATTAAATAAAAGGTGAAGTAGCTGCTAATGCTCGCCTTATAGAAGTATTTCGAGAAAATGAGGATCAGCAGCACGCAAACTGCCAGCACCACTTTGTTGCGCGGCAGTGGATTGATTACTGAAACGGTTTTTTTACCTTTATTCACCCGGTGCTGCGCGGCGTACCAGCGGCTTACCTGCATCAGCACAATAATCGCCAGCAGGGCAGCCAGCACAAACCAGGCAACATTGCCTTTGCCGTAAGGCGCAATGATCACCGCCGCCAGCAATGGTCCAAGCGAGGCCCCAAAGTTGCCGCCGACCTGAAAGATGGATTGCGCCAGCCCGTGACGCCCGCCAGAGGCCATACGCGCCACGCGCGACGATTCCGGGTGGAAAACCGATGACCCCGTTCCAACCAGCGCAGCGGCAATCAGCACAGTGGTAAAACTGCCCGCCAGAGCCAGCAGCACCAGACCGCTTAAGGTGAAACACATGCCGATGGGCAGCGACCACGGCATCGGGTGTTTATCGGTCAAATAGCCAACCACCGGCTGCAGCAGCGAGGAAGCGACCTGGAAGGTCAGCGTGATAAAACCGATCTGTACAAACGACAATGCAAAGTCGGCTTGCAACAGCGGATAAATCGCCAGCAGCAGGGATTGGATCATATCGTTAAGCAGATGTGAGAGGCTGATAGCGCCAAGAATACCGAACGAGGTGCGCGCAGCAGGCGGTGTCTGCGACGTTTCACTGATTGCCATAAATACCACGTATGTTGTCAGAAGAGGTTAGGGATAAAGCACGGTAATGATTCCCGTACTACCATACCTTTGCTGAAAGTTTGAAGGAAGTTGCGATTCTGAATACATATTTGTCTATTATTGGCAGGCGCTGTAATTTCTCAGTTTATCAATGGGTCAGGGAGGGAAGCATGAGATTGTTAAAGAAGAGCATTACGCTGGGGCTGCTGGCGGCGATGGGCGTTGCCAGCTGGCAGGTACAGGCTTACGAGCAGGATAAGACCTATAACATCACCATTCTGCATACCAACGATCATCACGGTCATTTCTGGCGCAGTGATTACGGCGAATATGGTTTATCGGCGCAGAAAACACTGGTTGATGGCATTCGCAAAGAGGTAGCGGCCGAAGGCGGCAGCGTGCTGCTGCTGTCCGGCGGCGATATCAACACCGGGGTGCCGGAATCGGATTTACAGGATGCCGAACCCGATTTTCGCGGCATGAACCTGATTGGTTATGATGCGATGGCCGTGGGTAACCATGAGTTCGACAACCCGCTCAGCGTACTGCGCCAGCAGGAGAAATGGGCTAAGTTCCCGTTCCTTTCCGCCAACATTTACCAGAAAAGCACCGGCGAGCGCCTGTTTAAACCGTGGATGATGTTTAATCGCCAGGGGCTGAAAATTGCCGTTATCGGCTTAACTACCGACGACACGGCGAAAATCGGCAACCCGGAGTTTTTCACCGATATCGAATTCCGCAAACCGGCCGACGAAGCGAAGCTGGTGATTGCTGAGCTGAAACAAAACGAAAAACCGGATGTGATTCTGGCGACCACGCATATGGGCCATTACGACAATGGCGAGCATGGCTCGAATGCGCCAGGCGATGTGGAGATGGCACGCAGCCTGCCAAAAGGCGCGCTGGCAATGATTGTGGGTGGTCACTCACAAGATCCGGTTTGCATGGCGTCTGAAAATAAAAAACAGGTCGATTACGTGCCTGGGACGCCGTGCGCGCCGGATCAGCAAAATGGCATCTGGATTGTGCAGGCGCATGAGTGGGGCAAATATGTCGGCCGCGCGGATTTCCAGTTCCGTAACGGCGAGATGAAACTGGTGCGTTACCAGTTGATTCCGGTCAACCTGAAGAAGAAGGTCACCTACGACAACGGCAAAAGCGAGCGCGTACTCTACACGCCGGAAATTGCTGAAAACGCGCAGATGCTCTCCCTGTTAACGCCGTTCCAGAACAAAGGTAAAGCGCAGTTAGAGGTGAAAATCGGTAACGCGAATGGTCATCTGGAAGGCGATCGCAGCAAAGTGCGTTTTGTGCAAACCAACCTCGCACATGTGATCCTCGCCGCGCAAATGGCGCGTACCGGCGCGGATCTGGCGGTGATGAGCGGCGGCGGTGTGCGTGACTCTATCGAGGCGGGCGACATCACTTACAAAGACGTGCTGAAAGTGCAGCCGTTCGGCAACACGCTGGTGTATGTCAACCTGACCGGTAAAGAGCTGACGGATTACCTCACCGCGGTGGCGCAAATGAAGCCGGATTCAGGCGCGTATCCGCAGTTCGCCAACGTCAGTTTTGTGGCGAAAGGCGGCAAGCTCAATGATCTCAAAATCAAAGGCGAACCGATCGATCCGGCGAAAAGCTACCGTCTGGCAACGCTCAGTTTCAACGCAACCGGCGGTGATGGCTATCCGCGTCTGGATGATAAAGCAGGCTATGTGAATACCGGTTTTATTGACGCTGAAGTGCTGAAAGAGTACATCCAGAAAAACTCACCGCTGGATGTGAACGCTTACGAACCTAAAGGGGAAGTGAGCTGGCAGTAACCAGCTCCTTATCCGTCAATCGCGGCGGGCGATATCGGCAAATTTCGCGTCCAGCATTTTTGCCAGATCGCTCGCCGCCAGTTCAATATCCAGCCCGCGTTTGCCGCCGGAAACATAAATGGAAGCGAAGTCTTGCGCGGGGGCATCAATCAGCGTCGGCAGACGTTTTTTCTGCCCCAACGGGCTGATGCCGCCCACCAGATAACCCGTGGTGCGCTGCGCGACCAGCGGATCGGCCATATCGACTTTTTTCGCGCCAAGCGCTTTGGCGACTTTTTTCAGATCTAACTGCCCGGCGACCGGCGTGACCGCAACGGCAAGATGTTTCATATCGCCATTGATCGCCACCAGCAGCGTTTTATAGACCTGATCGGCGTTCAGCCCCAGTTTGCGCACCACTTCATCACCAAAGTTGGTTTCATTGGGATCGTGATCGTAAGTGTGTACCTGAAAGGGAACCTTGTTTTTTTCGAGTAACTTCACGGCGGGTGTCATAATAATCCTTCTTACCACGGTCATCTCACGGCGCTTAGCATACGCCTGCTCGCGTGTGCGAAAATAGTACCATCTTGCGCTATTGCGCCGCTCTTTCGCGCAGCAACGCCGGTAAATTCCCTTCGCCATAGAGATGCAGGGCGCCTGCTGCCACCACATAGCGCCCTGGTGGCAGCGCAAACAAACGCTCGCACCACACCTGGTTACGCTGGTGCATCAAAACATCATGCAGCGGCTGGCTGAATGTTGATGGCAGCGTCAGTTCATCTTCTGCGGGCGGATTTTCCAGCCACCAGCTCATCATCACCTGTAATAAACGCGCATTTTCGTGCCAGTGGGTCAGAGTGTCCTGCAACAGTTCATTTCCTTCGTCCGGCAACCTGCGCAGGATATCCAGCTGGCTGCTGGTGCCTTCCAGTTCCATGATATTGACGTGATACTGCTGCGCCGCCTGTAGCAACTGATAGTCGATGCCGTACTCCGGGCGTAGCCCCAGCCGCTGTGCCTGCGTGGCCTGCAATACCAGCGCGATATGCCAGGCGGGCCGCTGGTTGAATTCATCTCGGTGAAGCGACAGGGTTTGCAGCGTGTTGTCGAGCCGGGTAAGAAGTTCAGGGGGAAGGCGTTGCTCAAGCGGTTCGACCGGCGGCAGATTGTCGAATGGCGAATCCGACCCGGCGATATCCGCTTCCACGATGAGCGCGTCGGCATCGCGCAGTTTTTGCAGGAGCTGCGCCGGGAGCGGCGACATACCGTAGGTGCCCATATGAATACTGCCCACCAGGTGCAGATGGCGGCCGCCGGGCAAATCCACATCCAGTGCAGGCCAGCGGTAATGAGGCACACGAAGCGCAAGAAAAAAGGTTTTCAATCGTTGAAACAGACTCATACGCGCTTCCTGAGTGAAAAATCTCATGCTAGCGCGCGCGGCCAGAAGGTGCAAACCCCGCCGGATAAACGGCGGGGTTGTGGCATTTATTGATGAGGTTTAAAGCGCAATAACCGGTTGGCGTTGCTGACCACGGTAATGGACGAGAGCGCCATTGCCGCGCCTGCGACCACCGGATTGAGCAATGTGCCGGTTAGCGGCCAGAGAATGCCCGCGGCAATCGGAATACCCAGCGAATTGTAGACAAACGCGCCGAGCAGGTTCTGTTTCATATTGCGCAGCGTCGCTTTTGAAATCGCCAGCGCATCGGCAACGCCCAACAGGCTGTGGCGCATCAGCGTGATGGCGGCGGTTTCGATTGCCACATCGCTGCCGCCGCCCATCGCGATCCCCACGTCGGCCTGCGCCAGCGCGGGTGCATCGTTAATGCCGTCGCCAACCATCGCCACCTGGCGGCCCTGCTGTTGCAGGTTTTTTATCGCCTCGGCTTTGCCATCCGGCAGCACGCCGGCGATCACCTCATCGATACCCGCCTCTTTAGCGATAGCGTTGGCGGTGGTGGGGTTGTCACCGGTCAGCATCACCAGGCGGTAGCCTTCACGGTGCAGACGTTGCAGCGCATCGATGCTGTCTTCGCGTAACGGATCGCGGATCGCCAACAGCGCCACGGCTTTCCCGTCGATCGCCAGCAGTACCGGCGTGGCGCCCAGGCTTGCCTGAGCGTTCAGCTCATCATCAAGCGCGCGGGTATCCACGTTTTGCTCAGCCAGCAGCGCCTGGTTGCCAAGCAGCACACTGTGCCCGTCGACCTCACCGCTCACGCCCAGCCCGCGCAGTGTACGGAACTGATTGACCACCGGCAGCGTCTGCGCGCCTGCTTTTTCGATAATCGCCCGCGCCAGCGGATGGCTGGAACCTTGCTCCAGCGCCGCCGCCAGACGGAGCGCCGTTGCGTCGTCGATATCCAGCGTTTTCACGCTCACCACTTCCGGTTTGCCGCGCGTCAGGGTGCCGGTTTTATCAAACACGATGGTATCCAGCGTGCTGGCGCGTTGCAGCGCATCGGCATCGCGAACCAGCACGCCAAACTCCGCCGCGCGACCGACGCCGGAGATAATCGACATCGGCGTTGCCAGCCCCAGCGCACAAGGGCAGGCGATGATCAGCACCGTGGTGGCGATGACCAGCGTGTAGACAATTTGCGGCGCAGGGCCGAAGACGTACCAGATAGCGCCGCTGAACAAGGCGATAGCGACCACCACCGGCACAAACACGGCGGAAATGCGATCGGCAAGCTGGCCGATCTCCGGCTTGCTGCTTTGTGCCTGGCGCACCATGCGAATAATGCGCGACAGCGTGGTGTGGCTGCCGACGGCGCTGGCGGTAAACAGCACGCTGCCGTCCTGTACTACCGTCCCGGCATGAATGCTCTCGCCGGAGCTTTTCTCCTGCGGCACCGGTTCGCCGGTAAGCATGGCTTCATCGAACCAGGCTTCGCCCTGGCTGATTTCACCATCCACCGGCACGCGATCGCCCGTTGTCAGGCGCAGCGTCATACCCGGCTGAACGTCCGCCAGCGGTACATTTTTCTCGCCGTCGGTGGTGATCACGCGTGCGGTGGGCGGGGTTAAATCTAATAACCGCTCAAGCGCTTTAGACGAGCGCTGTCGCGCGCGGGCTTCCAGCATATGACCGAGGTTAATCAAACCGATGATCATCGCGCTGGCTTCGTAATAAAGGTGACGCGCTTCCATCGGGAACCACTGCGGCCATATATTGACGCTCATCGAGTAGAGCCAGGCCGCGCCTGTCCCCAGCGCCACCAGCGTATCCATGGTCGCCGTGCCATTACGCAGACTTTTCCAGGCGCTAGTGTAAAAATGGCCACCCGCTACGATCATGACCGCTAGCGTGACAACACCGAGCATGAGCCACAGCGTGCGGTTGGCGTCGGTGACCATCATGTTATCGCCGAGCATGCCCCACACCATGATCGGCACGCCAACCAGCAGCGCGACAATCGCCTGCCAGCGGAAGCGTTTCATGGTGGCGAGCGCGGTTTCCTGCTGGCGCTCGCGGCGTTTGATGTCATCTTCAATGGCTTCAGCGCCGTAGCCTGCGTTCTCTACGGCGCTGACTAATTCAGCGGCGGGCGCGCTGCCCATAACCAGCGCGGTGCGCTCCGCCAGATTGACCCGTGCCTGCGTAACGCCCGGTACGGCCTGTAAGGCCTTTTGCACCCGGGAGACACAACTGGCGCAACTCATGCCGTTGATCAACAGTTGTTGGCTGTCATCAAGCTCGCTGGCTGCCGGAAGCTCAGGTGTGGCCGCTGTCAGTGCTTCCGACGGGAGTGATGACTCTGCCAGCGGTTTAGCCTTTGGGTGGCTTAAGCTCGCACCATATCCGGCTTCTTTGATGGTTTCGATCAACGCGTCAGCGCTGGCGCTGCCGGTGACTTCCGCACGTTCAATGGTGACGTCTGCCTGTTCTACATCCGGGCGTTTTTCCAGGCTCTCTTTGACGCGTTTTACGCAATGACCGCAGGAGAGGCCATCAAGGTCTAGCGCTATGGTATGAGACATACTTAATCTCCTTGGTTGTGGTGCTTCAATAGTGACTGTGTAGAAGCTTAAACCTTCCATCAAGGGGAAGGTCAAGGTTTTATCATGACAAAGAGGCGACAGGTGTTCCATAAACGACAAACCCCACACAAGGCGGGGTTTGTTTATTACCGGCGGGGTAAAACTCAACCGTATTTACGGGCAAATTCCTGATCGGAGTTGCACAGATAAATAATAAATTCGATGAAAGAGACGATCGCCGGAATAAAGGTCCAGCAAAACAGAAGATAAAGGATCCCCTGCCATGGTTTCCCTAAATAAAATTTATGCGCGCCAAAACCACCTAAAAAGAAGGCGAACAGCGCAGCAGAAATTCGGCTTTTCTTCCCGGCGGTGTTTTGAGGCGCGCCGCACTGCGGGCAAGCCACCGCTTCTTTATGTATTTGCTTTCCGCAACCACGGCAAAACGCCATATCACTCATAACCACTCCTGTGTGTAAATCATTTATCATTCTTAGAAATATCCGGCCACATGTTATAGCGAAGCGGCAAGGTGGGTAAATAAAAAACCATTAACAATATGGATATATTTGTTTTATTACATAGCAGCCATTTATAGTGATTAGCGCAGGTTCTGGCAGTGAGGGGGAAAACGTGAATATCAGCGATGTGGCAAAAAGAACCGGTTTAACCAGCAAAGCGATTCGCTTCTATGAAGAGAAAGGGCTGGTGACACCGCCGCTGCGCAGCGAAAACGGCTACCGCAGCTACAACCAACAACACCTGAATGAGTTGACGCTGCTGCGCCAGGCACGGCAGGTAGGATTTAATCTCGAAGAGTGCGGCGAGCTGGTGAATCTGTTTAATAACCCGGCCCGTCATAGCGCAGATGTCAAAGCGCGCACGTTACAGAAAGTGGCCGAGATCGAGCGGCATATTGGCGAACTGCAACAGATGCGGGTACAACTGCTGGCACTGGCGGATTCCTGCCCTGGTGACGACAGCGCCGATTGCCCGATTATTGATAACCTTTCTGGCTGCTGCCACCACGCGAAGGGTTGAGCATAAATGTCACCGTGCCGCGATACCACGGGGAGGCGGCGAGTTGCTGCTCTTCGTGTGTATCACGCGCGCCGTTCTGCACCAGCCCCAGTTTAAACGGGATGCGTAACGCTAAAAGTGCGGGCAGGTAGTCGGTGTAATTCGCAACGGTGCTGCGCCCCTGATAGCTCTGCACCACCAGTTCATCTACCGGCAATGCGTTAAGGGTTTGCACGCTGCCGGTTTTCGCCCAGTCCAGTAAACCGGTGACGCCCAGAGCGTAGTCTGCTGGCAGCGTCTGGCGTAGACGGTGCAAAAACAGGGCGTAATCGCCAAGGCGGTGAGTGGCGGCATCGAAATCCACCTGCAACCCGACGACATGGTTTCCCGCCGCTTGCCAGCGAGCTAACAGCCGGGTAAGACGTAACAACAGCGCATCCGGCACGTCCAGCGTGGTAAAACGCACCGTGAGCCAGATGCGCGGAAAGGTAAGCTGATTGACCGGCAGCCCTTTACGCTCGAATACGGTTTGACCGGCAACGCTGACGACATCGCCCTGATGCAGATAGACAATATCGGCATCACGCAGCGTTTGCGTGGGGCGCACGCCAGACCATAACCAGTACGCTGCTGCCTTCCCCTGAGCGGCTAACGCCGCAGGGCAGAGCAGCGCACCTGCCAGCGCCATTACCAGTAATATTTGAGCTCTTTGGCCCATACGCTTCCCGGATAACGGCTTTTCAGTTGCTGGAACCATGCTTTACGCACGGATTTATCGACGTCTTCGCCGCCGCAATCGTTATAACCGGAGGGGGCGTAACACATTACGGCGCGATACAGCGCGTAGCTCTTATCTTCCGGCTCGGCTTTGGCATCGTTGATAACCTGCTGATACCAGGCCAGACGGTGCGCGACGCCGGGCGCAGCGTTAAGCTTTGTTGCGCCGTCCAGCGCGTCGTTACCCCACTGGTCGGTTTCCCGGTTAACGCGGGTTTGCGTGATACGGAAAAATTCGCCGAGGCAGTTCAGCGCATGGCCATCCTGCGCTTTCTGGCTCAGGGTAGTAACCGTTTTTTCCAGCGCAGCGCAGAAGTAGACGCTCTCTTTGTCGGTGCCTTTCCAGGTAAATGCGCTCAGATTGACGTCATCAAACGCTTCGCCAGTGACCGGCGGTGCGATCGCGGCGAGCAGCTGTTTGTCTTGTAACCAGTCGGCGTAATGCCCTTCGGTCAAATCGCGCGTCAGCAGCGTGTGCAGTGCGATGGTGCGCTCTTCGTTGTTCGGCCCATTGCTGGCCTGCTGGCGCAGTAACTCGCGTGGTGCTTTGGTTTTCAGCACTAAGGAACGGTAACGCAGATTCGTGACCTTGCTGTCAGGCGTAAAAATCTGCGCCAGCGCGTCGCTTTCCACCAGCGTTGCCGCCAGTTTGGCCTGCAGCAACTGCTGCTGTTCGACATCTTTGCTCAGCTCCAAAAGATGCAGCCAGTGCGCTTTGGCCTCCGGCCACTGTTTTTCCGCCATCAGTGCTTCGCCGTACAGCACTTGCTCGCTAAACGCGAGAATATTGTGCTGTGCCAGTGTTTGCGCAGGGGGGATGGCGCTGCGCACGGTGGCGTAATCCTGTTTGCTGAAAGCCAGCTTCAGACGCAGGTAATTCCACAGATCGCCGCGTTTATTTTTGTCGAAATCGGCTTTGATGCTGTCGAGCCAGGCTTGATCGATACAGGGATGCTTTTCATCGCATTTGTTATCGCGCAGGCGGCGCAGCGTCAGGATAAAGGTCATCAGCGAGGCATCCGGCGTGCTGATAAAATCATCACCGCCCCATTCGAGAAGTTTGTTGTCGCTTTCATTCACCAGCGCGATTAACGCATCACCGCTGGCCGTCTGTGACAGCGCCTGTTCGTAGAGCGCCGCCAGCGTGTTCCAGTCCTGCAAATACCAGTTGATACGGCGCAACATCCCCTGCGCCGATTCTGCGTAGTGGCCCTGCGGCCAGCTTTTCAGGTAATGAAGCGCTGCATCCCGCGCTTTCTGCGCCTGGGATTTGTCCACTTTTGTGACGTCGAAATCGCCATATTCACCGTTGGCATTCGCGCTACTGGCGTTGAGCGCGGTGCGCATCAACATATAGCTGGCCGTTTCGGCAAGCCATGGCTGCGGGCTGCCGGTCAGCGCGGTAAAATCCTGCGCGGCGGCCTCATAATCACCGGCATAGAAAGCGTTAGCGCCGTGTAAATAGGTACGGAAACCGAGAGCAACTGAACCTTGCGGGAAACTCAGTGCATTGATAATGACTTCACCGCGGCCATCCGCTGCCGTCCGCGCTTTCGCCAGCGCTAGGCGCTGTTCCGGTGTTAAGGCTTTTTCGTCCAGCAGGGCGGCGAAAAAGCCAGAAAGTGTCTCGTTATTACGCGACACAAAACGGTTTTCCATCTCATCGGATGCAAAACCTTCACCAGTTACTGTCTGCGCCGCGTCACCTTCGGCGATCAGGCGCAACAGCGCGGGGGGAATTTGGTCATCAGGTTTGATGCCCAGCGCTTTCATTTGCTGGCGCAGGGTGTCGTCACTGGAAACGGGTTCCGCCGTTGCTGCCGGGGCGGTAGTGTCATCGTGATGAATACCGAAATAGAAGCTTCGGCTGCGCGTGAAATCTTGCGGTACGGGCTGGCGCAGTGGCAAAAATCCTTTTTGCTCATCCACCAGGCGCAGCAGGTTATCACGGGTATCGGTATCAATGCCCAGCACCGGCGGGCTGGTGATGAAACATCCCGTGCTCCCCCATGTGCAGCTATCGATATCAGACGACGCCAGCACGGGTGCGCTGGCGGTAAAGGAGAGACACAAGCCCAGCGCGAGGCGACGGCGTTTTATCATTCCCTGAATCCTTGCGTTATTGTTATTCGTTTACGGCTTTGATGCGTAAGGTGATGCCTTCAACGGCCGTTACCTCAACGCGCGTTCCGGCAGCGAGATCGTCGTCGGCGCTGACCGGCCACGAACTGTCGCCCACACGCATATGGCCTCGACCGTTCACCAGTGCGTTATCAAGCTGGAAGCGGCGGCCGATGAGCTGTTGCCCACGCAGATTCAGCGACGCGTCGGCGGGTTTTTGCTGTTTTACCCGCCGCGAAAGCCATTGCCACCACAGCCAGGCGGCCAGCATGGTCAGCACGGCGAACAGCACACCCTGCCACTCCCAGCCGAAGGGAATAACCCACGCCAGCAGCCCGGTGACCACCGCCGCGACGCCGCTCCACAACAGATAGCCGTTACCGCCCAGCATTTCCGCAGCCAGCAACAGGCCGCCGAGCACCAACCAGGCGAGGTGTGTATGTTCGAGCAGCAGGGCGGCAATCATTTTTTACGCTCGCCGGCGCTGTCTTTCACCAGTTCGGCGATCCCGGCGATCGAGCCCATCAGGCTGCTGGCATCCAGCGGCATCATCACCACTTTGCTGTTGTTCGCCGAGCCAATTTGTTGCAGCGCATCGGTATATTTCTGCGCTACGAAGTAGTTCACTGCCTGAATATCCCCGGCGGCAATCGCTTCAGAGACCATCTGCGTGGCGCGGGCTTCGGCTTCTGCCGAACGTTCACGCGCTTCCGCCTGCAGAAACGCCGACTGGCGATCGCCTTCCGCTTTGAGGATCTGCGACTGTTTTTCCCCTTCGGCTTTGAGGATCTCCGCCTGACGGATCCCTTCAGCTTCAAGAATGTAAGCGCGTTTGGTACGTTCCGCTTTCATCTGCGCATTCATCGAGGCAATCAATTCCGCCGGTGGGCGCACATCGCGGATTTCAATACGCGTGACTTTCACACCCCACGGATTGGTTGCTTCATCCACAATATGCAGCAGACGGGTGTTGATGCTGTCGCGCTGCGAAAGCATTTCGTCCAGCTCCATTGAGCCGAGCACGGTACGGATGTTAGTCATGGTCAGGTTGATGATCGCCAGCTCCAGGTTGCTCACCTCATAAGCGGCGCGCGGAGCGTCGATCACCTGAATAAAGCATACTGCGTCAATGGTGACGTTGGCGTTGTCTTTGGAAATAACTTCCTGCGAGGGGATATCGAGAACCTGTTCCATCATATTGATCTTACGACCAATACGATCCATAAACGGCACCACCAGGCTTAAACCTGGTTGCAGCGTGCGGGTGAAACGGCCAAAGCGTTCCACAGTCCACTGGAAGCCTTGCGGGACGATTTTCACACCGGAGATAACCACCACCAGCGCGACGAAGATAAGAACCAGAATGACGATTGGCATCAAAAAAACCTCCTGTTTAATTTGATGCCATCTTAGCCCGAATTAGCGATTAAAACAGCGCGATCGCCAAATTTAGCAGGGGAATTAGTAGAGCAGGGAGTAGAGCTGGCGGCGGTATTTCGATGCCAGCGCGTCGCCGGTGCCGAGCGCGGCCAGGATCTCTTGCAGCATTTTGCGCGCTTCACCGTTTGCCGCAGCCAGATCTTTACGCAGGTGGCTAAACAGCAATTCCAGCGCTTCTTCGTTGCGGCCCACCTGGTGCAGTTGCAGCGCCAGTTGTGTTGCCAGCAGTGCGTCCTGCGGGTTGTCTGCAACCTGCTGTTGCAGCTGCTGGATTTCCGGCGTATCCGCGGCTTTTTTCAGCAGTTCGATCTGCGCGATAAGGCCCTGATAACGGGTGTCTTGATCCTGTAACGGAACTGCTTTCAGCGCCGCTTCGGCTTCATCCGCACGGTTCAACACAATCAACGTTTCTGCCAGCAGCAGGGTGATTTCGCTGTTTTGCGGTGCTAACTGGCTGGCCTCTTTCAGCAGCGGCAGCGCGTCGATGTGTTTGCCTTCCTGCATCAACTGCATAGCTTGTTGCGCTTTCAGCTCCTCTTCGCGCGGCAGCACTTTATCCAGCAGCGCGCGAATGGCTTCTTCCGGCTGCGGCCCCTGGAAACCGTCAACCGGCTGGCCATTCTGGAACAGGTAAACAGTAGGAATGGCGCGTAAGCCAAACTGCGATGCCACCATCTGCTCTGCGTCGCAATCGACTTTCGCCAGGATAAACTGCCCGTTGTACTGGGCGGCGAGGTTTTCCAGCACCGGCGTCAGTTGCTGGCAGTGCTGGCTGCGTTCGGACCAGAAATAGAACAGCACCGGCGTGGCAACGGATTGCTCCAGCACCTGTTGCAGGTTCATTTCGGTAATATTGACAATATTCTGTGCAGACATACTAAGTTCTCTTTATTTCACTGTTTCGTCATACATGGGGGACAGGCTTCGCGCCTTCAACTCACCCGTGCAAAATTTTATCCATCATGCGCGTTGGCAGCAGGCGTTTTAAAAAGGTAACCGCCCATGTCACCAGCGTTACCGGGTAGCGCACTTTCGGGTTGCTGCTCTCAAAAGCATGGCGCACTTTGGCGACGACTGCCTCCGGCCCCAGCGTAAAACGTGCGGCGATACCGGGGTTTTCCACCGGCTTATCGCGTTGTGTCTGATTCACGTTGTCGGTAAAGCGCGTGCGAATCGGGCCGGGTTCAATCAGGCTCACTTTGATGCCTGTATGGCGTAGCTCCATTCGTAAAGCGTCCGACCAGGCTTCCAGCGCATACTTGCTGGCGGCATAAGCGCCGCGGCCTGGCGTTGAGATCAGCCCCATCACCGAGGAGGTCATCACGATGCGCCCCTCGTCGTGCGGCAGCATCGCAGGCAGCAACAGCATGGTGAGCTGGTGAGTGCCAAAAAAGTTACTGGAAAATTGCTGTTCCAGCTGTTCGCGGCTGATGGTATCGAGCGGGCCATAAACACCGTATCCGGCGTTGTTGAAGATCCCGTACAGGCGATTGTCGGTCAGCGCTATCACTTCGGCGGCGGCGCGTATCACGCTTTGCGCGTCGTCAAGATCGAGCAAAATGCCGGTAAAGCCTTCGCTTGCCATCCGGGCGACATCGTCCGGTTTACGGCAGGCCGCCAGCACGCGAAAACCCTGACGCTTCAGTTCGCGTGCGCTTTCCAGCCCGATGCCGCTGGAACATCCTGTTATTAAGACCGTTTTTTGCATAACTTTACCTGGGGGCGTGCCTGAACAATCAGGAGTCGTGGTTAACTAAAGGCGCCAGTCGCGTTGCCATCCAGTCTGCAATAAACGGCTGCGCATCGCGGTTGGGATGGATGCCATCATCCTGCATCCATTGCGGTTTCAGATAGACCTCTTCCATAAAAAATGGCAGCAGAGGAACATCCAACTCCTTGGCAAGCTTAGGATAAATGGCGCTAAAGGCTTCATTATAGCGGCGACCGTAGTTAGCAGGGAGCCGAATTTGCATTAACAGCGGTTGCGCGTTGGCGGCTTTCACCGCCTGCACCACCTGGCGCAGCGTTTGCTCTGTTTGCTGCGGCGCGAAACCGCGCAGACCATCGTTACCGCCCAGCTCCACCAGCACCCAGCGCGGTTGATGCTCTTTAAGCAGCGCAGGCAGGCGCGCCAGCCCCTGCTGCGAGGTGTCGCCGCTGATGCTGGCGTTGATAACCGTCGGTTTTTGCTGCCATTTGTCATTGAGCAGCGCAGGCCACGCGGCATTCGCCGCCATGCGATACCCGGCGCTCAGACTGTCGCCAAGAATCAGTAACGTGTCCGCCGCCGCGGCGCGAAAGGTTAACAAAAGCAAAAACAGGAAGGGCAAATGCCAGCGGAAAACATTGTTGAAGTTCATCATCTTAAGAAGTCCGTCGGTCAGGGGGAGCATGAGCTTTCCATCCTTACCGGAGTTGAGCTGGTTGTCAAACCAGCCGAGACCATCGCCCTGATTGGCGAATCCGGCTCCGGAAAGTCCACCTTATTAGCGATCCTCGCCGGGTTAGACGATGGCAGTAGCGGCGAGGTGAACCTGCTCGGCAAACCTCTGCATAAGATGGATGAAGAGGCGCGCGCGCAACTACGTGCGCAAAATGTCGGCTTTGTTTTTCAATCCTTTATGCTCATTCCCACGCTAAATGCGCTGGAAAATGTTGAACTCCCGGCCTTGCTGCGCGGCGAAAACAGCAATCAAAGCCGCAGTAGCGCGAAAGCGTTACTGGAAGAGTTAGGGCTGGGTAAACGGTTGGATCATCTGCCTGCGCAGCTCTCCGGCGGTGAACAACAGCGGGTGGCGCTGGCTCGCGCGTTTAATGGCCGACCGTCGGTGCTGTTCGCCGATGAACCTACCGGCAATCTCGACCGGCAAACCGGCGACAAGATCGCTGATTTGCTCTTTTCCATGAATCAACAATATGGCACCACGCTGCTGCTGGTAACGCACGATCCGCAGCTTGCCGCGCGTTGCGATCGGCGGTTGCGGCTGGTCAATGGTGAACTGCGGGAGGATGTATGATAGCCCGTTGGTTCTGGCGCGAATGGCGCTCGCCGTCGCTGCTGATTGTCTGGATGGCGCTAAGTCTGGCGGTGGCTTGCGTGCTGGCGCTCGGCAACATCAGCGATCGTATGGAAAAAGGGCTCAGCCAGCAGAGCCGGGAATTTATGGCGGGCGACAGAGCGCTACGCAGCTCTCGTGAGATACCCCAGTCGTGGCTGGATGAAGCGCGAAAAACAGGGCTGCGAGTCAGCGAACAAATCAGTTTTGCCACCATGACTTTTGCTGGCGACACGCCGCAATTAGCCGATGTGAAAGCCGTTGATGAGATTTACCCCCTTTATGGTGAGCTGCAAACCAGCCCGGCGGGGTTAAAACCGCGAGCGGGAACGGTGTTACTGGCGCCACGGTTAATGGCGCTGCTCAATTTAAAAACCGGTGATGCTATTGATGTGGGGGATGCCACATTGCGTATCGCCGGAGAAGTGATACAGGAGCCGGATTCAGGCTTTAACCCTTTTCAGATGGCACCACGTCTGTTGATGAATATTGCCGATGTGGCGAAAACCGGTGCGGTGCAGCCGGGTAGCCGCGTCAGCTGGCGGGTAAAATTTGGCGGCACACCCGCGCAATTAGATGCATACGAAAAATGGTTGCTGCCGCAGTTAAAACCGGAGCACCGCTGGTACGGGCTGGAGCAGGATGAAGGCGCACTGGGCAAATCCTTGCAGCGTTCGCAGCAGTTCCTGTTGTTATCTGCGCTATTAACGCTGTTGCTGGCAATAGCTGCCGTCGCGGTGGCGATGGGGCACTATTGCCGTAGTCGCTACGATCTGGTGGCGGTACTGAAAACCCTTGGTGCGGGCCGCGCGCAATTACGCAAATTGATTGTCGGGCAGTGGTTAATGGTACTGGCGCTATCAGTGGTGACCGGTGGCGTCATCGGCCTGGTGTTCGAAAGCGTTTTAATGGTGCTGCTCAAGCCGGTGCTGCCTGCTGCGCTGCCGCCCGCAAGTTTGTGGCCGTGGCTGTGGGCGGTCGGGGCGATGGTGGTGATTTCGCTGCTGGTAGGGTTGCGGCCCTATCGCTTGCTGCTGGCGACGCAGCCGCTGCGTGTGCTGCGACGTGATGCGGTGGCCAATGTCTGGCCGCTGAAGCTCTACGTGCCGGTGATCTGCGCGGTAGCCGTGCTGCTACTCGGCTGGCTGATGGGCGGCAGTATGTTGCTGTGGGCTGTGCTGGCGGGGGCGGTGGTGCTGGCCTTGCTGTGCGGCGTGGTGGGCTGGCTGCTGCTTAATGTGCTCAAACGACTGACATTTAAAGCGCTGCCGTTGCGTCTTGCGGTGAACCGGCTGCTGCGTCAGCCGTGGTCAACGCTGAGCCAGCTTGCGGCGTTTTCGCTCTCCTTTATGTTGCTGGCGATGCTGCTGGTGCTGCGCGGCGATCTGCTGGACAGGTGGCAACAGCAGTTACCGCCGGAAAGCCCGAACTACTTTTTAATCAATATCGCGCCGGAACAGGTGACACCGCTGAAAGCGTTTCTTTCTGAGCACCATGTTGACGCCCAGGCATTCTTCCCGATTGTGCGCGCGAGGATGACGCAAATTAACGGCCAGTCGACGGAGGGCAACCAGGATGAGGCGCTGAACCGCGAACTCAATCTCACCTGGCTTCAGCAGCGCCCGGATCATAACCCGGTCACCGCAGGACACTGGCCGCCGAAAGACGGGGAGGTCTCGGTTGAGGAGGGGCTGGCGCAGCGGTTAGGCCTGAAGCTGGGCGACTCCGTGACGTTTATGGGCGATACGCAGGAATTCAGCGCCACCATCAGCAGCCTGCGCAAAGTGGACTGGGAAAGCCTGCGGCCAAATTTCTTCTTTATCTTCCCCCAGGGGGCGCTGGACGGCCAGCCGCAGAGCTGGCTCACCAGTTTCCGCTGGCAGAACGGCAACGGCATGTTAACGCAACTGAACCGGGAGTTCCCGACCATCAGCCTGCTCGATATTGGCGCGATTTTAAAACAGGTCGGTCAGGTGCTTGAGCAGGTCAGCCGGGCGCTGGAAGTGATGGTCGTGCTGGTCACGGCCTGCGGCGTGTTGCTTCTGCTCGCGCAGGTACAAGTCGGTATGCGTCAGCGTCACCAGGAGCTGGTGGTTTACCGCACGCTCGGCGCGGGCAAGCGGCTGCTGCGAACCACGTTATGGTGTGAGTTCGCGCTGCTGGGGCTGGTCTCCGGGCTGGTCGCGGCGATGGGCGCGGAAACCGCGCTGGCGGTGCTGCAAACGAGGGTGTTTGATTTCCCGTGGGAGCCGGACTGGCGTTTGTGGGCAACGTTACCGTTGTGCGGCGCGTTACTGCTTTCGCTATGCGGCGGCTGGCTTGGCGCGCGTTTGCTTAAAGGAAAAGCACTGTTTCGTCAATTCAGTAATTAATCCCTTCATCAATATTTGCTCAACGAAACGCATGCCGATAATTCTATCGGTGTGCGTCTGTTTCAAAGTGTAAAAGTTCCCCTGGCAATTATTTACCAGCACAAAACAACAAAAAAACCCCACCAAATAGAAGCTTTTAGACGTTAATATTTCGCCGCTAGTAACTTACTAGTGGTGTCTATCCATCAAGGAAAAACCATGAAAATAAAAACAACCGCCCTGGCGACAGCCATCGGCGCAGCAGTGGCATTGATGTCTTTTGCAACTCAGGCGGAAATTACTGTACTTAAGCAAGATCCGCAGGCCGGTAATCCGTTAAGCCGCCTGAACTTCACCGTTGGTGGTTCTATTCGTCCGCAGTTCGATAACATGATGGGCGACGGTGATAAAGGCTCCTTCAAACGCAACGGCTATGACGGTGGCACCCGTTTCCGTTTTGCGACCGATTACTACCTGTTCGATGATATTAGCTGGGTTAACTACTACGAGCTGGGTGTGAACATTCCGGCACTGTTCGACTGGGATAACCACTATGCAGACGGCGCGCATAATACCACCCGCCGTATGCTCTACACCGGTCTGAAAAGTAAGACCTGGGGTACGATGACCTTCGGTCAGCAGAACAGCGTGTACTACGATGTGGTCGGTGCGAAAACCGATATCTGGGATTACGACATGAAAGCCCAGGCTTCCGGTAACGGTATTAACGGCGATTACGACGGTTCCTACCGTTCACGTAAGATGCTGAAATACAAAAACACCTTCGGTGATGCTGACATTTATGCATCTTACCTGTTCTCTGATAACGATCTGCTGCGTGGCAATGGCCTGCGTTACAAACGTAAAGGCGGCGGTTCTCTGGGCGTGGATTACCACATTGCCAAAGATCTGACATGGGGTACGGCGTGGAACTATACCCAGGCCGATATGCGCAACGTCAACACCGGCGGCAGCGATACCTACAGCCAGAATATCTATGGCACCGCGCTGAGCTGGACGCCGGATAACTGGACCTTCTCCTTCGGTGGCGGCTGGTACGAAAACTATCTGACCACTGGTAAAAAAGATATTCATAACTACTTCGCGGGCGACGCGTGGGGTATTGAATACTTTGCCGGTTATAAAATCCCGGTCGGTCAGTACGCGCTTAAATACGTACAGCCGTACGTCATGGGTGACCGTCTGCAATACACCACTGGTCGTGATTACCAGCGTATTGATAACGGCGTGGGTGTGACCTTCCAGCTGGATTACGGTTTCCGTGTCGATTACGAACACGTATTCACCAGCAGCACCGACGACCTGGGCGACATGAACATCGTTCGTCTGCGTTACGACTTCTAAGAGGTCTGCATCAGCCGGGTTTAACGCTTCGTTTAAATCCGGCAATGCTTAGCAACAAAAAGCATAACGGAAGGCCAGAAAACCCATCATGGGCAGGGCTTTTCGTTATGCTTCATCGCCTTACCCCGCAAAGATCTCCCTGCCATTCAGTGACATAGTTCACAGCATGTTGAATTTATTTCAATTACCGCTGCGCTGTGTTTATGCCATCTTATTCAGCAGCCTTATCAATCAGGTGAAAATGGAACGCGCCGCACTGTACGTCGCGTCAACACAGCAGCTCAACTCGTTAGGGAGAATTTATGGGACGTCGTCTCAGCTTGCGCGCGACCTTCGGCGCGTTACTTCTGGCCTGCGGCTTACCGTTTGCTCACGCCAGCAGCGATCCGCACACCATCGTTTTCGGCGTCGCACCTGGACCATACGGCGATATGGTGAAACAGGCTATTGCGCCGTCGTTAAAAGAGAAAGGCTATAAAGTGGTGGTGCGTGAATTTAGCGATTACGTACAGCCGAATATGGCGCTGGCGAACGGCAGTATTGATGCCAACCTGTTCCAGCACAGCCTCTATTTTGACAAATTCACGACCGATAAAGGCCTGAAATTAACCAAGCTGATTACCGTGCCGACAGCGGGTATGGGCTTTTATTCACGCAAAATCAAAAGCCTGGATGAGTTGAAAAAGGGCGACATTGTGACGCTCTCCAATGACCCGACCAACCTGGCGCGCGGGCTGCGTTTCCTGCAATCGCTCGACCTTATCACTATCAAAGATAACATCGACCCGACTAAAGCCTCCGAGCGCGATATTGCCAGCAACCCGAAAGGGCTGGTGTTTAAACCGCTGGAAGCGGCGCAACTGCCGCGCACGCTGGACGGTGTGACCGCGTCGCTGGTGAATGGCAACTTTGCCATTGCCGCCGGGCTGAAACTCTCCTCTGCGCTCAAACAAGAGCATCTCGATGAGAACCTGAAAAACATCATTGCGGTGCGCACGGAAGACGCCGACAAACCGTTCGCGAAGGATATTGTCGGGGTGGTTAAATCGCCGGCTTACCGTGCAGTAATTGACGATCCGAACAATGTTTATGGTGCGTTCCAGAAACCAGACTGGATGCAGGGCACGGATAAAAAGTAACACTCCGGCTGATTTGACGGGCAGGCTGCGGCCTGCCTTTTGTCGTTTGAGGTTTGCATGATTGAAATCGAAAAAGTATGCGTGGATTTCCCCGCAGCGCGCGGCAGTACGAGCGCGACCCGGGCGGTAGAGGATGTCACGCTGCGTATTGCGCCGGGGGAGATCTTCGGCATTGTGGGCACCAGCGGCGCGGGCAAAAGTACGCTGCTGCGCACGCTGAATGCGCTGCAGCGCCCAAGCCAGGGCAGCGTCAAAATCAATGGTGTTGCTATTTCGGCGCTGGAAGGCATCACATTACGCAAAGCGCGCCAGCGCATAGGCATGATATTCCAGCACTTCAACCTGATGCATACCCGCACCGTGGCGCAAAATGTGGCTTTCAGCCTGAAAGCGGCGGGATGGGAACGCAGTAAAATCGCCCCGCGCGTGGCGGAGATCCTGCAACTGGTAGGCTTAAGCGATAAAGCCAGTCGCTACCCGGTGCAACTCAGTGGCGGGCAGAAGCAGCGGGTCGGTATTGCGCGCGCCATCGCTAATCACCCGGATGTTTTGCTATGTGATGAGCCAACCTCGGCGCTGGATCTGGAAACTTCCGCCACCATTCTGGCCCTGCTCAAGCAGATCAATGAACAACTGGGGATCACCATTGTGCTGATCACCCACGAGATGAACGTGATCAAATCGATCTGCGATCGGGTGGCGGTGATGTCTGGCGGCAAAGTGGTGGAGGAGGGCGACGTGTTTGATATTTTTGCCCATCCGCAGCACCCCTTCACCCGCCAACTGGTGTCGCACACGCTCAATTTGACCTTGCCGGAGCGTTTGCAACAGCATCTGCCAGGGCAATTATTGAAGATCCTGTTTATTGGTGACTCCGCTGAGCAGCCGGTGCTCTCTGACGCGGCGGTAAAATTTGGCGTCGCGGTTAATATTCTGCACGGCAAAATTGAGTATATCGGCGAGCGGGCGCTGGGCATTCTGGTGGTGCAACTGACGTCGGTGGAAAACCCGGCGGCAGTAAGTGACGCCGTGGACTATATTCGCAACCGTACCGCGCAGGTGGAGGTGATCCGTGGATGATTTAATGGCCGATCTGAGCCTCGCCTTTGGCGAAACTTTCCAGATGTTAAGCATCTCGACGGTGCTGGCGATTGTCGGCGGTTTGCCGCTCGGTTTCCTGATTTTCGTTACCGACAGGCACCTGTTCTGGCAAAACCGCGCGGTCTATCTGGTGAGCACGGTGCTGGTGAATATTATCCGCTCGGTGCCGTTTGTGATCCTGTTGGTGCTGCTGTTGCCGGTGACGCAGTTTTTGCTCGGCAACACTATTGGACCGATTGCCGCGTCGGTGCCGCTGTCTGTGGCGGCGATTGCCTTTTATGCACGGCTGGTCGACAGCGCCCTGCGCGAGGTGGATAAAGGCATTATTGAAGCGGCGGAAGCCTTTGGTGCCAGCCCGCTGCGCATTATCTGTACCGTGCTGCTGCCGGAAGCCAGCGCGGGTCTGCTGCGCGGCCTGACCATTACCCTCGTCAGCCTGATTGGGTATTCCGCGATGGCCGGGATTGTCGGCGGTGGTGGTGTGGGCGATTTGGCGATCCGCTACGGCTATTACCGTTATGAAACCCAGGTGATGATCGTAACGGTTATCGCGCTGATTATTCTGGTGCAGATAGTCCAGGTACTGGGAGACTGGCTGGCGAAACGCGCCGATAAACGCGATCGGCATTAAGCCGTGTGTGCCGCCAGCCAGGCCGCTACTTCTGCAAAAGTGCCGCGAAAGCGAATGGCTTTCGCGCGCTTCTCAAGCTGGTAGCGGTACATTGGATCGTAGTACTCCTCCAGCAACGGCACCAGCCACGCGAAGTGTTCCTCGGTACTGCCGCTGCGCTGCTGCTGGCTCAGCGCGTTCTCCAGATGTCGCGCCAATTCCGCGTAACGCTGTAATCCCAGGCGGCGGCGAATGGCAAAAAGCCCGTGACGCAGATATTCGGCATACTGACGCCAGCCCTCTTCCTCACCGTCGCGGGTGATAAACGCCGCGTGCATCTCTACGAAATAGTCGACGCGCAAACGCTCCAGGCGTTGTGCAAAGGGATCTTCCACTACCACCAGCGGCGATTGCGCCATTCTCTCGCGCACCACGGCTGGCAGATGGTTCGCCCCAATCGCGGCGCTTTCGTCTTCCAGCAGCCAGAACGCGGGTGTCACTTTCAGTAGCGCCGCTGCCAGCTGGTTTTCGAAACTGGCTTGCGAGCGCTGCGGTTGCAGCGTCCGGCCAAACGAGGAACCACGATGCCGGGCGAGCCCTTCAAGATCGATGCCATTACGCTGCGAACGCACCAGCAACGTTTTGCCGCTTCCCGTGCAGCCACCCACCAGCAGCGCCGGGCGTTGCATGCACTGTTGAGTTGCTTCGATGGCGGCCTGGCGCAGCGCTTTATAACCGCCGACCACCAGCGGATAGTCCACTTGGCATTCTCGCAGCCATTGCTGAACGATATGCGAACGCTGACCGCCGCGGGCGCAACAAAGATAACCCTGCGGATATTGCGCGCAGGCTTGCCGCCATGCTTCGATGCGTTGTTCACGGGTTTCGCCACTGACCAGTTGATGCCCCAGACGAAGCGCGGCTTCTGCGCCTTCGCGTTTATAGCAAGTGCCTACCGCTGCGCGTTCATGGTCGTTCATTAAGGGCAGATTGATAGCCGCGGGCATGGCACCTTTGGCGAACTCAACCGGTGCACGAACATCAATAAGAGGCGTTTCATCCCGCAGGAGGGCGAGATAATCCGTGGTGTCGTTCATTGGGCTTCCTTCTGCAAAACGCTGGTGGTAATCCCACCAGCGTGCAGATTTTACGCCCCGAACAAGGGAGATCAATTCCCCGGCGGGAGATTACTGCAGTTTTGACTGTGCCCAGGCAATGCCGCTCGCGTACTCGGGCGGCAGCAGTGGCACCAGCGCTTCCAGCGTGGCACTCAGACGCGCCATGTCATCATCGTTCAGGTTCAAATGACCTACTTTGCGCCCCGGACGTACCTCTTTGTCGTACCAGTGCAAATGCACCAGCGGCAGTTTCAACCAGTCGTAATTCAGATCGCTGCCAATCAGGTTGATCATCACCGACGGGCTGTTGACCACCGGCGGCGGTAACGGCAGATCCACCACCGCGCGCAGATGCAGTTCAAACTGGCTGATAGAAGCACCGTTCTGCGTCCAGTGGCCGCTGTTGTGTACGCGCGGCGCCAGCTCGTTAATCAGCAACCCACCCGGTGTGACAAAGCACTCCATCGCCATCACGCCGACGTAGTTCAGCTCATGCATGATGGCGGAAAGCATGTTTTCCGCCTGCTGTTGCTGAGCGGCGTTAGCCTGCGGGAAAACCACGCTGGTACGCAAAATGCCATCCTGATGCAGGTTATGCGTCAACGGGTAGAAAACGGTGCTGCCATCACGCGCGCGCGCGCCGACCAGCGATACTTCACCGGAAAAATTGATGCCCTGTTCGACAATGCACTCGCCGTAGCAGTCGTCCGGCAGTTGATCCGTTTCGCCTGTGCGTAAACGCCACTGCCCACGACCGTCATAGCCCCCCACGCGGCGCTTAACAATCGCCAGCTCGCCCAAGCGGGAAAACACGGCGGGCCATTCGCTTTTATCCGCCAGCAACTGCCACGGTGCGGTAGCCAGTTCGAGTTTGTCGAATAACTGTTTTTGCGTCAGGCGATCGGCAATGATCGGGAACACATCGCGGTTAACAAACGCCGGATGGCGCGCCAGCTCGCGCGTTAACGCTGTTTCCGGCCAACGCTCAATTTCGGCGGTGATAACACTCTGTTGAAACGGCACCGCTTCCGGTGCGTCATCCAGCCCAACCGGCCAGACCGCGATGTTGAGCGGTTCACCGGCCTGGCGCAACATCCGGCCAAGCTGGCCGTTGCCTAATACGCAAACCTGTTTCATGCCGCGCCTCTCGGATCCGGATTATCCAGCACCTCATCGGTCTGAGATTTGCGCCAGTCCGCCAGACGCTGGTGCAGTTGCGCGTCATGCTGCGCCAGGATCTGTGCGGCCAGCAGCGCGGCGTTGGCCGCACCGGCTTTGCCAATTGCCAGCGTTCCCACCGGAATGCCGCGCGGCATCTGCACAATAGAGTAAAGGCTGTCCACACCGCTTAACGCAGCGCTTTGTACCGGCACACCCAGTACCGGCACCAGTGTTTTCGCCGCGATCATGCCCGGCAGATGCGCCGCGCCGCCGGCACCGGCAATAATCACCTGGTAACCATTTTGTTCCGCACTTTCGGCGAAGCTAAACAGTTTATCCGGGGTGCGGTGTGCGGAGACGATTTCAACATGGTGCGGAACGTTCAGGGTATCGAGGATTTCTGCGGCGAATTGCATGGTGGCCCAGTCGCTTTTCGAGCCCATAACAATGGCGATGCGCGCCGGTTGGTTGCTTGAAGACATACGTCTCAAAACTCCTGTGGGTGTGCTTCAGACTACATAAGAGGGCACAGAGAATAGCATGTAAAACGGGCAAGGAAAACGGTTGCGTAGCGATGTTTCGCGCGTTTGACGCGTAATCACAAGCGTATTCAGAAAGGGAAATGAATCAGTTCGACATCGCTGTCGCTGACGCGCACCATCGAACCTTCGCTGTGCCATGCGCCCAAAACGGCACGGTATGCGGGCGCGTTATTCGCGGTGAGTTCATGCACTGCCGGGCGATGGGTATGACCGTGGATCAACCACTGCACCTGGTGTTTTTCCATGGCTTCCACCACGGCGTGCTGGTTTACATCCATAATCGAAAGCGACTTGCTGCTGTTGGCGGCTTTACTGCCGGCGCGCATTTTCGCGGCGATACGTCGGCGAATAAACAGTGGCAGGGTGAGGAACAGCTTTTGCAGCCAGGGCTGGTGCACTTTGGCGCGAAAGGCCTGATAACCGGCATCATCGGTGCAGAGCGTATCGCCATGCATAATCAGCACATTACGGCCATACAAATTGAGCACCTGTTCCTGAGGTAACAACTGCATACCGCAGGCTTGCGCGAAGCGTTGACCGAGCAGGAAATCGCGGTTGCCGTGAATGAAATAGCAGGGAACACCGCTATCGACAACGGCTTTGATCGCCTGGGCTATTTGCTGATGTAGCGGGTTCGGATCGTCGTCGCCAATCCACGCTTCAAACAGATCGCCCAAAATGTAGAGCGCATCGGCTTCACGCGCTGTACCGGCCAAAAAACGCAGAAAACCGGCGGTGATCGCCGGTTCTTCTGTTTGCAGATGCAAATCTGCGATAAAGAGTGTCGCCACCAATTACTCGCTGACGTCCACGCTTTCAATCACCACGTCTTCTTTCGGCACGTCCTGGTGCATGCCGCTGCGACCGGTGGAAACGCCTTTGATCTTGTCAACAACGTCCATGCCTTCAACTACTTCGGCAAACACGCAGTAGCCCCAGCCCTGCATGCTTTCGCCGCTGAAGTTCAGGAAGTCGTTATCAGCCACGTTGATGAAGAACTGTGCGGTAGCGGAGTGCGGAGCCTGAGTACGCGCCATGGCCAGCGTACCACGGGTGTTTTTCAGACCGTTGTTGGCTTCGTTTTTGATTGGGTCTTTGGTGACTTTCTGGTTCATGCCCGGTTCGAAACCGCCGCCCTGAATCATAAAGCCATTGATAACACGGTGGAAAATCGTGTTGTTGTAGAAACCTTCACGGCAGTAGTCCAGGAAGTTTTTAACTGTTTCAGGCGCTTTGTCATCAAAGGTTTTGATTACGATGTCGCCGTGATTAGTGTGGAAAGTAACCATTATTGCATCCTGTTCTGATAGTGTAGTGCGTAGACCCGCCAGTGGGTCAGAGATAGTCGCTTGTTATAGCATAACCGCGAGGCTGGATCACCTTGCAAAGTGTGCTGCTTCGGGTTTGAATTACGGGTAATATATGCGGTTTTCGTTCCACACACGTCCACATGGAATCTTCGATGTTAAAAATCTTTAATACACTGACGCGCCAAAAAGAGGAATTCAAACCTATCCATGCCGGGGAAGTCGGCATGTACGTGTGTGGTATTACCGTTTACGATCTCTGTCATATCGGTCACGGCCGTACCTTTGTCGCTTTTGACGTGGTATCCCGCTATTTGCGCTTTCTCGGCTATAAGCTGAAATATGTCCGCAATATTACCGATATTGACGACAAAATCATTAAGCGCGCTAATGAGAATGGCGAAAGTTTTGTCGCGCTGGTCGACCGAATGATCGTTGAGATGCATAAGGATTTTGACGCGCTCAATATCCTGCGCCCGGATAGCGAACCGCGCGCAACGCACCATATTGCAGAAATTATTGAAATCACACAGCGTCTGCTGGATCGCGAACATGCGTACGTGGCTGAAAACGGCGATGTGATGTTCTCGGTGCCGACGGATCCGACTTATGGTCAGCTTTCGCGTCAGGATCTGGATCAGTTGCAGGCGGGGGCTCGCGTCGAAGTCGCGGAAGTAAAACGCAACCCGATGGACTTCGTGCTGTGGAAAATGTCCAAGCCTGGCGAGCCGAGCTGGCCATCGCCGTGGGGCGAAGGGCGTCCCGGCTGGCACATTGAGTGTTCGGCGATGAACTGCAAACAGCTGGGTTCGCATTTCGATATCCACGGTGGCGGTTCCGATCTGATGTTCCCGCACCACGAAAACGAAATCGCCCAGTCAACCTGTGCGCATGACGGCGAGTACGTAAATTACTGGATGCACTCCGGCATGGTGATGGTTGATCGCGAGAAGATGTCAAAATCGCTCGGCAACTTCTTTACCGTGCGTGACGTGCTGAAGTATTACGACGCGGAAACCGTGCGCTACTTCCTGATGTCCGGTCACTATCGCAGCCAGTTGAACTACAGCGAAGAGAACCTGAAACAGGCGCGTTCTGCGCTGGAGCGTCTGTACAACGCGCTGCGTGGTACGGATAGCAATAACGCCGAACATCGTTATTTTGAGAACGGTGAATTGTTCCAGAAACGCTTCTGCGACGCCATGGATGACGACTTCAACACCCCGGAAGCCTATTCCGTGCTGTTTGACCTCGCGCGCGAAGTGAATACGCTGAAACATGACGGGGATGCGCTGGGCGCAAATGCGGCGGCGAAAAAGCTGCGTGAACTGGCGGGCGTTTTGGGTCTGCTGGAGCAGGATCCGGATCTCTTCCTGCAAAGCGGCGCGCAGGCGGATGACAGCGAAGTGGCTGAGATCGAAAAGCTTATCCAGCAGCGCCTCGATGCGCGTAAAGCGAAAGACTGGGCGGCAGCCGATGCCGCGCGTGACCGTCTGAACGAGATGGGTATCGTGCTGGAAGATGGCCCGCAGGGCACGACCTGGCGTCGTAAGTAAGAAAAAAAGCGGCTTCGGCCGCTTTTTTGTTGTCCCTTCAAAACCACTGGCGGTGGTCGATATTTATCCCCGCCGCATTTTCCATAACAGCAGCACCAGAATCACACCCGGCAGCCACACCCACAGCAACTCCGAAATGATCACCTGGTGACCATACGGTGTGTTATAGCGCGACAGCGCAAACGGCGCGACTTTGATCACCTGCCATGGCGCAAAGAACCGTTCATCCGACCACGGCCACAGCCAGCCGACGCCTTTCCCACCGGTAGTGATGGAATCCAGCAGGCTGTGCGACAGCAGCGACACGGTGAGAAACGCCCAGCAGCGCGCCAGACTCGCTTTGAAGTATTTTCGCCCAAACCAGGTCACCAATAGCGGCACCACAAAAGCAAACAGCAACGAGTGGGTAAACCCGCGGTGGCCGAAAACATTGCCGTAAGCGACACCGAATTTAAACGCCAGCACATCGGCATCGGGCAACATGGCAAGCCCTATCCCCGCCAGCAGTAAGCCGCGAGGGATCACTTTATTGCCAAGCCCCAACCCCAGACAAAGCGGGACAGCAGCATGTGTAACAATCGTTGGCATAACGCAGGTCTCTGAAGAAAAAAGAAATTATAGCCGAAGCGCCAGGCGGGTAAACTGCGGGGTTTTCTGAATCTTTTCTCATCAAAACAGAACCGGGCTGGCTGGTTTTAAGCCGACGTGAGGTTACCGCTCGCGAGGACGCCGCTGTCTGCCCGACGTGTTCGGATTACGCGGACTCGCGGGCAATCAGCTGGCCGGAAAGCGTGATGCGCTGCGTTTGCAACTCGGGCTCTTTCAGCTTGCGAATGATCAAGCCCGTCGCCTGGCGTCCGGTCTCTTCACTGGCGGACGAAACATAAGTAAAGGAAGGCGAGGTGAGATTGACGTGCAGCATATCTTCAAAGCCGACGAGCGCCACTTGCTGAGAGAGGAACACATCTTTGCCCACCGTATGCCCGGTCTGGTGGATCCCGGCGATGGAGCCAATCATGGCATCCGGCGAGTGGCAGAGCAGGGCGGTAATAGTGCTATTTTTTTCCAGTAACTGGCGGACAGCGTAGCTTGCCGCGCGGGTATCGTCGCTGCAGGCCGGAGTAGCTTCTTCGCGTACTACCAGCCCGTTCTGCGTCATTGTGGTGCGAAACCCCAGCAGACGTTGCTGGCGCATTAAATCGCCTTCAATGCCGCCAATATAGGCAATATTGCGGTGCCCGCGTTCGATGAGATAGCGTGTCGCCAGGCTGGCGGCCTGACGGTTATCGCGCATGACCAGGTTGCACGCTTCATTGAGCAGTGACTGTGACACCACCACCAGCGGCAGCGGGCAGTCGCGAATTTGGGCGGGAAGCGTTGAGCTGCGCGTATCGGAGGCGAGATAAATCACCCCGGCAACCCCTTGTTGTTTGAAAGACAGCAGGCAGCGTTCCAGGTGATCGCCATCGTTGAGCGGCTGACCGAGAAAAACCATGTAACCCTGTTTTTCCAGCTCCTGCACGATGCTGGCCATCACTTTTATCGAGAAGCTGTCGCTGAAATCGCGCAGGATAAGCCCAATCAGGTTGGAGGTATTGGCACGCAGATTCGCGGCAGCAACATTGTGAACATAGCCAAGCGCATCGATAGCGGCATGGACTTTAGCGATCGTCGCTTGTGATATTTTCCCTTTCTGGCGCAGCACCAGCGAGACGGTGGAAACGGAAACGCCCGCCTGTTTAGCGACATCAATGATGCTGACTTTCTTCAAACTCGCTCCCTGATTTTCCCGGTTTTCCACCTGATATGGCGCGTACTGGACGCGCCAATCCGGTATCTTATTATTTGCCGATCATTGTGGACATGGTCTGGGCGATAAATTGCGCCCTCGCACCGAAAATAACCTGAATACCGCTATCACCGACAAATACTACGCCGCGCGCGCCCAGGCCATTAAGGCCATCTTTATCCACCATTTCACTTTTCGCCACTTCCAGGCGCAAACGGGTGATACAGGAACCGACGGAGTCGATATTTTGCGCACCGCCCAGCATGGCGATGATCTCGGTTGCCAGTTCGCTGTCAGTTTTATCATCTGCCACAGCGGTAACTTCCGTGCGTCCCGGCGTTTTCACGTCGAAGCGACGGATCACAAAACGGAAGGTGAAGTAATAAATCAGCGCCATCGGGATGCCAACGATCACCGCGTTAAGGAAGTTGGTCTGATAACCGTTAAACGACGGCAGGATGCCGAATGACAAGTAGTCGATAAATCCGGCGGAGAAGGATTTCGCGATGTGCGCGTGCAGCAGGTACATCGTCATATACGCCAGACCGGCCATAATGGCGTTAAAGACGTAAAGAATAGGCGCGACGAAGATAAAGGTGAATTCAACCGGCTCGGTAATGCCGGTCAGGAAGCAGGTCAGCGCCGCAGAGAAGAGAATACCGAACGCGATCTTCTTATTGCGGGTGTGCGCTTCGTGGTACATCGCAAGGCAGGCCGCAGGCAGCGCAAACAGCATCAGCGGGAACTCACCCTGCATAAACTTACCGGCGTTCTGGTAGGTATCACTGCTAAAGGATTTTACGCCTTCTTCCAGCATTTTGAACCAGATAGTCTGATCGCCATGGATCACCTGGCCGGCCTGCGTGGTGTAATCGCCAAACGAATACCAGAACGACGGATACCAGATATGGTGCAGACCGAGTGGGATCAGCGCGCGTTCCACTAAACCGAAAATAAACGTCGACGCGGCCTGATTATCGCCGTTGACGATAACGGAAAGCGCATCGATGCCCGCCTGAATATGTTGCCAGACATAGGGCAGCAGCAGGCCGAGCACAAAGGATAAGAATGCGGTAGCGATGGCAACAAAACGCTTACCAGAGAAGAAGCCGAGGAACTCCGGTAACTGCATGGTGTGGAAGCGGTTATAACACCAGGCGGCAAGAATACCGCAGATCAGCCCGCCAAAAACGCCCATTTGCAGGGTAGGAATGCCGACCACCATGGCATATTTTCCGCCCTGCGAGGCCATTTCCGGCGTGATACCTAACATGGTGCCGATAGTGATATTGGTAATGAACACCGATACCGCGGCTGAAAGCGCCGCAATACCCGATTCTGAAGCGAGACCAACCGCCGAACCGATGGCGAACAACATCGGCAGGTTATCGAAGATAACGCCACCTGCGTTCATCATCAGCGGCAGGTGAAATTTATCGCCGAAAGCAAGTAACAGACCTGCGGCTGGCAGCAACGAGATTGGCAACATTAACGCGCGGCCAATCATCGACAACTTAGACAATGATTTAACAAACCCTGATATCAGACTCATGCTGATTTCCCCCGAAGTAGCGCTCTTTTGGCGCCGTTATTGTTAGTAGAACGTTTTAGTAGAACGTTCTACTCATCGTGAGATAAGTCGTAACGGGCTGCAACTAAATTTTCACATTTAGCCAGATGAATTAATGATTCTTTGAGGTTGATCGGTAATTAACCGTGATGACGGCAGGGGGAAGGAGAAAGAAGGTGCCGGGCTGCGGTGATGCGACACCCGGCTTGCTACGCGTGATTACGCGATGACGGTAACGCTTTGGCCTTCAAAACTCACCGTTTGACCGGCGACGATTTTGCAGCGTTTGCGCGTTTCAACCGCGCCATCCACTTTGACAAAGCCATCGGCAATGGCGATTTTCGCCTGTGCGCCGCTTTCGCTCCAGCCTTCGAGTTTCAGCAGATCGCACAGCTCAACGTGCGGATGTTTACCGAGAGAAAATGTTGCCATCTTATACGCCTTTTACATCATGGTATTCTTCACACGCCTGCAGCGTGTTCTGGATCAGGGTGGCGACCGTCATTGGGCCAACGCCACCCGGTACCGGCGTAATATACGCTGCTCGCGCGGCGGCTTCTTCATAAATCACATCGCCTACGACTTTGCCGTTTTCCAGACGGTTAATACCGACATCAATCACAATCGCGCCTTCTTTGATCCACTCGCCGGGAATAAAGCCCGGTTTACCCACGGCGACAATCAGCAGGTCGGCGTTTTCAACGTGCTGGCGCAGATTTTTAGTGAAGCGGTGCGTCACGGTGGTGGTGCAACCGGCCAGCAGCAGTTCCATGCTCATCGGACGGCCAACGATATTGGACGCGCCAATCACCACGGCGTTGAGGCCGAAGGTGTCAATGTTGTAACGCTCCAGCAGCGTGACAATACCGCGTGGCGTGCACGGGCGCAGACGCGGCGCACGCTGGCAAAGGCGGCCTACGTTATACGGGTGGAAACCATCTACGTCTTTGTCCGGCGCGATGCGTTCCAGCACTTTCACATTGTCGATGCCCGCAGGCAGCGGCAACTGCACCAGAATACCGTCAATGGCGGTATCGGCGTTCAGCTTGTCGATAAGCGCCAGCAGTTCCGCTTCGCTGGTGGTTTCCGGGAGATCGTAAGAGCGGGAGATGAAACCCACTTCCTCACAGGCTTTGCGCTTGCTGCCGACATAAATTTGTGATGCCGGGTTGCTGCCAACCAGTACGACCGCCAGGCCCGGAGCGCGAAATCCTGCCGCGACGCGCGCCCGAACTTTTTCAGCAACCTCAGAGCGCACCTGCTGCGCAATCGTTTTACCATCAATAATCTTTGCTGCCATCAGAGAGAGGATTCCATCTGTCATATCAACTAAGGGGATGGCGGCTATTTTGTCAGAAGCGCGGCGCGCTGTCAGTCACCGTTTGCGGATTTCGCCGCCGCTGCGCCTGAAATCTCAGCAGATCAAGGGCTTCGCCGTTGCTGGTTGTTAACCAAATTTCAACAATTCATCACCCTTAAGAAAGTCCGCTATTAAGCCACTGTTACAGGCGTTTACGGCTATTTCTTATCCCTTTAATAAATAAAAGCCAGGCCTTTTCTTAAGCCCGAATAAGAACAGACCTGGTGTAATGACAGTAATGGCGAATATTTTAACTTTTACGAAATCACTACTGTCGTGCTGTGGCTAGTTGTTATGTCCACAGAGAAAAATATTGGGTGTTTTCCCAGGGAAGAAATGGGAAGCGAATAAGTTGTTCCCGATGCGTTATATCTTCACAGGAAAAGATTCTTTCATCTGGTATTTAGCGTATTCAAGTCTCAAACGGTTTTCGGCAGGATGTCGGAATCGCAACTTTTTATTTCAAGGAGAATATTATGAAAATGAAATTAATGGCTAGTTCTGTTGCAGCTGGATTGATGCTGATGGCAGGTGCCGTACAAGCAGACACCGTAAGCGGCGGTAATATACATTTTGACGGGGAACTGGTGAACGCAGCATGCGCGGTCAGCACTGCTTCCGCCGACCAGACAGTGACGCTGGGGCAATATCGCACCGCTTCATTCCCGGATGTGGGGGCAACCAGCGGCTCTGTACCGTTCAACATTGTGCTTAATGACTGCGATCCTGCCATCTTCCCGACGGCTTCTGT
The DNA here is from genome assembly GCF_032104925.1 of Kosakonia sp. NCBI lineage: Bacteria > Pseudomonadati > Pseudomonadota > Gammaproteobacteria > Enterobacterales > Enterobacteriaceae > Kosakonia > Kosakonia sp. The sequence continues at coordinate 138,242 of NZ_DAMCGF010000006.1, forward strand.
CGCGTTCTCGGGCCAGGCCGATGCCGCCGATAATACGCTACTGGCGGTCACCTCCAGTGACAACAGTGCAACGGCAAGCGGGGTGGGGATCGAAATTCTTGATAATGCCTCGAAAACACTGAGCCCGGACGGCGCAAGCTTCTCCACCGCTCAGGCGCTGCTTGAAGGTACCAACACATTACACTTCTCCGCACGTTACAAAGCCACCAGCGCGACCGCGACACCAGGGCAGGCAAATGCGGATGCGACGTTCATCATGAAATACGAATAACCCATTACTTCCAGGGATGACATGGCCTCAGGGACGAGGCGCTTGACAATGTAATGCGAGAAATTATTCATGATGAGGACAGGTCTCACGCTGGCGCTGTTTGATCAAAAGCAGCGACACAGCATGCCGCTCTCTTATTTCCCCACGATCGCTAATGAAGTGGCAATCCATTTTTATGCACGCTACCGCGCGATTACAGAGCGTATTACGACACGACGTTTACATTCTGTTGTCTGGTTTCCGCTGGTCTACCCCTGACATATTTCTTATGGCCCGCATAATATTCTGAAGAGTTATTTGCGCTATGAACATTTTTTTAAAATCAGGTTGGATTATCAGTCTTTTATTATCTATCGCGCTGCCAGTAAAAGCCGCTGGGGGAATAGCGCTTGGCGCAACCCGGGTTATTTATCCTGCCGGGGATAAGCAGACCTCGCTTTCTATTTCTAATAGCGATGGAAAAGCACGTTTTCTGGTGAATTCATGGGTGGAAAATAGTCGTGGAGAAAAAGAAAAAACGTTTGTCGTGACCCCGCCGCTGTTTGTTAGCGAGCCGGAAAGTGAAAACACGCTGCGTATTATCTACGCCGGGCAACCGTTACCCGACGACCGCGAATCTCTGTTCTGGTTGAGCGTAAAAGCGATTCCATCGGTGAACAAAGAGAATGCCACAGACAAAAACGTGCTGCAGTTGGCTGTTCTCTCTCGCATAAAGCTATTTGTTCGCCCGAAAAGTCTATCGGGGTTAACAGAGGATGCGTCTGCGAAACTGCAGTTTTCGCGTCTCGATAAACACCTGAACATCACTAATCCCTCCGCGTATTACATCACTCTGGTGAATGTTCGTATGGGCAAACAGAGGCTCGACAATGTCATGGTTGCGCCTAAAGGCCGCACTCAGTTGCTTATTCCGCCTGATGTTCAGGGCGGAGTGACTTTCCAGACGGTGAATGATTACGGCGCGCTGACGCCGGTGAAAACCGTTGGTCTGCCATAACAGAGACAAATGACAGGGATGCCTATGAATAAGCGCACGTCTCCTTCAGCTTACTCACGGCTGGCGTTGTCGCTGCTGGCGGTGTTGCACCCGGCGATGAGCCGCGCTGAGAACTACTTCAACCCGGCGTTTTTATCAGAGGATGCCGCTGCCGTTGCCGATTTATCACGCTTTGAAAAAGGTAACCAGCCGCCGGGCGTTTATCGGGTGGATATCTGGCGCGATGGTGAATTTATCGCCACCCAGGATCTGCGTTTCGATATTGCCCATCACGGGGCGACGCCCGCTTCCGGTGGTCTGATGCCATGCTTCACGCTCGATTTGCTCAAGCGGTTGGGCGTTAATATTCGCGCTTTTCCGGCGCTGCTCACCGACAAAGGTGACGCCTGTATCGATATCACGACCGCTATACCGGGGGCTGAAGCTGTTTTTGATTTCTCAGCAATGCGGCTGAATATTGGGTTACCCCAGGCTTCGATGCTGAACAGCGCGCGCGGTTACATTCCTGCCGAGGAGTGGGACGAAGGCATTACCGCCGGGTTGCTTAACTATAGCTTTACAGGGAGCCACAGCACCGGCAGCAATAACGGTTTTCTGAGCTTACAAAGCGGGCTGAATTATGGCCCATGGCGGTTGCGTAATAATGGTGCCTGGCGCTACAGCAGCAGCGGAGCGGGACACACCCGCAGCTGGAAGACCATCGGAAGCTGGTTGCAACGTTCCCTTATCCCGCTGAAAAGCGAGCTGGTGATGGGCGACAGTAATACCGGCAGCGACGTGTTTGATAGCCTCGGTTTTCGCGGGGTGCGCCTTTACTCTTCCGATAATATGTTTCCCGATAGCCTGCAAGGTTACGCGCCAACCGTACGCGGCATTGCGCGCACGCCTGCCAAATTAACCATCCGCCAGAACGGTTATGTCATTTATCAGAGTTATGTCTCGGCGGGTGCTTTTGTGATTTCTGATCTGAACCCTACCTCATCCAGCGGCGATCTGGACGTTACCGTCGATGAGAAAGATGGCCGTCAACAACGTTACACGGTGCCGTATTCGACGGTGCCGATCCTGCAACGTGAAGGACGCTTTAAATATGACCTCGTGGCCGGGAATTTTCGCAGCGGCAACGATCAACAATCTTCCCCTTCTTTTGTTCAGGGGAGCGTGATCGGCGGCCTGGCGGGCGGTTACACCGCCTATGGCGGAACCCAACTGGCAAAGCGTTATAACGCCTTTGTGCTGGGGGCTGGCAAAAACCTTGGCGGCTGGGGGGCGATATCGCTCGATTTTACCCAGGCACGCAGTGAACTGGCGGATGGCAGTACGCATCAGGGGCAATCGTTGCGCTTTTTGTATGCCAAATCACTCAACCAATATGGCACCAACTTTCAGCTACTCGGGTATCGCTACTCAACGCGCGGTTTTTACACGTTGAGTGATGTCGCCTATCGCCGCATGGAGGGTTATGAGTATGAAGATCAGGACGAAAGTGAGGGGGGACGGAAGCCAAAACCGGTGCTTGTTAGCTATCACAACCTCAACAACAACAGAAAAGGGCGCTTTCAGGTCAATATCTCGCAAAACCTGGGGGATTACGGCTCGTTGTATATTTCCGGCAGCCAACAAACTTACTGGAACAATGTTAAGCCCAGCAGTTGGTATCAGATTGGTTACGCCAGCGGCTGGCGGGGGATAAGCTACTCGCTTACCTGGTCGTGGAATCGCTCACCCGGCATCAATAATACGGATCGTATTATTGCGTTGAATCTTTCCGTACCGTTTAGCGCTTTGAGCGGGCAGCGCTTCAGCCGGGGAAGCGCGCTGGATCACACGTATGCCAGCCTTAACGCTAGCCGTAACAGCAATGGACAAAATAGCTGGCAGAGCGGGGTTGGCGGCACCTTACTTGAAGGACGTAACCTTAGTTACATCGTAAGCCAGGGGCACAGCAGCACAAGTGGTTACAGCGGCAGCGCCAGTGCCAACTGGCAGGCCGGCTGGGGCACGCTCGGCCTCGGTTATAACTACGATCCCTACCAGCACGAATATAACTGGCAGCTTGGCGGTGGCGTGGTCGCGCACGCCGACGGGGTAACTTTTGGCCAGCCGCTTGGCGATACCAACGTACTTATCAAAGCGCCGGGCGCGCAGGGCGTGCGGGTGGAAAATCAGACCGGGGTGCAAACCGACTGGCGAGGCTACGCCATCGTCCCTTATGCCTCCGTTTATCGATACAACCGCATTGCGCTTGATACCAACACGATGGATAACCACACCGATGTGCAAAACAGCGTCAGTAGCGTCGTGCCCACGCAGGGCGCGCTGGTCCGCGCCAGCTTTGACACCCGGATTGGCGTACGCGCGCTGATTACGCTTATGCGCGGCGATCGCCCGGTGCCGTTTGGTTCGGTGGTACGTGAAACCGGCAGCGGCGTGACCAGCATGGTGGGCGAGGACGGACAGGCGTATTTAAGCGGTTTGCCATTGCAGGGTGAACTGTTGGTGCAGTGGGGAGACGGCACGCAATCGCGCTGCCTTGCTCGCTACTCCTTACCGGAAGACAGCCTGCAACAGGCGGTGGTGATGACAAGCGCCCGTTGTGAACAAGGATGATTTTATGAACAAATTTCATGCACTGCTTTGCGGCTTGTTGTTACTGGCAGCGACGTCGGCGCAGGCCACAATTTGTGTGAACGCGAAGGGCATACCGACAGATATCTATTATGACCTGTCGAACCTGTTTACCAGCGGGAATAACCATGTTGGTGAGGTGGTGACGTTGCCGGAAAAATCCGGCTGGGTTGGCGTCCAGGCTATCTGTCCTGCCGGCACCAAAGTGAATTACACCTACCGAAGCTATGTCTCTGACTTGCCGATACATACCATCGATGGCGGTTACAAATACATGAGGTTAAATGATTATCTGGAAGGGGCGATGAGCATCACCGATGATTACGCCGGCATCTTTTTCCCGCCGAGAAATTTTATCCGCATGGGAACACACCCCAACGTACCCAATCAGAAACCTTTTGGTGTAATGGACTCGAAGCTTATCTTTAAACTTAAAGTGGTGCGGCCGTTTATCAATATGGTGCCGATCCCGCGCCAAACCATGTTCAGGGTATATGTCACCAGTACGGACATCGATGCCCTCACGGTACCGGTCTATACCATTAGCTACAGCGGCAAAGTGGAAGTGCCGCAAAGCTGCAAACTCAATGCAGGCCAGGTCGTTGAATTTGAGTTTGATAAAATTGGCGCCGCGCTCTTTAGCCAGGCCGGGCCGGGGAACCGCCCGAACGGCGTTGATCCGCAAATTAAAACCGTGGCAATAGCGTGCACCAATGTTGACGCGCAGGCCTATCTTTCGATGCGTCTGGAAGCGGAAAAAGCCAGTGGGCAGGTAATGGTTTCTGATAACCCTGATGTGGGGTTTGTCGTGGCCGACCGTGAGGGCAATCCGCTTACCCCCAACACGCTGGGTAGCAAAATCCCTTTCCAGCTTGATGACAACGCCGCTGCGCGTGTTGATATCAGTGCGTGGCCGGTCAGCGTCACAGGTTTCAAACCCGCCGAGGGCGATTTTGTGGCGCGGGGCTATTTGCGCGTTGATTATGATTAAGGAGCCGTGATGTTTATCAAACCACGCCATGTCATGCTCGTTGGCTGCTGGCTGAGCCCGTTTGCGATCGCCGATACGCCGCTTGGAGAAATCAACATTCAGTTACGCGCAACGGTAGTGGACTTTACATGCTATGCCGAGACGGCCGACAACGACAAAACGGTGCAATTAGGACGTTGGCCAACCAAACAGCTGCAAAATGCGGGTAATACCACGCCACTGGTACCTTTTAGCTTGCGGTTAGTGGGGTGCCCGCCAGGTAGCGCATCGATCACCTTTTCGGGGAAAGCCGCCAGCAACCCGGCACTGCTGGCGTTAAAAGATAGCGTGATGGCACAGAAAGTGGCTATTGAGCTGCGCGACAGAGATCGTACGCCGCTAGCGCTGGCGACAGCCAGCCAGGATATAGCCGTGGACAGCAATGGCAATGCAACGCTGCAGTTCTACGCAAATTACATCGCGCTGGCAGATAATCCTGTACCCGGTACGGCAAATGCCGATGCCACTTTCGCGATTAATTACTATTAATTTTATTTTCAATAAAGCATACGCCCGGTAATCTTTTTCCGGGCGTATAGTGCTATAGCAGTTCGTGTGATTTGGCGTAATCAATCAACTCGACGATGGTATGTACACCGAGTTTCGAAAAAATATTCGATTTATGGGCGCTGATCGTCTTGTTGCTTAATAAAAGCTGTTCCGCAATTTCTTTGTTCGATAATCCGTTGGCGAGGTAACGTAATACCGTTACTTCTCTATTAGATAGTGGCATGTCCCGCTGTTCTCCTTTCTTTTTACCCGGTTGGTTTATATAACTCAGCGTCTCAGATGGGAAGAAAGAGTACCCGGCAAGAATCATCTTTACGGCGTTATAAATATCGTTGAGCTCTTTCCGCTTACTGACAAAACCATTAGCGCCAGCGCGAATGGCTCTTGCAGCATAGAACGATTCAGATTTTGATGATAAAAAAAGCACGTTGACATCTTCTCGTATCGCTTTGATTCTTCTCAATAAAGTAAAGCCATCTGTTTTAGGGAGTTCAATATCCAGAATAACCAGATCAACGGGAAGCGTACGGATATAATCAAGTGCCGCACGACTATCATCCGTTTTTAGTACCACTTTAACATTCTGGTTTTTCTCTAAAAGCACTTCTATCGACATCCTGACAATAGGATATTCGTCCATAATGATAACGGAAGCCGGTTTCATCTTTTTGCCTCAGATTGTTTTTTTAACGCTACGCCTTTGTGTAAATGCGATAGGCGTCGAAAAGGTAAATGTAACTTCAAGTATTCTATGAGGAAAAATAATTCCCTTGAAAAACCGATAGCATCCTTACTCGCCAAGTTATTTTCATTCGTCATTTACGAACGCGGGGAATATCAATTACGTGCTAATACAGAGAGATATCGTAATTATTAATAAGTTACTGTAATTATACCTGGGAAGTTCTGGCAGAAAAGCGTTAAGAGTTCATGAAGGCTATTTCTAAATATGAAGTTCTGAGAGCAATAATAGGTGATTGAATATTTGGCATGATAGCTTGCTGATTTTGATAAGCATGGTTTTTTACGCTCTTTTTAATGGTTAAAACAATTTAATTATTTGATTGTTTTCTTATTGTTAATCGCTGTTATCGCAATTTCATTGCTACAACGCTGGATAACAACGTGCGCCTTGGGTGGAATCTGAGTGGATTTTAAAAACAGACAGTACCAGGAATAGTTGTAATTGTTGGTTTTATGTAAAAAAACATACCCGGCAAGAAAAATTGACTAAGTAATTTCTTAGATAAGGAGGATGGCAACGCCTGTTATCCCCAATAGTGATTAGCATCTATCGTTAAGCGGTGCAGTAAATGAAGCAAACTTTGACGATCGGGCAACCCAAGTTGCCTCAGTTGTAGGTTGAGACGATAAACCATGCGATGGTAAGGCAGATTGAGTAGCTGAGCGACATGTTTCAGCGTTTTTCCTTGCGCCAGCGCGGTGAACATCTGCCACTCTACCGGCGGAAATTTGCGCGAAACATCAACAGGTGAGGCAGGAGCCAACAGCGCCTGCCTGAATGGCTTGACGGGGAGATCCCGTTTTATTACGCGAAAGGGACCAGCCGCGCGCAGGAAATTGAACAGTGGCGCGTCGCTTTTTGTCGCTAACAGATAGATATGAAGTTTGCGATTGTGCGAAGCGAGCTGCCGCAGGGTTTCCAGGGCGCTAAAACGCGATGTGAGCAGGCTCTCCATATCCACGATCAGGTGCGAGAGATGCGGCTCCGCGAACCGATGATGTGCTGAATCAAGCGATGAAAACACGGCGTTGCGTTTACCAGAGAAGAGCCCCCTGTTCCAGGCATAGCTGAGAAAACTATCGGTTGAAATTAATATCTGGCTGATGATGCATTCAGGCAGGGCGAAACTGAGCTGCTGAGTAAGGTGTTCCAGCCTGTCAAACACCGGCGGCGGATATTCCCGATAGGGTAAAACCCGGTAATCGGGTCTGTGGAGGCGATTTTTTTCCCGGCGGATGAAAGTTCGCATTTTCCCTCGCAAACGTATTTCACTTTTCGTGACCGAAAAGTGTTGGCCAAAAAAAGCCATGCGCAAACTGCGCATCCGGCTGTTGTGCTGTTTCGCGCCATGTAATGGATGCCATATGAGCAAAATGACTGGGCTGGTTTATGCCCGGTTTGAGAATATCGGGCGTATAAAGGCGCTGCCAGGTTGCCGTTTTATCAACCAGTAAGCTGGAAATATGCAAGCCTGTATCAGCAAAAGCCTCTGGCGCTTCCCGGGTGCGATTGTCCAGAAAAAACGCGACACCAGAAGAGTGAAGTTGTGTGACGGTGTGATGGCAATGGATATGTTGCGCGCCACCATGCACCACAAAAGCCTGTAAGTTCAATGATTCAACCGCTAAATCAGGGCGATATACTATCGGGATGTCCATAAATGAGATGGTGTAAGACTGAGAGTGAAGTGGCAGATTAGGCAAGGATTGGCGTGTTGATCCTGGCAATGTTAAGTTTCGCGTCTGGTCGTGTAATAACCGCAGCGCAAACGAACTGTAATCGCGTTCAACCCTGTTTCCGGTCGCGGCAATAGCTGGCTGACGGTTAAGCATCCCATCACTATTATCGCGCTGTATAATCGGTTTTGATTTACATTGGTAACCCCGGCCTTTTTTATGTTTTGCTCTATTTGTCACGTATAGGCTCCATTACATTAGTTAATGGAAACATTTTGTCCTTCACAAAGCGGGGGATATAGGCGCGAATACTTAAAGAGACATGGGACTTTTCCCAGGAAGCGATCAGGATAAGTAGAAAGACCAGGTCTTTTCGGGCATAAATGGGACAGGTGTTGCGAAAATGCGCAGCGTCGTTCACTAAGCAAGCAACCAGCGGAAAATACATTGACTCACCAGGCGCTGACCGTATAATTCCAGGCGTTTCCACCTCAACGGTGAGCATCCACATAATGCGCCCTTAGCTCAGCTGGATAGAGCAACGGCCTTCTAAGCCGTAGGTCACAGGTTCGAACCCTGTAGGGCGTACCATTCAGAATCAACGCATTACGTTTCCTTCACTTTCTCCTCATTTCCGTTGTGGGACATATTTGGGTCATCAGGCCCGAAAATCAAATCAATATGCTTCGGGTGCTCCGTTAAATGGTCAGGTGTCAGGTGAGCATATCAACGTGCTGTTTTTATGCTTTCCCATCCCTTCATTTATCGAAGAACAGATAACGGCACTCCGGGCCGTATTAACCCGTTAGTCCATGCATCTAAGGTAGCGAACTGAAAATCCTTGGTGGCGTTCAGACTTGCATGCGCGGCTATCATGGACGCTCTTATTTCGTGCTGTCGGGTCAGTGAAGCGGCAGGCCTGTTTCCTGCCTTTGAGTGAGCGAATCCCCATTTCTGACCATAACAACCATGACAACACAGCAAGAGAAAAAGCGGAGAAGAAAGGATGGTGATTTCCTCTCCATCTTAGGATCCAGCCTGGGAGAGAGGTTAAATCTTTGCTCCTATAATTCTCGAGGCAATCGCTTTCGCTGCTTCAAGCTTTGCTTTCCCTGCTTCAGAATGCGTGCCAGATTCAAATGCTTTGAAGTTAAGCTGAATGTTCTCTGCGGCTTTCTCGATGAACACTTGCGGCAACTCGGAGCAAATGGACTGAAAAATGATTTCATACGCTAAAGCACGACACTGCAGGTCATTAATCGCGTCTTCTACTGGCTTCATAACCTCTCCTTAAGAAATACTGTGGCGCTCACCGACAAACAAGGAATGTTCTGTCGCGAATATCGGTGTGATGTGAATATTTAATATCGTTCAGTTAGGCAAATAAAACCAGTGGAGCCACGGCCAAACCGGATCGGGATAACATCAGGACGGCGTATCAGGTCGGAGTAGCGTCAGAAGATTGCATCACTGTCGACATGTCAGGTTCTCCCGGTCACGGCTGATGAACCAGATCTGCGGGATGATTTCACCCTCAGCGAGCGAATCGAAACATCACTCATCCATTAACCGGGCTGCAGGGGGAGCTGCGCTAATAGCTACTTGAGTTGGGGTAAAGGAAACGCTGGTCATAGGCAGGCTTTACGCATTGCGGCTGGCTCTGTCGGGCATTTGGGTTCACAACAAACGGGTCCAGGTAAAGAGATGACCCGGTGGCAGCGCAAATAAAAGGCCGGAGGTTTATTTTTCCAGCCTTATGATTAATAAACGAATTGCGTTAGATTTTATCGGACGCGCCCTTTAACGCTTCTATATCAATTTCCGCGTCGCTTGTTTCAAGCAACTGAGTTAACTGAATAAGATTGTTAAATTCATTCATCAGTAATTCTGCGTCTGATTTCAGTGGAATATCAGCCGCATCAAGCGCTGCATTAATTGCTTTTTTTACATTATCAAGCATTTCATTCATGCCACCGTTTTTGCCAAGTGTCAGCAGTAATGCCCCGATAAGTAAAGACTGAGCTTCCACTTTAGCTGCAAGTAGCTTGGCTTCCGCATCCATTTTCGAGATTTTTGCAATCACACTGAGTATTAAGTTTTTCATAAGTGCCCCTGTTATTAGCCGCATCACCCCTGAATATATTATGGTCGAGATTTCTATAATGAAGGATGAAATAGTTTTGTCGTGGTTATACATCCTTCCGGCATCAGGCTGGCCAGGTATCTGGCTGAATTCATTGATACTCAAAGCGTTATTGATAAGGCACCAACGGCACCTACTGATGCGGTAATCACGACTGGGGCGACAACATTGAGAGCACATTCTACGCGGCTTAAAGGGTGTACGATGCTTGCACGGTGACGGCTGATACGCTTTGTGATGTGAGCAACACGGTTAATGAGGGTAACAACCACGCGGCTGATGAAGTGTCTGGACAGTTCTGCGGCTTTACCCATACCAACGCTCTTTGCATGCCGGCCTGCGGTTACTGCTGCACAATTATGCTGGCGTGATTCAGGCCGAAATGATTGCCGTGACTTTTGCTTGTCAGGACCGCCAGGTTGATAACCGGCCCTGATATTTCGACCGGTTTCTCAACGTAGCTCGGTTTTAAGCGAAAGCGGCCTTGTCCTGATGGAAGATCTTACTGCAGTGCGGGCACATTAACGCTGCGCCTTTCTGGACTCGGGAGAAGCTGTGTTCTGACTGTTGTGAACAATGCGGGCAGGTGCATTTGGTGAGGAAGTTGCGATTGTTTTTTGAGTCTTTGCGTTGTGGCATAGAGTATTTCCTGATAAATGGCCTGCAACCATACACTATCCCTGAACATATTGCCCGTACTCCTTTGCCGCAGAGCCAGAATCGTGTGGCTTGTTTATGCTGTCGCTCGATGGTGGAATCGCCGCAGGAATGAATTGCAACGACGTCCTGCTGGTTATACGTTCTGCGAAAAGTTTATATGTGTCGGCAAAACAGCGTATCAGAGCCAGGGTAAGAAAAAGGCCCGCATGCGCGGGCCGTAAAGAAAAAAGGAAAGCTATCAAGCCTGATGTTCAATGGCTTTTTGTGTATTTTCAATGGCAATTTTGCGTGGTTTTTCGCTCTCGGGAATTTCCTGATAAATGGACACCTGCAATATGCCATTTTCAAGTTTTGCGTTGCTCACTTTAGTATGTTCCGGAAGCGAAAAGCTCAGACGGAAATCCGCGCGGCGAATACCTTTGTATATCCAGCCCTGCTCATCATGAGATTCATTTTCCGCGCGTTTACCTGATACATTTAATACTCCGCCGACGGTCTCGATTTCGAGTTCGTCTTCTTTCCAGCCAGGGACGCTTACGTGTAACTGATAATTGCTTGCATCGACTTTTTTCAGGTCATAAGCAGGTAATGATGCCACCGGCGAGTCGCCGGTTAACTGGCTGAAAAGCCGGTCGATACGATTGAAGCGGTCAGCAAAAACAGAGTCAGTGAAACCGGGGAGTGCTGACAAGGTTTTGAGTGCCATAACTTAACCTCCTGAATAATCCATTCAAAAGTTCAACTTAAAGGCAAGCTTTGCTTGTCCGCTTATATAAATAATTCCTGCAACGGTTTTTTCAAGGCCACAAATAAAAATTTTTTTGCCTGTATCGAACCGACGAATTGCATGGTTGAATACCCCTGAAATGGCCGTTGGCATGAAGAAAATAACAGGCCTGTAATAGGAGGGAAAAGAAGCCGTTAATACAAAATTGCTCCTGCCACTGGGTTTTTACGTGAGCCGCAGAGGGAGCCGTTCGGGAGGATATAACTTTTCTGTACGCTATTTCATTTCAGAGAAAAGGGGAATTATCTTGATAAGAAAAGACCCTCAGGAATAGGAAATCCGGGCTGCTCCTGAGGGATGCAAATGCATATTCGTTACGTTTATTAGTTTGCTAATTATTAACCTGACGGCAATGAGATTGTTCTCATTTGTAATCGATTTCTGATAGCTATTGGCTCTCTATGTAATTGGTTTAATTAATGCTTTTAAAACTGGCAGAGCGACAGAAAGTAACTATAGTTAACGCGCTATCATCGTTAACCCTATTTTCCCTGGTGATGTTCTTCTACCGCTCTGTCCGAGCGGTTTTTTTTGCCCGGATTTTAGCTAACGCGCAGCGCGATAAACGCTTCTTCTCAAACGACATCAAGAGCGGGTGAACAACCGGGCAACAACACCGGCGCTGTGATCGCACTCTTTACCTTCACGTTTTCGTATTTTCGGTGCTGGTATTCGGCAGGTATCTTCTTTACGACGCTCACAAAACCCGAACCCTCGTCCGATAACCCTTCTTATCGTTATGCTTTGCGCCATGTTGTCTATTTCAAACACTCGCCATAACGTCGTTATACGAGGCTGCTCGCACGCGTTTACGTTTTCATCCCCTCGCTTAACTGTGTATGCTTGGCCTTTGCTGGTAAACCCGAAGGAGAAAGTAATGTTAGAAGGATATTTTGATCTTGATGGCGCGACAGGGGATGAGGCGGTAGAAAACAGAAAGCGCTTATTAGCTGTACAGGCAGCGCTGGAAATTTCAAAAGCGGCGGTTTCGGCAACCACGGCCAACGCGGGCATTCGTAGCCAGATGGATTTACGTAACGTCTCGCAAGAAGTCGCCACTCTCGCCGATGCGATTCAGGATGCGTTAGAATCTGACCTGTAAACATACCGCCTGAGGGCGGTTTTTTTTGTTTCCTCTCTCTTTCATTTCCCACGGCTGATTACAACTGCCGGAACAGGTTTGAACATCCCTGACACTTTCTGACGCTTTCTCATTCAGTATGTTGCCTGTTAACTCTCTCTTGAAAGGTATAGGCATGATGGGAAAAAAGTTAAGCGTAGCCTGGTTTTTTCTTCTTTTGACGTTCGCCTCGACTGCCAGTTCGGCGGCACCCGCTTTCCCGCAACTTCTTGGGCACAATCACTATATACGTCATGGCGCAGGAGAAGGGGATATTGCAGAAAATCCTGATGAGCATGTACAGGAAACGATTGAGCGATTCTTTTCCCATAAATATTAAATAAGTGACGTGTCCACGCTATTAATTGGCGCGTGATAGAAAATCAGAATATAACCTGCGGCAAAAAATGAATCGCCGCAGGTCTTTTTTTGCTGGCGACAATGTTGATAGTGGAAATTACTATTTCTTCCCAGTGAGTTATTGATTTGGAATAACGGAGATATTTATGGCTACCATGACTGACTGGCAAAATGTCGCGAATAAAGAGCTCAGTCGCAAGGGAAAACGCGTTGAATCGCTGGTCAAACTGACGCCAGAGGGCATTGCGATTAAGCCTTTATATACTCCTGACGATCTGAACGCGCTGGAAATCACCGGCACGCTACCGGGTCTTCCGCCTTATACTCGCGGGCCGCGTGCCACAATGTATACCGCCCAACCGTGGACGATACGCCAGTACGCCGGGTTTTCAACGGCCAGGGAGTCGAACGCGTTTTACCGGCGTAATCTTGCCGCCGGGCAGAAAGGGCTTTCCGTTGCGTTTGATCTGCCAACTCATCGGGGATATGACTCGGATAACCCGCGCGTAGCGGGCGACGTAGGAAAAGCGGGTGTCGCTATCGATACTGTGGAAGATATGAAAATACTCTTTGACAATATTCCGCTGGATAAAATGTCGGTATCGATGACGATGAATGGTGCGGTTTTACCTATCATGGCGTTTTATATTGTTGCAGCGGAAGAGCAGGGCGTTCCTCCTGAAAAATTAACCGGTACTATTCAGAATGATATTTTAAAAGAGTATCTCTGCCGCAATACCTATATTTATCCACCTAAGCCATCGATGCGGATTATTGCCGATATTATTGCCTGGTGCTCTGCCAATATGCCGCAATTTAATACGATTAGTATCAGCGGTTACCATATGGGAGAAGCGGGAGCTAACTGTATTCAACAAGTGGCGTTTACCCTCGCGGACGGCATTGAATATATAAAAGCCGCGCTCTTCGCAGGCTTGAAAATAGATGACTTCGCGCCGCGCCTCTCTTTCTTTTTCGGTATCGGCATGGATCTGTTTATGAATGTCGCCATGCTGCGCGCAGCCCGCTATCTATGGAGCGAAGCCGTTAGCGGGTTTGGCGCGACCAATCCGAAATCGCTGGCGCTGCGCACCCATTGTCAGACATCCGGCTGGAGCCTGACAGAACAGGATCCCTACAACAACATTGTTCGCACTACCATTGAAGCGCTGGCAGCGACGCTTGGCGGCACCCAGTCTCTGCACACCAATGCGTTTGATGAAGCCCTGGGGCTACCGACGGACTTTTCGGCGCGTATTGCGCGTAACACGCAAATTATCCTGCAGGAAGAGGCGGAGATTTGCCGCACCGTCGATCCGCTCGGCGGTTCCTATTATGTCGAATTTCTGACCGATCAAATCATAAAAGAGGCGCGGGCAATCATCCGTCAGATTGATGATGCCGGAGGGATGGCAAAGGCTATCGAATCGGGCTTGCCAAAACGCATGATCGAGGAGGCTTCCGCGCGCGAGCAATCTCTTATCGACCAGGGTAAACGCACCATTGTCGGTGTTAATAAATACAAGCTTGATAAAGAAGCCGTTACGCCGGTACTGGAAATCGACAATGTGAAGGTGCGTAACGAGCAAATCGCCGCACTTGAACAGATCCGCGCCACACGTGATTCCGCTGCCGTTCGCAATGCGCTGTCAGCGCTGACTCATGCCGCCCAACACAACGAAAATCTGCTCGCTGCGGCGATTCATGCCGCACGATTGCGTTCGACGCTTGGTGAGATTTCCAGTGCGCTGGAAGCGGCGTTTGACCGCTACCTGGTCCCCAGCCAATGCGTAACGGGGGTGATCACGCAAAGCTATCAGCAGGACAGCGAAACGGCGGCGGAATTCGACGCCATCATTACGCAAACACAACACTTTCTTGCTGAGCATGGTCGTCGTCCGCGAATTTTGATTGCGAAAATGGGGCAGGATGGGCACGACCGGGGGGCAAAAGTCATTGCCAGCGCATATTCCGATGTGGGTTTTGATGTCGATCTCAGCCCAATGTTTTCTACACCGCAAGAAATTGCCCGGCTGGCCGTGGAAAATGATGTGCACGTAGTTGGCGCATCGTCGCTGGCGGCAGGTCATAAGACGCTTATTCCCGAATTAATTAATGAGCTAAGAAAATATGGTCGTGAGGATATTTGCGTGATTGCGGGCGGCGTGATCCCGCCACAGGATTATGACTTCCTGCGTGAACGTGGCGTGGCAGCGATTTATGGCCCAGGTACGCCGATGCTGGAAAGCGTGCGCGATGTATTGAAGCGGATTAGTCAGTGCCATGATTAATGAACAAACCCTTGATGAATTCGTTCGCCGGTTATGCGCGGGCGATCGCGTCGCGCTTGCACAGGCTATGACGCTGGTGGAAAGCCAGCTTTCACGGCATCAGAGGCTGAGCCAGCAATTGCTGGACACGATTATGCCGGCGACAGGTAGGGCAATACGCATTGGTATCACCGGGACACCCGGAGCCGGGAAAAGTACCTTTCTTAATACCTTTGGCATGATGCTCGTTGGCCTGGGAAAGCGGGTGGCGGTTATTGCGGTCGATCCCAGCAGTCCACTCAGCGGCGGCAGTTTGCTGGGTGATAAAACCCGTATGACGGAACTGGCCAGAGCCGATGCGGCGTTTATTCGGCCGGTGCCTTCCGGCGGCGCTACGGGGGGGATCAGCCCGCACGCTGGCGAATTGATACTGCTCTGCGAAGCCGCCAATTACGATGTGGTGATAGTGGAAACGGTCGGGGTTGGCCAGTCTGAAACGGAGGTCGCAGGCATAGTCGATTGCTTCGTTTCGCTGCAAATCGCTGGTGGTGGAGATGAGTTGCAAGGCATCAAAAAAGGCATCATGGAAATGGCCGATGTCATTGTTATCAACAAAGATGATGGCGACAACCGCGCGGCAGTTGCCATCGCCCGGCAAATTTACGACAGCGCGCTTGCTATCGTTCGCCACAAATATCCGCCGTGGCGACCAGCAGTGTTGAGCTGTAGCGCACTGGAAAAGCGCGGCATAGAGGATGTGTGGCAGGCAGTTGTTCATTTCTACGACGTGATGACAAAAAGTGGTTATCTCAAGTTATTGCGCCAGCAGCAGACCGTGACGTGGCTACGAAAACAGGTTGAAGAAGAGGCGGTGCGTCAGCTTTATGCCCACCGCGCTTTCCGTGAAGATTTCAACCAAACGCTAGATGAGGTGAAAAATCATCAGCAAGCACCGCGTACAGGTTTACAGCACATCCGTGAATACCTTCAGCATCACTATTTTGCACGGTAAAAAGGAACTGATATGTCGTATGAGTATGTGGTTGTAAACATTATTCAAAAAGTGGCTGTCATTGAATTTAATTACGCACGCAAGCTTAACGCGCTCAGTAAAGTATTTATCGATGATTTGATGCGGGCGCTGGAGGACCTTAACAAGCCGGAGATCCGTTGCGTGATCCTGCGTGCGCCGCACGGTGCGAAAGTCTTCTCCGCCGGGCATGATATCCACGAATTGCCTTCGGGGCGGCGCGATCCTCTCTCTTATGACGATCCGCTGCGCCAGATCACCCGTATGATCCAAAAATATCCGAAGCCCGTGATCTCCATGGTGGAAGGAAGTGTCTGGGGAGGGGCGTTTGAAATGATCATGAGTTCCGATTTGATCATTGCCGCCAGCTCTTCAACTTTCTCTATGACGCCCGTTAATCTCGGCGTTCCTTATAACCTGGTTGGCATTCATAACCTGACGCGCGACGCCGGGTTCCATATCGTTAAAGAGCTGATTTTCACTGCGGCCCCCATCACGGCGCAGCGGGCGCGGGAAGTTGGCATTCTGAATCATGTTGTTGACGCCAGCGATCTGGAAGATTTCACCTTGCAGATGGCGCACCAGATCTCGGAAAAAGCACCGCTTGCCATCGCGGTAATTAAAGAAGAGCTACGCGTGCTTGGTGAAGCACACACCATGAATTCGGATGAGTTTGAGCGTATTCAGGGGATGCGTCGCGCAGTTTATGACAGCCGGGATTATCAGGAAGGAATGAGCGCGTTTATGGAAAAACGCAAACCGAACTTCCTTGGACGCTAATTAACGGAGACGATAATGAAACAATCATGGCCCCGGCTGAGCGCCGACGAAGCGGCAGAACTCATCCACCACGATGACATGGTTGCTTTCAGTGGTTTTACTGCAGCAGGTTCGCCCAAAGCGCTTCCCGCCGCCATCGCTCGGCGAGCACGGGAGCTGCATCAAATGCAGCAACCGTTTCAAATCCGTTTGCTCACTGGCGCGTCTATTAGCGCGGCGGCTGATAATGCCTTATCGGAGGCGGAAGCGGTTAGCTGGCGCGCGCCATATCAATCTGCGGCGGGAATGCGGCAAAAAATTAACCAGGGGCAGGTTAAGTTTGTTGATCTGCATTTGAGTGAAGTTGCGCAGATGGTGAACTACGGCTTTTTTGGCGAGATTGATATCGCCGTGATCGAAGCCTCGGCGTTGACATCTGATGGCAAAATCTGGCTTTCCAGTGGGATTGGCAACGCGCCGACCTGGTTGCGCAAAGCAAAAAAAATCGTCATTGAGCTTAATCACTACCACAGCCCGCGGGTGGCTGAATTTGCCGATATCGCTACGCCCGGCGCACCGCCGTATCGCCACAGTGTCGCTATTTTTAGCGCATTGGACAGGATTGGCTTGCACTATGTGCAGGTGGAACCTCAAAAGATTGTGGCGGTGGTGGACACCGAATTACCGGATGCCGGTAACGTGCTGGATGGCGCGAAACCTGTCTGCCAGCAAATTGCCGACAATGTTGTGACGTTCCTGCTCCATGAAATGGCGCAGGGGCGTATTCCGCGCGAATTTCTGCCGTTACAAAGCGGCGTAGGCAATATCAATAATGCCGTGATGGCGCGGCTCGGTGAAAGCCCGGACATCCCTGCGTTTATGATGTATTCCGAAGTGTTGCAGGAGTCGGTAGCGCATTTACTTGCCGCAGGAAAAATCCTCGGTGTTAGCGCATCCAGCCTGACCGTTTCCGACAATACGCTGCGCAACATTTACGACAATATGGATTTTTTCGCCGGGCGTATCGTTTTGCGACCACAGGAGATTTCCAATAACCCGGAGATCATCCGCCGTCTTGGAGTAATAGCGCTGAATGTCGGGCTGGAATTTGATATTTACGGACACGCCAATTCAACGCATGTCGCGGGCGCTAACCTGATGAATGGTATTGGTGGCAGTGGAGACTTCGAGCGTAATGCCTATTTGTCGGTATTTATGGCCCCCTCGATTGCTAAAGAGGGAAAAATTTCTTCCATTGTGCCGATGTGCAGCCATGTTGATCACAGCGAGCATAGCGTCAAAGTGATCATTACGGAGCAGGGTTTCGCCGATCTGCGCGGGTTGTCGCCAATTGAGCGCGCCCGCACCATTATTGATAACTGCGCACACCCACTCTATCGGGATTACCTTCATCATTACCTGGAAACGGCTCCCGGCGGGCATCTTCATCACGATCTTAGCCGCGTATTCGAATTGCATACGAATTTACTGAACACAGGATCGATGCTCGGCTAAACAGGACGAATCGTCGCGATCGTCATTAATACACTGACAGACTTCAGCGGTATGACGATGGTTTTTCAGTGAATAGAGATATTCCTGCATATACATTGGTCCGTTTGGCGCATCGAAATATCGCAGTGTAGTGGGGTTAACCAGATGCCAGGCGAAATAGGGGATCACGGTAAGAAACTGCCCGCGTTCCACCGCGCTGATTTTCGCCATAAAACTGTAGGCCCGGTAGATAACGGTTGGGTGGATCCCACAGGGGCGCATGTGAGAATCGAGCATGGCTTCAAAATTCGCGCGGTTCTGAAAACGCATCTGCAACCACGGGAGTTCTCGCAGCAACTCCTGCGGCTGTTTTTGCTCGTAGCGGCGGGAAACTAAAAAACCCAGACGCAGCGGAGGTAACTCGGTAGCCGTGAGGTTCTCCAGCCCCAGAACACGCGGGGAAACCTGCTGGGGAGAAATAATAAAATCAAGCTGGTGGCCAAGCAGGTCGTCAATCACGCCGTTGTCACTGAATTCGATGGCCTGGGTGCTGATATTGTCATATTTATCGCCCAGGCTTAACAGTTGATCGAAAATGATGGTGGGATAGGTATTGTCGACGCCAATAACGATTTTGTGCGAGCGCAGGGCGGAAGAGTGAAGTTCATTTTCAATTGCCGATAAGCGCTCATAAACCGGGAACAGTTTCTGATAAAGTTCCTGCCCGGCTTTATTCAAACGGATACTGTTATCTTTGCGGGTAAAGAGCGGATAACCAATCTGTTCTTCCAGCGAGACAATACTTTTGCCAAACGGCGACGCAGTCATGTGTATTTTTTCTGCCGCTCTGGCGATGCTTTTCGTCTGCGCCAGTAAAATGAAATTGCGCATTCTTTTGGAAATAAAAATAGAGTTGCTCATCTGAAAATCCCTCTCTGACTAAATAACCGATGCGTATGGCCATCCGTGCCATCATTAGCATGCTATTTATTGCTGTCAGCAATGGTATAACACTGCTGTCTGGCTCGAACCAGAGGCATCAATACAGAGTGGAAGAAAAGCCGCAGTTATTTGCGGCTTTTTCAGATTATTTCTTCAACAGTCGTGGCAGTTGGTTTTCCAGCTCAAGCAGACACGCATCCATCATTTTCTGCGTTTCTTGCGTCACTTTTTGGTAATTATTTGCCCGCCAGTCGGCCAGCGGCGCGGTTTTCGCCGTTGGTGCACATTCCGCTTTTACAAACGTGCTCAGCATATTGCCATCTTCTGCACGTTTATAGAACAACACGCGGTAGGCCAGATCATAATTACTGTTTCCCGCAGACATATCTGTGTAGACCAGCGACCACTGTGCTGCTGCGATATACAGCGGCTGTTTGTAGACATAATTACCGCCCTGTTTATCGAGCCATTCGCGAATTTTCACTTCGGCTTTTGGGCTTAAATAGCGCGATGTCGGTTCCGGCATAGAATCTATCGCGTTGCCTTTGTAGCTATTTTTATCAAAGGCATCGCCACTGCCCGCGCCGCCGCCAAGCGCGGCGCTGAGTAACGAAAGCCCCATACCGGCGCCAGCATGGGCAGGGCTCACTTCACGCAGTTTTACATCAGGGTAGCGATTGTTATTCATTTCAGGCGGGCTAAAAATGGTGGCAACCTCAAGCGTTGTACCGTTGGTGGCCTTTACCGGGTGCGTACTGGTTCCCGCACATCCGGCCAGCAGGGCGACAGAGAGTGCACTGAGCGCTAATGCTTTAATTTTCACTTTTTTTCCTTCTTTTTTCTGTTTACAACGTTTTATCCGGCGGAGCGGTTCTTTCAGTGAACACGCCGGTAGCCTGACTTTGAGTAAAAAGTGGTTAATAAAGATAACGGTCTGATTTAAATAAGCTTTAGCGGGGATTTAGCACTGAATTTTCATCTTTATTGGTGCAAATCAAGGAATCTATGAGTGCTTTCGTGTGGGGAAGATCATGGCAAATTACGTGGTCAGCGTTTCAGACCAGGCTGTCGCGGCAAATTTTTTTCCGGTGGAACAAGGCCTGAACGCTTTTAATGATGAGATCACCGGTATCAGCGATCGTAAGCCTATGAGCGTATTGGTTAAAGATGCGAATACTGGTGAAGTGATTGGCGGGATGATTGGTCGTACGTCACTGGGACTGCTGTTTATTGATCTGGTTTATCTTCCGCAAGTACTTCGTGGGCAGCGTTTAGGCGAAACACTACTACGGCAGTTCGAAGAGGAAGGGAGAAAGCGCGGCTGTATCTCTGGTTTTCTTTACACCATCAGTTTCCAGACCCCTGAGTTTTATAAAAAAAATGGTTGGCAAGAGTTTGGCCGGATTGATTGCCTGCCTGAGGGAACCAGCCGGATTTTTTTGCGCAAACAGCTTTAAGAAGCTCCGCGGAGCCGCCTTTCCGTCATCACGGGCATTTGCTGAATGCCCGTGCAATTACCCTCACACTCATGCAGGTTTGTACAAACTCTGCTCGTATGTTCCGCTTTAGGTCTATTTATTAAGAAAACATTAGTTTGCGTTTTATTTAAGTATTGTTTTTGGGATACGGGTAACAAATTTTTATTAAGTATCATTGAAATGTTTGTGGCAAAGTTTCATGTAAAATGTATTATTGATTATGGGTGCTACAGTAAATTCTTATATTCTTTTGTGACGCAATGAATAAATCTTATATTTCTGAACTGCAAAAGATGTCTCTGGTATTATTTTTAGCGAACAGGGGCGTCTGCAATATATTCGCTGATAATGAAGGAGATAAGCATACTTACAGCAGCTCTCCTTTCACAAAAGCGTGGTTTTTGGATCATACTCACCGGATACACGTCCGTCATTTTGGCCGCATATGGCGGCTGCTAAAAAAGCGAGACACGGAGGCGACAAGCCGCACAGCACTTGAAGCCTACTCGCTTTATGTCAGTGACTGCCTGCTGGAGTTACAGTCTGCTCCGGTGTTGACGCTGGTTCAGGGCTGGGTGTTAATCGAGGCTTATGAGAAGTGTCTGGCCTGTAGTGATGGGTGCGAACCTGCATGCTGTTTTGGCGAGCAATCCGCGCCTTCTTTGCTGGAAAAATATATATATCAGTTGTGTTTCGAACCTGATTTGCAATTAGAGTCCGGTTTATTAAAGCAAGCCTGTTTAGTGAGTCGGAATAATTCTTATTTATTAAATAAAACGCAACAGCTTAGTGATTAATTCTTGATGGCCTTTATATAGATAAAGGATTTAAATTCAACATTCTTTTACTCTGCTGTATGTCAATGTTCCCGGTAAAATATTTCCGCCCGTCGCAAAAAATACATGTATAACCCTGCAAGGGATTGCACGGTTATCGGGGCACTGATCACACATCCATGATTATCATCACAGTTCCCGTTTTGAAGGCTTGAGCCGCCTCGTCTGATTCGTTATAAGGGTTCCCGGGACGTAATCAGTAGAGAACTGAGCGAAACCTGATTCCATTGTTGCCTTGTGTGGCGGCAATGGAGTCAGGTTTTTTTTTGCTTTTTATCCGGGCGCACGCTTTTGGAAAAACATCAGGATTAAACAGTGAGAAAGCTGAAATGAAAGTAGAAAAAATACTCAGCAACAACGCTGTCCTGCTCATGAATGCAAAGCATGAAGAGATCGTAGCCATTGGGCGGGGCATTGGTTTTGGCAAAAGACCGGGCGATAAGGTCGACCGCAGCCAGATTGAAAGCCAGTTCGTCAAAAAGTCGGAAGGGCTGGCGGACGTCCTTTCGCAACTGCTGGCGGAAATTCCTCCCCCTTACCTGGCAGTCACGCAGCAGATCATTGCGCTGGCTCAGCAGCGGCTGGCGATCACTGTGCAGGACACGCTGTTCCTGGCATTAAGCGATCATTTAAATTTTGCCATCCAGCGGCAAGCCAACGGGCTGGTGATTAAGAACTTTTTACTGTGGGACATTAAACGTTTTTATGCCCAGGAATATGCGGTGGGGCTTGAGGCACTGCAGCTTATCAACAGTAAACTCGGCATTAGCCTGCCGGAGGATGAAGCCGGGTTTATCGCCCTGCATCTGGCGAATGCCAAAAATAACAGCGACATGCAAAGCACCATGCAGAGTGCCACCATCATTAAAGATGTGCTGACAATCCTGAAGTACGATCTGCATCTGACCTATGATGAAGAATCGCTAAATTATCAGCGCCTTATCACACACCTCAAATTTTTCGCACTGCGTTTGCTGAACCGAAATACCGTTGCGCACGGTGACGACAGTATCTATCAGGGGATCACCGGCATGATGCCGGCCGCCTATGCCTGTGCGATGAAAGTTAATGATTATGTTGAGAAAAATTACCAGTGCCAGCTCACCACCGACGAAGTGATGTTCCTGACGATCCATATCAATCGGCTGAGCGGTGGTTAACGGCGGCAAGAAAAAGGAGATAGTAACGATGCAAATGAGATTTCCCGAAGGTTTTCTGTGGGGCGGTTCAGTTGCCGCAAACCAGGTCGAAGGCGCGTGGAACGAGGGAGGAAAAGGCGTTTCCACTTCCGATCTGCAACCGCAGGGAATACACGGCAATGTCGTTGAGCGTGACGCGAACAGCACCGGTATCAAAGATGTAGCCATCGATTTTTACCACCGCTACCCGGAAGATATTCAGTTATTTGCTGAGATGGGGTTTAACGTGCTGCGCACTTCGATTGCCTGGACGCGCATCTACCCGAATGGCGATGAAAGCGAGCCAAACGAAGAGGGGCTGGCTTTTTACGACCGACTGTTTGATGAAATGGCCCGCTATGGCATCCAGCCCTTAATCACGCTTTCACACTATGAAATGCCTTACGGGTTGGTGAAAAACTATGACGGCTGGAGCAGCCGGAAGGTGATTGACCTGTTCGAGCGCTACGCGCGCACGGTCTTTACCCGCTATCGCGATAAAGTGAAATACTGGCTGACGTTTAACGAAATCAACATGGCATTGCACGCGCCGTTTACCGGCGTTGGGCTTGCGGGTGAGCGAAGTAAGCAGGAAATTTATCAGGCCATTCATCATCAGCTGGTGGCAAGCGCCCGCGCGGTAAAAGCCTGCCATGAAATCATCCCGGATGCCAAAATTGGCAGCATGTTGCTGGGTGGCATTCGTTATCCGATCACCTGCAAACCGGAAGATGTATTGCAATCGCAGCGCGTAAATCGCGACTGGCTGTTTTTTGGCGATGTTCAGGCGCGTGGTGCTTATCCGGCGTGGATTGGCCGCTTTTTCCGCGAAAATAACATTGCGCTCAATATCACCGGGCAGGATGAGCTGGACCTGCAAGAGACTGTCGATTTCATCTCGTTCAGTTATTACATGAGCGGTTGCGCCGCCGCACAGCCGGAGCTGTATCAAAGCTCGCGCACCAATATTATGCGCATGATCCCCAACCCGCACCTTGAAAGCTCCGAGTGGGGCTGGCAGATAGACCCGCAAGGGCTGCGTTTTTTACTCAATGAGCTGCACGATCGATACCAGAAACCGCTGTTTATTGTGGAGAACGGGCTGGGGGCGAAAGATGTTCCCGCCGCGGATGGCTCAATTGAAGATGATTACCGCATCCAGTATTTGCAGGCGCATTTGGTGCAGGTCAGAGAGGCGATTGAAGATGGTGTGGAACTGCTGGGGTATACCAGTTGGGGACCGATTGATCTGGTCAGTGCCGGTACCGCGCAGATGTCCAAACGCTATGGCTTTATCTATGTGGATCGCGATGATGCCGGGAATGGCACGCTGGCGCGTCGGCGCAAGAAAAGCTTCTTCTGGTATCGCGATGTGATCAGCAGTAATGGGGCAACCTTAGCGCTGTAATGTGAGCGCAAGAGATGCCGGATGTGGCTTACGCCCATCCGGCATTTGTCGTTTATGGCGTCCCGGTGACAATCGCGCAGCGCCAGGCGAAAAGGGACGGCATGCCGCCATTCTGCACCTGCAAAATGATGTGGAACGGCGTAGCGGTTTTTGGTTTACGGTGCGGTAACGCTGGCATCGGGTAAGTCGCTTTGCCCTGGTGTCAGTTGCGGGGCGAAATAGATCCCCGTGCTGGCCGTACCAGGGGAGAGCGCCAGTAACATGCTTAATCGCGTTTTTGTAAGTGACCTGGTTTTTTCCCCTCTTAAAAATCTGCTTCCCGTCGCTCCGCCAGACAACAGAAAGCAGGTTTCGCCAAAGGTGATGTAGCATGCTGTGGGCATGGTTATAAAAGAGTCGTTCAGCCAGGCCGCCCATAATAGTGATATATGTTACCGGGGGGCTGTATTTGCCTGCCTGCTCAATTCCATGGCAACGCTATTTGCGTGATGATTTTCACAAATTGGTTATTTGCGGTGGTAATTGCCTGCGCGGCTTGTTAGAAAGAGGGCGTTAGTTAAGGACGTCACCAGAGAAATTCTGGGCGAGACCTGGATAAAGCAGTGTGTTTACACACTATTTTATCCAGGTTTTTTTTTGCTTTTTTCCAGCTGGCCAGCGGATACAGGCAACACCAGGGTGTCCTGATTATTACTGTCGTTTGTGAAACGGGAAGTCTCATTATGAATAACAAAGTACTGGCAGAAAATATTCTGCAGCTGGTAGGTGGGGAGAGCAACGTTGCGACGCTGGTACATTGCGCGACACGTTTACGCTTTAAAATCATCGATAACAGCAAAGTGCGGTTGGCAGAGCTCGACGCGCTGGACGGCGTCATTACCGTGGTGAATGGCTCCGGTCAATTACAGGTGGTGATTGGCAACCGCGTGCCAGACGTATTCCGCGCGTTTGGCGCCATCTCAGGATTACTGGAGGATGATAAAAAGAAACAACCTTCGGAGCCGTCGCAAAATACAGCCTCGCTGTTAGGGCGTTTGATCGATTTGGTCGCCGGGATTTTCACGCCATTATTAGGTGCGATGGCCGCAGCCGGTGTGCTAAAAGGCGCGCTGGCGATTGTGCTGGCCGCCGGATGGCTGAGCAATAAAGAGAGCACCTATATAATTTTGCATGCCGCATCCGACAGCCTGTTCTATTTTCTGCCGATGCTGTTAGCCATCACCTCCGCACGTAAATTTGAAACCAATATCTTTGTTGCCGTGTCGATCGCGGGTGCGCTCATTTACCCCAGTATTCAAGGGCTATTTGATGGCGGCCAGCCGGTGAGCTTTTTTGGCCTGCCGGTGGTGATGATGAAATATACCGGTTCGGTGATCCCGATTATTTTCAGCGTCTGGCTGATGTCGATAATTGAGCGCTTTCTCAATCGCCATATTCATGAAAGCGTGCGCAATATTCTGACGCCGTTTTTCCTGCTGACGTTAATGGTGCCGCTGACGTTAATGACCATCGGGCCGATTGGCATTTCGATCAGTGAGTTTGTCGCCTCTTTATTTGTTTCGATTTACGGCTTCAACCCGATTATCGCCAGCGCGCTAATGGCTGCCGCCTGGCAGGTGCTGGTGATTTTCGGCGTGCACTGGGGCTTTGTTACCGTCTTTATCAACGACATTTCGGTGATGGGACACAGTTTTCTTAAAGCAGCCTCCAGCCCCTCGGTTTTCGCCCAGTCCGGAGCCTTGCTGGCGGTGATGCTGCGGGCAAAAGACAAAAAGCTGAAAGCGCTGGCGGGCAGTACCTTTATCGCCTCGCTATTCGGCATTACCGAACCGGGTGTCTACGGTGTCACCTTGAAACTGAAAAAACCGTTTATCTGTGCGGTGATCGCGGCGGCTTTTGGCGGTGCGGTGGTCGGATACGCCAAAAGTTCGGCGATTTCAATGGGGATGCCGGGGCTGTTGACGCTGCCGATTTTCTACGGCGATGGTTTTATCGGCTTTCTTATTGGCTGCGCCATGGCGTTTGCTGGCAGCCTGGTGCTGACGCTGATCGTGGGTTTTGACGAACCTTCCGCGCAAGCGCTACCTGACGCGTCGGCGAGTGAAAAAAAGCATACCGCGCATCAACCGGTGATGCCGAAAACCGCTGCGCTGGCTCCTGAGCAGATTACCGCGCCGGTTTCTGGCGCGTTAATTCCGCTGGCTGAAGTGGATGATAAGGTTTTTTCGACAGGCGTTGTCGGGCCGGGTTTTGCCATTATTCCGGATGAAGGACGAGTTTATTCCCCGGTCGACGGCCATATTGCCAGCACCTTCGCCAGCGGTCATGCCATTGGCATTCGCTCCACGGCGGGCGCGGAAATACTGATCCACGTCGGGATTAATACCGTGCAACTGGATGGGCAATATTTCCATATGCAGGTGAAAGAGGGCGATGAAGTCAAAAAAGGCCAGCTTCTCCTGACATTCGATCTCGATGACATTAAACAGGCGGGTTATGACACGGTGACACCCGTGGTCATTACCAACGGTGAAGCCTGGCGCGAATTACACATTAGCGATAAGTCCCATTCCCGCTTTGGCGAGCCGGTAATGGCGCTCCTGGTGTAACGCCCGCTGCTGGCGGGAGGCTATTTGCGGCGGGGGCAGTTGTCGCCGCAACCTATTAATAACGTGTTTGTGCGTTAATTGATCTACCCCCACAGGACGTGACTGATTTTATTCAGGCGAGACCTGCAACTGACGGAGCATTTTCCGTCGGTTGCAGGTCTTTTTGTTTTCAGGGGGCAATACCGAGGGGAACTCATGAAAGTGAACAACATAATTTCTAAAAAGACGTACATTGCCGTGGCGTTATTATCCTGTTATGGCGCAAGCAGCGGCGCAACGGCGCAGCAGCTAACGCTTGAACAGCGCATGGCGGCACTGGAAGCGCAGTTGCGCGTTACGCAGCAGAAACTGCAAGCCTATGAAGAAAAAGATCGCGCGCAGCAACGCAATGTTGCCTCGTCAGCCGTGCCTGCAGGGCAATCCGGTGCGACGGTGCAGGCTACGGCAGCGCAAGCGAAAACGGAGCCGGAGCTATCGCCAGCGACTCTGAAAAAAATAAGCCAGTATGTGCAGGATGATACCGGCTTTAAATATTCCGGTTATTTCCGCTCGGGTTGGGCAACCACCACCAATGGGGGACCAAAATCCTGGGCAGTGGGCTCTCTGGGGCGTTTTGGTAACGAATATGACGGTTGGTATAACTTGTCATTAAAGAAACGGGCATGGCGCGATGGCGACAAATCTATCTGGGCGAACGTGCAATTTGAGGGCGATCTCGGGTTAACCCAGAGCAATGAATCCTTTGAAAAAGGGATGTCCGGCGGCGGTATGGGCAAACTAAGTAAGCTGTATGTTGAAGGCAATGGACTACTTCCTTTTGCGCCAGAGGCTTCGGTCTGGGTGGGGAAACATACGCTGCCACAATATGAAATTCAGCTTCTGGACTGGAAAAGCAATCGCACACTTTCCGGTGCAGGCGTAGGGATAGAAAACTGGAAGCTACCGGTTGGCGCACTCAGTATGGCGATAACGCGTAACGATATTGATAATTACAGTACGGTCTGCGCCGCAGGCGCTTCCAGCTGTAGCAATACCACGCAGGTTAACGTCAATATCGCTGAAGTTCGCTACAAGAATCTTCCCGTGACAAAAAATGCGACGCTGGAGCTGGGGGCGAAATATGCGTTTGCTAACCAGACGGATGAGCAGAAAAAAGCGCAGGCGGATAATGACTATTATCAGGTCAAATCCTCCTGGCTTGGACAGGCGATTTTGCGTAATCCCATTCTGAAAGGCTCAAATGAATTGACGCTGCAAGTGGCAAATAACTCCCTTGCCAGCCAGTTTATGAATATTTCCAGCGCCAACCCGGATTTTGATTACAACAGTTCTTACTACGGTATTCATAGCGGCGGTATTGGCTGGCGGTTGGTGGATCAGGGGGAGTTTTATCTGGGTGAGAAGATAATCATGGCGCACGCGCTGGTGTATGGTCGCGGCCACGATCTTTACTCGACATATACCGGGGCGCATACGGACTTTACTACCGCGCGTGCGGTTATTCGTCCGTCATGGATCTGGAATCAAAACATGCAGACGGCGCTGGAATTGGGGTATTTCACGCAGAAAAATCGTGTCAATAATTCCACATTGGATGAATCTGGTTATAAGGTGACGCTGGCGCAGGTGTATAAAGTGGATACCAGCATTCTTAATTCCCGACCGGAACTTCGCCTCTATAGTACTTACCTGAAAGCGTTAGAGCATGAGATCGATAACCAGACCTTTAACGACGGTAAGGATTATCAAATAAGTTTTGGCGTGCAGGCTGAAGTGGTCTTTTGAACAACAAAAACAGAATCCCCGCCGTGGCGGCGGGGAACAATAACGCATGCAGATGTTGCGTTAGAAAGCGATAAAAATGCAGGGTGGGATAAAGACAAACCCTTTATTTTTAGATGGCAAAATCTTCCAGTTTTTTACCGTCTTCCAGTGCTTTGGCAATCACTTTCGGTGTGCGGCCCTGGCCGGTCCAGCTTTTTTCCGTGCCGTCTTCATCAATATACTTATATTTGGCTGGGCGTGGTGCACGAACAGATTTTGATTTCGTCGTTTGTCCTTTCAGCGAGGATAAAAGTTCGGTTGGATCGATACCTTCATCCAGCAGTTTTTGACGAAATGCAGCCAGCTTGGCTTCTTTCTCTTCTTGTTCTTTACGTAGAGAAGATTCTTCTTCACGACGTTCTTCAACAACAACTGACAGTTTTTCAAGCATCTCTTCAAGAGCTTCAAGGGTAAGCTCACGGGCCTGAACTCGCAGTGTGCGAATGTTATTAAGTGATTTAAGTGCTTCTGACATAGCGTCACTCCGTGTGCGGAAAAATGAATAATCTATCGGAATTAATTTTTAGTGATAACGACATAAAAATCAATACGGAATTATAGGTTTTAGCAAATATATATGTGATTGTGCAACCCTATGACTTTGTGGGTATCTGGCTCTGGCTAATTTAGTCACAATGCGGCATTAAAAAAGCCACAGAATTTAAGGGTTATTTTTATCGGAATCGTTAGTTAATGCCGCTTGTTCATCATAAAATAACCTATATCTTTGCATTGACTTTCGCTTGCCGGGTGCAGATTTTTCTTAACAAAGAGGCATTACAGGTATAGCGCCTGTGGCTAACGGTAAACGTTATCTCTGAACTGACGCGTTTTTTCTTTTTGATTTGCGTTAGCGCAAGCGGCAATTTCAGCATGGCTAAATGTTCCATTAAACATGACCACATATTGATGGCTCAGGTTTCTCCACAATAAGCCGCTAAGAAATTTGATCCGCGTCAGACGCTGTTGAGAATATTCTCGATTAGTAGCAAGCACAGCACGCTCCAGTTCATATCGGAGGTCATAAAATCGACCTTATTGACCCTCCGCTGGGGTTTCTTTTTCATACTCAACTTTTAATTACGTGCAGTAATAATTGCATTGCTGTATATCGCTTGTTGCATCGCACGCAGCGTGTCGCATAAATGATGAAGTGCAGGTTTTATCCTGTTATCAGGTTTTGCTGATATTAAACTTAAACTGCAGATCTTATCGCTATCCTGTTTTTTAACGGGTTCGGCCTGCGAGAAAACGTGCGGCGCGATAAATTCACCGTTCAATATCACCATAACGTTGCTGCCAATCGCAGCCGCAGAAACGCGCTATCGCTGCGTTGGCGCTTTCCCGCGCGAATAAACAGATTCAGATAAAAGCGTTGCGGATTATTTTGCGATTATTTCCCCACTCGCTGGGGAAATATCTCCAGCAGCCAGTCAATAAACACGCGCAGACGATGCGTAACGTGGCGGTTTTGTGGATACACCACATGAAAAGGGTACGGCTCTGGCCGCCACGGGCGTAGGATCTCCACCAGCGTGCCCGCTTTTAACGCCGCACCGAGTGAATAACTGAAGGTCTGGATAATCCCCAGCCCCGCCATCCCGGCGGCGAGATGCGCATTGCTCTCATTAATACCAATCCGGTGCGGCACTTTAATTTCGGTTTTTTCGCCATCGCGCTCAAAGCGTAACGGAAACGCTCGGCCGGTTTGTGGCGAGAGGTAGCTGACCAGCCGGTGGCCGTTTTTTAGCTCTTCGGGATAGGCCGGTGTACCAAATGTTTTCAGATATGCCGGCGTTGCGCAGGTAATGAGCGTGGCGGCGCCAATACGGCGGGCAATCAGCGAGGAGCTGTCCAGTGGCCCGCCACGGATCACGCAATCCACATTGTCGCTAATCAGATCCACCGGGCGATCGGCAACGCCTAAATCAAGACGAATGTCCGGATAACGCGCCAGAAAATCCGGCAGGGCGGGGATCAACACATCTTTCGCCGTTGAGCCGCCAATATCGACGCGAAGCTGTCCGCCTGGCGTTCCGCGTGCGGCATTGAATGAACCGTCGACATCTTCGAGATCGCGCAGGATACGGGTTGTTTTTTCATAATAGTCGCGCCCTTCCGGCGTAACCGTCACGCGGCGGGTGGTGCGCTGCAATAACCGCACGCCAAGGTGGGCTTCCAGTTCCTGCACCAGTTTGCTCAATGTCGCGTTGGGCATCTCCAGCGAATCCGCCGCCCGGGTAAAGTTCCCCGCCTCGACCACGCGGGCGAAAGCGCGTATTGCCAGTAATTGATCCATGCGAGTTCCTCCGTTGCTGTGATGTTGATTATACATAGTGGTGAATAGTCATTTTAATTTTTCGGTATTTTTCAATAAAAACGGGGGAGGTAGAGTTGCGCCATACCTGAGACGGCAGGCTTGTCTGCCGCAGGCACATCCCTTAACTGAACCGAGGAATACCACATGAGCACACAACTGAATGGCAAAATCGCACTGGTGACTGGCGGGACAAGCGGTATTGGTCTGGCAACCGCACAAGAACTGGCAGAGCAGGGGGCGCGCGTCTTTATTACCGGTCGTCGCCAGGCAGAACTGGACGCGGCGGTTGAACGTATTGGTTCCAGCGCCACGGGCATTCGCGCGGATGCGTCGGTAATGGCGGATCTTGATGCCGTGTTTGCCCAGATTGCGAAAAGCGCCGGGCGACTCGACATCCTGTTTGCCAACGCCGGTGGTGGCGAAATGCTGCCGCTGGGGGCGATTACTGAAGAGCATTTCGACCGCATTTTCGCCACCAACGTGCGCGGCGTACTGTTTACCGTGCAAAAAGCGCTCCCGCTGCTGGTAAACAACGCTTCAATCATTCTCACCGGATCGACCACATCGGTGAAAGGCACCGCCAGTTTCAGCGTTTACAGCGCCAGTAAAGCGGCGGTGCGTAACTTTGCCCGTTCATGGGCGCTGGATCTGCAAGGGCGCGGTATCCGCGTTAACGTGGTCAGCCCAGGCCCAGTCCGCACGCCGGGTTTAGGTGAACTGGTGCCGGATGAGCATCGTCAGGGCTTGTTTGACGCGCTGGCAGCCCAGGTTCCGTTGGGGCGTTTAGGTGAACCGCAAGAGATTGGCAAAGTGGTCGCGTTTCTCGCTTCGGATGCTTCCAGCTTTATCAATGGCGCTGAGCTGTTCGTCGATGGCGGCATGGCGCAAATCTAATTCACCACGCCGGGCTGGCCATCGCTGCGCCAGCCCGCAACGCAGGAGCAGAACATGCACACTTCCGCACTTTTGGTTGCTCAGCAACTGATCGACAAGCATTTTATTATCTGGAATAGCGCACACCCTGAACAACAGGTCGCCACCTTTTCGGATGTCTATGCCGACGATTTTTTCGTGGCGGATGATGCCGATGTGGCAACCGGGTTTGAGAACGTCGCGGCACTGATTTCTCGCGTACAAGGTGAGCATCCGGGGTTTTCGTTCACCCCCGAACCGGTGACGTGGAACCACGGTTTAGGGCGCGTTAGCTGGGGTTATGGCCCGCAGGAGAACCCGAATCTGATCCGCGGTGAGGATATTTTCACCCTGCGCGATGGCAGACTTGCCAGCCTGTGGGTATTTATTAACACGCCGTGACGGTCGGCAAGCCGCACCATTCATTGCCCACTGAGAAACCCCTATCAACATACCGGTAAACCTGAGTTTTCCAGTGCCGACATAACCGGTTCCTGGCTGGCGATATTGTTGTCAGCACTTACTACCACGTTCATCCTGAGGACGGGCAAACCTTTATTGATGCTGTGGTGCCGGAAATGGCGGCGGCGCGCAAACTGCCGGGCTGTATCTATTATGCTTTCGCGCAGGATTTGGCCGATGCCAACGCCTATCACCTGGTGGCAGGCTGGAAAGATGAAGCCTTCCACCAGCGCCATGAAAACGCGACAACCTTTCTGCAGGCCCTGCGACGGTAGTTAAAAATGTGCGCATCCTTAACCGCCAGGGTGTTCGCTACGATGTTGCCCTGCAACACGTGGATGATCCGCGCGGCAAAGTGGCCTGAGCCGCTGCCGCATTAAGCGATTTTCAGCAATAGCTAAGCCATTTAAATACTTTGTCATTTCTGGCGTTCTCTCACATCGTGGCGACATGAGAATGCGGGGAGTCAATGAGTGAATGGCGAAAAGCAGCGCGGTCTATTTAGATAAACAACAACGGGACGCCATCCGGCGGTTATCACGCAGCTGGCTGTGGCGCAGCGAGCTGCCTACCTGGCTGGTGATTGTTACCGTGTATGGCGGTTGGTTCGGCACGCTCGCGCACTGGAAAATGCTCGGCTTATTGCCGGCAACCGCGCTTCTGATCCTCTTCACCACCTGGTATTTATCGGTACAACATGAGCTGATCCACGGGCATCCTACGCGCTGGGCCTGGTTTAACCAACTGCTGGGGGTAATGCCGCTGGCGGTGTGGTATCCGTACGGCATTTATCGCGATTCGCACCTGGCTCACCACCGTACGCACTTACTGACGCTGCCGGAAGATGATCCGGAATCCTACTATTTTTCCACCCAACACTGGCATCGCCTGACGCGCTGGCAGCGAAAACTGATTCAGTTGCGTAATACTTTTGCTGGCCGTTTACTGCTGGCTCCGGCGCTGGATATTGCACACTTGCTGGCAGGAATGGTAGCGGCATTTCGCGTGCGGCAAGGTAAAACCATGCTGATGTGGCTGGTACACGGTGCGCTGTTGGGTGTGACCTTTGCCTGGATAAGCCATTGTGATTTTTCCGTTATCTGGTTTGTGCTGGCGGTGAGCTACCCGGCGCTGGCTATCACGAAAGTGCGTTCTTTTCTCGAACACCGCGCAGCCGACGATCCGTTAGCGCGTTCGGTGATCAACGAAGCCGCTTGGCCGTGGCGTCTGCTGTTTCTTAACTTCAACTACCATTCCGTGCATCACGATCTGCCCGCCGTGCCGTGGTACGGCCTGCGAACGGTTTACCTGCGTGACAAAGCGGCGTACCAGCAGCGCAATAGCGGGTTTCTGGTGCGCGGCTATAGTGAATGGTTACGGCAGTTTTTCTTTACCCCGGTAGAAGTCAATGCACACCCCGCAAGCAAAGTACGCAGTGAATAACATTGCCCTGCCGATGTATGACGTCGCGCAGCCAGAAACCGCCGCGCTGGGCCAGGCGTTGTGCGAACTGCTGGCGGAGCGCGGGCTTCCGGCGCAGCAGATTTGGCCGCAAAGCGACCTGCCTTCCCACTGGCGGCATGACGATGTGCTGCTCAGCCAGACCTGCGGCTACCCGCTGGTAACGCAATTACCGGATGTGCAACTGGTTGGCTGCTTTCACTACCTTGCGCCAGGCTGTGAAGGTTTTCGCTATCGCAGCCTGCTGGTGACGCGTGATGAGGAACGCGCGACTTCGCTGGCGGATTTTCGCGGTCGTCGCGCAGTGTGTAATTCCGCCGATTCGCAATCAGGTTATAACGTGCTGCGTTATCTGGTTTCGCAGCTTGCGGGCGAAGGACGATTTTTCGCCGATGCTCCCCATTTCAGCGGCAGCCACCGGCAATCGCTGGTGGCGCTGCACAACCGTACGGCGGATATCGCCGCCATCGACTGCGTGACGTTCGCCTTATTGCAACGCCACCAACCTTCGCTGTTGCGAGGGCTGCGTGTGATAGCGCAAAGCCCGTTAGCGCCGGGGTTGCCGCTGATCACCGCGCAGCAGAGCAGCGCCGCCACGCTCGCATCTCTAAGAGAGGCGTTGCAGCAACTGGTCAGCGACGCGCGTTTTCACGACATCTGTGCCGCGGTATTGATTGGCGGTTTTAGCGTGGTCACACGACAGGACTATTCTTTGTTGATGAGATGGCGGGATGAGGCCGCAGCACGCGGCGTCACGCAGCTATAATTCGTCAGTCATTTCATTGTGTTATCAAAGGTAAATGCCGTGAAAAGGGCACGTGCCGCCAAAGACAAGCCCGGAAAATTGGCTGAAAGTCATGCAAACCATTCACACTGTAGCCGTCCGGGAGTGCCATTTGCGAAACCGGAAAAGGATGAGATATGAGTCAGTTATTCACCGAAGTTACTATTGGCGACGTTGCGCTGGATAACCGCATCGTTATTGCCCCGATGTGCCAGTACTCCGCCGAAGCAGGAAAAGCGACCGCCTGGCATCGCATTCATTTAGGTAACCTGGCGCTCTCCGGCGCGGGGCTGCTGATAATCGAAGCCACCGCCGTTGAGCCGCAAGGGCGAATTTCGCCGCAGGATCTCGGCCTGTGGGATGACGAAACCGAGCAGGCGCTGCGCGTGGTGCTGGAGGATATTCGCCAGTACTCGCCGGTGAAAATCGGCATCCAGCTTGGGCATGCCGGGCGTAAAGCGTCGGTCAGCGCGCCCTGGCTGGGGGGCAAACAGCTTTCGCCACAAGAGGGCGGCTGGCAAACGATCTCAGCCTCCGCACTGGCGCACGATCCGGCAGAGCGTCCACCGCTTGAAATGACGAAACAAGATTTGGCGCGGGTTAAACAGGCGTTTGTCGACAGCGCCTTGCGGGCGGTAGCGCTGGGAATAGAGGTGATTGAAATCCACGCGGCACACGGTTATTTGTTGCATCAGTTTCTCTCGCCGCTCTCTAACCAGCGCAGTGATGAGTATGGCGGCAGCCTTGAAAATCGCCTGCGTTTCACCCAGGAAGTGTTTAGCGCCGTGCGTGAAGCGGTACCGGCTTCCGTTGCGGTAGGCATTCGCATTTCGGCGACGGACTGGGTAGAAGGTGGATGGGATCTGGAACAATCGGTGGTACTGACGAAAAAAATTGAAGCGCTGGGCGGCGCGTATGTTCACGTCTCCAGCGGCGGGCTTTCGCCGTTGCAAAGCATTAAGGTGACGGCGGGTTATCAGGTGCCATTTGCCAAAGCATTGCGCCAGCAAACCCGTATGCCGGTTATCGCCGTGGGGTTGATCACCGAGCCACAGCACGCAGAAGCTATTTTGCAGCAAGGGGAGGCCGATCTTATCGCGCTGGCACGAGGCGCGCTCTACGATCCACGCTGGCCATGGCACGCCGCCGCCGCGTTGCATGGTGCGGTACATATCGCGCCGCAGTATCGCCGTGCCGAACCGCACGGTGTGAAAGGAACGGTTAAATAACGCATGCATCGGTGAGCTTGCTATTCCGCCAGGCTCACCGCTATTGCCCGTTAAACGCCCTTACGCACCAACTCCGCCGCTTTGAGGAATACGTCATCTTCTACGCCATCGCCCCGGTTTCTGCCTTGCCGTTCAATCTCCTGCACGATGCTGTCACGGTTAATGGCTTTGCGTTCTGAAACAAGGCCAATCACGGCCGCGCCAATGGCTAATCCAATGAGTCCCGTGTGCTCATCATTGAACTTCATGCGTTATCCCTCCCCGATTTGTCTACAGAGAAATTTAGCACACAGATATATTTCCGCCATTTATCAAAATCACTGCATTATTAATGCGTTAGTTGGCTGTTATATAAATAAAAAAGCCCGAAGCGTGAAGCCCCGGGCGTGGTGAAAGGAGAGCGATTTACTTAGAAGGATTGCCAGTTATCACGGCTCTCACCTGTTGATGAGGACGCCAGCGCGAGCTGCGGCGACTGGCGTAACGTGCTTCTGCCTGGCTGCGCGCTACGGCGGTTCTCTTTCAGGCCAGAATCAAACATGGCGATGGTTTTATTCAGGCGCTCGGCCTCTTTTTCCAGCGACACGGCGTTAGCTTTCGCTTCCTGCACCAGCACGGCGTTTTGCTGTGTTACGCCGTCCATTTCGGTCATTGCCTGGCCAATCTGGTCGATACCACGGCTTTGTTCATCGGAGGCGACGGAAATCTCCGTCATCAGTTTATTCACATGTTCAATGGAGTTAATAATTACCGACATGGCACCACCGGCTTCCTGAACCTGTTCGGCTCCGGTTTTTACGCGGGAGACGGATTCATGAATCAGCGTTTCGATCTCTTTTGCCGCCTGCGCACTGCGGCTTGCCAGCGCACGTACTTCACTGGCTACCACGGCAAATCCACGGCCTTGCTCCCCGGCGCGAGCCGCTTCAACCGCCGCGTTCAGCGCCAGCAAGTTGGTCTGGAACGAAATGCTGTTGATAACGTTAGTAATATCAGCAATTTTCTGCGAGCTTTCGGAAATCCCGTGCATGGTTTTCACCACGGTCGCGGTGATCTCGCCGCCTTTTTGCGCGGTCTGCTGAGCGTTTTCCGTCAGTTTACGGGCTTCGCGCACGTTCTCCGCGTTGTTACGCACGGTGGAAGTGAGTTCTTCCATGCTGGCGGCGGTCTGTTGCAGCGCGGCGGCTTGCTGATCGGTACGCCCGGAAAGCTCTTCGTTGCCTTCTCTGATCTCATTGGTACTGCGGTAAATGCTGGTCGAACTCTCCTGGATAGTTTCCACCGTGGTTCTCAGGTTTTCCTGCATGGTGCGGATGAAAGGAATCAACTGGCCCGCACAGTTACGACCAAATTCGTGCAATTCGTGATTCAGTTTACCGGCGGCCATGGTTTCCATATGTGTCTGAATCGCACGAATCGGTTTGACCAGGAAATTCACCAGGTAGCGGTCGGTGAGAAACAGCGTGAAGATACCGGCTATTAAGGCGGCAGCGAGCACGTATTTATTAAAAATCACCTGTTCTTGAGTTTGATCCAGTAAATCGTTGGACTGAATCGATTGTGTGTATTTTTCCGCGGTTGCGCCAAACTGCACGCTCAGCGGAGGATAGGTTTTACGAAATAAGTCGCGAAAAGTATCCGTTTGCTTATTTTTGGCTGCATTCAGCATTGGCACAATGCCGTTATTAAGCAGGGCGTCCCAGTCGCGGATCATAGCGGCAACGGTTTCACTATCAACACCTGGGTGCTGGCTGGCGCGAAACTTCGCCAGCATATCCTGGGTAATGGCCAGCGCTTTTTCAGCGGAGGCGAATGTTTTATTCACATTTTCGTCGTCGCCGGTTTGCTGGTAATCCATGGCGCGCAGCATGCGGGTCACGGTGCGGAAATATTGATCGTTTCCTTTCACCAACAAGGCGTAGACATTTTTTTGCCCGGCGTTTTGCGTCAGTAATTGGTCAATAGTAGAAAAATTGTGAAATGTCAGGACGGTTGCCAGTCCCCAAATAATGCTGAAAAGCGATAAAATGATGATCAGCATTTTGCGGATAGTTATGTCGCGAAGTATTTTCATGTTGTTTCCCCGGTAATAAAAATTACCCTCAGGTTGGCATTGGCCCAGCTCTCTGGCTATTTCACCCTCCATGACATTTTGACCAGAACGCGATTGGCGTTAATAAAACGGTCTTTTAACTTTTTGAAAAGATGTTCTATTTTGTGAATGTTGATTTCAATCAACTTAAATATAATTAATCAGAGTGCAGAATATTATTCCTGGACTTCGATCACATAAACTATCTGAATTCATAACAGGCGTCTATTATTTTTCAGCAATTACTTGAAAAGGTTATTTCTATCGGCTACCAATATTTGATTTGAATTAAGTCTTATTAAATTCAATTTGATGATTATTTCTTAGTGACCGGATAATAAGGTCGCTATCTTATTTAATCTGCGGAAAATAAAATTGCGTGCTAATAATACGCAAGAGAAATGCCGGATTGTTATATCCGGGATTGCGGAGATTAATACATTTTTTGTTCGACATTATCGCTGATAAGGCGTCGTGAACGCCGCCAGAATAGCATGCGAAGGGAAAAATACGGCGCAAGAAAACCTCCCACGGGCGCACCGTGAGAGGTGAAGGGATCACTTTTTACCGTTAGGTTTCAACTGCTCACCCGGTTTGAGCATGAACAACTCATCATCACGCGTGGAGTAGCGCACGGTGCCATCGGTCAGCAGATATGCGCCTTCGGTAAAGCCCGCGCCGTTAATGAATGGCGCAACCGCATCGGTTTTGCCGCGCATGGCCGCTTCCAGCGCCAGCAGTGCATAAGGCGCAATATTGTCGACATTGGCATAGATATATTGCGGATCATCGATGAAAAAGTTATTCAGCCGTTTCGTTGCCAGAATATTGTCCGCCACTTTATCAGCCAGCGTCAGGTATCCTTTGTCGCCAGTAGATTGCCAGAGATCGATCAGCGCAAAAATGGCATATGGCTCGCTGTTTTTGGTGTTCAGATCCAGCTTGCTGTTTTTACCGCCCGGCTCACCGATATCACCCAGCCCCTGGCCTTTGGCAATGCCGCGCGCCACTTTCCACATCTCTGCGTCCGGTGCCAGTGTC
The DNA here is from genome assembly GCF_032104925.1 of Kosakonia sp. Lineage (NCBI taxonomy): Bacteria > Pseudomonadati > Pseudomonadota > Gammaproteobacteria > Enterobacterales > Enterobacteriaceae > Kosakonia > Kosakonia sp. The sequence continues at coordinate 177,298 of NZ_DAMCGF010000006.1, forward strand.
CAGGCGCGGGCATAAGAGAGCAGGAATTCATTCCCCGCCGTGTAAGGCTTCAACACGGTGCCTTTCTTGCCGTAGTAACCATCGCGCGGCAGCGTGTAGTTCGACAAGTCGGTGCCGTTTGCCAGCATCGGGCGGAAGGTGTTGGTTTTCTCATCATAGGCGTAATGCGCAAAGGCTTTCAGGCCATCAAGCGTCCACTTTTTGATGTCGTTGCCATCCGCGCCCAGTGATTTTGCCAGCGCTAACTGCATCAGGGCGTTTTCGGAGTAGAGCGTGCTGGTGCGGCCTTTGAGCATCATATTGCCTTCCAGCGCGTCGGGGCCAAATTCCGGACCAAACTGGCGCTGTGCGCGATCGCCATACTTTGAGTTGGTATCGGTGTCGTCGGAGGTTTCGGCGCGTTTCAGCGCTTGCGTAAACTGATAAACACCCAGCTCGGTCTTTTTATCGCGTGGCAACACATACTGCTCCGCCAGTCGCTTCGCCCAGGTGAGCGCGCCTTTCTCACCATCGTGTTGATACAACAGCGAAGCTGAATAAATTAAGTCATTACCGGCGTTAAGAAAGCTCAGACCTTTGGTGGCGAAGAACGGCGGTTGCTGTTCAAAATGGCTGGCCCACAGTTTGCCCATCTCTTTGCCGTATTCGCCGTGGCGGCTGGTTTCGAGGATTTTCCAGTCGTACACATGGGCGTTCCAGAACGCGCGGATAAAGCGGGCGGTTGCCGGTTTATCCACGGCAAACATCAGGTCGTAGTACGGGTAGGCATTTTTCAGTTCATGGACCCTCTCTTTTTCGCTTGGCCCTTGTGGTTCAAGCGTTTTCAGATCGATAAAGCGGTGCCCGCCCCATAGCAGCAGCCCGCTTTTGTCCTGGTAGTGCTGGAAGTAGTAACGGACATTATCTTCCGCCCGCTTTTTATATTTCGCGTCACCCGTCAGGTTACTCAGGCCAACCAGTACGCGCATCAGATTCTGCTGTGCGGAGAAGTTGGAAAGTACCGCCGTTTTTCCATCCGGAAAGACCCACTCCATCTGCTTACCGGTGCGTGGATCAACGCCATCCGCCAGCAGCGGCACATTGCTGTGATATTTGTCACCGGCTTTATCGATGACCGTATCGGCAAACGCTTTTACACTGCTTAACCGCGCGCTCTCCTGCGCAAATGCCGGGCAGGAGAAGATACCGAGAAGACCGACCGCCAGTGCTATTTTTGACAGCTTCATTATTTGCCTCTTAGATAAAAATAAGGATTTCTGCCGAAACCCTTATTTATGTTTGCTACCCTGCAATTACTTATTAGAAATTATATTTCACACCGACACGATAACGGGTCTGACGCTCATCGGTATATTTGCTGCCGGAAACGTTGCCCACGGCAATATACGGAGACCAGTTTTTATCAAGTTTGTATGTCAGTTTGAGATCGTGCGTCCAGTCGTAGTTTTCATTATCTGCAATGAGTACGCCGGCGGACGTGGCATGTTTGTAATCCAGCTCGTAATCGAGTTGGTAATCACCGAAAATTTTCCATGACACCGCAGCCGTCAGGTTATAGCCGTTTTCGCTGGTATCTTTTGCCGTACCGATGTTGTTGGAGTTACGTTTGAAGTACGGGCGGTAACGCAGTGTTGCGCCAACGTCATTGCTGAAGTTCACTTTGCCGCGCAGGTACGGGCGATAACTGTTCGACGTGGAGCTACTGTCGAGTGAGAAACCCGGCTCAATCTGGAAAGTGGGGTTAATTTTATAGACGTAGCTGGCCACCACTTCGGTACCATTACTTACCGTCTCGTGATACGCCTTATCTTTATTTTGTGAACCTTTCCATTTGCCTTCCAGCGATAAACCAAAACCGTTAGCAAAACGGTGTGACATTAATAAACGATCTTTGTGATTATTACCGCCGCTATCATTTAATTCATGGCGATAATCAAATGTTACCGCCTGGGCGGCAATACTCATAAAAGGTACAGTAACTAATAACAAAGTGCGCAACATAATATCCCCTATTATTTATAGTCAAAAGGTACAAGATGTTCTCTGCGAAAAATGCAGATGGTTTTAATTCAAAGAGGAATGGTTTATTCGCTCTCAGTGCAAATTGATATAATTAGCAAGCATAATAATTATGCCAAATATAGTTTCGGTGCAGTTATTGCTGATAACAACAGCAACGCTCACGTTACTTTTAAAGTGGCGTGTGGTGCCGGGTGCCTCCCGGTGAATTGAGTGCCGATCGCCTCAATCCGTCCATAAAAATGAAACTTTATTGAGAATAACCTCATATCAGCATGACCCCTCCGCTTAGGGGGATTCACCACACAAAATACGGTTTTGTCTGCATCAAGATATCTTTATCCTATCAAGTGGAACGGACTTTTACACATTTTGAAATGATGTTTTGAGACTGAGATCGAACATTTAAAAGTAGAACCGAAATTGTTATTTTGCTGATTATAAAGATAATCTTAATTTATTAAAATCCTTTAAAATCAATAAATTAATCAAAAAATATACAAGGGTGCATGTATTCAACTTTGTAAGGTTTACCCGCCAAATAAATAGCGCAGTAAATTTATTCCTGGAATAAAAGGCGAACATTTGACACAAAATGCAATACACTGAGCACATCAGGGAGAGTATGGAAAGGAAAATCAGGGTGATTTATGTTGTCGCAAACTAAACAAACATTAAACGAGCCAGAATCACGCTTGATCTGACAGAACACATCCCGCACATTCAGGAAAAAAGACCATGCCTCCGTTAGCGGAGAGGAAAATAATAAAACATTACCCTCTGGAGTACCTACATGACTATCTACGGGAAGGATCGCCTTTTCATTTATGGTATTGAGAAAATACTCAGACAACTTAACCGGGAAAAGGGCAGCCGTTTTTGCAGTGGTGCGCCTGCTATATATGTCACCACGGGAATGGACATTGTGGAAATGTACTCGCTGTTTTTCACCCGCCCCCCCGCGCACTACTCTATTTTTATCTCCTCAGAACGCCATTTTGACTCGCTGTCGCTACTTTTCCCTGGTCTTGTGAAACTCTGTCTGGCCGAAAGGTTACGCGTTGAAGAGCTGCGTCAGGCGCTGGAAGTGATGAGTTTGTTATCGGCACAGAATCAGCAGCCGGGTTACAACCACGGCACATTTAAATTCACCAGCGCCGAACAGCAAATTATGCGCCTGCTGCTGCGTGGACATTCGGTGGAGGATATCGCCCGTATTCGCGGTGTCAGCCCGACCACCGTCAGTGTGCAGCGCAACGGGTTAATGAAGCGCACCGGCACCAAAAGTTTGCAGGCGCTTTGTTCGCTCTACACCGCAATGCGCGCATAAAAAAAGCGCCTGGCCGGCGCTTAACAACACAACCTGGTGTGGGCAAACAGCCTCAGCATGTGGCCAGTAAAAAGTCGCTGACGGTCTTCATGCACAACGGCCGCTCTTCGACGTGGGGCATGTGGCTTGAGGATTCAAAAATCACCCACTGCGCCCCGGTAATATGGTCTTTGAAGGGTTGCACCACGTCCGGCGTGGCTTCGTCGTAGCGCCCGGAAATCAACAAAGTCGGCACGCGCACTTGCTTTAACCGGTCGATAATCGTCCAGTTTTTCATGCTGCCAATAACGTGGAATTCGGTGGGACCATTCATCGCGTGGTAAACGGTGGGATCAGCCTCCATGGCGTCAAAGGTGCGTTGCACCTCCGCAGGCCACGGGTCGAGCCGACACACATGGCGCTGATAAAATACCTGGCTTGCCGCTTTATACTCTGCGCTATCCACCGTGCCCGCCGCCTCGTGGGTCAACAACGTGTCCTGCACATCCGGCGGTAATTGCGCGCGCAGCTTCGCCGCGCCTTCCAGCCACAGCGCCATCGAGGCCGGTGAGTTGGCGATCACCATCGCTTTCAGCCCCTGTGGCTGCGTCACCGCATGTTCTGCCGCCAGCATGCCGCCCCAGGACTGGCCGAGCAGCGCATAGTTATCGGCAATTTCCAGCGCCTGCAGCAGATGATTGAGCTCATCAAGAAAAAGACCGGGTTGCCAGAAATCGGGGCTTTTATCCGGCAGATGGGTTGAACGACCATTACCCACTTGATCGTAGTGGATCACCGCCCGTCCGGTTTCAGCGATATCTTTGAACGCATCAACGTAGTCGTGAGTGCAACCGGGGCCGCCGTGGGCCACTACCAGCGGCGTCTGCCCGCTTTGCAGATCGCCGCAGATGCGAAACCAGGTCTGATACTCCCGGAAGGGAACGTAGCCTTCGCGAATGGTATACATAGTTGACGTCTACCCTGTTAAGTGAACTGGCTTTCAGGGTAGAACGCCGAAGGCGGCGCTGAACACTAGCAAAATTGCTAGTTATTAGCTGTCGAGCAGACGGTAGTGCAGCGCCCGCACCACCGCCTGTACGCGGTTGGTCGCGCCAAGTTTTTTCGCCGCCGTATTCAGATGCAACGTCACGGTTGCCACCGAGCGGTGCAGCTTGCGGGCAATCTCTTTCGCCGTTAATCCTTCGGCTGACCACGCCAGGCACTCGCGCTCGCGGTTGCTTAATTTGACATGGCGGCAAGTAAGCATCGAGGCGTCAAACAGCGGAAAGGCAGACTCCTGAAAACGGTGGGCGATAAAGGTTAATTGCGCCAGCGTGTCGCTGATATCGCGCGCTTGCTGCTGGCTGGCGACAATGCCGGTCAGGGTGACAAACCCGCCGTGCGGCAAATGCAACGGCACCGTGGCACCGCAGGGCATATTGTGGTCGCGCATGTAATGCGTCACTTCCTGGGCGTTATCATCCAGCCTGCCATGCAGCGCCCCGCTGTCCGGGCGTTGATAGGACCAGACAAACGGCGCGCAGCTCTCCAGCGCGAAGTGCTGCACCGGGTCGACCTGGTAGTAACCGCGCTCGCACCACAAGCGGCGCATATCCTCCGGCACATTACGCATCTCCAGCAGCGACGGCGTGATAAGCGCCCCTTCCAGCGAGCGCGGAACCGGCGTGTAGTCATAAATCACCGCGTCAAAACCCAGCGCCTGCGTCTGGGTAAATAGCCCGGCAAACGCCTCCTCAAGCCTGCTGCCATTAGCAGCAGCAGGGTTTTCAATGTTTATTCGCATCATTCCCCCTCATGGTTGACGGTGCCACGCCACGGGCACGCTTTGTGCAGACTTCTCCCGTAGCGTGAGGAAGGTATGCAATTCCGGTGCCGTCACGCGGGAGAAGCAAAACTAGTATTTTTGCTAACTACCCAGCCTCCATGGATGCCGCTAGCGTAAAGAAAACGCCCGACAAACAAGGCCGGGCGCGGATAACCAGGGGAGTGGCGCACCATCGCGAGGCGTTTTTTTAACCTTACGACCCCGCATGCACCACAGGAGAATGCTGATGCACCGTTACCGTTTTCTGTTATTCCGACCATTGCAGCTGCTGCCGGTGTTGTTGGGAATAAGCATCATCACGTTTGCGATGGTGCGCGCGATCCCCGGCGATCCGGCGCGCATCCTGCTTGGTGTGCGCAGCACGCCAGCGGCACTGGCGCGCATTCGTGCGCAGTTCGGGCTGGATGAACCCCTGTGGGTACAGTATGGCTACTTTCTGCGCAATCTGGTGCAGGGCGAACTGGGAAAATCGATCGTCTACCGCATCGATACCCTAAAATTGATTAACTCCCGCCTTGAGCCCACCTTGTGGCTGGTGCTTGGCAGCGTGCTGCTGGCAGTTATTTTTACGGTGCCGTTGGCAGCGCTGGCGGCGCGTCAGCGTGGGCGCATCGCCGACCAGCTTATTCGCCTGTTCACCACCGCCGGCCTCGGTTTCCCCGCCTTCTGGCTGGGCATCATGATGATCATTGTTTTTAGCGTGGTGCTGGGCTGGTTCCCGGTTTCCGGTTACGGCAGCGATTTTGCCGACCAGTTGCACCATATGGTGCTGCCGTGTCTGACCGTCGCGCTGGCGTTGTCGGCGGTGTTGATCCGCAACCTGCGCGCCAGCCTGCTGATGGAGATGAGCAGCGATTACGTGATGGCCGCCAGAGCGCGCGGGCAGCGGGAAAACCGCATCTTCTGGCGGCATGTGTTACCCAACTCACTGGTGCCGACGCTAAACCTGCTGGCGGTGAATATCGGCTGGCTGATTGGCAGCACGGTGGTGATTGAGAGCGTGTTCGCCATTCCGGGACTGGGGCAACTGCTGGTAAAAGCGATTTTCAGCCGTGACTACATGGTGGTGCAGGGCGTGGTGATGGTATTTGCCCTTGCCACGGTCGCCGTCAACTTGCTGGCCGACATACTGACGGTAGCACTGGATCCGAGGGTGAAACTATGAGTGCTATCAGCGTACTGACCGTGTTACGTCGACGCGCTATTCCACAGCAGCATGCCCTGGGCGTTGGGCTGTTGATTGTTGGCTTGTGGCTGTGCGTCGCGTTATTCGCCCCCTGGCTGGCACCGTTTGATCCGATAACCCAGGATGCGACCGCCAGCTTGCTGCCGCCAGGGAGCGCACATCTTTTTGGCACGGATAACTTTGGCCGCGACATCTTCTCCCGCGTGCTGTGGGGCGCGCGGGTGGATCTGCAAATCTGTCTGCTGGGCGTTACCTTTCCGTTTCTGCTCGGCACCACGCTCGGCGCGCTGTCAGGCTACCTGGGTGGCGCGGTGGATGCGCTGATCATGCGCATTATCGATATCGTGCTGGCGTTCCCGTTTCTGGTGTTGATGCTGGCGATTATCGCCATTCTCGGGCCGGGTCTTGGCAGTTTTTACATCGCGATGGCGATGGTTGGCTGGGTCTCTTACGCCCGGCTGGTGCGGGCACAGGTATTAACTCTCAAGCAGCGTGATTTTGTGCTGGCGGCGCGTAGCCTCGGCTATGGTCATGCCCGCATTCTGTTTCGCCACTTGCTGCCTAACGCTATGACCGGCGCGCTGGTGTTTTCCATGTCGGATTGCGTGCTGGTGCTGTTAAACGGCGCGGCGGTGAGCTACCTCGGTCTTGGCGTACAACCGCCGACGGCCGAGTGGGGCGTGATGGTGGCAGAGGGGCAGAGTTTTATCACTACCGCCTGGTGGATAACCACCTTTCCGGGGCTGGCGATTGTTCTGCTGGCAATGGGCTTCAGCCTGCTGGCGGATGGTCTTGGCGACAAACTGGGAGCGCGCGTATGAGTTTGCTAAACGTCTCGCAACTGACCATTTCCCGGGGGGATGATGGTGCGCTGGTGGATAAGGTCTCTTTCCGGCTGCAGGCCGGGGAAATGCTGGGGCTGGTGGGCGAGAGCGGTTCCGGAAAAACCGTGACCTGCCGGGCGCTAATGCGACTGCTGCCGGGGCAGGGATTGACGATTAGCGGTGGCGAAGTGTGGTTTGGCGGGCGCGATCTGTTGTCGCTTAGCGAAGCGCAGATGTCGGCGGTGCGCGGACGGGAAATTGGCATGATTTTCCAGAACCCGGCCAGCCACTTAAACCCGGTAATGACCATTGGCGAGCAGATTGCCGAAAGCCGCCGCCTGCATTTCGGCGTTAACCGTCGGCAGGCAAAAGAAGATGCCAAAGAGCTGCTGCGCCAGGTGGGCATTCCCGATCCGCAAAATCGCATTAACAACTATCCGCACGAATTTTCCGGCGGTATGCGCCAGCGCGCGATGATTGCCGTGGCGCTGGCGCCGGAACCGTCGCTGCTGATTGCCGATGAGCCGACTACCGCGCTGGATGTCACCGTGCAGATGCAGATCCTGCGTTTGCTCAGCACCCTGCGCGAGCAGTTAGGCTTGGCGGTGGTGATGATCACCCACGATCTTGGCGTGGTGGCGCAAACCTGCGATCGCATTGCGGTGATGTACGGCGGGCGTTTATGCGAAGTGGGCGGCAAACGCGAAGTGCTGGCGCAGCCGCTGCACCCGTACACGCGCGGGTTAATTGATTGCCAGCCCTCCAGCGAAGGCGGGCAGGGAAGGCTGATCACCATCAATGGACAACCGCCACTGGCAGGAAGCTTCCCGACCGGCTGCCGCTTTCACCCGCGTTGCCCGCAGGCGAGCAGCGCATGTCAGCAGCAGCCTTCGTTACTGTTCGGGCGCGACAGCCTGACGCACGCGGCGGCGTGCCATCACGCCTTACAGCCACTGACTCAGCGGGAGGGATAATGTCGACACCGGCAAACTGGCCTTTGCTGGAAGCGGATAACGTCTCAGTCACGTTTCCGGTTTCCGGCGGGTTGCTCAGCAAAAAACGCGTGGTCCACGCGGTAAACCAGGTGACGCTCAAAATCCACGCGGGTGAAACGCTGGGATTAGTGGGCGAATCCGGCAGCGGCAAAAGCACGCTGGGGCGGGCGCTGTTGCAGCTAGAAAAGATCAATGATGGTGAAGTGCGTTTCGACGGTCACCGCGTCACTCACGGTCTGAAAAGCGACATCGCGCGGCTGCGTCTGCAAACGTCGATGATTTTTCAGGATCCGTTCGCCTCGCTTAACCCGCGGCAGACAATAGGCGAAAGCATCAGCGAAGTGCTGCGCGTCCACCAGAAAGTGCCGCGCGACCGGATTAGCGCACGGGTTGAAGAACTGCTGACGTTGGTCGGCTTGCGCCCGGAGCACGCCGCAGCCAAACCCGGCCAACTGAGCGGCGGGCAGTGCCAGCGGGCGGGGATTGCGCGGGCGCTGGCGATCGAACCCCGGTTGATCGTCGCCGACGAGTGCGTGGCGGCGCTGGATGTCTCCATTCAGGGGCAGATCGTCAATTTGCTGATGGATCTGCGCGAAAAAATGGGGCTGGCGATCCTGTTTATTGCCCACGATCTGGCGATTGTGCGCCGCCTGTGCGATCGGGTGGCGGTGATGTACCTCGGGCGGATCGTCGAAGAAGGCCCCGCAGAAGCCGTCTTTACCCATCCGCGCCACCCTTATACCGCTGCGCTGATCTCCGCCATCCCGGAAATCGATCCGGATAAACCGTTGCCGCAGGAGACGCTTACGGGCGAGCCGCCGAGCCCGGTTGCCATTCCACAAGGTTGCGCGTTTCATCCGCGCTGCCCTTACGCGCAGGTGCAGTGCCGCACTGGCGCATTACCCCCGACCCGGCAGATTGCCGATCACGCCTGGACCTGTGTGCTGACGCACGCAGGCGAGAAGAGTGTTTTTCCTTTGACTGAGGGATCCTTTGATGAAGCACAAGCAAGTTAAGTTATTGGCAGCCAGCGTTTTTCTGGCGCTCAGTGTGGTCAGTGAAATGGCGCAGGCGGCTGGCGTTCTGACGATTGGTCGTCGGGAAGACAGCACCACGTTTGATCCGATCAAATCGGCGCAGAACGCGGATAACTGGGTCTTTTCCAACGTTTTTGATCCGCTGGTGCGCGTCGATAAAACCGGCACCAAACTGGAACCGGGCGTGGCGGAAAGCTGGACAATTTCCCCGGATGGCAAGGTCTATACCTTTAAAATCCGCGATACCAAATTCTCTGACGGCACGCCGGTAAGCGCCAGCGATGCGGCCTTCAGCCTGCTGCGCATTCGTAGTGATGAAGGATCGCTCTGGCGCGACTCGTACAGCATTATTGATAAAGCCGAAGCGCCGGATGCGCGCACGCTGGTGGTGACGCTGAAATCGCCCTCTGCGCCGTTCCTGTCACAGCTGGCGCTGCCGAACGCGTCGGTGATCTCCGAGAAAGCGCTGAAAGCCGAAGGCGAAGAAACCTTCGCGGAAAAACCGGTCGGTTCCGGCGCGTTCAGCGTAAAAGAGTGGGTGCGCGGCGAAAAAATCGTGCTGGTGAAGAACCCGAACTACTGGCAGGCAAAAAATGTCAGCCTTGATGAAGTGGACTGGCTGACCATCCCGGATGACAACACGCGTATGTTGAAAGTGCAGGCCGGCGAACTGGATGCCGCGCTGACGGTGCCGTTCTCGCGCATTGCCTCGCTGCAAAAAGATAGCAACCTGAAAGTGGAGCTGGATCCGTCAACCCGCGAAGATCATCTGCTTATCAACCATTCGCACGGCGCGCTTGGCAAAGTGGAGGTGCGCCAGGCGCTGGACTTTGCCATCGATAAAGACGCGATTGTCAAAACCGTGACCTTTGGTTACGGCCAGGTGGCGAACTCCTATATTCCGGCCGGTGCGCTCTATCACTACAACGACAACTTGCGTCGCCCCTACGATCCTGAAAAAGCGAAACAGATGCTGAAAGCGGCGGGCGCGGGCGATCTGACGCTGAATTATGTGGTTAACGCCGGGGATGAGGTGGATGAGCAAATCGCCATTTTACTGCAACAGCAGCTGGCGAAAGCGGGTGTTAAGGTGAACTTGCAGAAAGTTGACCCCAGCCAGAGCTGGGACATGCTGGTGGCCGGTGAGTACGATATTTCGGTGATGTACTGGACCAACGACATTCTCGACCCGGATCAGAAAACCACCTTTGTGCTCGGCCATGACACGAACATGAACTACATGACGCGTTATAAGAACGACAACGTGAAAGCGCTGGTGGCGGCGGCACGTGTCGAAATGGATGCGAAAAAACGTGAACAGATGTATATCGAGCTGCAAAAAATGGCGAAAGCTGATGTGAACTGGATCGATCTCTACTACAGCCCATACCGTAATGTGACGCGGAAGAATATTGAAGGCTTCTACCAGAATCCGCTGGGACGTTTCTTCCTCGAAGATACGGTGAAAAAATAGAACAGGCTGCCGGGTGCGCATTGCGTCACCCGGCGTACGCTTAAAACATCACCGTATGCAAAACGGTGCGCACCAGTATCCCGACAATCGCGCCCGGCAGCGCAAAGCGGAACAGACGCACAAAGCGGCTGGCGATGCCGAGAAAGATGCCGATACCGGGCAAGTCCAGCGTCTGCACCAGAAAACCCGCCGAGGCGTTGATTTGCTCAGCCGTTAACTGCCCGTGCTGCACCATTTCGGACGCCACGCCAAAATACGCCGTCCCGCCCGCCAGACATTTGGTTAACGCCAGCAACACATACACCGTCGAAATATGGAAAAACGACAGCAGCGGCGTGAGCAGCGTGGTTAGGGCTTCCACTACGCCCGCGGCTTTCAGTAACCCCACCACCGTTAACGACAGCAGCAGCATCGGTAGTGAACCCAGCGACAAGCGGATGGCATCTGCCCCTGCGCCGTTAATCACCGCAATCAAACCCGCGCGCGGTTTATCTTTGTGTAATTCGCCCTCTTCGTCGCGCAGGCTGGCAGCGGAGAGTTTGCGCCCCGACACATAATAGGTCAGTGTGGAGGCGGCAAGCCCGCCGATAAGCGAAATCACAATCGCCATCCCCCAGTGCAGGCCGAACGGCGTTAGCGGGTAAAAGACGTTTGCCTGACCCATGGCGAACAACATGGCCAGCGTGGCGGCGAGATGGCGGTCGGAGGTGCCTCTTCTTTCCATAATCGCCAGGGCGGCGAGAGGCGCGGCGAAACTGACAAAGTTAAGCTGGATAAGGGCGAAAATCCCCATTCCGCTGATACCAAAAGGTTTCAGAACGGGGGAGGTAAGGCGCACGATTCCATCTAAAACTCCTTTCTCCTCCAGGTATTTCATCATGATGAGCATCACCACCATGATGGGCAGCAAGGTATACAACGCAACATCTACGGAAACCTTGCCCGCCGACATGATGATTTCAATGATATTCATTACTGACTCCGGTGAATGTTTTCACCGCTATAGTACACCCGGCAACGGTTTGGCCGCCGCTTTCACCCCATTGTATTTACTTATTTTCTTTGCAGAGCCGCCAGTTTTACCCGAGCTACGTGATCTGGTAGGTGGCGCGATAAAGCCCCGCGAAATGTGGCATTCTGCAACAAATACAAAGAGATAGGCCGCGCAATAAAAAGAACGGTCGGCATAGCAGTGGTCGGCATCGGGAAAATTTCACTTAACGTTCAGCCGATGATGCCGATAACCCGATTTTATGCCTGGAACACAGTGGGATGATTCGAGGTTACCGATGGGACTGAATATTTTTAAAGCACACAAGCAAAAAAAAGAAGCAGAAGAGATCGTGGTGAATGCGCGTTTTAAAGCGCGGCTGGCGGAAGAGGGGCTGGAAGAAGCCAGAAATACATCGTCAACGCTCATCAACACGCTGCTCGATCAAAAGCAACGCTATGCGGATGTCATTATCCCTGAGGCCTTGTCGGTACTGGAGAAGTGCCAAAAAGTTAACCGGCTGGAGACCAAAGTCTCGCAGGATGTGTTAGATAATTTTGCCCGCTACGACGCGCCGCAGTTGCAAACCCAGTCGGTAAAAATGACCGAAATCATTGGTACCGGGGTGAAAGGTACAGCGACCGGCGCGGCGCTCGCCCTCGGCTCGATGAGCGCGGTTTCGACATTCGGCGCGGCCTCTACCGGCACTGCGATCGCGTCGCTTTCCGGCGCTGCCGCCAGTAACGCCACGCTGGCCTGGTTTGGCGGCGGCGCGCTTTCCGCCGGTGGCGCAGGGATCGCCGGTGGCACCATGGTACTGGGCGGCATTGTGCTGGCACCGGTCGCCATTTTCGCGATGCTGAAATACAGCCAGAATGCGGAAAAAAAACTGACCGAAGCGTATGAATATCGCAGTGCGGTTAACAAGGAAGTGGCAAAAATCAATGCGGTAATCGAAGTAGCGCAGGCCATTAACCAGCATATTTCGCTGTATGCCTCGACCATTGAAGGTATTGCTCAGCGCCTGAAAACAAGTTACCAGATGCTGGATCAGGCACTCTCAACCAATGTTGCGCACGAGCGTGTCGTTTTCCTGAAACTCCAGACCGTACTGCTGGTAAAAGCGATGAAACAGTTGCTGGCGATACGTCTGGTGGATGATCAGAATAGCCCAACGCAGGAATCCGTGACGGTGGTTTCCCATGCGCAGGCCTTCACCGAGGAGCGTGTGAATACGCTGGTGACAAACCTGATCGCCGCAAATGATCACATGACCATGACCAGCGATGTCTCTTCTCTCGCACCTGGCGAGCAGAGCGCGCTCTATTTCTGGCTGGCAGACAGCCAGCGGCGCAAAGCAACTGCTGATGATGATGAACCTTCGTTTCTGGTGTGGATCGTGCTGTGCCTTCTTTTTGGCGCGCTGGGGTATTACCTGCACAGCATTGAGTGGACTTACACCTCGCTTGTTGCCTTTTTGTTCAGTTTCACCGGCTTTTCCGGGGCGTTAGGTCGTCTGTTTAATTTTGACAGCTCAGGGCTGGTGGGGACGGGCATTCTGGCCGTGATGGGATACGCAGCTTATTTATTCTGGTGGGCATAATATGAAAGCACTGTTTAACGCCTCGAAAGTGGCGGCAAAAGCGTCGCCGTTACAAGCGGCCTCGGCGGCGAAAGAGATTTTTGACGCCTGGCGTGATTTACAAAAATACCGTGCGGAGCAGGAAACGGCTCGCCATCAAATCACCAGGGAAACCGATGTGCAAATTGCGCGGATTCAGGCGCAAAAAGAGGTGCTATTGGAGGCGTTGAATCAGGATTTCGCGCTGCGCCAGACCTCGCTTACCCAGACGTTTGCCGTGCTGGACAAAGCGCTGGAAACGAACAATCTGGACCTGTTAGATAAATCGTTAGGTGCGATTGTGGCCATCACCCAGCAATCTTCGGTGGTATCGCTGAAATCGTTACATGCCACGTTGCAGGACAGCCGCAACGTGATTGACCTTTAAGCCCGCTTTGCGCCAGAACCGTGCCGCGTTCTGGCGCAATGGCGTTCACAAAAAGTGAATGTGCTTTTTGCCATGATCGGGTGAGATCTCAATGCGTGCCCGCACCTGAAACACCTCGGCCAGCATCGCTTCCGTGAGCACCTCGTCCGGCGTGCCGCGCGCCACAATCTGCCCTTTTTGCATCACGATCAGCGCATCGCAGAACATGGCCGCGTGGTTCAAATCATGGATCGCAACAATGCTGGTCACCGGCAGTTCACTGATAAGGCGCATTAACTGCATCTGATGATGAATATCGAGATGGTTGGTGGGCTCATCGAGCAAAATTTCGCTCGGCGCTTGCGCCAGCGCACGGGCAATATGCACCCGCTGACGTTCGCCACCGGAGAGGCTTTGCCAGCCCTGCTCGCTGTGCTCAAGCATGCCCACGCGCTCAAGCGCCGCCGTGACTATCTCATCATCACTGTGCGACCACGGGCTAAACGGCGAGTGGTGCGGAATGCGCCCCAGTTTCACCACATCGCGCACGCGAATGTTGGCTTCCGTCGCCGCATGCTGCTCAACAAACGCCACCCGCTGCGCCAGCGCTTTTTTTCTCAGCGTTGCGACATCGCGACCATCCAGCATCACGCTGCCGTCATCCGGGCGGCGCAGCCCGGCCAGAATGCGCAGCAGCGAGGATTTCCCTGAACCATTCGGCCCCAGCAGGCCCAGCGTCTGGCCCTTTGCTACCTCAAGCGAGACGTTATCGACAATGGTTTTTTTCCCTGCCCGCCAGCAGAGGTTTTTGGCGCTGATACTCATGCGAATTTCCTTGAGCGATAGAGAATAACCGCGAAGAACGGCACGCCCACCAGCGCGGTAACCACGCCAACCGGCAGGCTTTGCGGCGCAATCAGCGTACGCGAGGCAATATCTGCCAGCACCATCAAAATCGCACCGGCCATCGCACACGCCACCAGTAACTGGCGGTGCAGCGGCCCGATGAAATAGCGCATCACATGCGGTACCACGAGACCCACAAAGCCAATGGAACCCGCCATGCTGACAATGGTGGCGGTGATGAGTGCGGTAACGGAAAAGAGAATCAAGCGTACCGCACCTACCGGAATGCCCAGCGAGGCGGCAGCGTCATCGCCAAAGGTAAAAGCGTCCAGCGCTTTGGCGTGATGCAGACACGCCAGCAGACCAACGAGAACCACGACTAACACCAGCTGGAATTCCGGCCAGCGCACGCCGCTGAAACTGCCCAGCAGCCAGAACATCACATCCCGCGCTTGCTGCGCGCTGGCGGAGGTGCTGATGCTGTACGCGGTGATGGCGTTGAAAAGCTGGGACGCCGCGACCCCGGCGAGAATGGTGCGTTCGTTACCGCCGCGCGCGCCGTTAGTCAGCACGGCGACAAACAAAAAGGCGGCAAACGCGCCAACAAATGCCCCGGCAGAGAGCGACACCGCGCCTGCGCCGAGACCTAACACCACCACCGATACCGCGCCGGTGGATGCCCCGGCGGACACGCCCAGCACATAAGGTTCTGCCAGCGCGTTTTTCAGCAGGCTTTGCAGCACCGCGCCGCAAATTGCTAACCCGGCGCCGCAGCAGGCGGCAACCAGCGCGCGGCTTAGGCGGAAGTCCCAAATCACCGTTTCATGGATACGGTTTAGCGGCTCACTGGTCAGCCCCAGTTTATTGCTGACGGCGTAAAAGGTGGTTCTCAGCGGAATCGCCAGTTCGCCGACGCCGACGCTGACGGCAATCACCAGTGCGAGCAGCACCAGCGATAACAACAAGAGTACCGCGTGCTGCGCTTTTTTAAGCGCAGCCGGTGAGGGCGTGGTCATTTATCCAGCCCCAACTTCTCCAGTTGTGCGCCCACTTGTTCTGCGCCGTAGAACGTACGGATGGTCGGGTTCATCGCCTGGCCGTCCATCACCACGATATGGCCTTTTTTCACCGCCTCAAGCTGGCTGACCGCCGGATCGCTTTTCAGGAATTTGATCTTCTCTTCCGCGCTGTCCAGCGTCCAGCGGTTACGATCGAGACTGGAGACAACAATCACATCCGGGTTAGAAGCAATAATGCTTTCCCAGCTGAGCGTCGGCCACTCGCTTTCCGAGGTGATAGCGCTGTGCCCGCCAAGCAGGCTGGCGATATAACCGGAAGCGCTGTTCTTGCCGCCGACATAGGCATCCGCCGAGGGCGAGGCGCTGGAGAACCAGAAGACAAACGACAGGTTTTTCTTGCTGTGGCCGAACTTACTGCGCAGCGCCTCTTCGCGCTGTTTAAACCCGGCAATCAGCTTCTCGCCGCGATCCTGTACATCGAAAATTTCGGCCAGATCGCTGATCTCTTTATAAAGCAGCGACGGGTTCCACAGGGTATGGCGGCTACCGTAAATATCGCCGTTATCCTGTTTGGTTGCGCAGACACCCGGCGAGAGATAACTGTTTGCGCCAATAGCGGACAAATCTTCGCGCTTCGCCACTTTGCTGTCCGGCCCCAGCAGGATCGGCAACTGGGCGGCCACGAAATCGGGCTCCTGGGCAATGATCGACTCAAGCGTTGGGATCTCGACCGTCAGCACTTTCACTTTGGCATTCTGCGCGGCAAGCTGCGGCAGCACTTTGGTCGGCCAGAACGCGCTGGCCACCATTTTGTCCTGCAAACCAAGCAGCAGCATGATTTCTGCCGTGTTCTGCCCCAGCGCCACCACGCGCTGCGGCGCTTTGTCGAACGTAACCTGCACTCCGCAGTTTTCAATGGTCAGCGGATAATGGGTGGCTTGCGCCAGAGCGGAACCCGCAAACAACATCCCCAGTGCAAACAACGATTTTTTAAACATTGGCATCATCATGACCTTGAGAAAGTATTAGTTTTGTAAATGCAAATCATTCTTATGGCGGCTCTTATACCGAGCGGCATGGGCCTTGTCAATATGGGGGATTATCAATGAACACCTTGTTTTCAATGTGTGTTTAAAGAGAGTTGCCAGCAGGAAATTTCCCCGGTATTAAAGACCCTTGCGCGTTTTGCTGACCTGGATCCTTCATGCTTGCCCAAATTTCTGCCCCGTCGAAAGTGACCTCGCCGTATCTGCTCGCCGGTAGCCAGCTGATTTTTAATATCGGTTTTTATGCGGTGGTGCCGTTTCTGGCGATCTATCTGCGCGACGATTTGCTGCTTTCTGGCTCGTTGATTGGCTTGATCATCGGTCTGCGCACTTTCTCTCAGCAGGGCATGTTTTTATTAGGCGGCGCGTTATCCGACCGCTTTGGCGCAAGGATCATTATTCTGTGCGGCTGCGTGGTGCGTATCAGTGGGTATCTGCTGCTGGCGTTTGGCGGGGAGCTGTTGCCGGTGGTACTGGGCGCCTGTTTAACCGGCGTTGGCGGGGCGCTGTTTTCCCCGTCCATCGAAGCGCTGCTGGCGAAAGCGGGCACGCAGAGTGAAAAAGCGGGAAAGCGCAGCCGCGCTGAGTGGTTCGCGCTGTTCGCCATTTGCGGCGAATTGGGCACGGTGCTCGGGCCGCTGCTGGGTTCGCTGCTTGCCGGTTTTGGTTTCCAGCGCGTGGCGCTGGCCGGGGCGGGCGTGTTTGTGGTTGCGCTGCTGGTGCTCTTTTTCTGCCTGCCGGGTGGCAACGGGAAAACGGAAACGCTGCATGTGCTGCCGTGGTGGAAAACTTTTCGCAAACCGCGTTTTGTCGCGTTTATGGTGGCCTACAGTGCTTATCTGTTCAGCTATAACCAGCTTTACCTGGCGTTGCCGGTTGAGCTGAGCCGCTCGGGCAGCAGCGAGAAAACCCTCGGCCCGCTCTTTATGCTGGCGTCGGTGCTCATCATCACGTTACAGATGCCGCTTGCGCGGCTTGCCCGCCGTGTTGGCGCGGCACGCATGTTGCCGGTGGGGTTTGCGCTACTGGCTGCGTCATTTATCAGCGTTGCACTGTTTGCCGCGACACCGGCACCGGAAAACTGGCAGCGCTATGTACCCGCCGCCTGCATGGTGACGCTATTAACGCTCGGGCAAATGCTGATTGTCCCGGTGGGGAAAGATCTGGTGCCATGGTTCGCGGATAACCAGAACCTCGGCGCGCATTATGGCGCACTGGCGTCGATGGGGGGCGTGACGGTGCTTGCGGGAAACTTCCTGTTAGGTGGGCAACTGGATAACGCGCTGACCCCTTCAGCGGCGGCGAGTATCGCCTGGTTGTGGCTGGCGCTGATCCCGTTGCTCAGCGCACTGGCCATGATATTTATCTGTCGCCCGATGGCGCAACACGCCGGGCGTTAGCTGCCTGGCGTGGCGTAACCGCCAGCGATAAACCACGTCAGAAAGGCGACGGCGACAATAAAAACCAGGATAGGAAACGCAATACCAATTCTCATAACACCTCGTTACGCTGTCGCCAGCATGAACACGCACCAAACCGCATCGTCTGCGGGCAGACAACGTTAGCACAAACGCGGGCAAAAAATTACCGCATCAGCGGTTAAAAACGGCTGCGATTTGCCTGCTCGACGGTAATTTTCAGGTAGCTACTGGCGATATGCTCGCGAAAATAGTTTTCCTGCTCGTGGCTCATCAAAAATG
This sequence comes from Kosakonia sp., assembly GCF_032104925.1. Taxonomy (NCBI): domain Bacteria; kingdom Pseudomonadati; phylum Pseudomonadota; class Gammaproteobacteria; order Enterobacterales; family Enterobacteriaceae; genus Kosakonia; species Kosakonia sp. Next base: position 195,578 of record NZ_DAMCGF010000006.1, read on the forward strand.
CCTGCCAGGTTTTGGGGGGCACGCCAAGATATTGCTCAACCCGGCCGTTGCTGTGTTCAAGCTCAAGTACGCAGGAGTTTGGATCGTATCCGGCGGCGCGCAGCGCGCGGCAGGAAAGGGGATGTCTTTTCATAATGTGTTCTGCTCAACGTCAATGTCAAAGTGGCACTTCTGCTATTGCTATCGGCAGTGGACGCGGAAAATTTACACTGCGGCCAGGGATTTAGCGGCGTGCCGTTTAACCAGCGTTTACTAAAAGGGGTGTCATGCACAGAGCGGGATGCGCATTGCGCGTCGTTTCACGGTGTGAATCAGACGCCGGCAGGACGTTGCACCGCATGACTGTAGCCGTTTGGTCGATCGGGAAGAGGGCTGGTGAAATGCCCTTTTACACTCTCTCGCGCAGCGAACCGGTGAGCAAAACGTCATGACGCGCGTTAACAAAAGGGAATAACCGGTTCAGTGATGTTATTGATGACTCCACGCGTTAAACAGTGCCCTCACTAAGCAGGAGGGCACTGTTTCGCGTCGAGCAGGGCTGCACGATCCGGTTAGCTGAGTAACGAAATCCAGTCGCTGGGTATATCAGTAAAAAAAGTGGCTTCCTGCGTGGCTGTTCTGGTGCCAACAATAACGTATTGGCTTAAGTCAGGGTTCGCGTCGGTTAAAATATAGTACGGCTTGCGTCCATACATATGCCCTTGATCGGGCAGTTGTGCTCCCACGCTGCCGTCGAGATTAAATTCAAAAAACAGCGCACTCTTCGGGGCGGTGATGCGATATTTATGTTTGCCATAAGAAGCGCCATCTTCAATACAGGAGGTCGAGACAGAATCCCCTTTAGAATTACTTATGATGTAACCGCCAATATCCACAAGGTTTTTAAAACCGTTGGTGACAATAAGCTGCTGAATATAGGCAATTGCCTGGGCTGGAGTTCGCCCGCGGCACGATTCAATGCGCGGTTGGAACCCGGTTTTTTGTATTTCTGAAATAACGCGGTTATCACCGCGATAATAAATAGATGGCATCTCTTTAACTCCTCATGATTACGATGGGTGTTTATCGTGCACAGCTGGTATTTAATTTTGGTTATCGGATGTGCATCAAAAAAATAACGCACCTCTCACCGAAGGCAAACGGTCGGTATAGTGACGTCATATTTATATCAACCCATTTGAGCTGATTTAAATATTATCCGCTACCGCGTGTCCATCCGATAATCACTTAAAGATAACGGTGGAAATAAAAAAACAAATCGGGCTTTTGGCGTAGACCTTTTATCCGGGGAGGGTAACGTATCCATTTGATTGCATAACTCTGCGCGTGCGCGGAAAGCACAAACATAATCCAAACGGTCAGAATGTAGGTAACTTACTGAATATAAGTGAAAAAATATTAAAATGGCACCCCGGCTAACAAAAAAGTGCTGGCGAACTCGCGCCAGTTTTTTATGGGCTGCAAAGGAGTGATCGTTGCATCGCAGGTCTGTTTATTCGTCCTGTTGGGTAGAAACCACAGACGTTTTTTCAGCGTTCCGCTTTATAAATGCTCGCACAACAGGGATTGCGTAAACCACAAACAATAAACAGTTCGCTGCAAATAACAGTGAAGTGTAAATATTGATCGCCAGGAAGGTATCCAGTGAGCCGATTTTTACTATTACATCCAGTATTAACCTGCAGAACAGACTGGAAAGATAATAATGAGCGTAAGACAGAAACATGAAACAGAATAAAATGGTGTAGTTATCGCTATCGTTTGTTTTTCTTATGCTGAATGAGCAATAGTAACGATTTAGCAAAAATAATAGTTCTTTATTGTTTGATACAAATAACAGTGCTGCAAACACCGAGCACATGACTATTGTGAAGACATTCTGTACCTGGTACGTGAAGGGTAAATCTGCCATCACCGTAGAATATGAGTAGGCATAATAGCCAATCGATAAAACAGACAGCAGTAACAATATTTTTCGTATCATTTTTCTCATCCACGGTTTCCCGCTCAAAACACATTCAGGTATTTGCATTGCCAAAGCATTGGCCCACCGATATGACTAACGGCACACCGCCTGTAAACTTTATGCATAAATTGCCGGCGCGAAGATATGAAGGTGCCGTAAGCGCAGTACACCGATGAGTGACATCGTGCGCAAAGGGCTGGCATTGTTGGTTGAAAAAGCGCCAGATGTCATGCGCCTTCGTTGGCATGACAGCCATTTCATCACCATGTGACGTTAAAACGGCAGCGTCACAGAACGCGGACTTACACAAAAAGCGGGAAGCGCGCGGTACTCAAAACACAAGGTATGCGAGGAAGGCTGTTTTGCCTGGCACATTTCTGAAACAATGCGCGTTACGTTTCACAAACCGAACAGGTGCACAGATGGACAGAGTGATGGCGGTGGTGGTGTTTAATCGCATCTGCGAGCTGGGAAGCCTGAGCGCCGCCGCGCGGGCGCTGGGTATTTCTCGCCCGATGGTCAGCCGCTACCTTGATGAGATGGAAAAATGGGCGGGCGCCCGGCTTATTCATCGTTCGTCACGCCGCCTGACGCTTACGCCTGCCGGGGAGAATACGCTACTAAAGACGCGGCAACTCGCACCGCTGTTTGGCGATATCGAAGGGCAATCGACGCGGGAAACACCCTCCGGCACATTGCGTGTCGCCTGTGCCCACTTCACGGCCAGCCACATTATCGGGCCGGTATTGCCGGATTTTCTGGCGCGTTACCCGGCGTTAAGAATCGAAGTCGAAGTGGGAAACCACCCGGTCAACCTGATTGGTGAACGCATCGATTTGGCGATTCGCATCACCAATAACCCGGAAGCAGGGGCGATAGCCACCCGTCTCGGCGAGTGCCGCTCGGTACTTTGCGCATCGGCGGATTACCTGCGTCTGCACGGTACACCGCACACGGTACACGAGCTTGAGCACCACAATTGTCTTCACTATAGCGGTTTCGCCGGGCAGTCGTGGCACTTCACCGACAGCGCACAAAACACGTGGCAAGTGATGGCGAACGGTAATCTGAGCGCGGGGATCTCGGCGGTGCTGCGCGATGCGGCGATTGCCGGGTGTGGGCTGGCGCTGGTGCCGGAACGGGAAGCGCAGGAGGCGCTGAATAATGGCCAACTGGTCAGGGTGTTACCCGATCTCGAACCGCAACGACTGGGGATTTATGGCCTGTATCAGTCTCGGGAACATCAACACGCCGCGCTGCGGTTGTTTATTGATGCTATCCGCCAGCAGTTAACCAGCGTGCCAGAATAAATAGCCATTTTATGTGGGGAATTCGCCGGGTAATAACGATGAAAAATCTAAAGATAATAGCGGTGTTGCGTACTCGTGCTGGCAATGCGCGGCAGCGCCATTGTTTTCCTTAGGTTTAATCTCATCATTAGCATTTAATTATTTGTGCTGTTGAGGCCAGTCTTATTTTTTGGTCAGCTATTGACGGCTGCGGTTATTTATCGGTTAAATGAAAGCCCGCCCGTTGTGAGTGAAACTAAAATGGTGATGATGAACCTGGCCTTGATAGGCGTGCTGCTGATCGTTATCGCGTATTCTTTTTACAGGCACTTTCGACTTGTACGCTCAAGAAAAGTGGGTCAACCGCGTAAATACGGCAAGAAGACTTAACGGTATTTAATGTGAATTGCCTTTTTATCGATGGGATAAAAAGGCAATTTCACGTTGCGTCCTGGTTTTTATTTTGCTGAGTGTTGTAGTTATTTTTCTTTCTTAGCCGTAAGCGACCATTCTATTTATTTGCTCGCCCGGCGGCATAAAAAGTGGATCTTCACTCGAACTCTCATTTAATGTGGAGTCGGTAAAGGAAAAAATGCTAAACGCATAGAAAATGTCAATCTTTGTACTCGCGGAGATTTTCTTTTTTATGTTGTCCTTGTGCGATGAAACGGTTTTTTTATTGATGTTTAATAGCGTTGAAATCTCCTCGTCACTTTTTTCGAAAATCATCTCTTTAAGAATCGCAATTTCGCGCCTTCCCAGACGGATCGTCTTAACATGCTGGCTGACTCTTCCGTAAACAAATTCGGTTAATATGTCCATTAAAACGCTGACCGGAACTTTATCGGGTATCACAATCATAGGCGTATGTGCCAACGTAAAGGGTATAAAATTACCTTTGGTTACCACTAATGTTCCCCGGCCGGAATAAGGAGCTGTAAAGTTAATTCCAATGTGCAAACCACTGCCGTTTCTGATTTCATTAACTAATTGAGTGATGCCTTTTTTGGTATAAGAGCAGGTGATTTTGCATAATATGACATCTATTTTTCTTTCCATATTACACCCTCCTGGAGCGTCTGGATGTGCGTGTGTAAAATTTGCAGTTTGAAATTTTTCTCAATCCTTTGTGGTGTTCTTCTATGTCTTCTTTGATCTCTATCATACTGCTAAAAAATTGTTAACTGAGGATTATCTTATTTTTATTTTTAAGCGAAATGTGCATCCGTTGAGATAATTTGGTTTCGCTGAGGAATCTCCCATTTGTTTTCATATTGTCGAGGAATGTCCTATTTTGCGATCCGTTTTTGCGATGGCGATTTAAAGTGCAGATGATCCCAAATAAATATGAGGACAGGATTATGGTGCTTTTAAAATACATTATTATCGCTTTCGTATTTGTTATTTCTGAAATTTGCTACGCAGCGCCCGCAGAAGAAGGAAAAGCCGCCGGGGAGAATGCAGCGGAATATGCAGTTGGCAGTTCAGCCGTCACCGGCGTGGCAGTTGTTTCTGCCGTAGCCGGTTTGCTTTTATTATCAATGGGCGGGGGAGATAACGGCAGCAATACCTCAACCAGCACAACGACGACGACTACGCCTGCCAATTAACGGTGACGCTTTTTTAATTCGCCACGCCAGGGCTTTTGAGGATTTAAAACACAATGTCTGATCGCACCGGAAGGTGTGAGGGGACGCGTCATCCCGACGCGAGCCGACAGCCTATCGGCACGCGGAAGGTGAGTATAGTGCGAGTTGTGGGAGTTGCAGGAATGGATAAGGGGGACGCAGTGGGCCCCTTATCTTGTTCATGACGCGGCGTTTAATTCATCACGCCGCGCTGGCGTGTGTGGAACAATATTGCAGATGATGCGTAAATTCTGATCTGGGAAATCAGGATTCCGCGTGACGATCACCACGTCATTTCGCCGGTGTTCACTTTTGCGCTCAGCTCCAGTGAACCCGCTTCTGCCAGCTTCGGATAAGCGGCGCCCATTGCTTTGATAACGCCCGCCGAGGTGTTATTCGCTTTCAGCGCCTGCTCGAAGGTATCGAGGTAATTAAGGGTAAACGTAATAGCCTGCTCACCGGCGGGACGCGCCCCCAGGTAATGACCGGGGATCACCTGCTGCGGCTTCAGGCGTTGCATTTCGCCCAGCACGTCACGCCACTGCGCACGTGCAGCCGGGGTTTGCGTATCGGCGCTCCAGACGTGGATGCCGCTGGAAATCGCCGTGCCGCCGAGAATGGCTTTATTCGCCGGGATCCAGACATAAGCCGCATAGCTTTGCGGATGGCGCAGCTCCAGCGTTTCACCATCGATAGTAAAGTGGGTCGCCGTGGTCGCTGTCGGTACGGTTAAGGTGTGCGGCGCGCCGTCCTTCATCTGCGGCCCCCAGTACGCCAGCTTGGCCTCTTTTGTCGCTTCGATATGTTTCACCACCGCCGGCGAGGCAACCACCTTGACCTGCGGCCAGGCTTTAACGATCGGTTCAAGGCCAAAATAGAAATCCGGATCGCCGGAGGTGATCACCACTTGCTTGAGCGTTTTGCCGCTGGCTTTGATCATCTCCACCAGTTTTTCGCCATCTTTCACGCTGAATTGCGCATCAAACAAAATGGCTTCCGTAGGACCGGAAACCAGCGTGGATGAGACGGCGAAAATCGCTTTTTCCTGCGGGTTATAAACCTGCAATTGTAACGGTGCGGCAACAGAAGAGGCGCTGGCGAGCATCAGCAATACGCCGGATAGTTTACGGTTCATGGTGGAGTTCCTTTAACGATATGTTTTTACGAGCGACATAAATGCATCCGGATTGCCGTAATACTGGCTGACCGGAAGCCGCGTGTAACGGCCATCTTCCTGCACCAACACGGCGCAGGGGAAACCCGCTCCGGCGGCTTGTGCCATGACCATGCGGCCATATTGAATGGCGGCGCGGGCTTCGCTTTCCGCCACCTGACCGTTGACAACAGGCAGACCGGTGGCGTGCTGAATCACCGCATTGACCACCTCATCGCGGGTGATATCACGGCCGTCCCGATACCAGGCTGTCTGAATGGCGTTAAGAAAGCGCAGTGCGTCAGCCGGTTCGCCAGATTGCTGTAAGGCTAACAAACCGCGAGTGGCCGGTAGCGAGTCGAGCAGCAACCCGTCGCGGGCGAGCAACTCTTCTTTATAAGCACGGCCAAACGGCATACCGGTTAATTTCGCGATCCGATCATCATGTTCGTGCACATGGGCCAGCCAGTCGGCGTCCAGGCGGCGGCGCTGCGCGTCGATAAACAGGCCGCCGGGCAAAATATGTTGTCGTTCAGTGAAATGTTCAGCCGTGCGGTTAATCAGCGGCAGTGCGCCATAACTCCAGCCGCAGAGCGGATCGATTATCCAGTACAGCCCAGCCTGAAATGCCATGGTTATTCTCTCTTGTTGTGCAGGTGCCGCCCATTGTAGGCACATTGACGGTGAAGAGAATTCCCGTAACCGGACATGCAGCGTTTCGTAAAACGATCAGATAACCCCGCCATGACGACAAAAATGCCGCAACGGCGGGGCGTTAATGCCCGTGCTTCGTGTTTCGCGCGGCAACCCAGTGCTTGTACTGCGCAGGTGTCATGTTGATGAGCTGGCTAAAGGCTTTGCGAAACGCCGTATCTTCCGTATAGCCACACGCGGCGGCGACGTGCCTGATATTGGCTGACGGGTTTTCAAGCAGCAGGCAGGCCGATTCTATGCGCACACGCGTAATAAAATGTTTAGGGCTTTCGTGGGTTAAATCGGCCAGTTTTCGGTGCAAGGTGCGCGGGCTGAGGTTCAACGCGCTGGCGAGTTCTTCGACGGTAATGGCCGGGTTTTCATAGCGGATAAGCTGTTCGGCGCGCAGTAACAGCGGATCGATGGTGTTTAAAAAGCCGCGCGGCGCATAGATTTGCTGGGAGATCGGCTGGCTGTCGGCAACGGTCATATCCGCTGCCATCCTTGCCACTTCGTCCCCGGCATGCTGGCGAATAATGTGCAGCGCCAGATCCACCCACGATAGCGGTCCGCCGGTGGTGATCACGTTGCGCTCTTCGATTAACGCTTTGCCCCACACCATTTTGGCGCGCGGATAGCGGGCGCGGAAAGTGGGATACAGCCACCATGTGGTGGCGCACTCTCTGCCATCCAGCAATCCGGCGTCACCCAGCAGATACCCCCCGGCGCAGGCGCCGCCAATTTTCGCACCGCGCTGATGCTGTTGGCGCAACCACGCGATGGCCTCCGGGCTGGTGAGCGCAGGCAGTTTATTGCTGCCGAGCGCCATGCCGCAGGCCAGAATCACATCGGGCGCGGTTATGCTGGCAAACGCGCCATCCACCGCAATCGTGCGACCTTGCGCGTCCGCGACCGGCTTCCCGTCAGGGCTGACAATGGCGATCCTGAACCGGCTGGCTTCAATGCTGGCGGGCAGAAGCTGGTTGGTTATCCAGAACATATCCGCAAGCCCGCTAATCGCAGACATCATGCTACCTGCCGTGGCCATTATCGCTATCTGCATTGTGGTTCTCCGCGTTATGTCTGATTTTGCCTGTTTAATGTCAAGTTCGCCATCTTACCACGCCAGAAACCCCTGATTACACTCTGCGCATGGTGTTTATAACTTCATCAGTAGGTGGTGGGAGAGAACATGCGGAACGCTTTTCGCAAAGGAAAACGGTTTATCACAGCGGCATCTTGTGCGGCCATGTTGAGCGTGATGTCGGCGCAGGTGGCCGCGCAGCCGATTAAAAATATTGTGTTGGTACACGGCGCGTTTACGGACGGCTCCAGTTGGGCCGCCGTGACCGAGCGCTTACAAAACATGGGCTACCACGTTTCGGCGGTACAAAACCCGCTGACCTCGCTGGATGATGATGTCGCCGCCACCGGGCGTGTGCTGGCACGCCAGCACGGCGATGTGCTGCTAGTCGGTCATTCGTGGGCCGGTGCGGTTATCAGCCAGGCCGGTAATAACAGCCACGTGCGGGGGTTTGTCTACCTTTCGGCGCTGGCACCGGCAACGGGGGAATCGGTGACGGATTTACTGGCACGGCTTAACGCGCCAATGAGCGGGTTAACGCCGGATGCGCAAGGGCTGGTGTGGTTAGATGATGCCAGCCAGTTTCAACAGGTGATGGCGAACGATATTTCAACCAGCAATGTCCGGGCGCTGGCTGCGGTTTCACAACCGATCGCCCTCGCGGCATTTCAGGGAAAAATCACTCATGCCGCCTGGGAAAATAAACCGAGTTGGTATTTGCTGACCGAAAACGATCATGCTTTGTTACCCGCCGTTCAGCAGAAAATAGCCAGACAGATCCACGCCACGGTATATAGCGTTAACAGTTCACATTTGTCTATGGTTTCGCAACCCGAAGCGGTGGCGAAATTTATCGATACTGCTGCTAAATCCTTTAAATAACTGCTGTGTTTATTGTCGGAGAGTATGATGAAGATTCTGCATATTGATTCCAGTATTTCGGGTGACCATTCCGTCACTCGCGCACTTTCCGCTGATGTTATGCGGGAAATAAAAGCGCATTATCCGCAAGCGGAAATAACCTATCGCGATGTGGTTCGCGACGAAATAAACCATTTAACCGCAGATATTGCCGCCGGATTTCGCGTTGTTCCCGGTAGTCAACCGACAAGCGACAGGCAGCCGGAGCACCAGATTTCACAGCAACTGGTCGATGAATTCCTGGCGCATGACCTGATTGTTATCGCGGCGCCAATGTATAACTTCTCCGTTTCCAGTCAGTTAAAAGCCTGGCTGGACAGGCTTGCGCAACCGGGAAAAACCTTTCAGTACACCGCCACCGGGCCGGTAGGGCTGGCGGAGGGAAAACAGGTATTGATTATTTCAGCCCGCGGCGGCTTTTATTTACAGCCGCCTTTTGATGGCATGGATTTCCAGGAGAAATATCTGCGTGCCTTTTTCGGTTTTCTGGGTATTGACGCTATTCATATTATCCGCGCGGAAGGTACCTCGAAAGGAGATGACATTAAACACCAGCAAATTGCCGCCGCGCGATCGGCGATAAATAACATTATTGCTGCGCTGCCATTACATTAATCTGCGGGGAATAAATTATGTTATATGCAATTACGCTTAGTTACGCCAGTGAGCCGGATATTCTCGGTGCGTATGTTGATGCGCACAAATTGTGGCTGGGCGAGATGATCAAAAAAGGGCATATTATTTTCGCCGGGCCGCTGCAAAATAAACCGGGTGGATTTATCCTGGCGACGGCCAGCGACAGCCAGAGCCTGGAAAATGACATAGAACGCGATCCTTTTGTTAAATTTGGCCTGGTCAGCGTCGATATTGCGGTTATCGAGCCAGCTCTTAGCTCCGCGCATTTCCTGCGCGAATGGGCGGGGGAGGCAAAAGCGCTATAGCCTGACCGAAAACGGCAACAGGGAGGCTGCGCTCAGCCGCCTCCCTTGCGCATTGCAGGCCAGTCAGGATGGTGTACGCGCTGACAGGTTTCCCCGCGACGGGCGCGCTGCCCCATGCCATATGGCGTTGCGGCATGGACATTTCTGACAAAATTATTATTTTCGCGTCATGTTTGCGTAAGTATCACTTCGCTAAGGTGAATGCTCCTGTTCTCAAGGAGGTTTCAACCATGGGTATGCAACACGCGGTGATTCTTGAGATCCAGCAATGGATTGACGATAACCTTGAAAGGCCGCTACGGATCGAGGATGTCGCCACGCGGGCGGGGTATTCGAAATGGCATCTTCAGCGCCTGTTCCAGCAAGTGATTCAGATACCGCTTGGCATCTATATCCGCGAGAAAAAGCTGGAAAGCGCCGCGCATGAACTGCTGGCGACTGAGCAGTCGATTATGGCTATCTCCACCAAATACGGTTATGACTCGCAGCAGACTTTTACACGCACCTTTACGCGCAAATACCAGATGCCGCCCGGCGTCTGGCGACGCCAGCATCAGCGCTAAGGAAAAAAGCGTAATGAAAGGAAAACGTGCGGGAAAAGACGGTGAATAAAAGGCGGCCTGCGCCGCCTTTTTGCTGGTTCAGAACTGGTAAACCATACCCACTGCCACCACGTCATCGGTGTTGATACCGGCGGCGGTGGTGAATTTATCTTCATCAATCAGGTTGATTTTATAATCAACAAACATGTTGAAGTTCTTGTTGAAGTAATAGGTGGCACCGAGATCGACATATTTTTCGATATCCTGATCGCCATATTTATCACCCGCGCTGTTGCTGCCAATATTCTTCCCTTTCAGCGCGTTATACGCCACGAATGGCTGCAAGCCAAAGTCGAACTGGTAGCTGGCGTACGCTTCAAAAATCTGTGATTCGTTAGCGTAGCCGTAGGCGGTCGTCGTATCGGAAGCACTGCCAAAACGCGAAGCGTTATAAGCCTGAGTAAACATCGCCGCCAGGTAGATATTATTGGCGTCATATTTAATTGCGCCAGAATAGGCTTCGGCGCGATCGCCATTACCGAGGATATTGGTGGCGGTATTTTGCTCTTCTGTCCGTTTGGCGCTGGTCATGGCACCAACAACGCTTACGCCCGCGCCAATGTTATATTCCACGGATAAGCCGTAGCCGTCGCCGTTCTGGCGTAATACATTTCGACCGGCGCCGGATTCGCCGCCGCCATCATTTTTGCCCTGGTACTGCAGGGAGAAATTCAGGCCGTCAACCAGACCGAAGAAATCCGTATTGCGGTAGGTCAGCATGCCGTTGCCACGGCTAAACATAAATTGGTCGGAACCGTATGTCATGCCATCGAATTCGGGCTGCATATCGGTATAACCGAGGGAGTCATATAAAACACCTTTGTTACGGCCATAATCCACTGAACCGTAATTGGCGAATTTTAACCCGGCGAAGCCATAACGCGTGCGTGGCGTATTGGTATCACCTTCCGATTTATTGGCGTCAATATGCATTTGCCACTGGCCGTAGCCGGTCAGTTGGTCATTAATTTGCGTTTCACCGCGAAAGCCAAGACGCATATAAGTCTGGTCGCCGTCCCAGCCGCTGTTATCAGAAAAATAATGTTCTGCTGATACCAAACCATATAAGTCTAACTTATTACCGTCTTTATTATATATTTCCGCCGCCTGTACTGACGAGCACAGTACCGCAGCAGAGACGAAAAGACTCAGTTGAGAGATTTTCATATAAATAAACCCTTGATGTTTGCCACTGTGTTTTTTAATAACAACAAGAATACACTGCCACTTATGAGAGTGGTTCATGGATTATTCAGGTTGCAGGATATTGTTTATCATCTGAGTTCTTCTGGTGTAAATATTTAAATTCTTTTTAGCACATAATGACAAATATCGGTTGGAACTTTTTTTTGGTTATTTTTAATCGCACAGATCGCTAATATCAACTCGCGTTTGATCGGTTACCGTTAAGACGCTTTATTAACCTCATTGCATTTTTTGTGTCTACTATTACTTTTTTCCCTATCCGGGGGTAATTCCCCCCGGCTTTTATTGGCAAAAGGTGCGGTTAAATATGCAGGTTGATTAAGTGGTTATTTAAGGTGGGTAATAAAAGCGGATGTTTAATTATTAAATATCTGCCGCTGCTGCATGGTTAATTTTAATGGTGTTCAGTGCGTTTATGCGTGGTGAATAATAAAGCGTATTGATTAAGTAATATGGTTCATTGCGGTTATGAATGTGGCTCATTAAAAAGAAGGGCGCTGGCGCTTATTAACATAAAAAGAGGTGACCTGCTTCACGATCAGAGCCCTTTTATTGCGGGATTAGTGAATTATAGACATATATTAAAACGCAGCCGAAGTGTAGCATAAACGCTATTTTCATGGTCTGGTCACGGGGCGGAAATGCTGAAAGATAATTTTAATGATCTTTTCTATTTAATTGTGGTGGCCCGCGAACGTAGCTTTACTCGCGCGGCAGCAAAATTAGGTGTCTCGCAATCGGCGCTCAGCCATGCTATTCGCGGGCTGGAAGAGCGTCTGCAAATTCGTCTGCTTACCCGTACTACGCGCAGCGTCGCGCCCACCGATGCAGGCGAGGCATTAATTAATAGCATTGGCCCGCGCTTTAAAGAGATTGAGGAAGAACTGATTGCCTTAACCGATATGCGCGATCGCGTGGCCGGCAATATCCGCATCACGCTTGGCGAGCACGCATTGCATTCGACGGTGTGGCCAGCCATTAAGCCTTTTTTAGACGCTTACCCTGATGTGAAAATGGAATTAACTATCGATAACACCCTGACGGATATTGTCAGTGAGCGCTACGATGCCGGTATTCGCCTTGGTGAACAGGTTGCCAGAGATATGGTCGCGGTGCGAATTGGCCCCGACTGGCGCATGGTGGTTGTGGGCTCGCCGGGCTATTTTTCCCGTCATGGTAAACCGCAAACGCCGCATGACTTACAGCAGCACAACTGTATTAATATGCGTCTGCCGACACTTGGCGGACTGTATGCCTGGGAGTTTTCCAGAGACGGCCAGCCAATGCGCGTGCGCGTGGAAGGGCAATTAACCTTTAATAACCTGGCTTCCAGAGTCGAAGCGGCAACCAGCGGTATGGGGCTGGCGCTGGTACCGGAAGATTGCGTGGCGCAGGCTGTTAGCGAAGGCAAACTTGAAACGGTGCTCGACGACTGGTGTGAACCATTCCCCGGCTATTACCTCTATTATCCCAGCCGTAAACAGCACACTGCCGCGTTTAGCTTACTGATTGACGCGCTGCGTTATGCTTAATTATCTGGCCTTACAGGGCGGAGTAATCTACCGCGAGGTGTTGCTGAAAAAACGTCTCCCGGCAATACAGCGTCAGCACCTTTTCCGGCGGGATAAGATACCCTTTGCCGGCCACGCGCAGAATAAAGTCGTCGGGCAAACCGAATACCGCCAGTTTACGCTTCAGGTTGTTCATCACTTGCCACAGCCGCTGGCTTGAGCAACTCAATCCATTATTTTCCCATACCTGAATCTGCAACGTTTTGTCGGCCACAATATTCCCCACGGCGTGCGCCAGCAGGTAGGTCAGCAGGTTGCTCATGGTGTTACGTAAATAGGTGCAGCTACCGGGGATCGCGCAGGTCGTCAGACTTTGCTTATAAGGCACGAATTCCACCTGATATTCGTTACCGAGTCGATATCCATATACCGTTAACTTTTCCATGATGTGCGTCCAGTGATCAGCCGAGTGAAACAAAGTAGCGGTGTAAGTAACACCCTACTGATTAAATCGGCTTTCCGGCGCGAAAACTGAAATGCTTAGCTCACGTCTGACGGGATAGCGTTGGTCCATTTGGTGGCGGCTTTAATCAGCTCTGCCACCATGCTGCGGTTAAAACCCAGCCGGTGACCGAGCGCGCTGACCTCTTCCCAGTTGTGATTTTCGTACAGCTCAATCAGTTGCAGGTAAGGGTAGAGCGGGCCTTTTTGCTCTTTAAGCGCCATCATGACGCTGGCGGAAATATCAATCTGGCTTAATAAATCTGCCATCGGCATTTCAAAAATCCTGTCGAGCTGTGAAAACAGACCGACGATAAACGCGTCATCGGCTGAGTGACGGCTGATGGAGTGCGCCGAGGCCAGTTCGCAAAACTTGGCGCGGATCAGGCTCTGGTAGTAAATGTCGTCGGTCTTTACTTTGTTGACCGAGGTCAGGCAGGAAACCAGCACAAAGCGGCGTAACTCATTGGTGCCAAGGTAAAAAATAACGTCCTTTAACGACTGGCTGCGGAAGTTTTTAATCCCGCGCGCGTTGAAGACAATATTTTGTGCATAGCGCATGATCTTAAACGACAGCGCCAGATCCTGTTTCAGCAGGGCTTCGATTCGGCCAAAATCCGGCGAGTCGGCATTCACCTCTTTCATCAGTTTTAAGGTGATTTCCTGATTCTGAAACAGTTTATTGGCTGAATGGATCACCGGCTTGCTGAAAAAATGCCCCTGAAACAGCGTACAACCCATATTACGGAAACACTCATACTCTTCCTGGGTTTCCACCTTTTCGGCAAGAAATATGGTGTCTTTCAGCAAATGGGCTTTGGCATTGATATAGCCGCTGATCTCGTCCGGCGTATTTTCCCGCACGTCGAATTTGATAATGCTGATATAAGGTAAAAACGCGTTCCAGGTGTCGCCTAACGCGAAGTCATCCAGTGCGATACGAAAGCCGTGCGCAGAGAGTTTTTTTACCGTGTTGAGCAACTGAGGCGTGGGTTTGGCGGTTTCGAGGATTTCCACAATCACGCGGTCTTTCGGCAACGTTTCCGCCATCCCTTGTATCAGCAGTTCATAGGGGAAGTTAACGAAGATCGCGCTGTACTCTTTCAGACGGCCCAGCGGTGCGCCCAGAAACTGTTCGACAATAATTTGGGCAGTGGCGTACTCCGGCGTAACGTCGGGAAACCGGTTCGTCATACTGTCTCTGAACAACAACTCGTAACCGACTGTGTTCATATTTGCATCAAAAATCGCCTGCCGGGCGACAAAAGAGAACATGCGATACTCCACTTACAGATGCCTGCAAATCTTAAAATAGTCGGTAAAACGCAAATCTGAACCGGTCAATCCGCACCATTTTTACGCTGGGTAAAATGGAAGCCTGGACGAAAACGGGAAAGACGCAAGTCGGACTTAAGGAAGGCAGTATCTTTTGTAAACGTCTGAAGGATTTAAGTCAAATTCCGAATGGCGCAATCATAACGCATTGCCTCTTTTATCGACAATGGCGGCGAAAAATTCATCAATTTTGCGCTCGCATCGCGATACGCGTCACGCTTCGTCTGTTTTCTGCGGCTCGAAAATTGTTAGCGCCTGCTGATGAGTGACCGTCGTCACGCGGGTTTCCGGGAGGATCCGGCAAATTATGATGAGCATCAAAAAACCGAAAATTGCAACCAAAAGACTATTGTTCAGAACATTCCGATGGACTATTGTGGTCTCACCCCATAAAGAGCTAACGCCACCTAAGAGTGAGTGCCGGAGATAAGCGCCGGGCGGGGTAAAACAATTAAACACCCAGGAAAAAAGAATAAAAGCAGGCCCCGGCATTTATGCCGGGGCGTTTTATTTTGTGGCTCAGAACACTCCAGATTTAATCCCGGTCGATGGCAAACGGCTGCCAGGCCTGGCGCACCGGCATCACTTCTACACGGTTAATATTCATATGATCCGGCAGGGTGGCGATGTAGAACATCTGCCCGGCAATATCCTGCGCGCTGAGCGGCGTCGTGCCGCGATACAAATTATCAGACGCCGCTTTGTCGCCTTTGGTGCGTACGAGGGTAAATTCCGTTTCGGCAATCCCCGGCGCAAGATCGGTTACCCGCACGCCCGTTCCCAGTAAATCGCAGCGCAGGTTGTAGCTAAACTGCTTCACAAAGGCTTTGGTCGCGCCATACACATGGCTGCCAGGGTAGGGCCACTGCCCGGCGATAGAGCCAATATTGATAATCGATGCCCCCGCACCGTGCGCAATTAGCGTGGGCAGCAGCGCGTGTGTCACGTTAACCAGTCCGGTGACATTGGTGTCGATCATCGTTTGCCAGTCCTGCAACTCCACTTTCTGGGCGGGCTGTGGGGCGAGCGCCAGTCCGGCGTTGTTGATAAGCGTCGTGATATCGGCAAATGCTGCAGGCAGTTCGGCCACCGCTTTTTTTACCGCGGCGTTATCGCGGACATCGAGTTCAATAATGTGTACCGGCACCTTGCTATGCAGGCGTTCTTTTAGGTTTTCCAGACGCGTAAGCCGACGCCCGCTCAATACCAGCGCCCATCCGGCGTCGGCAAAAACCTGCGCCGCCGCTTCGCCAAATCCGGAGGTCGCGCCGGTAATGAACACCACGTTTTTCGCTGCCATTGTTCTCTTCTCCTGTGCAGGGTTATTGCGCCACTATAAAAATCCTCACGCCTGCCAGACAGTGCCAGTTACACCACTGACGTGTGACACGGGTGTCACATCCCGCGAAGCCGACTGGCTCTACCCGCCTCTTTATGGCGCGCAGCATGATGCAGACAACAACAACGGCATGAGAGGATCTGGCATGAAACTGGCACTTCACAACGAGATGGCGATAACGAACGACGACGTGCGTCAACTGGACCGGTCATATGTGTTTCATTCATGGTCGATGCAGGGCAACCTCAACCCGATGGTGATTGCCGGGGCGCAAGGCTGCGAGCTGTGGGATTACGACGGTAACCGCTACCTCGATTTCAGCAGCCAGTTAGTGAACGTCAATATTGGTTATCAACACCCGCGCGTGCTGGCGGCGATGAAAGCGCAGCTGGAAACGCTGGTAACCATTGCGCCGGCCACCGCCAACCTGGCGCGTGGCGAAGCGGCAAAACGCATTGTGGAGCTGGCACCGGAAGGCTTCAGCAAAGTCTTTTTCACCAACGCCGGGGCGGATGCCAACGAAAACGCCATTCGCATGGCACGGCTGTACACCGGGCGTGACAAAATTTTCTCTGCCTATCGCTCTTATCACGGCAACACCGGCAGCGCCATTGCGGCGACGGGCGACTGGCGACGTGTGCCAAATGAGTATTCGCGCGGGCATGTTCACTTCTTTAACCCGTACCTGTATCGCAGCGAATTTAATGCCGCCAGTGAAACCGAAGAGTGCGAGCGCGCGCTGGCGCATCTGCGCCGCATGATTGAGTGCGAAGGGCCGTCGTCGATTGCGGCGATCCTGCTGGAGTCCATTCCCGGCACGGCGGGCATTCTGGTGCCGCCAGCCGGGTATATGCAGGGCGTGCGCGCGCTGGCTGATGAGTTCGGCATTGTGCTGATCCTTGATGAAGTGATGGCCGGTTTTGGCCGTACCGGTAGCTGGTTTGCTTTCGAACAGGATGGCATCGTGCCGGATCTGATCACCTTCGCCAAAGGGGTGAATGCGGGCTATGTGCCGGCGGGCGGTGTGCTGATTTCCGCGCCGATTGCTCACTACTTTGACGACCATTTCTTCGCCGGTGGGCTGACATATTCCGGGCATCCGCTGGCGATGGCGGCGATTGTCGCCACGCTTGATGCGATGAAAGAGGAGAACGTGGTGCAGAATGCGGCAGAGATCGGCAACGGCGTTCTGCGTCCTGCGCTGGAGGCTCTGGCAGCAAAACATCCGCTGATTGGCGAGGTGCGCGGGCGTGGCATGTTCCAGGCGCTGGAGCTGGTGAGCAACCGCAAAACCAAAACGCCTTTAGCCGCGACAGAGATGGCTGCGATCAAGGCGGCGCTAACCGGAGCCGGAATGTTAACTTTTGTTGTCGAAAACCGCATTCATGTGGTGCCACCTTGCATAATGAGCGCGAAAGAAGTCCAGCAGGGAATGGCCATTTTTGACCAGGTTTTGGCTCAATTTGGCCACTTTGGTCAGTAAGTGTAAAGGCATCAGACTATTCTGATGCCAAATCTGGTCAGTCCTCTGATTTCAAAGAGATTTTTCTCCACTTACCCCCCAATTTTAGGCACTATATTCCGGGCTTAACTGCTGTTAAAACACTCTTTTTCTGTTTAACTTTTTTGCCTGGGAGAAAAAAGTGCCGGAATTGAATCATTATGGTCAAACCGTCGGTGACATGTTGCCGCACTGGCACGGCGTCCAGCCGCTGCCGCGCAGCGTGTTGCACGGACAATACTGTCGGCTGGAACCGCTTGACGCCAGGGTACACACGCACGATCTTTTGCGCGCTTACTCTCAGGCGGAAAACGAGAGCGACTGGACATGGCTGGCGGGTGAGCGCCCACAAACCGTGGACAGCATGGCGCAATGGGTGGTGGGTAAAATGATCGACACCACCATCGCGCCTTTCGCCGTGGTGGAGTGTGCCAGCGGTGAGGCGCTCGGCGTTGTCGCCTGGCTTGCCATCAACACACAAAATGGCTCGGTGGAAATCGGCCATGTCACCTGGTCACCGCGCATGAAAAATAGCGTGCTGGGAACGGAAGCCATCTGGTTGATGCTGCGCCACGCGTTTGCCTGCAACTACCGCCGCGTAGAGTGGAAGTGTGACACGCTCAATGTCGCTTCCCGCCGCGCTGCCGAACGTCTCGGCTTTAGCTGGGAAGGGCGTTTTCGCCAGCATATGGTGCGTAAAGGGCGCAACCGCGATACCGACTATTTATCCATGCTGGATAGCGAATGGCCGCAGCGCGACGCGGCGATTTCCGCCTGGCTGGCGGCCAGTAACTTTGACGAGCAGGGCAGGCAAAAACAAAAACTCAGCGCCTTCTTTGCTCCCTCGTCATCTTAATGAACGTGGCATCGGTATCCGCCGATGCCCCCGCTTTACCCCTTCCGCGCGCCACGCAACTCGACATCTTTACCGGTTAAACGCCTGCCAAATTACCACTTTACTTCCGTTTCAAAAGTTAAGCCACGGTAAACTACGTGTTATCACCATTTCAATAGAAAGGTTATTGCCTTACTTCTTTTTATTCTTAATTAACCCGGAAACTTAGCCGATGGGGTTTATGACAGCGAGGAGATCGCTGCTTTAAAACGTTATTTCACAACTATTTACCGGGGTTTTTTATGCACTTTATTCGAAATTTAAAAATCAAGGTCGCAATGCTGGCGATCCTGGTCATTTTCACTTTGCTCTGGGGCGGTGTCTCGTTTTATTCGTTACATGCGTTGAGTGCCTTAACCGATGAAGTGGAACTCACCAACGTTCAGCAAATTAACGGCGACATCATCAACAACGCCAGCGATCGCTATTACCAGGTCAAACTGCTGATGGACCGCGCGCTGGTTTTCCAGGCCAATAACGATACGCAAAACTACCAGCAAACCCTCGATCGTATCGGCAAAGATATCGATTTTCTGCAAAACGGTCTAAATCAGTTCAAAGTGACCGATCATGCGAATATCAGCACCGAGGCCATCGATAATATCTATAACAGCTCGTTGAACCTGTTTAATCAGGCCATTACGCCGATGTTCGCCGCCGTTAAAGCCGACAATGCCGAGAGTTATAACCAGTTGTCGAAAGCGCAGTTCAGCCCGCTGCGCAGCGGATTCTCACAGGCGATCGTCGCGTATAACCAGCAAATTCACGAGCTGAAATCCGCCGCTAACGCGCGTATTGCCAGTTGGGTTTCGCTGACGCGCGCCATCATTATCATCGCCATGATCATTGGCCTGGCGATGCTGGTGATGTCCGAGCGCTACCTGGCGCTGTGCCTGGCGCGCTCGCTGGAGTGGGTTAAGCAACATCTGCAGGTGTTGTCGGTGGGCAAGCTGGATAAGCCGACAAAAGATCTGGGTAACAACGAAGTGGGGCAACTGATTCCCTATCTGGAAACCATGCAGAACAACTGGGTGAACACCGTTACGCAGATCCGTAACAGCGCGGGTGAAATTTACCAGGGGGCGAGCGAAATTGCGTCCGGTAACACCGATCTCTCTTCGCGCACAGAAGAACAAGCCGCCGCGCTGACGCAAACCGCCGCCAGCATGGAAGAGCTGAGCGCGGTGGTCAAACAGAACGCCGACAACGCCAGCGAAGCCAGCAACCTTGCACACGTGGCGTCAGCCGCCGTGAACAAGGGTGAAGAGCGCGTGCAGGCGGTCATCGCCAGCATGAAAAATATCACCAACAGTTCGCAGAAAATCACCGACATCATTAACGTCATCGACAGCATTGCGTTCCAGACCAATATCCTGGCGCTCAACGCCGCTGTTGAAGCGGCGCGTGCCGGTGAGCAAGGGCGCGGGTTCGCGGTGGTCGCCAGCGAAGTGCGTAATCTGGCGCAGCGAAGCGCTGGAGCCGCGAAAGAGATCAAAGTGCTGATTGATGAGTCGGTCACGAACGTCAATAACGGTTTTGACCAGGTGACGTTGACCAGCGAATCGATGGACAACATCCTGCGTTCCGTCACCAGCGTAACGGATATCATGGGCGAGATCGCCTCGGCGTCCGTGGAGCAGAGTAAAGGGATTAGTCAGGTTGGCACGGCGATTTCGCAAATGGACAGCGTGACCCAGCAGAACGCCGCGCTGGTGGAAGAATCTTCCGCCACTTCCGCTTCGCTGGAGCATCAAGCGTTCCAGTTAACGGAAATTGTTTCGGTGTTTAAACTGCCGGGCGATACAGAGCAGGGGGCTACCGGCAAACCGTCAGCGGCTGCGCCAAAAGCGGGGAAAGCCTTGCGCCGACCTGCGCTTGCAGGCGGCAGCAAAGCGCCGGAACATGACTGGGAAGCGTTCTGATAAACCCTGCCCGGCGGCATTGTCCGGGCAATAGATAAATCCGGCACGCGCACCGTTTCAGGTGGCGTGCCGTTTTCATTTCGCCATCGCTTGATAACGTAAGTGCCCTTCTCCCCGTGGGGAAGCGGGGGATCTTCCGGCGGGGGAGAGGGCGGACAGCGGTTAGAAGCGGGTGTTTACCCCCATATACCAGGTGCGGCCCGACTCGTTATACGTTGCGGCACCCGCGCCGTACATCCAGTTTGCGCCGCCGCCGGTGGTCTGAGCGTTACCTTCACGCCAGTGACGTTTATCAAACACGTTGCTGACACCGCCCGTCAGGCTGACGTTTTTGGTCACGTCCCAGGTGCCACTCAGGCCAACGATGCTGTACGGGCTCACTTCGTTGGTGGCGGAACCGGTGACGCGGTTACCTTTGTAGTCATATTTCTTCGGCTGCTGTTTACCGTACCAGGTAAAGGTGGATTGCAGCGAAACATCCTGAGTAACCTGCCAGCTCAGCGTGGAGTTCCAGGTGTATGCAGGAATGATCGACAGACGCTCACCGGTGGTTTTGTTTTTGCTTTGCAGCATGTAGGTGACATTGTTGGTCCAGTTTACCGTCTCGCTTACCGGTACATTCAACGCACCTTCTAACCCTTCCACCACTGCTTTCGGCACGTTATCCCACTGGTAGATATAGGTGTTCAGGTTTGAGTTGCCGCTCTTGATAGAGGTTTGCCCAACCGGCGAGTAGCCTGACTCAATCTTGTTGCGGTAGTCGTTACGGAACCAGGTGACACCCGCCAGCCAGCCGTCACGTTTGAACTCCAGACCAATCTCTTTGTTGATGCTGGTCTCCGCTTTCAGATCGTCGTTACCTTGCAGATAACAGCCGATGTCTCGGCCGTTAGCATCCACGGTGACCGCGTAGCAACCCTGACCACGGCTGTAGAGAATGTAGTTCGGGTTGGTCTGGTACAGGCTTGGTGCTTTGTACGCGCGGGCGATGCCCATTTTCAGGGTGAAATCGTCGCCGAGGCCCTGAGACAAGTTCAGCGACGGGCTCCAGTTGTTGCCAACAATCGTGTGGTGATCAAAGCGCAGCGCCGGAGTGAGCATGGTGCTGTCGGTCAGCTCAATGTTGTCTTCGGCAAACACCGAGAAGATATCGGCATTGGAGTAAGGACTACGGCCGGTGCTGCTGTAACCCGGAATATTGCCACCCATAAAGGTCTGGGTATTTGAGGTGGAATCTTTCATGCTCTGGTGATCCCACTCGGCGCCGAGCGTCAGGTTCTGCTTGAATAGCAGTTCAAACGGTACGCTCGCTTCGCTGTGCAGCAACAGATCGCTGTAGTCGATATCAGAGAATTTTTGCGCGTTGAACAGGCCTTCCGTACCGCCCGCCAGCCCTTCCGGGATGCGCGAGTTACGGGTGTGTTCATAACGCACCCAGTTGTTGGTGGTGACGCCATTATCCCAGCCGCCGGTCCAGGTCGCCGAGTAGTTCTGGCGATAGAGACGGTTGGTCTCTTTGCCATAGTTTTCATTGACGTAGTTATTGGTACTGCTGTCGTTGTTGGTGTTCTGCGTATCGCCCGCGTAGAGGTTGCCCTGGCGGCTGTAACCGGCCTGCAACTCCAGCGCCTGCATCGGGGCAAAATCCCAGCGCACGACGCCGGTAATGTCTTTGTTGATTGAACCTTCACGGCCGGCAACGACGGTGTTGGCGTAAGTGCCGGTGCGTTCCGACTGGTGATCTTTGTTGATGTCCTGCGCGTCGGCCTGGGTTTTGGCGAGGTTGCCGTACAGGCGGAAGCTAACATCGCCACCAAGCGGGCCGCTCAGGCTGAAGTTGGTGCGTTTGGTTGACCCTTCATCTTTGTGTTCCGGCGCGTTGAAATAGGTATTCCACGAGCCGTGCCATTCGCCAGTATTCTCTTTTTTGGTGATGATATTCACCACACCGCCCGCCGCGCCGTTACCGTAGCGCGCCGCCGCCGGGCCGCGAATCACTTCGATACGCTCGATCATCTCCGGCGGCACCCAGTTGGTGTCGCCCCGGCTGTCGCGCTCGCCGCGCCAGCCAAGACGCACGGAGTTACGGCTGGTGACCGGTTTGCCATCCACCAGAATCAGCGTGTTCTCCGGGCCCATGCCGCGTATGTCGATCTGGCGGTTGTTCCCGCGCTGACCGCTGGTGGCGTTACCGGTTAAGTTCACGCCAGGCATGGTACGGATAATTTCGGAGACATCACGGGAAGGCGGGTTCTTACGAATTTCGTCTGCCGTGATGGTGGAAACGCCTGGTGCCTGCAAATTTTGCTGCTCAGCCGTGACAACAATCGTCTCTTCGCCAGAAGCGGTGCGGGTTTCTGCCGCCAACGCTGGCACAGCAACGCCGTAGATCCCCAGATTGACCAGAACGGCCAGAGATTTGATTTTGTTATTCATTTTTTACCTGCATTTCGTCGCCGCATCCCCGGCAATTCCTTTCCCAGGGGAGAGGAGGCGGCATGATGAAGCCAGCTCGTAGCGAGGCGCTCACTCCTGAGAAAATTCGCCCACGGCGGCCGTTTTAAGTGAAAGACGCGCTTCCCACAGCGCGCCAACACGCTATTGCAAATGAAAATAATTATCAATAATATTATCGATATTTTTTGATCTGCAAGCAAAAATTTCCACAGCATATTTGAGGTTAAAGCCGTGACGTCAACAACGGGAAGTGATGCCTGGTGGGAGTCGAAACAGGGGCCCGAATGGGTCAAAAACGCGCAGGGAAATTATGAGGTCACTTTCTGGTGGCGCGATCCCGCCGGGACAGAAGCAACCTCCCGCGTGCGCCAGGTGTGGATCTATATTACCGGCGTGACCGATCACCATCAAAAATCGACGCCGCAATCGCTGACGCGCATTGCCGGAACCGATGTCTGGTACTGGAAAACCACGCTTGCCGCCAGTTGGCGCGGCAGCTACTGCTTGATTCCTTCGCAAAACAGCGACGATTTCGCCGCCGACGTTTTCACGCTTACGCCGCCGGATCGCACCGCGTTGCGCGAAGGCTGGCGAAAACTATTGCCGCGCGCGATTGCCGATCCGCTCAATCCGCAAAGCTGGCGCGGCGGGCGTGGCCACCCCGTTTCGGCGCTGGAAATGCCCGATGCACCGTTACAGCCTGGCTGGCGCGAAACGGATACGCCATTCAACGAACCGCAGCGCCTGCAATGGCGCAGTGCGCGCCTGAACAACACGCGCCGCGTCTGGGTTTACACTACCGGCAACAGCCATAGCGCTGAACGCCCGCTGGCGATCCTGCTCGACGGGCAGTTTTGGGCGCAAAGTATGCCGGTATGGCCTGCGCTGGCTGCATTGACCAACACCGGGCAATTGCCGGACGCGGTGTATGTACTGATTGATGTGATTGATAACGCCCACCGCAGCCAGGAGCTGCCGTGCAATGCCGATTTCTGGCTGGCGGTACAGGACGAGTTATTACCGCAGGTCCGTGCCATTGCGCCGTTCAGCGACAGCGCGGATCGCACCGTGGTGGCCGGGCAGAGTTTTGGCGGCCTGTCGTCACTTTATGCCGCGCTGCACTGGCCGCAGCGGTTTGGCTGCGTGTTGAGCCAGTCCGGATCGTTCTGGTGGCCGCATCGCGGCGGCGAGCGTGACGGCATCATTATCGAACACCTTAAAAACGGTGAGTTGAACCCGCAAGGCCTGCGCATTGTGCTGGAGGCCGGGGTGCGCGAACCGCTGATTTTTCGCGCCAACGAGGCGCTTTTTCCCCTGTTACAACGCACACAGCAGTCGGTTTTCTGGCGTCAGGTTGACGGCGGACACGATGCGCTTTGCTGGCGCGGCGGGCTGACCTCCGGGCTTATCACCCTCTGGCAGCCGCTTACCCGCGCCCGTTAATCGCACTTTTCTACGACAGGAGTTTGCTATGGAATTCACCAACCCCTTCGATAACCCGCAAGGGCAATTTTATATTCTGCAAAATACCCGGCGGCAGTTCAGCCTGTGGCCCGCGCAGTGCGCGCTTCCCGCAGGCTGGAACGTGGTGTGCGAGCCGCAACCGCAGGATGCCTGCAACGCCTGGCTGGCGGCAAACTGGCAAACATTAACCCCGGCGCACCATGCGCAATGAGGAGCGGAAAATGACCCGACGTTTACCGCTGGTCGCCGCACAGCCGGGGATATGGATGGCGGAAAAACTCTCCACGCTGCCCAACGCCTGGAGCGTGGCGCACTATGTTGAACTGAAGGGCGATATCGACGCCGCGCTGCTGGCACAGGCGATTGCCAGCGGTTTGTCGCAGGCCGATACGCTGCGTATGCGCTTTGAAGAGGTGAACGGCGAAGTGTGGCAGTGGGTCGACGAGGCTCATGTCTTTGCCCTGCCGGCGATCGTCGATTTGCATGACAGCCGCCAACCGCACGCTGCTGCATTACAGATAATGCAGGCCGACCTGGCGCAAAACCTGCGCGTGGAGAGTGGTAATCCGCTGGTTTGCCACCAACTGTTACGCGTGGGCGAGCAGCACTGGTACTGGTATCAGCGTTATCACCATTTACTGGTTGATGGCTTCAGTTTTCCGGCCATTACCCGCCAGATTGCCGCCATTTACAGCGCATGGCGACGCGGCGAGGCAACACCGACATCGCCCTTTACGCCGTTTGCCGGGGTGGTGGAAGAGTATCAGCGCTACTGTGAAAGCGATGCCTGGCAGCGTGACCGCGCTTTTTGGGCGCAGCAGCGCAGCGCGTTACCTTCTCCGGTCTCCCTTTCCGACACGCCGCTGCCGGGGCGCGCGGCAACAACCGATATTTTACGTCTCAACGTGGCGATGGATGCCGGGGCATTTCGCCGCGTAACCCAGGCTTTTAGCCACCATTCACCCGCCGATCTGGCGCTGGCGCTGGCCGCACTGTGGCTTGGTCGGCTATGCGGACGCACCGACTATGCCGCCGGGTTTATCTTTATGCGCCGCATGGGTTCGGCGGCGTTAACCGCTACCGGGCCGGTGCTTAACGTACTGCCGCTGGGCATTCATCTGGATGGTACTCAAACGCTCTCCGCGCTGGCGACAACGCTTGCGGGCAGCCTGAAAGCGATGCGTCGCCACCAGCGTTATGACGCCGAGCAAATTGTGCGTGACGCCGGGCGTGCAGCGGGCGACGAGCCGCTGTTCGGCCCGGTATTTAACGTCAAAATGTTTGATTATCTGCTGGATGTTGATGGCATTAAAGGCACCACGCACACGCTGGCGACCGGCCCCGTGAACGATCTGGAAATCGCTCTGTTCCCGCACGAAGAGGGCGGGTTGTCGCTGGAAGTGCTGGCGAACCGCAGCCGTTATGATGAATCCACCTTAAAAACACACGTCGGGCGGCTGGCGCATCTGCTCAGGCAGTTTGCCGAAAATCCACATCTGCGCTGCGGCGATGCTGAGTTGCTCTTATCGCCAGAAGCGCAGCGGCTGGCAGACATTAACGATACCGGCAAGATACTGCCGACTACCACCTTAAGCGCGTTGGTTGCCGCGCAGGCGGCGAAAACGCCGGATGCCCCCGCGCTGGCAGATGCGCAGTGGCAATTTAGCTATCGCGAAATGCGCGAGCAGGTTGTTGCGCTGGCGCACCAGCTTCGCCAGCTTGGTGTTCAGCCCGGCGACAGCGTGGCGGTGGCGCTGCCGCGCTCGGTGTTCCTGACGCTGGCGCTGCACGGCATTGTCGAAGCAGGTGCCGCCTGGCTACCGCTGGATACCGGTTACCCGGACGAGCGGCTGAAAATGATGCTAGACGATGCCAAACCGCGTCTGCTGATCACTGCGCAGAACCAACGGGCGCGCTTTGCCGATATTCCCGCGCTTCGTCATTTCTGCTACGAAGCCCCGCTGGAAACCCACGGCAGCGACGCGCTCAATCTGGCGCGTCCGGAGCATACCGCGTACATCATTTTCACCTCTGGGTCCACCGGGCGGCCAAAAGGGGTGATGGTCGGGCAAACCGCCATCGTCAACCGTCTGCTGTGGATGCAGGAAAGCTACCCGCTCACCGCCCAGGATGTGGTGGCGCAGAAAACGCCGTGCAGTTTTGACGTGTCGGTGTGGGAGTTCTGGTGGCCGTTTATCGCCGGGGCAAAGCTGGTGATGGCGGAACCGGATGCGCACCGCGATCCACAAGCGTTGCAGGACTTCTTTACCCATTACGGCGTGACCACCACGCATTTTGTGCCGTCGATGTTGGCCGCGTTTGTCGCCTCACTCACGCCGGAAAGCGCAACGCGCAGTTGCCGCACGCTAAAACAGGTGTTCTGTAGTGGCGAAGCGCTGCCTGCCGAGCTCTGTCGCGAATGGCAGCAGCTGACTGGCGCGCCGCTGCATAATTTATACGGCCCGACGGAAGCGGCTGTGGATGTGAGCTGGTATCCGGCTTATGGCGAAGCGCTGGCGGGTGTACGCGGCAACAGCGTGCCGATTGGTTTCCCGGTCTGGAACACCGGGCTGCGCATTCTGGACGCGATGATGCGTCCGGTGCCGCCGGGCGTGGCGGGCGATCTCTACCTCACCGGCATCCAGCTGGCGCAGGGCTATCTTGGCCGCCCGGATCTCACCGCCAGCCGCTTTATCGCCGATCCGTTTGCCGCAGGCGAACGCATGTATCGCACCGGTGATGTCGCACGCTGGCTGGAAAATGGCGCGGTTGAATACCTCGGGCGCAGCGACGACCAGCTGAAAATTCGCGGTCAGCGCATTGAATTAGGTGAAATCGACCGTGCCATGCTGGCGCTGCCAGACGTGGCTCAGGCGGTGGCACATGCCTGTGTCTTCAATCAGGCCACCGCCAGCGGCGGCGATGCACGCCAGTTAGTCGGTTATGTGGTTTCTGCCTCCGGACAGCCGCTGGAGACAACGGCGCTACTGGCGCAACTGCGTGAGCAACTGCCGCCGCATATGGTGCCGGTGTTGCTGGTGCAACTGGACGCGTTGCCGCTGAGCGCCAACGGTAAACTCGACAGAAAAGCATTGCCACTGCCTGAACTGGCGGTGCAGCAGGGTGGCCGCCCGCTCAACGCCGGTATGGAAACGCTGATCGCGCAGGCATTTTCCGGTTTGCTCGGATGCGAAGTGAACGACGCGCAGGCGGATTTCTTCGCGCTCGGTGGGCATTCGTTGCTGGCGAT
The DNA here is from genome assembly GCF_032104925.1 of Kosakonia sp. Taxonomy (NCBI): domain Bacteria; kingdom Pseudomonadati; phylum Pseudomonadota; class Gammaproteobacteria; order Enterobacterales; family Enterobacteriaceae; genus Kosakonia; species Kosakonia sp. The sequence continues at coordinate 223,236 of NZ_DAMCGF010000006.1, forward strand.
GCGCCTGGCGGCGCAACTGAGCCGCGAGTGCGAACGGCAGGTCACACCCGGGCAAATCATGGTCGCTTCCACGGTAGAAAAACTTGCCGCGTTGCTCGAACAAGCGCTTTCGGCGGAGCAGACCGGGCGGCTGGGGCTGGAAACCTTGCTACCATTGCGGCAAAGCGACGGGCCGACCCTCTTTTGCTTCCACCCGGCCTCCGGTTTTGCCTGGCAGTTTAGCGTGCTGGCCCGTCACCTTGCGCCGCGTTGGTCGATCACCGGTATTCAGTCACCGCGACCGGATGGCCCGCTGCAACAGGCCGCGACATTAGACGAAGCCTGTGAGCAACACCTGGCGACGCTACTTGCGCAGCAGCCGCACGGGCCGTATTACCTGCTCGGGTATTCGCTCGGCGGCACGTTAGCGCAGGGCATTGCCGCGCGTCTGCGGCAGCAGGGTGAGGACGTGGCGTTCCTCGGGCTGCTCGATACCTGGCCGCCGGAAACGCAAAACTGGGCAGAAAAAGAGGCAAACGGGCTGGACCCGGAAGTGCTGGCAGAGATTGAACGCGAGCGTCAGGCGTTTCTCGCCGCGCAGCAGGGGCAAGCCTCCGGCGAGCTGTTCTCCGTTATCGAGGGCAACTATGCCGATGCGGTTCGCTTGCTGACCACCGCCCACAGCCTGCCATTTGACGGGAAAGCAACGCTATTTGTCGCCGGGCGCACCTTACCCGCAGGCACCGATCCGCACACAACCTGGGCACCGTGGGTTCGTGAACTGGAGGTCTACTGTCAGGATTGTGCTCACGTCGAGATTATCTCGCCGCAGGCGTTTGAGCGTATTGGGCCGGTGTTAAGGGAAATTTTGGGGGAATAGGGAAAGACCCGACGCTTCTGCATTTATAAGGGGCATACAGGCCCCTTTGTCCTGGTTCTGCGCCTGTTGAACCGCTGAAACAGGATACGTCTGGTGAACGGAACACAACCGTCACCACACCAAATATCGGGTAAACATCACCCGCAATGCATTTATCTGCCGCAACGCCCGAGCGGCACCACCAGCGGGGTATGAGCGATGGGATCGTCAATGATCATGCAGCGCATACTGTACACCGCCTCAATCAGCTCAGCGGTCACAATCTCTTTTGGCGCGCCCTGCGCCACAATTTTGCCGTCGCGCAGCGCAATCAGATGCGTGGCGTAGCGGCAAGCCTGGTTCAAATCATGCAGCACTGCCGCCAGCGTGTAACCCTGCTCGCGATTCAGCTCACTCAACAGTTCCAGCAAGTCGATCTGGTAGCTGATATCCAGCCAGGTTGTTGGCTCATCAAGCAGCATGATCGCCGTCTCTTGCGCCAGCACCATGGCAATCCATGCGCGCTGGCGTTGCCCGCCGGAGAGCGTATCGACGCTCTGCGTGGCCAGGCTTTCCACCCCGGTGGCCCGCATCGCCCGCTGCACCGCCTCGTCATCCTCTTTGCGCCAGCGGGTGAACAGCGGCTGGTGCGGATAGCGCCCGCGCGCGACCAGTTCCTGCACGGTGATATCGCCGGGCGTGGTGGCGTTTTGTGCAAGCAACCCTATACGGCGTGCCACTTCTTTGCTGGCATAGCGCTGGATCTGCTCACCATCAAGATAAACATGGCCCTGCGCGGGCGTCATCAGGCGGCTCAGCGTGCGCAGTAAGGTGGATTTCCCGCAACCGTTAGGGCCGATAATGGCGGTAAAATGGCCGTCGGGGATCGCCACGCTTAAGTGTTCGGCCACCACTTTTTTGCCGTAGCCAAGGGTGAGCGCTTCGCCGCGCAAACGGGCAGATAAATCGGTCATTTCTTGCGAGACTCCTGAATTAACAAGGCGATAAGGTAAATGCCACCGAGGCTGACGGTCACCACGCCGACCGGCAACTGATAAGGCGTAAAACCTTGCTGGGCAATCATATCCGCCAGCAACAACAACAACGCACCGCACAGCGCGGACTGGGTTAATCCCCAGCGTGCAGTGGCGCTGACGCGACGGGCAATATGTGGCGCGACCAGTGCGATAAACGAAATCGGCCCCGCCAGTGCTGTTGCGGCAGCGGTGAGTGCAACGGCCACCAGCATCAGCATCAGGCGCGAACGCTCAACGCTGACACCGAGCGCACAGGCGCTGTCATCGCCCATTTCCAGCAGCCGCATACGGCGCGCCAGCAGGGCGGCAAAAAGAAACATCACCAGCATGATCGGTGCGGAAGGGACGGTTTTCGCCCAGGTCAGGCCATTGAGCGACCCGGCGTTCCACAGCCCGGCGGAGAGCGCGGTTTCCAGCGAGGCATGCAGCAACAGCCAGGTATTAAACGCCACCAGCATTGCGCGCACGCCAATACCGACGATGATCAAGCGGAATGTTTCAATGCCGTTGCGCCAGGCCAGTAGCCAGACCACCAGCGAAGTGAGCATACCGCCGACCATCGCCGCCAGTGCGATAGCGGCCAGATGCTGACCAAACAGCACCATCGCCACCAGCACGCCGCTCCATGCGCCGGTGTTAAAACCCATCACATCCGGGCTGCCGAGTGGGTTACGCATCAGCGACTGGAAAATCGCGCCGCTCACGCCAAGCGCTGCGCCCACCAGCAGCGCCATCAGCACGCGCGGCAAGCGCCACTCCATCACGACCCGTTGCATGGCACGCGGCGCGTCGCCGGTGAGCACGTCAAGCACCTGTGAAAATGCCAGCGTCACCGAACCGCTGCGTAAACCCCAGTTGGCTAAAAGCAACGCGGCGATAACCATAAACACGCAACTGCCGAGCAGGCGGCGGGAGGGTGCCATCATAAGTTGCCTCCGCGTGCGCGGCGCACCAGCACGATCAATACCGGCGCGCCGATAAAGGCACTGACCACGGAAACCCGCAGTTCGCCCGGCACCAGCAGGCGGCCAATGATATCGGCAAACAATAACAGGGCAGGGGTGGCAATCAGTGTGACCGGCAGCGACCAGCGGTGATCCGCGCCCACCAGCCAGCGCGCCATGTGCGGCATCATCAGGCCGATAAAGGCAATCGGGCCGACAACCGCCGTCGCGCTGCCGCACAGCACCGTGATTACCACTAAACCGAGCAACTGCGTGCGTGCCACGCGGCTGCCCAGCGCCGTGGCGGTGTCGCTGCCGAGGCTCAGGCTGTTAAGCGCGCGGCTCAGCATCAACGCCATGAGCGCTGCCAGCAGCACCGGGATCAGAACAATTTTTAGCGTTTGCAGGGTGCGGATATCCAGCGAACCGGCCTGCCAGAAGCGCAACTGGTCATAAACGTCGGCGTTAAGCAATGAAATACCGCTGGATAATCCTTCCAGCACCGCCGCCAGCGCCACGCCCGCCAGCGTCAGGCGAACCGGGCTGAGTTGCCCACCGCCCTGGCTGCCGGTAAAGGCGACCAGCAGCGACGCCGCCAGTGCGCCGCAAAAGGCGAGCAGTAATTGTTCGACAGGGGAGACAGCGCCCAGCAGCGCCGCGCCGAGCACAATGGCGAAGCTGGCACCGGCGTTAACGCCGAGTAAGCCTGGATCGGCGAGCGGATTTCTCGTGAGCGTTTGCATTAACGCCCCGGCAATGCCCAGTGCGCCGCCCGCGAGTAAACCTGCCAGCGTTCGCGGCAAACGGGCATCGTTGACGATGGTGCAGTCCGCGCTCTGACAGACGTCAGTGAGGGCGTCGATGATGACCGCGGCGGGCAGAGCTTTTGCGCCAATAAACAGGCTGAGTGCAACGGCAACAACCAGCAATATCAATAACCCGGCGAGGGTAACGGGGCGCGCCGGGAAAGCAGAACACGACATAAAACGTCCCAAATTTGATAATGATATTAATTATCGTTATCGATCTTGTTTTGGTATGTTACCATGCGCAGCCTGCGAATGGACATAGAAAGTGTGTATTTAAGGCATTGGAATGAAGCAACAATCCTGGCTGTTGAACCTGAGTCTGCTGCGTACGCATCCGGCTTTTCGCGCGGTATTTCTGGCGCGTTTTATCTCGATTCTCTCGCTGGGCTTGTTGGGCGTAGCGGTGCCGGTACAAATCCAGGCGATGACCCACTCCAGCTGGCAAGTTGGCCTTGCCGTTACACTGACCGGTAGCGCCATGTTCGTCGGCCTGATGTTTGGTGGTGTTTTGGCGGATCGTTTTGAACGCAAGAAACTGATTCTGCTGGCGCGTTCCACCTGCGGCGTCGGTTTTATTGGCCTGTATTTGAATGCGTTGTTGCCGGAGCCTTCGCTGCTGGCAATTTATCTGCTCGGTTTGTGGGATGGTTTTTTCGGCGCGCTGGGCGTAACGGCGCTGCTGGCGGCGACACCTGCGTTGGTCGGGCGGGAAAACCTGATGCACGCTGGCGCCATTACCATGCTGACGGTGCGGCTGGGTTCCGTTATTTCGCCAATGTGCGGCGGTTTGCTGCTGGCAACCGGCGGTATTGCGTGGAACTACGGGCTGGCGGCGGCGGGCACGTTTATCACCTTGTTGCCGTTACTGAGCCTGCCTGCATTACCGCCACCACCACAACCGCGCGAGCACCCGCTGAAATCGCTACTTAGCGCCCTGCAATTTTTACTGCACAACCCTTTGATTGGCGGCATCGCGCTGCTTGGTGGGTTATTGACGATGGCAAGCGCGGTGCGCGTGCTCTACCCGGCGCTGGCGATAAGCTGGAACATGTCGGCGGCAGAAATTGGCTTGCTGTATGCCGCGCTGCCGCTCGGCGCGGCCATTGGCGCGTTAACCAGCGGCAAGCTGGCGCACAGTGAGCGCCCCGGCGTGATTATGCTGCTGGCGTCCGTTGGCGCGTTTATCGCCATCGGTTTATTCAGCCTGATGCCCCTCTGGGCGCTGGGCGTGCTGTTTCTGGCGCTGTGCGGCTGGCTGACGGCGGTGAGTTCGCTGCTGCAATACACGCTGCTGCAAACGCAAACCCCGGAAGCGATGCTCGGGCGAATTAACGGTTTATGGACGGCGCAAAACGTCACGGGTGACGCCATTGGTGCCGCGCTGCTGGGCGCGATGGGGTCAATGATGACGCCCGCCGCATCGGCGAGCATCAGCGGTTTTGTGCTGGCGATAGTGGGCGTGTTGCTGGTGGTGGTGCTCGGCGAGCTGCGGCGTTTTCGCCAGGTGCAGCCCGCCGCCGAAGCCTGATTAACCAAACAGCGCCGCCAGGCGTTGTAACACGCGGGTGGCGCTGTAGTAATCAAGGCGGAAAGTTTCCGCGCCGAGTGCGTACACGCGGTGATTTTGCACCGCGGGCAGGTGCGCCAGCAGCGGGTTCTGGCTGAGCGCATCCGCGTCTTTCTGGTCGCTGGCAAACAGGAACAGCGCTTCGCCATTCAGCCCGGCGGCCAGGTTCTCGCCGCCTAACTGGACAATGTCATGACGTTTCCCCTGGCTCTGGCTGGTGTGCAGATTCGCCGGTAACGGCGCGAGGGTAAAGCCCAGTTGCTGCATCAATTGGCCCTGCGCGGAATCTTCAGTCCACAGATTGGCGCTGTGTGCCGCCGGGGTATAGACCAGCGTGCTGACCGGCTGCGGCGGCAGTTTCATGCGTGCTTTAACGTCCGCAAGCTGTTGATTGAACTGGCTGATACGCGCCGCCGCCTCTTTTTCGTGACCGGTAATTTCGCCAAGCTGCGTTAACAGCGCCTGCCAGCTTTTGTCGTCGTAGTTGATGATAAGCGTCGGGGCGATGGTTGAAAGCTGATCATACAGCGGCAACGCGGAGTCGCCACCGGTGGCGCTGATCAGGATTAAATCCGGCATCTGCGCGGCGACGGCTTCAGCGTTGGGTTCCCCAATGTAAAGCCGCGCGACATTGCGCTGCCGGGCAATTTCCCCCCACTGGCGTAAAAAGCCTTGTTCGTCGGCAAAACGGTTATTTGGCGTGGTCGCGCCGCTGGCGATAACTGGCGCATCAATCGCCAGTAGCGAACCGGTGAGCGTTACGCTGGTGGAAACAATACGCAGCGGCTTAGTCGGTAGCGTGTGCGTTCCACGGCTGTCCGTGGCCTGGCGAGGCCACTCTGCCGCCATCGCTGAGGTAATTCCTAAAACAAAAATTCCTAAAAACACTAAGGGTTTACAGCGCAAAAAAGAGCATCTCACAACGCATATCCTGTTTTTGTCGAGGTTAATGCTTCTCATTTTCATATCTGAATGAAGCAGATGCAAGCATTCGCCGCGCGAGAGAACAATCTGCTGTTGACAGAGCGGGCAATAACTTTTTATCTTACCTACTCAAAAACACAAATGATAATCATTATTAGTTAATTTATCACTGTTGGAGGATGATATGGATACGTCCCTGGCTGAGGAAACCTGGCAGTCTGCGAAGACGCTGGCCGCGGATCAGTTTTTCTTTATGTCGCCGTACCGCAGTTTCACCACCTCCGGGTGCGTGGCGCGTTTTTGCGAGCCTGCCGCGGGCGGCGATGCGCCCGAGAGCGCTTTCCAGCAAAAACTGGCTCAGGCGTTTGCCGATGCGAAAGCGCAGGGCATTGCCCACCCGGTGATGGTTGGCGCGATCCCCTTCGACACCACCCAGCCATCTGCGCTGTTTATCCCACATAGCTGGCAAACCTTCTCCCGCCCGGAGAAACAGCGATCCGCGCGCTATTTCACCAGTGGCTCGATGCCGAACGTCACAGCGCAGCAGGCGATCCCATCGCAGGAGACGTTTATGCAGATGGTGGCGAATGCCGCCGCGCGCACCGCCACGCCGGAAGTCGACAAAGTGGTGCTCTCGCGTCTGATTGAGTTAACCACCGACCGCCGTATCGACAGCGGCGTGCTGTTAGAGCGCCTGATTGCCCAGAACCCGGCCAGTTACAACTTCCTCGTTCCGTTACCGGATGGCGGCGTACTGCTGGGCGCAAGCCCGGAACTGTTGCTGCGCAAAGAGCAGGAGCACTTCAGTTCGCTGCCGTTAGCCGGTTCCGCTCGTCGCCAGCCGGACGACATTCTTGACCGCGAAGCGGGCAACAAGCTGCTGGCTTCGGAAAAAGATCGACACGAACACGAACTGGTGACGCAGGCGATGAAAAACGTGCTGCAGCCGCGCAGCCAAACCCTGACATTGCCGGAATCACCGCAACTGGTAACTACCCCCACTTTATGGCACCTGGCCACGCCGATTACCGGCACTGCAGTCGCCGGGGAAAACGCGCTGACGCTGGCCTGCCTGCTGCACCCAACGCCCGCGCTGAGCGGCTTCCCGCACCAGGTGGCGAAACAGGTGATTGCCGAGCTGGAGCCCTTCAACCGTGAGCTGTTTGGCGGCATCGTTGGCTGGTGCGACGCCGAGGGTAACGGCGAGTGGGTGGTCACTATTCGCTGTGCGCGGCTTCACGATAACCATGTTCGTCTGTTCGCCGGTGCCGGGATTGTTCCGGCCTCTTCGCCGCTTTCCGAGTGGCGCGAAACCGGCGTCAAGCTGACCACCATGCTGAACGCATTTGGTTTGCACTGAGGATCAACCATGACCATTCCGTTTACCCGCTGGCCGCACGAGTTCGCCGAGCGTTACCGTGAAAAGGGCTACTGGCAGGATTTACCGCTGACCGATATTTTGACCCGCCACGCGCGCAGTGATGCCACGGCAGTGATCGAGGGCGAACGCCGCTTGAGCTACCGCCAGCTCAACGATGCCGCAGACAATCTGGCCTCGGCGTTACAGGCGCAGGGCATCAGGTGCGGGGAAACCGCGCTGGTGCAACTGGGCAACGTCAGCGAGTTCTACATTGTTTTCTTCGCGCTGCTGAAAATCGGCGTGGTGCCAGTGAATGCGCTGTTCAGCCATCAGCGCAGCGAATTGAACGCGTATGCCGCGCAAATCACGCCGGCGCTGCTGATTGCCGATCGCGCCCACACGCTGTTTGAGAATGACCATTTCCTCGCCGCGTTTGTTGCACAGCACCCGTCGGTGCGCACCGTACTGCTGCGCGGCGACAGCGGCGTGCAGGCGCTCGAAAACGCCATTGCCCGCCCGGCAGATAATTTTATCGCCACGCCAACGCCCGCCGATGAAGTGGCGTTTTTCCAGCTTTCTGGCGGCAGCACCGGCACGCCAAAACTTATCCCGCGCACGCACAATGATTACTACTACAGCATTGTGCGCAGTAACGAGATCTGCGGATTTAACGCGCAAACCCGTTACCTCTGCGCGCTGCCGGCGGCGCACAACTACCCGTTGAGTTCACCCGGCGCGCTTGGCGTCTTCCATGCCGAAGGCTGCGTGGTGCTGGCTGCCGATCCGAGTGCCACGCTCTGCTTCCCGCTGATTGAAAAACACCAGATTAACGTTACCGCGCTGGTGCCGCCGGCGGTAAGCCTGTGGTTACAGGCGATCGCCGAGTGGGGCAGCAATGCGCAACTCGCCTCGCTGCGGCTGTTGCAGGTCGGCGGGGCGCGTTTATCGGCAACGCTTGCGGCGCGTATTCCGGCGGAGATCGGCTGCCAGTTGCAGCAGGTATTTGGCATGGCGGAAGGGCTGGTGAACTACACCCGTCTGGACGATCCCTTTGACCGCATTATCAACACGCAAGGCCGCCCGATGTGCCCGGATGATGAAGTGTGGGTGGCGGATGAAAACGGCAATCTGCTGCCGCCAGGCCACGTTGGCCGCCTGATGACGCGCGGCCCGTACACCTTTCGCGGTTACTTTAACAGCCCGGAACACAATGCCAGCGCCTTTGACGAACACGGTTTTTACTGCTCCGGCGATCTGATTTCGATCGACGAACAGGGCTATATCACCGTGCAGGGACGGGAAAAAGATCAGATCAACCGTGGGGGCGAGAAGATTGCCGCCGAGGAGATCGAAAACCTGCTGCTGCGCCATGAGTCGGTGATCCACGCTGCGCTGGTCAGCATGGAAGACAGCCTGCTGGGTGAAAAAAGCTGCGCTTACCTGGTGGTGATAACGCCGCTGCGCGCGGTAGCTGTCCGCCGCTTTCTGCGCGAGCAAGGGGTGGCCGAGTTCAAACTGCCGGATCGTGTGGAGTGCGTGGACGCGCTGCCGCTGACGCCGGTGGGTAAGGTCGATAAAAAACAGTTACGTCAGTGGTTAGCGCAACGCGCACCGGCGTAAAGGAGAGAAGATGGCGATTCCAAAACTACAGGGCTACGCGCTGCCTGGCGCGGCCGATATCCCGCAAAACAAAGTGAGCTGGCCGTTTGAGCCGGAACGTGCGGCGCTGCTGATCCATGATATGCAGGATTACTTTGTTAACTTCTGGGGCGAAAACTGCCCGATGATGCAGCAAGTGGTGGCGAACATCGCCGCACTGCGTGATTTCTGCAAGCAAAACGCTATTCCCGTGTACTACACCGCGCAGCCGAAAGAGCAGAACGATGAAGACCGGGCGCTGCTCAACGATATGTGGGGGCCAGGCTTAACCCGCTCGCCGGAGCAGCAAAAAATTGTTGCTGCGCTCGCGCCGGATGAGGCCGACACCGTGCTGGTGAAGTGGCGCTACAGCGCGTTTCACCGCTCGCCGCTGGAGCAGATGCTCAAAGAGACCGGCCGTAACCAGTTACTCATCACCGGGGTGTATTCACACATTGGCTGCATGACCACCGCCACCGATGCGTTTATGCGCGATATCAAACCGTTTATGGTTGCCGACGCGCTGGCGGATTTCAGCCGCGAAGAGCATTTGATGTCGCTTAATTATGTCGCCGGGCGTGCTGGTCGCGTGGTGATGACGCAAGAATTACTGGCTGTGCCGGGCAGCAAAGCGGCATTACGCACGCTGATCCTGCCGCTGCTGGATGAGTCCGACGAACCGTTAGATGACGAGAATCTCATCGACTACGGCCTCGATTCCGTGCGCATGATGGCGCTCGCCGCGCGCTGGCGCAAAGTACATGGCGATATCGACTTTGTTATGCTGGCGAAAAACCCGACCATTGACGCCTGGTGGACGCTGCTTTCGCGTGAGGTGAAGTAATGGTTGGTCTGGATTTTACCGGCAAAATTGTCTGGGTGACCGGGGCCGGTAAAGGCATCGGTTATGCCACGGCGAAGGCGTTTGTCGGGGCGGGCGCGCACGTGATCGGTTTCGATCTCGCCTTTGGCGGCACGGATTACCCTTTCTCCTGTGAAGTGCTGGACGTTGCCGACGCCGCACAAGTTCAGGTGGTTTGCCAGCGCGTGCTGGCGCAATGCGAGCGGCTGGATGTGCTGGTCAACGCCGCCGGGGTGTTGCACATGGCCGCCACTGATGAACTGACACCAGACGCCTGGCACAGCACCTTCGCTGTTAACGTCGGCGGGGCGTTTAACCTGTTTCAGCAGACGATGGCGCAATTTCGCCGTCAGCAGAGCGGGGCGATTGTCACCGTCGCATCCGACGCGGCGCACACGCCGCGTATCGGCATGAGCGCGTATGGCGCATCAAAAGCGGCGCTCAAAAGCCTGGCGCTCACCGTTGGCCTTGAGCTGGCGGCAAGCCATGTACGTTGCAATGTGGTTTCACCGGGATCGACCGACACCGACATGCAGCGTTTGCTGTGGGTGAGCGATGACGCCGAACAGCAGCGTATTCGCGGTTTTGGCGAGCAGTTCAAGCTCGGCATCCCGCTGGGGAAAATCGCCCGCCCGCAGGAAGTAGCGAACACCATTTTGTTCCTCGCTTCCGATCTGGCAAGCCATATCACATTGCAGGATATCGTGGTGGATGGCGGCTCGACGCTGGGGGCGTAGATGATCTGGAAACGTCATTTAACCCTTGATGAACTGAACGCGACAAGCGCCAACACGCTGGTGGCGCATCTCGCGATTACTTACACCCGCATCGGCGATGATTTCCTTGAGGCGGAAATGCCGGTAGACAGCCGTACGCATCAACCGTTTGGTCTGCTGCACGATGGTGCCTCGGCGGCGCTGGCGGAAACGCTGGGATCGATGGCGGGCTACCTGATGACCCGCGACGGCCAGTGCGTGGTGGGCACGGAATTAAACGCCACCCATCATCGCCCGGTTTCGCAGGGAAAAGTGCGCGGCGTTTGCCAGCCGCTGCATCTTGGCCGGCAGAACCAAAGCTGGGAAATTGTGGTCTTCGACGAACAAGGCCGACGCTGCTGCACCTGTCGTCTCAGCACGGCGGTGCTGGGGTAATCTCGCCCTCTCTTTGACAGGAGAGGGCGCATTCTTGCGATCCCGGTAACACAATCAGGTAAATGCCTGGTGGCAGGGCAAATTTCCCATGTTTCAAAGTTGTTAAAATCCGCGAGTTGATATAGATACAAAATGTAACATCTCTCTGTCTCTCAACGGATACCCGCTATGAACAACTCAGGGAAATACCTTATTTGGGGCGTGCTGTCGCTGGTTGGCGCATTCGCCCTCGGCTATATCGCGCTTAACCGCGGCGAACAGATCAACGCACTGTGGATCGTGGTGGCCGCGGTCTGTATCTACCTTATCGCTTACCGTTTTTACGGCCTCTATATCGCTAAAAATGTGCTACAGGTTGACCCGACTCGCATGACTCCGGCGGTGCGCTACAACGATGGTCTTGATTACGTGCCGACAGACAAAAAAGTGCTGTTCGGTCACCATTTTGCGGCGATTGCCGGCGCAGGCCCGCTGGTAGGGCCTGTGCTGGCGGCGCAAATGGGGTATTTGCCGGGCATGATCTGGATCCTCGCAGGCGTAGTGCTGGCCGGTGCGGTGCAGGATTTCATGGTGCTGTTTATCTCCACCCGTCGGGACGGGCGTTCGCTCGGTGAGATGGTGAAAGCGGAGATGGGGCCGACCGTTGGCGTGATTGCGCTGGTGGCGACCTTTATGATCATGGTGATCATCCTCGCGGTGCTGGCGATGATTGTCGTCAAAGCGCTGACCCACAGCCCGTGGGGAACCTATACCGTCGCCTTTACCATTCCGCTGGCGATTTTTATGGGTATCTACATTCGCTATCTGCGCCCCGGTCGAATTGGCGAAGTGTCGGTGATTGGTCTGGTGCTGCTGGTGTTCGCCATTATTTCTGGCGGCTGGGTGGCGGCAAACCCGGCGATTGCACCGTACTTTGATTTCACCGGTGTGCAGCTAACGTGGATGCTGGTGGGCTATGGTTTTGTCGCCTCAGTGCTGCCGGTGTGGCTGCTGCTGGCACCGCGTGATTACCTTTCCACTTTCCTGAAAATCGGCACCATTATTGGCCTGGCGATCGGCATTCTGATCATGCGCCCGACGCTGACCATGCCTGCGCTGACCAAGTTTGTTGATGGGACTGGCCCGGTGTGGACCGGTAATCTGTTCCCGTTCCTGTTTATTACCATTGCCTGTGGCGCGGTTTCCGGTTTCCATGCGCTGATTTCCTCCGGCACTACGCCGAAAATGCTCGCCAGCGAAGGGCAGGCTTGCTTTATCGGTTACGGCGGCATGCTAATGGAGTCGTTCGTGGCGATCATGGCGCTGGTGTCGGCGTGCATTATCGATCCGGGCGTTTACTTTGCGATGAACAGCCCGATGGCGGTCTTAGCCCCTGCGGGCACCACCGATGTAGTAGCGTCGGCGGCGCAGGTGGTGAGCGGTTGGGGCTTTAGTATCACCCCGGATGCGCTCAGGCAGATTGCCAGCGAAGTGGGCGAGCAGTCGATCATTTCACGCGCCGGCGGCGCGCCGACGCTGGCAGTGGGCATGGCTTATATCCTGCACGGCGCGCTCGGCGGTCTGATGGATGTCTCGTTCTGGTATCACTTCGCCATTCTGTTTGAGGCGCTGTTTATTCTGACGGCAGTGGATGCCGGGACACGCGCGGCGCGCTTTATGTTGCAGGATCTGCTGGGCGTGATTTCACCGAACCTCAAACGCACGGAATCGCTGCCCGCGAACCTGCTGGCGACCGGGCTGTGCGTGCTGGCGTGGGGCTACTTCCTGCACCAGGGCGTGGTTGATCCGCTCGGCGGTATTAACACCCTGTGGCCGCTGTTTGGCATCGCCAACCAGATGCTGGCAGGCATGGCGCTGATGCTGTGTGCGGTGGTGCTGTTCAAGATGAAACGCCAGCGTTATGCGTGGGTGGCACTGCTGCCAACCGCCTGGCTGCTGGTTTGTACGCTCACCGCAGGCTGGCAAAAAGCTTTTAGCCCGGATGCGAAAGTCGGCTTCCTGGCCATCGCCAACAAGTTCCAGGCGATGATCGACAGCGGCAATATTCCGGCGCAATATACCCAGTCTCAACTGGCGCAACTGGTGTTTAACAACCGTCTCGATGCTGGCTTGACCATCTTCTTTATGGTCGTGGTGGTGGTACTGGCGTTCTACTCGCTGAAAACCGCGCTGGCGGCGCTGAAAGAGGATCAACCGACCGCGAACGAGACGCCGTACCAGGAAATGACGGGCGACGTTGAGCAGATTGTCGGCCAGGCAAAAAGTGTGCATTAATCGCGTAACGCGGGGGGTTTATGTTCGATACGCTTTCAAAAGCCGGGAAGTATTTAGGCCAGGCGGCGAAAATGATGATTGGCGTTCCGGATTATGACAACTATGTCGAGCATATGCGCGTGACGCACCCGGAGCAGACGCCGATGACTTATGAAGAGTTTTTCCGCGAGCGCCAGGATGCGCGCTACGGCGGAAAGGGCGGTGCACGCTGCTGTTAACTCTCGTCTTGCTCAAAAAGCGGCGCTCATAGCGCCGCTTTTCTTTATCTACAGAAAATCCCCAGCCAGGCTGGTGCTTCCGGAAAGCTTTCAGCTATAGGCCGGTTATTTTCGCCAGGATCAGGCGTTGGTGCCGCCATCAACCACGATATCCGCACCGGTAATCTGCTTCGCCGCCGGGCTTGCAAGGAAAGCGACCGCTTCGGCGATATCCTGCGCTTCACCATAATGCCCCAGCGCAATCATACGACGCTGCTCTTCCGCGCCTTCGCCGTCTGCCGGGTTCATATCGCTGTCCGTCGAACCGGGTTTCACCATATTCACGGTGATCCCGCGTGGGCCCAAATCCCGCGCCAGCCCGCGTGTTAATGAGTTCAGCGCGGATTTGGTCATCGAATAAATGGCGATATCTTTAAACGGCACGCGATCGGAGAGGCAACTGCCGATATTGATAATGCGCCCGCCGTCGGGCAGGTGTGCAATCGCCGCCTGGGTGGCGTAGACCACGCCGCGAATATTCACGTTGATCATCGCATCGATATCCTCCTGCGACATCGCTTCTAACTGGCCACCGCGCGCGATGCCGGCGTTATTAACGAGAATATCCAGCCCGCCGAGTTGCTGCACGGTTTGATCAACAGCGGCGCGGGCAGCTTGTGGTTCGGCGCTGTTGGCCTGGATCGCCACGGCGTTACGCCCCAGCGCGCGGATCGCTTCCACAACGGCTTGTGCTTTATCGGCGGATTTCTCCCAGGTGATGGCGACGTCCGCTCCGTCCCGCGCCAGCGTTAAGGCGATGGCTTTTCCCAGACCGCGGCTCGCACCGGTGACCAGCGCGCGTTTTCCTGCAAGTGAATGTGACATGGTGGCTCCGTAATTATGTGTCGATTGATACATAATTAAAATAAACAGGCTTCCATACATTCGTCAATCTTATTAATATACCGATCAGCACAAAATGCGAGGAGGCGAAAGTGAGCCGGGGAAGACCACGGGAATTTGACCGTACCGAGGCGCTGAACAACGCGATGAAACTCTTCTGGCAGAAGGGGTACACCGCGACATCCATGAACGATCTGTATGAGGCGATGGGCATTAAATCGCCCAGCTTGTATGCGGCGTTCGGTAGCAAAGAAGATCTCTACGACGAGGTGTTGCAGCACTACGAACAATGCGTTGCGCCAGCGATCTGGGGCGATATGGCAAGCGAGCCATCGCCGAAAAAAGCCATTGCGGCGTGGCTGGAGCGATCGGCTGAGGTGTTAACCCGCTGCGATTTGCCGCATGGCTGCATGGTGACGCTGTCAGCGGTTGCCAGCGAAGGCCATGAACGGTTGGGCGAGCGGGTTCGTCAGTTGCGTAATGGCGGCGTTGCGCAGCTAAAAGCGCGCCTGAGCGAGGCGCAGCAGCGCGGCGAGTTACCTGAGACCACCGATATCGATGCGCTGACCCGGTTGTATGTCAGCATTCAGCAGGGAATGTCGATTCAGGCGCGCGATGGCGCGAGCCGGGAAACGCTACTCGGCGTCGCGCGTATGGCAATGGGATTGTGGCCTGCGCCGTAAAAACAGGCCACCGAAGTGGCCCGTTGCGTTATGGCTGAGGGAAAACAATATTATTGCCCGGCGCTTCGCGGTGCAGATGGATAAAGTTCAGGTGGCGCTCGTACTGATCCAGTATGTCGATGATCACCTGCTCTTTGTTGTAGTCCATTAAATCATTACCCTGGCTGCCCTCCAGCAGGAAGGTTTCCAGCCGGAAGTAGTGCGATTTGCCGCTGCGTGCGCGGTAGGTAAAGCCCGGTACGGAGTATTGCTGCGGCCATACCTGGTAGACAAAATCCTGCTCCTCACCGAGGTGGACGCGAAGATCCAGGTAGCCCAGCGGCTGACCTTCTTCCGGCGCGACATTTTCAAGCGATACCCGTCCGCCGCGCAGTTCCAGCTCTTTTGCCACATCCTGCATTGCCGGGTAAATCACCGTTTCCATCATCTGCCGGGTGTAATGCGTACCCGGATAATTCATCAGCCGCGAGAGGCGTTTTTTCCAGCTCAGACGATCGTTGCTCGCCGGAATATAAGGTGCGGTTTCGCGGCTGGCGCTGGCGCGGCGGTGATCTTCCACTTTCAGCGATTTATACAGCCCGGCCATAATAAAGAAGATCACAAAACTGAACGGCAAGCCCATGATCACCGTGGTATTTTGCAGCGCGGAAATGCCATTGGTCATCAGCATGCCCATGGTCAGCACGCCGATAGCGACCGACCAGAAAATCCGCAGCCAGTTCGGCGCATCGCTATTGATATCTTTCAGCTTCGAGGTGAAATTGCCCAGCACCAGTGATCCGGAATCCGCCGAGGTGACATAAAACAACAGGCCGGTAATGGTGGCGACAGAAGCGCTGAGTTTGAACGCCGGATATTGCGCCAGCAGGCTGTAGAACCCGCGTTCGGCATGGGCGATCACCTCCTGGGCGAACCCCGCATCACCGTGAATGATTTCATACAGCGCGGCGTTACCAAACACCGACAGCCACAGCAAGGTGAAGGTAAACGGAATAATCAGCGTGCCGAGCACGAACTCGCGAATGGTGCGCCCGCGGGAAATACGTGCAAGGAACAGCCCGACAAACGGCGACCACGCGACCCACCAGGCCCAGAAGAAGAGCGTCCAGCTGTTCATCCACTGCGTCGGGCGATCAAACGCGAAGGTGTTGAGCGTCATGCCCATAAAGCGGTTGATGTAATCGCCAACGTTGAGCACCAGCGCGTTGAGCAGGAAATCGGTCTTGCCCATAAACAGCACGAACAGGATCAGCCCGAGCGCCAGCGCCACGTTCAGTTCCGAAAGGATGCGAATGCCTTTATCCACCCCGGAGGTGACCGAAATGGTAGCGATCACCACCGACAGCACAATCAGCGCCATCTGCGCGGTCAGCCCTTCCGGCACGTCGAACAGCACTTTCAGCCCGTAATTAAGCTGCACCACGCCAATACCGAGCGTAGTGGCAATACCAAAAATGGTGCCGATCACCGCCGCAATATCCACCGTGTGGCCAATCGGGCCGTTAATGCGTTTACCGAAAATAGGGTACAGCGCAGAACGAATAGTGAGCGGCAGATTATAGCGGTAGCTGAAGTAGCCCAGCGCAATCCCCATCAGCGCATACATCGACCAGCCGGTTAAACCGTAGTGGAACAGCGTCCACACCATCGCCTGGCGCGCGGCTTCCATCGTCTGGCCTGCGCCCTCCGGCGGCTGCATATATTGCGTCACCGGCTCTGCGACGGAGAAGAACATCAGGTCGATACCGATCCCGGCGGCAAACAGCATCGCCGACCAGCTCAGCAAACTGAACTCCGGCTTGGACTGCTCCGGCCCGAGTTTAATCGCCCCGTAGCGCGAGCAGGCCATATAAATAACAAAGACGATATAGAGCGTCGCGGCCAGCATGTAATACCAGCCAAAGGTGGAGGAGACCCAGTTAACGGTGGTCTGGATCCAGGTCGCAGCGAAATCGCTGTACAAAATGGTGACCAGTGAAAATGTCAGAATCAGTCCGGCAGAGGTGTAAAACACCACGGGATTGATTCTGTCTTTTTCACTGGCAGGTGGATTAATCATCGGTTACCTCTGGTTAATTTCCTGTAATTTTTCAAAATATTAATGCCAAACATCGGTTGTTTAATCGCGTTTGCTCCTCTCTGTTCTCACGGTTTGCGTCGCCGTATTTAGCTTATACATTCCCGCTTCGTTTATTTAACAATTGAAGCACAGTATCCTAACAAAATCTTTTTTTATATTGAACGTGCAATCAAAAAAAGATTAAATAAGGCCCTTACATTGCGGTGGAGATGGAGCCATGCCAAAGGTGGGAATGCAGCCGATACGCCGTCGGCAGCTGATTGATGCGACCCTGAGTACCATTAACGAAGTAGGAATTAACGACGCCACGATTGCGCAGATTGCGCGCCGCGCTGGCGTATCGACCGGCATTATCAGCCACTACTTCAGGGACAAAAATGGTCTGCTGGAAGCGACCATGCGCGACATCACCCGCCAGTTGCGCGACGCCGTGGCGCAGCGATTAAAACCGCTCGCGCAGGCCAGTACCGAAACGCGTTTGCTGGCGATTGTCGAAGGCAATTTTGATGACAGCCAGGTTCACAGCGCGGCGATGAAAGCCTGGCTCGATTTCTGGGCCAGCAGTATGCATCAGCCGCAGCTTGGTCGCCTGGAGCGCGTCAGCAGCCGCCGGCTGTTTTCCACGCTGGCGGCGGAGTTTCGCCGCGATCTGCCGCGTGAACAGGCACGGCTGGCGGCGCATGGCCTTGCCTCGTTGATCGATGGCCTCTGGCTTCGCGCGGCGCTGAGCGGCAAACCCTTTAACCTGGACATTGCCAGAACGCTCACCACCCAATTCATTCGCCAGCAACTGGCTGGCGCGACGAATCACTGAGAAGGAGGAAGTATGTCCCGATTCGCAGAACAGCAGCTCTATATCCATGGTCAATACGTCCCGGCTGCGGCGGGTAACACATTCCAGACCATCAATCCGGCGAACGGCGAGGTGCTGGCCGAGGTGCACGAAGCCGGGCAGGCCGATGTCGATCGCGCCGTTGCCAGTGCGCAAAAAGGGCAGAAAATCTGGGCCGCGATGACCGCCATGGAGCGCTCGCGCATCCTGCGCCACGCCGTCGATATTCTGCGCGAGCGCAATGATGAACTGGCGGCGCTGGAAACGCTGGATACCGGCAAACCGCTGAGCGAAACCCAGGCCGTTGATATCGTCACCGGCGCGGACGTACTCGAGTATTACGCGGGGCTTATCCCCTCTCTTGAAGGCCAGCAAATTCCGCTGCGCGACACCTCGTTTGTCTACACCCGCCGTGAACCGCTTGGCGTGGTGGCCGGGATTGGCGCGTGGAACTACCCGATCCAGATTGCGCTGTGGAAATCTGCGCCTGCGCTGGCGGCCGGTAACGCCATGATCTTTAAACCGAGCGAAGTCACGCCGCTCACGGCGCTGAAACTGGCGGAAATTTACAGCGAAGCTGGCGTGCCAGACGGCGTATTTAACGTGCTGAACGGCAGCGGCGCGGTGACCGGACAGTTGCTGACCGACCATCCGGGCATCGACAAAGTCTCTTTCACCGGCGGCGTTGCCAGCGGCAAGAAAGTGATGGCGAATGCGGCTGGTTCGACGCTGAAAGACGTGACCATGGAGCTGGGCGGTAAATCGCCGCTGATTATCTTTGACGACGCCGATCTCGATCTCGCCGCCGATATCGCCATGATGGCGAACTTCTACAGCTCCGGCCAGGTGTGTACCAACGGCACGCGCGTGTTTATTCCGAAGGCCTTGCAGCAGGCGTTCGAAGCAAAAATCGTTGAGCGCGTGGCGCGCATTAAGGCCGGTGATGTCAACGATCTGAACACCAATTTCGGGCCGCTGGTCAGCTTTGCGCACCGCGACAACGTAATGCGTTATATCGAAAGCGGCATCAACGAAGGCGCGCGCCTGTTGTGCGGCGGTAAGCGTCTGACCGGCGGGGAATTCGACCTCGGGGCGTGGGTCGAACCCACCGTATTTACCGACTGTCGCGATGAGATGACCATCGTGCGTGAAGAGATCTTCGGTCCGGTGATGTCGATTCTGACCTATGAGCGCGAAGAGGAAGCGGTGCGCCGCGCCAACGCTACTGATTACGGCCTGGCGGCGGGCGTGGTGACACAGGATCTTAACCGCGCGCACCGCGTCATTCACCAGATTGAAGCCGGTATTTGCTGGATCAACACCTGGGGGGAATCCGCCGCTGAAATGCCGGTGGGCGGCTACAAGCACTCCGGCGTTGGGCGCGAAAATGGCCTCATGACGCTGCAAAACTATACGCAGGTTAAATCCGTCCAGCTCGAGCTGAGCCGTTTTCAGTCCGTATTTTGAATAAAGTTTTAACCTGAGGAGCGACGAATGGAATTTGATTACATCATCATTGGAGCCGGATCCGCAGGGAACGTTTTGGCAACAAGACTGACCGAAGAGAGCGATGTGAATGTCCTGCTGCTCGAAGCGGGTGGTCCCGATTACCGTTTTGATTTCCGTACGCAGATGCCTGCGGCACTGGCTTACCCGCTGCAGGGCAAGCGCTACAACTGGGCCTATGAAACGGAACCTGAGCCGCACATGAATAACCGCCGCATGGAGTGCGGGCGCGGTAAAGGGCTGGGCGGTTCATCGCTGATTAACGGCATGTGCTACGTGCGCGGCAACGCGATGGACCTCGATAACTGGGCGCAGCAGCCGGGTCTTGAGCACTGGACCTACCGCGACTGTCTGCCCTATTACCGTAAATCGGAAACGCGCGATATCGGCGCGAACGATTACCACGGTGGCGACGGCCCGGTCAGCATCACTACCTGCAAGCCGGGCAACAACCCGCTGTTCGCCGCGATGATTGAGGCGGGCGTGCAGGCCGGTTACCCGCGCACTGACGATCTTAACGGCTACCAGCAGGAAGGTTTTGGCCCGATGGATCGCTTTGTCACGCCGAAAGGCCGCCGCTCGAGCACCGCACGCGGCTATCTCGACATGGCAAAAACGCGGCCGAACCTGAAAATCATTACCCATGCCACCACCGATCGCATTCTGTTTGAGGGGAAACGCGCTGTCGGCGTGGCCTATTTGCAGGGCTCCAGCGACACGGTACATGAGGTGCATGCGCGCCGGGAAGTATTGCTCTGCGCCGGGGCGATTGCTTCGCCGCAAATTTTGCAGCGCTCCGGCGTCGGTGCCGCTGATCTGCTCAAGCAGTTCGATATTCCGCTGGTGCATGATTTACCGGGCGTGGGCGAAAACTTGCAGGATCACCTGGAAATGTACCTGCAATATGAGTGCAAGGAGCCGGTGTCGCTCTATCCGGCGCTGAAGTGGTGGAACCAGCCGAAAATTGGCGCGGAGTGGCTGTTTAACGGCACGGGTATTGGGGCCAGCAACCAGTTCGAGGGCGGCGGGTTTATCCGCAGCCGCGAGGAGTTCGCCTGGCCGAATATTCAGTACCATTTCCTGCCGGTGGCGATTAACTACAACGGCTCAAATGCAGTAGAAGCGCACGGCTTCCAGTGTCATGTGGGTTCGATGCGCTCGCCAAGCCGGGGTTTTGTGCGTCTGAAATCGCGCGATCCGCGCCAGCACCCGGCCATTCAGTTTAATTACATGGCCCATGAGCAGGACTGGCACGAATTCCGCGACGCGATTCGTATCACCCGGCAGATCATCAACCAGCCGGCGCTGGACAAATATCGCGGGCGGGAAATCAGCCCGGGCATTGAGTGCCAGAGCGATGAGCAACTGGATGAGTTTGTGCGTAACCACGCCGAAACCGCCTATCACCCGTGTGGCACCTGCAAAATGGGCAGCGATGAGATGGCGGTGGTCGATGGCGAAGGGCGTGTTCATGGGCTGGAAGCCTTGCGCGTGGTGGATGCCTCGATCATGCCGCTGATCATCACCGGTAACCTCAATGCCACCACCATTATGATTGGCGAGAAGATTGCCGATAACATCCGTGGCCGCACGCCGCTGCCGCGCAGCAATGCGGATTATTTCGTGGCGGGCGATCGCCCGGTTCGCGGTACACCGCAGCGGGCGTAAAAGAAAATGCCGCCGGTAAGGCGTTTACCGGCGGCATTACGCAAAGAAGGGCGATCAGCGCGACAGCGCTTCCACTTTTTCAAACGCCGCGCGCAGCGTATCGGCAGAGAGTTCCACCGGCAGGTAGTGAATCGACTCCACCGGGCGCAGAGTGTGAGCAATCACTTTATCCAGCTCCGCGCGGTTATTAATGTCCACATCTAGTGCTGCCAGCGAGGTCGGCAAGTTGAAACGCTGATAGGCGTTAATCAACTGTGCCAGCACATCGTCTTCGCCGAGCAGGGCGCTCTGCACCAGAATGCCATACGCTACTTTGGTGCCGTGCAGGAATTTCTCCGTTTGCGGCAACACGGTTAAACCGTTGTGCACCGCGTGTGCGGCGGCAACGCGGGTGTAACGCTCGCCCAGCCCGCCGACCATCCCACCCCCGGCAATAATCGCATCCACCACATCGCGAAACGCCTGCGTCAGCTCGCCGCGCTGCTGGTCAGCAAGAGCTTGTTCACTGCTCTGTAGCAACACATCGCGGATCGCCAGTGCGCCGTTTAGCCCCAGACGTACGGTGAGCGGCAGCTTTTCTGGTTGTGGTGCCAGCACTACCGCTTCGTACCACTTCGCCAGCGTATCGCCGATGCCTGCCAGCAGATATTCCGCAGGCGCATTAAGGATGATTTGCGGTTCAACCAGCACCAGAAAATTGGCGTCGTCGAAAATTTCAAAGTGCAGCGCCTGACCAGCGTCGTTATACCACACCGACAGTGGCGTCCACGCCGCACAGGTGGCGGCGATGGTCGGAATGGCGACCACCGGTAAACCAAGACGGCGCGCCACCGCTTTGGCGGTATCCAGCAAGGCGCCGCCGCCAAGCCCAATCACCACCGCGCGATCGTCGCCCGCCTGCTGCGCCAGTTCGTTCACGTCGTGCTCGCTACAGTGGCCTTTAAACAAAATGTGTTTCGCGCCCGGCGTGTTAAACCCTTGCGGCAAAAACGCTTTTGCCCCGGCAAAGGCGCGCTCTCCATAGATCCATACCGCGCGCGCCAGTTGTTCTGCGCTGAAGAAATCATGCAACCGCGCGAGGCTGCCAGCGTGGGAAAAGTAGTTGGCCGGGCCGGGTACGACGCGGATATCAGTGCTGCTCATGTGTTGTGTCCTTGTGCGTGATCGCTAACCCGATGTTATGTCTGGACATCCGGATGGCTAATAATATTTAGCTTTATCTTATGCATTTTCTGTCGTTGCCAGTCAAGCGAGGCTGTGAAAAATTCGTTAAATCAACCTATTAATTGCAGGAACAGCGTGCGAATGAGCAGCAACCACCTCGAAATGCGCGGCATAAGCCTGGCCTTTGGCGGTTTTAAGGCGCTGTCGCATGTCAATTTCTCCCTGCGCGGCGGCTCGGTGCATGCCTTAACCGGCGCGAACGGCGCGGGGAAATCGACGCTGATGGCGGTGCTGTGCGGCACGTACGAACATTACGAAGGCGAAATCGCCATCAATAACCAGGCGGTGTCGATTCGCACCCCACGCGATGCCAAACAGCTGGGCATTCATCTGGTGCAGCAGGAAGTGGATGTTGCGCTGATCCCGGGTTTGAGCATTGCCGAGAACATCATGCTCGATAAGCTGGCGGAAGGCGGACATCGTTTCCGCTGGGGCGAGATCCGAAAATCGGCGCGCGAGGCGCTGGCGCAACTCGATGTAATGTTTGATGTAAAACGTTCGATCGATAGCTGCACGCTGGCGGAGAAGCAGCAGATCCTGCTGGCGCGCGCGCTTTCGCACCACTGCCGTTTTTTAATTCTTGATGAACCCACCGCACCGCTCGATCAGCATGAAAGTGAGCGCTTGTTCACCGTGGTCAAACACCTGCAACAGCAGGGTATTGGCGTGGTGTTTATCTCGCACCGCATCCACGAACTGAACGCGATTTGCGACACCTTAACGGTGCTGCGCGACGGCAAACTGATTGAATCCGGCCCGATGCACACCCTGAGCGGCGAAGCGATTGTCGAGAAGATGCTCGGTCATGAGTTGAGCGACATCTATCCGCCGGCCCGTCCACCGCACAGTGATGAAGTGCTGCTAAGCATTGACGGCTTGCACGACGAGGGGCTGCTGAAAGATATCTCGCTGCGCCTGCGTAAAGGGGAAATTCTGGGCATTGCTGGTCTGGCGGGTGCGGGGAAAACCGAGCTGTGTAAGGCGCTGTTCGGTGCGAGTAAAAGCCGAATCAGCCGTGGCGAGCTGAATAACCAACCGTGGCGGCCGCGCGATCCGGCCGATTCCGTGATGCGCGGGCTGGCGCTGGTGCCGGAAGAGCGGCGCAAAGAGGGCATTTTTATTGACGAGCCGGTGAGCATGAATTTGTCCATTAGCGCGGATAACAGTTTCTCGCGCTGGGGCTTTTTTGCGCATCGCCAGGCCTGGCGCTGGGCGCAGGAAGTGATTGCCCGCGTTGGCGTACGCACTACCGGGCCGGGGCAAACGCTGCGCCGTCTTTCCGGCGGCAACCAGCAAAAAGTGGCGATTGGCAAATGGCTGCGCGGTCACGCCAATGTGGTGATTTTCGATGAGCCGACCAAAGGCGTGGATGTGAAAGCGAAAACCGACCTGTTCCAGTTGATTGATGGCCTGGCGCGCGAAGGCAAAGGGGTGATTTACGCCTCGGGGGAATTCGCCGAACTAGTGGGGTTGTGTGACCGGATTTGTGTGCTGTGGGATGGGCGCATTGTTGCGGAAGTGCAGGGCGAGGATGCCCGCGAAGAGACGCTTCTTTATTATTCCACCGGAGGAACGGCGCCGTGAGTAAGGCCCTTTCAGTCAATGCGGCGGCGACGCCCCGCCAGCAGTTTTTTGATTTTCTCTATAAATGGGGCATGTTGCTTACCGTGGTCGCGCTTGTCGCCATCTTTGGCGTGGCGTCGGACAACTTCCTCGATCCCTTCAACATCATCAACATTTTGCGATCCATCGCCATCGTCACGGTGATTGCGATTGGTGTCTCTATTTCGCTGACCATCGGCGGGTTTGATCTGTCGGTCGGTTCCACCGCCTCACTGGCGAATGCGCTGGTGATTTCGTTGTTTGTCTGGCACGGCGTTGGTACCACCGAAGCCATCATTATCACGCTGGCACTGTGTACGCTGGTGGGCTTGTTCAACGCCTTTTTAATTGTGGTGCTGCGCATTCCCGACATGCTGGCGACGCTTGGCAGCCTGTTTGTGATTCAGGGTGTGGCAATGACCTACAGCTATGGCGGTTCGATTACCGAAAATATGGTGCTGCCGAGCGGCGATATGGCGGAGGGCACCATTCCGGCGGCGTTTGGTCTGCTCGGCCAGGTGCCGACCATTGTGATCATTATGCTGGTGGTGACGGTTGTCGCGCAGTTGGCTTTGTCGCTGACCACCCACGGTCGTCGCATGTATGCCATTGGCGGCAACCCGGAAGCGGCGCGCCTGTCCGGCATTCGTACCACGCGCTACAAAGTGGCGGCATATGTTATCGCCTCGCTGCTGGCGGGGCTGGGCGGCATTCTGCTGGCGTCACGCATTGGCTCTTCGCAGGTCAACGCCGGTGGCGGTTATTTGATGGATGCGGTGGCGGCGGCGTGGATCGGTTTCTCGCTCGCCGGTTCCGGCAAACCGAATGCGCTCGGCACGCTGGTGGGAGCGGTTATTCTCGGTGTGCTGCAAAACGGGCTGGTGATGCTGTCGGTGCCCTATTACGCGATGGACATTATTAAGGGGCTGGTGCTGGCCGGTGCCCTTGCGTTGACTTACTTCCAGCGTCGTTAATTCTTCAGGGGAAAACAGATGAAAAAAATTGCACTCTCACTGCTGGCGCTGGGCTTACTGAGCGCGCTGCCAGGACACGCCACGACACCTTCGCCGGTGCCGGACGCCATTGCTAATCACCACGGCCCGATACGCATTGCGCTTATCCGCAACCTGGGGTCAGACGATAACACCACCCAGTTTGTCTCCGGCGCGTTGCAGGAAGGAAAAAAACTCGGTTTTAAAATCAGCACCTTTTTGAGCAACGGTGATGACGCCAAATTCCAGGATTTCGTTAACCAGGCGATCAGTCAGAAATATGACGGCATTATTCTGTCGCAGGGGCGCGATCCGTACTCCACCGATCTGATTAAAAAAGCGGTCGCTGCGGGCATCAAAGTGGCGGTGTTTGATACCGCTGTTAACGGTGAAATTCCGGGCGTGACGGTGACGCAGCAGGATGACGCCTCGCTAACCAAACTCTCCTTTGGCGAGCTGGTGAAAGATTTCAACGGCAAAGCCAACATTATCAAACTGTGGGTCGCCGGTTTCCCGCCGATGGAGCGCCGCCAGGCCGCCTACGCCGAGTTGTTGAAAGCCAATCCAGGTATTAAAGAGCTGGAGTCGATTGGCGCGGTCTCTTCCGATGTGCAGGGCGACACGGCAAATAAAGTGGGCGCGGTGCTGGCGAAATACCCGAAAGGGCAGATTGATGCGATCTGGGGCACCTGGGATGCGTTCAGCCAGGGCGCGTATAAAGCGCTGAAAGAGAACGGTCGCACCGAGATCAAACTCTACAGCATCGACGTTTCCAACCAGGATCTGCAACTGATGCGCGAGTCGGGCAGTCCGTGGAAAGTAAGCGTGGCGGTGGATCCGAAACTGATTGGTGCCACCAATGTGCGCCTCATCGCCAATAAAATTGCCGGTGAACAGACCCCTGCCACCTACGATTTTAAAGCCGCTGCCATTCCGCAAGCGCTGCTGGCAAGCCAGCCGGGCGCGGTGAATGTGGCGTCGCTCGGCAAAATCATTCCGGGCTGGGGCCAGACGGAAGATTTTATCGCGCCGTGGTTCGCCACGCTGGAAGCGAAAAACAAGTAAGGAACGGACATGGCGAGTGAATTACCGCGTCCTGAATACAGCCGCAATATGCGGCTGATTGGCCACAGCGATCAGGGCGGTCGCCCGGACGGTGTGCAACTGATGGTGCACCGTGGCTTTGCCTATATCGGGCATATGGTGTCGCAGGGGTTTTCGATAGTGGATGTGCGCGACCCGAAAAACCCGAAAGCCGCCGGTTACGTCCCGGCCCCGCCGGGCACCTGGAATGTGCATCTGCAAGCCCATGACGATCTGCTTTTAGTAATCAACGCGCGCGATCTGTTCGCCGATGCGCGCTTTGCCGATGAAAAGGTCTACTACACCCGCTCGGTCGGCGAGACGGTCAGCGATGTGCAGGACAAAGGCTGGAGCGCCGGGCTGCGCATTTTTGATATCTCCACGCCCGATAAACCGCGCGAAATCAGCTTCCTGTCGCTCAACGGCATCGGCATTCACCGTATCTGGTATGTGGGCGGGCGCTGGGCGTATGTCTCGGCGCTGATCGACGGCTTTACCGACTATATTTTCCTGACCATCGATCTGGCCGATCCGCGTAAACCGCAGGTTGCCGGGCGCTGGTGGCTGCCAGGAATGAACCAGGCCGCAGGGGAAACGCCAGCGTGGCCGGAAGGCAAACGCTATGCGCTACACCACGCGATTATCGCCGGGGATACGGCGTACGGTAGCTGGCGCGACGGCGGGTTAACGCTACTGGATGTGAAAGACAGAACCCAGCCGAAGCTGATCAGCCACCGCAACTGGAGCCCGCCGTTTGGCGGCGGTACGCACACCGCGCTGCCGCTACCGGACCGGGACTTGCTGGTGGTGCTGGATGAAGCGGTGCTCGACAATCAGGAAGATGGCGAGAAGCTGATCTGGCTGTTTGATATTCGTGAGCCGTCAAACCCGGTAAGCATCTCGACGTTCCCGCAACCGGACGAAACCGATTATGTGGCGAAAGGGGCGCATTTCGGGCCGCACAATCTGCACGAAAATCGCCCTGGCAGCTTTATCAGCTCGACGCTGATTTTCGCCACTTACCAGAACGCGGGCGTGCGGGCTTACGATATTTCTAACCCGTATCGCCCGGTGGAAACCGGCGCGCTGGTGCCTGCCGCGCCAGCGAAGATGATGGATACGCGGCCTGCACGCCCGCGCGTGATCCAGTCTTGCGATGTGTTTGTTGATGCGAACGGCATTATCTACAGCACCGATTACAACGGCGGGTTGTCGATAATCGAGTATCTCGGGTAGTGAGGTTCTCTCCCCCGACAGGGGGAGAGGGCTGCGTTAGCTGTACTGACGCACGCGGGCAATCAATTCATCGACGTTCTCAATGCGCTCGGCGATGACAATCAGCGCTTTACCGAGCGTGATGGCGTGGCGCAGGCAGGCGTGGCGCATCTCTTCATCGTTGATGGTGTCGATATCGGCGACGTGTGAAAGCCCAACGCTACGGCGAATCAGCTCCGTGCCGCAAAAACCGATCGCGTCGGTCCACACTTTTTTCAGGAAGGCGCTGGCATAACCCGGTTGCGCTAACGCCGCGTCGCGGGTTTTCTCTCGCGCCAGCGCCTGGAAGCGCTCGGCAAAGGTGGTCCACAGGGTTTGAATATCGGCCAGACGCTGTTCACGCGCGCTGGCCGCATCGCGAATGCCCAGATGCCCTGGTAAACCGCAGTAGTTGAGCAGCAGGTTGCCGATGGCGGTGCCGATATCAAAACCGATGGGGCCGAAGTAACCAAACTCGGCGTCAATCGCCTTCAGGCTACCGTCGGCGACAAAAATCGAGCCGCTGTGAATATCGCCGTGCAGCAGTGCTTCGGCGTGAGAGAAGAAGCGGTGCTTTAACGCCGCCACCGCCAGTTTCAGTTGCGCGTCATCGCGCAGGGCGGCGACCTCCGTTTCCAGGGCCGCCGGGTAGTTGTTGCGCTCATGAACCTGGTAGGGATCGTTGAAGAACAGATCTTCAGTGATTTCGCACATTTCCGGGTTAATGAACTGTGCGACCAGCGCTTTTTTGTCATGCGGATGGAGGTAAAAATCACTGGTGTGAAACAGCACCTGCGCCAGGTATTCACCCAGTTGCGCAGCCGCTTGCGGGTAAAACACATTGTTAATGAGCTCGCCGCGCCAGATTTTATGATCGGAGAGATCTTCCATTACCATCACCGCCAGTTGCGGGTCGAAGTGGTGGATTTTTACCGTATGCTGCGGGCTGTGCCGGTAATGTTCGACCAGCGTTTGCGCTTCCAGCCGGGCGCGATCAAGCGTTAACGGCCAGGATTCACCCACGCAGCGCACATAGGGCAGCGCCTGTTTGACAATAATGCGGCTCACACCCTGGGTATCGAAAATTTTGAACACCAGATTGAGGTTACCGTCGCCCACCTCCTGTGCGTCCACCAGTTCGGACGGGTTGTCCAGGCCGCCAAATTGTTGTGCATACGCCACGGCATCGCGGGCGGAGAAGGTACGGTATTGCGACATTGCCTCGATCCTCTTTTGCTAATAAAGCCATTTAGACGTCTATACATCCGAACGTCATCCTGACACAATACGCTACAACAACGCAACAGGGATTTAACGCAATGCAGCCATTACAGACCACCAGCCTGCGAGTCGCCGACAATCAATTATTTATTCTCGACCAACAGGCCTTACCGCAGCAGAAACAGTGGCTACCGGCTAGCACGGTAGAGGATCTTGTCGGCCATATTCATGCCCTACGGGTGCGTGGCGCGCCGTTGATTGGCCTTTCTGCCAGCTTATTGCTGGCGCTGCTGGCAGAACAGGGCGCAAACCGCGACCAACTGGCGCAGGCGCTGGAAACGTTGCGCGCGGCGCGCCCGACGGCGGTGAACCTGATGAATAACCTTGATCGCATGAAACAGGCGCTCACGCAGGAGCACTTTGTGGCGGCGTTAACCGCCGAAGCGCTGCGGCTTGTCGAAGAAGATAAACAGTTGTGCGACAACATTGCCGAAGCGGGCAGCGCGCTGGTGCAAGCGGGCAGCCGACTGCTGACCCACTGCAACACCGGTGGGCTGGCGACAGCGGGCGTCGGCACCGCGCTGGGTGTCATTGCGCGGGCGCATCAGCAGGCAAAAATTACCCATGTGTGGGTGGATGAAACCCGCCCATTATTACAGGGCGGGCGGCTAACGGCCTGGGAACTGGGCGAGCTGGGGGTGCCGTATCAGTTAATTACTGATTCCATGGCCGCCAGCCTGATGGCGAAAGGGCAGGTGGATGCGGTATGGGTTGGCGCCGATCGCATTGCCGCCAAT
Organism: Kosakonia sp.; assembly: GCF_032104925.1. Taxonomy (NCBI): domain Bacteria; kingdom Pseudomonadati; phylum Pseudomonadota; class Gammaproteobacteria; order Enterobacterales; family Enterobacteriaceae; genus Kosakonia; species Kosakonia sp. The sequence continues at coordinate 252,682 of NZ_DAMCGF010000006.1, forward strand.
GGCGATGTGGCGAACAAAATCGGTACCTATTCGCTGGCGGTACTGGCGAAATTCCACAACGTGCCGTTTTATGTGGCTGCGCCGCAAACCACGCTCGACCCGCACTGCCCGAATGGCGATGCCATTCCCATTGAGCAGCGCGCTGCCGCGGAAGTGACCGGGGTGGCCGGGAGTTTTGGCGCAGTGAACTGGGCGCCGGAAAATGCGCGGGTTTACAACCCGGCATTTGATGTCACACCGGCGGCGCTCATCAGCGTCTGGGTACTTGACAGCGGCGTGGTGACACCTGCTGATGTGGCGAACGGGATCTTCCAGCCACGCTAATTACCAACGTACCGGCTTAACACCGCTGTTTGCTTGCCAGACGGCGGTAACTCTCTATGCGGGAAACGGCGCCGATCACACGCACGGCCCGGTGGCGCAGCCGTAAATCATAATCAGTGGAAACGCCGGGATCAGTAGGGGCGCCGTCCACGAGACATGCTGTTTGGTGGTGTCGTTAATCGTGACGGTCACCGGTTTTTCCAGCGTACGGGTATCAGGGCCGTACGGGTGTTGCAGAATGTAGACCACGTCACCCTGCGCTCTGAAGGTCACCGCCAGCTTTTTATTCGGCTCAATAATGTTTGCCCCGTAGTGATAACGCAGGCGCTCAATTTGCGCGGCACTGAGCCCGGAGACATCAACGAGCGCTTTGTACTCAGCCGTCACCTTTTTATCTTTCACCACAAAGTTAACAGCAACGCCGGGAACATGGCTGGCAAACTCCTGATAAAACTCAGCGTACCGGGCGTAGGCATCAGCATGCGGGTCGTTGCGGATGAAGTTGTAGGCGTAATGGTCGGAATAGGCGGTGATGCGATCCTGGCGCACTTCAAGTGCGTTGATGTTGTCCCATTCCGGCATTGGCGACGTCGTCGCGCAGCCCGAAAGCAGCACGATAACTATCAACATAATGAATTTTTGCATGATGACCTCCCTGTATGCCGCAGCGGCGCTGGCAGCATACACGCCTTGCGGCGTGTCACAAAGGGAGGCTACTGGATTGGGTAGGGGAAATTCAGGTCGCCGGGTGTAGCAAAATCACATCCTTATCAATGGTGCTGGCCTGGCTTTGCGGCGTACTGGCGTTTTTGTCATAGCGCGGCGGGGTGATCACCGGGTAGACAAAACTGCCCAGTTCGCTGCACTGTTCAGGCGCATTCGCGCCGGCATAAAAAAGATAGTACTGACCGGAATCCGGGAAAAAGGCTAAGTTGTCGCCGTTGCCAAACGTGGTACTCCAGAACGGGACGCCCGCTTTGGTTTTGCTGCGCTCTTTGCCCGCCGCGACCTGAAAATGGTCGCTCCACTTCATGGTTATCAGGTTGTAGTCAAAAAAAGAGACCGTCAGGTTGCCGCGTGTCGGGCAGTGAAGTCGGACGGCATCATCCGCGCGCACGCTGGAGATAAAGGTACAAAGGAATAAAAACAGGGCGTATTTCATCAACCGTTTCCGCAGGTTTTTGGCAAAGCACGAAGGTAATCCATCGCGGCGGTGAAAATCCGTAAGAAACGATGTCAGCAAAAGAGAAAACGAATCAGGATGTTAACGCGGGGTTGCGGTCAGCCTATTTTTTGATGTTGTATATGTTTCGTTTATTTAGACATGATAATAATTATCAAAATCATTAATATCTGACTATCTGCAGGGTTGTTTTTTTATGCAAGGGAAATCAATCTATACGTTCGTGCTCTCCGCTTTACTCGCTGTTCCCATGCTGGCGCACGCCACGCAATATCCGCTCACCGTAACCGATTTCGATGGCCGCGAAGTGACCATTGAACACGAACCGCAACGCATTATTTTGCAGGACGGGCGCGATATCATGACGATGGCGCTGCTGGATCGCGACAATCCGTTTAAACGGCTGGTGGCATGGAACAATCTGGCGAAAAAACAGGACATTGCCACCTGGGAAATGCTGAAAACCCAGTGGCCGGAAGCGACCCGCATTATGGACATGGGCTTTAGCGATAAAGGCAATGTTGATCTGGAAAGCGTGCTGGCGAAACAGCCAGATCTGATGATTGCGCAGCTGCGCGCGAAACCGGCGCTGGCCGATAGCGGCGTGCTGGCTAAACTGACCGCGCTGCACATTCCGGTGCTGTTTGTTGATTACGAAGTGAACCCGGCGAAAGACACCGCGCCGAGTATCGATCTGCTGGGTAAAGTGATTAACCGCGAAAGCAACGCGGCGGCGTACACCGCCTATTATCGCCAGCAATTAGCAGCGATTGAGCAGAAAACCGCCGCCATCAACCCGAAACCGAAGGTATTCGTCGAAGCGCTGGCCGGTAACGCGGATAGCTGCTGCTTTACCCACGGGCACAGCGGTTGGGGCGGGCTGGTTGAAGCGGTAGGCGCGAAGAACCTTGGCTCTGAGCTGCTACCGGGTGCAACCGGGTTTATCTCGCTTGAAAAACTCATCAGCGCCAACCCGGATGTCTATATCATGACCGGCTCTAAACGGGGCAACAGCCAGGTGCTGCCGCTTGGGCTGAACGTCTCACAAGATGAGGTCAATAAACAGGCGCAGGTGCTGCTGCAACGCACCGGTGTCGCGCAGATCCCGGCGCTCAGCGCAAAACGTGTGTATGGCGTTTACCACCACTTCTACAACCATCCGTACAACATTGTCGGCATGGAATATCTGGCGAAAGATATCTATCCGCAGGCGTTTGCGGATTTGAACCCGGATGCGACCTACCATCACATCATCAAAAACTTCACCAAACTGCCGGATAACAACTTCGTCTATAGCTGGCAGCAGGGCAAATGAGTACCACGCTGGAAACAAACGAGCAGAGGCAGGAGACGGCTGCGGACAGCCTGATGCTCAACTACCGCGTGATCCTTCGCCGCCGCGTCAGTTTACTGGCGCTGCTGGTGGTGTTCATTGCCGCCTCAATGCTGCTGGATTTCACCCTCGGCCCCTCTGGTTTGCCGCTGGATACGCTGTGGCAAACGCTGGTTGACCCGGCGAGCGCCGATGCCGGAACGCGGGTGATTGTCTGGGATATCCGCATGCCGTACGCGCTGATGGCGATCATTGTTGGGCTCACGCTGGGTCTGGCGGGTGCGGAGATGCAAACCATCCTGAATAACCCGTTAGCCAGCCCATTTACGCTGGGCGTGTCGTCGGCGGCGGCGTTTGGCGCGGCGCTGGCGATTGTACTTGGTATCGGTATTCCCGGCGTTCCAGGGCAGTGGTTTATCTCGGCGAACGCGTTTCTTTTTGCGCTGCTGGCGGCGCTGTTGCTGGACGGTATTACCCGCTGGACGCAGGTGGCGACCTCCGGCGTGGTGCTGTTCGGTATCGCGCTGGTGTTTACCTTCAACGCGCTGGTGTCGATGCTGCAATTTATCGCCAACGAAGACACGCTGCAGGGGCTGGTGTTCTGGACCATGGGCAGCATTGCCCGCGCGTCGTGGGAGAAACTTGGCATTTTGCTACTGGCGCTGGCGGTGATTATGCCGCTGTCGATGCTCAGTTCATGGAAACTGACGTCGCTGCGCCTCGGCGAAGATCGGGCGATAAGTTTTGGCATTAACGTGCGTCGCCTGCGGCTGGCAACGCTTTTACGCATCAGTATCTTGTCGGCGCTGTCGGTAGCGTTTGTCGGCCCGATTGGTTTTATCGGCCTGGTCGCTCCGCATATTGCCCGCATGTTGTTTGGCGAGGATCACCGTTTTTATCTGCCGGGTAGCGCGTTGATTGGCGCGCTGGTGTTATCGCTGGCTTCTATCGTTTCCAAAAACCTGATCGACGGGGTAATTATTCCGGTGGGCATTGTCACCTCGCTGGTTGGCGTGCCGTTCTTTATCACCACCATTGTGCGCCACCGGGGGAGTGTATGAGCCAGAGCGGCCTGAGCCTGCGCGGTTTTGGCGCGGGCTATCACAAGCGACAGATTATTCGCGATCTCAATATTTCCCATTTGCCGCGCGGCAAAGTGACAATTCTGCTTGGGCCAAACGGCAGCGGCAAATCGACGCTGCTGCGGGCAATGGCCGGGCTGAACAAAGCAGAAGGGGAATTGCTGCTCGATGGCGAAGAGCTGCTCAGCCAGCCGTTTGCAAAACGCGCCGAGCAGGTCGTCTATCTGCCGCAATCGCTGCCAGCGGGCGTTCATTTGCATGTGCTGGAGTCGATTATCGTCGCACAACGTGCTTCCGGCGGCTTACACAGCGCGGCAAAGCAGGCGGAAGTGATGTCGCTCCTGCGCCAGCTCGGTATCGAGCATCTGGCGCTGCACTACCTCGACCAGCTCTCCGGCGGGCAGAAACAGTTAGTCGGGCTGGCGCAATCGCTGATCCGCCAGCCTTCACTGTTGTTGCTCGATGAACCACTCAGCGCGCTGGATCTCAACTACCAGTTCCACGTGATGGATCTGGTGAAGCGGGAAACGCGCAGCCGCAATATCGTCACCGTGGTGGTGGTGCACGATATCAATATCGCGCTGCGCCACGGCGACCATGTGCTGATCCTCAAACAAGGCGAGTTAGTGGCGAACGGTGTACCTGGCGAGGTGATAACGCCGGAAAGTCTGGCGCAGGTCTACGGTGTGCGCGGGCGTGTGGAACCCTGCTCGCAAGGGATGAAGCAGGTGATCATTGACGGTTTAACCCAGCAGGCAAGCTAGTCCCAGCGCGCCGTCCACTGCGGCAAACGGCACCGCTACACCGGTCACCAGCGTTGATGCGGGTGCTGCGCGTAGTGGTGCAGCACGGCTTTATAGGGTTCGGTGCGGGCGTCGGGATGCTGAATAATCGACGCCAGCAGCACGGCAATGGCGTTGTCGTGTTCGCCAAGATTGTGCAGACACAAAGCATAAAATGGCCGCACTTCGGTGGCCTGCGGCCAGCTTGCCATGATCTCTTCAAACAAGCTTTTCGCCTGCGCGTATTTGCCCAGGCAGCGCCACGTTGACGCCAGCCCAAACTGCGCTTCGAACTTATCTTCACCGCTTAATCCGGCCGCAAGCGCCGCCAGGTAATGAGGCTCGGCGTCGCGCTCTTTGCCTTCGTTATCATACGACCAGGCGATATTGAGCAACGCCTGCGCACGTAGCGCGGGCTCTTCTGCCAGCGCTTGCAGCGCCTGACGGCTTTTATCGTGTTGACCCTGTTTGCGCAGCGCAATCGCTGCCTGCAATCTGCTATCCATCGTTTTCATCCATTAAGCGTGTCTGAACGTTATAAAGCAGGGAACAGGCAGCGACAAGATTAGCGCGCGCTGATTCGCCAGATGGCGTTACCGGCATCGTCGGCAATCAGCACGCCGCCTTGTTTATCCATCGCCAGCCCGACCGGTAGCCCGCGCACCTGTTTCTGATCATCGGTAAGAAAACCGGTTACGACCGGCTGCGGTTGCCCAACCGGTTTGCCGTTGGCAAATTTCACCCACACCACCTGGTAGCCATTGAGCGGTTTACGGTTCCAGCTTCCATGCTCGCTGATAAACGCGCCGCCGCGATATTGCGGCATATTGTCGCCGGTATAGAACAAGAACCCGAGCGGTGCGACGTGCGAGCTGAGCGCGTAATCCGGCTTGATGGCCTGCGCCACTAAGTCCGGGCGCGGTGGTTTGACGCGCTCGTCCACGTGCTGCCCAAAGTAGCTATATGGCCAGCCGTAGAAACCCTTCTCTTTTACCGATGTCATGTAGTCCGGCACCAGATCGGAGCCAATTTCGTCGCGTTCGTTGACGATCGCCCATAACGCACCGCTTTCTGGCTCCCATTGCAGCCCGGTCGGGTTGCGCAGCCCGCTGGCATAGATCCGGCTCGCGCCGGTGGAGGCATCCACTTCCAGCACCGCCGCGCGGCGATATTCCGCGCCGATACCGTTTTCGGTGATATTGCTGTTGGAACCCACGCCTACATAGAGTTTGCTGCCGTCGGGGCTGGCGAGCAGGGATTTTGTCCAGTGGTGGTTAATCGGTCCGCCGGGCAGTTCGGTGACGATTTCTCCCGGCGCGCTGAGGGTGGTTTCTCCTTGTTGATACGGGAATTTCACCAGATTGTCGGCATTGGCGACCCACAAGGTATTTCCTATCAACTGCATGCCAAACGGTGAGTGCAGGTTTTCAATAAATGTGTGCTTTTGCCATGTGCCTCCAGCGTTACGCAACAACGTGATGCGGTTACCGCCGGGGCCGCCTTTGCCGGAGGCTTTTTGCACCAGACCCATAATCAGCTGTTTCGGGCGCGTGGTCGGTTTTTCCGGGGCATTGGCTTCGGCGACCAGGATGTCGTTATTCGGCAAAACGTACAGCTGGCGTGGGTGCAGCAGGCCATCCGCTATTTTTTCGATTTTTAACCCCTGCGGAACTGTTGGTGTCTCTCCCGCTTTCCACGCCACGCCCTCCGGCACCTGCATCGGCGGCAACAGGAAATTCTGCGCTTTTGGCAACTCTGGTTCTGGGCCAACTTGCTTCATCGGGTCTATGTTTGCTCCCTGATCGCAGGCGGTGAGCAGGGCGGTGAGCGCGGCAACGGTCAGTAAGCGATTAGGCATATTCATGGTTTGTTTCCTTACTGGACACGCATGCGCAGGGCGAGTTGAAGATGGGCAATCAGCAGCAAAATCACTAACGCCGTTGAGAGGATCACGCCAAGCGGTACCACCGCGTAAGCATCCCGGCTGTGCACAAAGGCGTTAAAAATCGCCAGCACAATCGCCAGCAGCCAGAGCCAGAAATGGATTTTTTCCGCGTTTGTAACGCTATGGCGCTGCGTTACCCAAACCTGCACAAGGCTGATGAGCCGGGGAAGGATGGCAATCAACAGACCGATGGCGATAAGCCAGCTTGCCGCGTCGGTCCACATGATTTGAAAGGTTTTGAGGTACAGAATATCGAAGATCCACGCTGCCACAAAAAAGCCGGTGGGCAGCGGATTAAAGAGTTCGTAAAGCGCAAGCGTCGCGCGCGATGGCCCGGAGAGTGTTTGCATTGGTCGTTCCTTTTGGTGGAAACAAGCGGGATAAGCCACAGGATCTGCTGGTTAAAGGGTAGACCGCTTACACAAAATTTAATTAATTTTGCTTATATGTTGTGTTTGTTCCATTCACGTCTCGCTCTTCAGGCGGCCCTCAATTTCGCCTGGAAAATATTCACTTTACATTCTTTTATCGATAATGATAATCGGTATCAAAATGTTTCTTATTGTTGTCATTTGATTTTGTTACGGAATGATCCCCGCAAACGGTGGGGAATAATAAAAATTGAGGGTTGTTTAGATGAGAATTTCCCCTTTGTACGGCGCGATGGCTCTGCTTTTCGCCTCGCCACTTTATGCGCAGGATGCGAAAAACAGTGATGATGAACTGATTGTGACCGCCACCCGCACCGACGGTTCGCGTAATGATTCCCCGCAGGTCATCAAAGTCATCAGCGAAAAAGAGATTGCCCAGCAGCGGCAAATTACCTCCGATACCTCGCAGATCCTCAGCAACCTGGTGCCGTCGTTTTCACCGTCACGGCAGAAAATGTCCGGCAGTGGCGAAACGCTGCGCGGGCGCACACCGCTGGTGATGATTGACGGCATACCGCAATCAAACCCGCTGCGCCCGACCGGGCGCGAAATGCATACCATCGACGCTTCGATGATCGAGCGCATTGAGGTGATCAAAGGGGCGAACGCCAGCAACGGCGTCGGCGCGACGGGCGGGGTGATCAACATCATCACCAAACGCGCGAAACCGGGCACCGTCAACCAGCATGTCAGCGTGGAAACCACCACGCCCACCGCGGAATTTAACCGCGATACGCTTTCCTATAAAACCAACTACAGCATCAACGGCAGCGAAGAGTACATCGATTACCTGTTCGCCCTGAGCTACGAAGATCAGGGGTTGTTCAAAGACGCCAATAACCACGCGATTGGCGTGGATAACACGCAGGGCGATTTGATGGACTCCCGCGCCTGGGATCTGCTGGCGAAAGTGGGTTACTGGCTGGATAACGATCAGCGCGTACAGTTGAGCCTTAACCGTTACCGCCTGAAAAACAAAGATAACTATGTCAGCGTGCGAGGCGATCGCGATGACGGTGAAGTAACCACCTCGAAAAAAGGTAACCCGCCGGGCAGCGCGCCGCATAACGATGTGTGGACGGTGGGAGCCACCTACGATAACTACAATCTGGCAGGCATGAAGCTGACGGCGCTGGCCTATTATCAGCGCTATGAAGCGCTGTTCGGCGCGACCAATTCCTCGTCGTTCCAGGATCCGGCTATTGCTCCCCTCGGCACGTTGTACGATCAGAGCCGTGCGTATACCGATAAGTACGGCAGCAAAATCGCGCTCACCAAAGACGATCTATGGGATGACCGCATTAAAGCGACGGTGGGTTTCGATACCCTGTTTGATAACTCGAAACAGGATTTATGGGCTACCGGGCGCACCTACGTTCCGGAAATTAACTACACCGATCTGTCTCCGTTCCTGCAACTGGAATACACGCCGGTTGAATCGGTGAAATTAAGCGGCGGTGTTCGCTATGAATATGCCCGGCTGAATATCGACAGTTATCAAACCGTGTGGGCCAACGACCGCGTGACGGTAGAAGGCGGCACGCCATCGTTCGACCAGACGCTGTATAACGCCGGTGTGGTCTGGACACCGGTTGAACCGTTAAGCCTGTTTGCCAGCTACAGCGAAGGGTTTACCGTGCCGGATGTCGGACGCGTGCTGCGCGGCATCGACACGCCGGGCATCAAACTGGATGACTACAACGGTCTGAAACCGATCGTCACCAAAAACAGCGAAATCGGTTTTCGCGTACAACACGCGCCGTTTGATTTCGAAGCCAGCTACTACCAGTCCACCTCGAAGCTTGGCAGCCGCGTTGAGCTGGTCAACGACGCGTTTGTCGCCCGTCGCGAAAAGACCGAGATTGACGGTGTGGAAGTGAGCGCGGGTTACAGCCCGAATGCCGATCACAAGTTAACCTTGTCGTGGTCACACATGCGCGGCCGGTATGACAGCGATGACAACGGCAGCCTGGATGCGAAACTCGATGGCTTAAATATCGCCCCGGATCGCATCATCGCCAGCTGGTCGGCAAACTGGAATGCGCAACTGAGCACCTTCCTGCAAGCCAACTGGGCGCTCAGCAAGACATTCGACGATGCGGAAAAAGACTTTTCCGGTTATGCGCTGGTGGATGCGGCGGTCGGCTACAAGCTGCCGTACGGGCAGGTGAGCCTTGGGGTTTCTAACCTGCTGAATAAACAGTACATCACCTACTATTCGCAAAGCGCGTCAGTCGATCCGGATCGCTATTTCGCCGGTCGGGGTCGCACCGCGACGCTGGGCTACAGTCTCGATTTTTGAGTGTTACCGCCCCGGTTAGCGGGGCGGTTTGAGTGGATGATGAAAAACGAACTCGCTTTCTCTCTTTCGCGCCGACGCAGCTTACAGGCGCTACTGTTGTGCAGTGTCTCACCATTGCTGTTTGCCAAACCCGGCGTACCGCGCGCGGTTTCTCTGTTTCAGGGGGCCACCGACAGCCTGGCCGCGCTGGGCGTTACGCCCTGCGGCATTGTTGAATCCTGGGCGGAAAAACCGGTGTATCGCTATTTGCGCCCGCAGCTTTCCGGCGTGCCGCAACTGGGGCTGGAGACGCAGCCTGCGCTGGAAAAAATCGCGCTGCTGCAACCCGATATCATTTTCGCTTCCCGATTTCGCCATCAGGATGTCGCGCCGCTGATGGCGAAAATCGCACCTGTTACGCTGCTCGACGATGTCTTTGAATTCAAAAAAACGCTGACGGTGGTGGCGCAAAAAATGGCCCTGACCAGCTCCGCCGCACAACTCCTTGAGCGCTGGGATGCGCGTATCGCCACGCTGCGCAGCCTGCTGCAACAACGTTTTGCCGGGCAGCGTGCGCCGCAGGTGTCGGTAATTGAAGTGCGACCCGATCACATTCGCAGCTATGTGGCGAACAGCTTTCCCGGCTCGGTGATGTCTGAAGTGGGATTTGCCTGGAATGCGCAGGCCATGCAGGCGCACAGCGCGTCGTTGCGCTTTTCCAGCATGGAAAATATCCCGCTGCTGGATGCCGATCTGTTTTTTATTTTGCTGCGGGCCAACAGCCCGGCCATCACGCGACAGTACCACACCCTCACCGCGCACCCGCTGTGGCAGCAACTGCGCGCGGTGAAAACGCGGCTACTGTGGGAGGTGGACAGCGTGCCGTGGAGCTTATCCGGCGGCATTCTTGGCGCCAACCAGATCCTCCGTGATGTTGAACAGGCACTCAACCGGGGGCGCGTATGAGTGGGCGTTTTCTGCTCTGCGGTCTGCTGCTGGTGGCGCTGATGTTGCTCAGCATGATGACCGGCGCGCGGTTTTATTCACTCAGCCAACTGACGCAGGCGCTGCTGCATGCCGATCCCACCAGCGCGGTGGATATCATTATTCGCACCTCGCGTCTGCCGCGCACAGTGCTGGCTGTTGGCGTTGGCGCGTTTCTCGCCGTGGCGGGGGCGTTGATGCAGGCCTTGACTCGCAATCCGCTGGCCTCGCCGGGGTTGTTTGGTGTCAATGCGGGCGCGGCGCTGTTAATTGTGCTGGCGGGCAGTTTTTTTGCCATCGGCGATCCGTGGATCACGCTGCTGCTGGCCTTTAGCGGTGCCTGCGCCACCGGCACGCTGGTGTGGTTTACCAGTAAAGTCAGCAACGGGCAGCTTAATCCGCTGCGGCTGGTGCTGGCGGGTGTGGCGATCACTGCGCTGTGCAATGCCTTTACCCAGGCCATTCTTGTTATCGATCAGGAAAGTCTCGACACCATGTTGTTCTGGCTGGCCGGTAGCCTTGCGGGCAATGACGTACAGCTCGTCTACCCGATGCTGCTCCCCGGTGCGCTGCTGGTGGTGGCCGCCTGCTTTTTCGCCGGGCAGATGAACGTGCTCAACGCCGGAGAAGAGATTGCCCGTGGGCTGGGGCTGAACATCGCGCTGGTGCGCCTGCTGGCGAGCATGCTGGTAGTAGGGCTGGCGGGTTGTGCCGTGGCGCTGGCGGGAAATGTCGGTTTTGTCGGCCTGATGGTGCCGCATATGGCGCGCCAGTTATTTGGCAGCGACCTGCGCTATACGCTTCCGGCCTGCGCGCTGCTCGGCGCGTTACTGCTACTGGCCGCCGACATCGCCGCGCGGGTGGTTATTTTGCCCCAGGAGCTGCCGGTCGGGGTGATGACCGCACTGATGGGCGCGCCGTTTTTTATCCTGCTGGCGCAACGTAGGGGGAACCATGCCGGATAGTCAGCTTTTGCGCTGCGGGCCGTTTTTCCGCCACTACTCCCGGCGTTTACTGCCGCGATTACTCGGCTGTACGGCGATGACTTTGCTGATCGCGCTGGTGGCACTGAACACTGGCGATGTGGCGATCTCGCTGGCGCAAACGCTTCGGCTGCTGGTGCAACCGGATGCCAGCGCGCACAGCTTTATTCTGCACCAGTTGCGTCTGCCGCGCGTGGCGCTGGCGATGCTGGCAGGTGGCGGGCTGGGGCTTGCCGGGTTGATCCTGCAAACGCTGGTGCGTAACCCGTTAGCTTCGCCGGATACGCTCGGCGTGACCGCCGGGGCGAGTGCCGGGGCGTTGCTGTGGCTCTCCTTTTTCAGCCTGCAATATGGCAGCGCGCCCTTGCCGTACGCGGCGATGGGCGGCGCGGCCTGTGCCGTCGGGCTGATCTTTCTGCTGTCGTGGCGCAGCGGTTTGACACCCTTGCGGCTGATCCTCACCGGCGTTGGCGTTTCAGCCCTGGCGGGCGCGGTAGTGACGCTGGTGCTGGTCTTCAGCCCGCTGACCACCACCTTTTCCGCCTGGATATGGTTGAGTGGCAGCGTGTATGCCGCTACATGGGACAAAGTGCTGCGCCTGCTGGCGGTGTATGTGTGGGCGTTGCCGGTGCTGCTGTTTCTGGCGCGCTATCTGAAAACCCTGCAACTGGACGACGCGCTGGCCACCGGCCTTGGCGTACGGGTGCAGCCGCTGCGGGTGCTGTTACTGCTAAGTTGTGTGGTGCTCTCCGGCGGGGCGATTGCGCAGGTGGGGGCGATGGCGTTTGTCGGGCTGATTGCGCCGCACCTGGCAAGGCTTGTGGTGCGCAATGGCTTTTTCGGCCAGGCGTATGTCACCGTCTGTAGCGCGGGCAGTATGGTGGTTATCGCTGACCTGTTCGCCAGAACGCTATTCCGGCCTGCTGATTTACCGGCAGGGATTTTTGTGGCGCTGGCCGGTGCGCCGTTCTTTTTGTGGCTGCTGATTCGGCAGCGGACGTAATCTGATGGGGAAAATGTGTCTCTCTCAACGCAAAAACTGAGCGTCAGCTATCAACAGCGGCAGGTGATTAACGCGCTGGATTTAACCCTGCCTGGCGCGAAAGTCTCGGTGCTGATTGGCAGCAACGGCTGCGGCAAAAGCACGCTGCTTAAAGCCATGGCGCGCTTGCTGACGCCGCATTCCGGCACCGTTATTCTCGATGGCCTGGACATTCACGCCAGCAATACGGCGGAAATTGCCCGCAAGCTGGCCATTTTGCCGCAAACGCCTGTCGCGCCGGAAGGTATCACGGTGCGTCAACTGGTGAGTCTGGGGCGTTTTCCGTATCAGAACTGGCTGCGCCAGTGGTCGCAAGAGGATGAGCAGCAGGTGAATGCCGCGCTGCGCCTGACCGCAACCGACGCATTGCAGCATCGCCCGGTGGATGCGTTATCCGGCGGGCAGCGCCAGCGCGTGTGGATTGCCATGACGCTGGCGCAGGCCACGGAGACACTCTTGCTGGATGAACCGACCACCTATCTCGATCTGGCGCACCAGATTGAGATCCTTGAACTGTTGCGCCAGCTCAACCGGCAGCAGGGCAAAACCATTGTGATGGTGCTGCACGATCTCAACCTCGCCTGCCGTTATGCCGATCACCTCGTCGCCATCCATGACGGGCGGGTTTACGCCGAGGGCGCGCCGCAGCAGATAATGACCGAAACGCTGGTCAACGAGGTGTTTAATCTGCGCTGTCGCATCATCGACGATCCTTTCTTCCACACACCGTTGTGCATTCCTTTTCCGGGAGCGTCCGATGCTGACGGTTGAAGAGCGTTCGTACCTGCAACACACTTTCCGTCTGCGTTCGCGCTCGCAAGCCGATGCGCGCAGCGTACCGGCACAGGCGCTGCTGGATGCACAAAGCTGTCGCGCGCTGTTAGCGCGGGTGATGCCGCTGATTGGCGCGCCCGATCTGGCGATTGCCGCGTCGCTGCTCGCCAAACGGCTTGCATTCCTCGCGACCGGCAATGTGCTGTACGCAATGAGCGTGTTTGATAAAGGCTTGCCGTTAAGCCTTTACGCCAGCCGGGTGGAGTACGCGCACGACAACGGGCTGTGGAGCTCGTCGCTGCCGGTGGATGTTGACGTAACGCATTACCTTTCCGGCCAGCGCGACGCATGGCGCGAAACGGTGGTTGGCGCGTTGTTTCGCGACTATTTATCGCCGTTGTGGCAGAGCCTGGCGCAGGTAAGCGGCCTGCCGGAAGCTATTTTGTGGGAAAACACCGCCGTGCGCGTTTACTCGCTCTACCAGGGGCGAATGGAGGGGCTGAACGCCCAGCAGACGCAGCGCCAGCAGGCGGATTTCGCCTGGCTGCTGGACGCCGCCACACCCGATCTGTTTGCTACGCCCTGGAATCCGCTCAGGCGCTTTCGCCGGCCTGCGCAAAAGAACGCAGCGGGCAAGATGGTGCGTTTTCGCCGCACCTGCTGTTTTTATTACAAAGCCTCAACGCCGGTGGCGTATTGCCACAACTGCCCGCTGTGCCGGGAGAAATAAATGACAGCGAGCGCGGCGGTGATTAAGGTAATGTCACCCTGCAACATAACAACGGTCGCGCCGTGAAACAGACATTCGCCCTCGATTTTTCCCAACGCGCAGTGATCCCCTACGCCCATGATTACCGGCACGGGGAGCATGAGCACTGGCACACTCACCCGTGCGATCAGCTGATCCACACCCTGAGTGGCGTGATCCGCGTGGAAACGCAGCAGGGCATGTGGATTGTGCCGCCAGGGCGTGGCGTGTGGATCCCGGCGCAGGTGTCTCATGCGCTGCGTATTGACGGGGAAGTGCAGGCGCGCGGCGTGTTTGTTGAACCGCTGGCGCGGGCCGATTTACCGGTGGTCTGCCAGGTGGTGCGGGTCAGCGATTTGCTGCGCGCGCTGATTCTGAACGCGCTGGAGTTGCCACAGGCGTATCAGGCTGGCAGCCGTACGGAGCGCATTTACGAACTGATTCTGGATGAAATCCGCCTGATGAATACGCTGCCGTTTTGCCTGCCGGAACCCACTTCCGCGCGGTTAAGGCAGCTTTGTGACGCGGTGCGGCGCGATCCGGCGGGTGAGTGGACGCTGGAAAACGCTGCCCGCCAGGTCAACATGAGCGGGCGCACCTTGTCGCGCCATTTCTACCAGCAGACCGGTTTACAGTTCAGCGAATGGTTACGGCGGGCGCGTTTGCTGGCGGCGTTAACCCGGCTGGCGCAGGGTGAGCCGGTCACGCAGGTGGCGCTGGAGTGCGGCTACGCCAACCCCAGCGCCTTCAGCGCCATGTTTCGCCGGGTAATGGGCGTGCCGCCCGGCGATTACTTTACCTCGTAATAAACGGCCGGGCGGCATTTAACACCGCCTGCAACGACGCACGGGTAATGTCGCTATCGATACTGACACCCCAGGCGCGCGCGCCGTGTTTATCCTCGCAACAGACATAGGCGACCGAGCGGCTGTCGCTGTGCTTGCCGAGCGTATGTTCGTGGTAGCTCTCAATGTTGATCTCCACCTGCAAGCTGCGGCACAGGGCGGTGATGGCGGCGGAAAGAAAGCCGTTGCCGCTGGCGTCGAGTTTGAGTTTTTTATCGTGGCAAAGGATCTCCGCCTGTAACGTGGTGCGCTGCCCTGGCTGGTTGGTGCAGACATATTCAATCAGTTGCAGTGGCGGATGTTCCACCAGCCCGTAAGTCTGGCGAAACAGGTTCCAGATAGCCATTTGCGACATCTCTTTTCCGTCCGCATCCGCCGCGTTTTGCACATGCTGGCTGAATTCCTGCTGAAGTTTGCGCGGCAAATTCAGGCCGTGGTTCTGCTCCAGCAGCCATGCCGCACCGCTCTTGCCTGACTGGCTATTGACGCGGATAACCGCTTCATAACTACAGCCTATATCCGCCGGATCGAGCGGCAAATAGGGCACTTCCCAGAAGGCATTCGGGGTGTTTTGCCGCGCGGCAAAGCCTTTTTTGATCGCATCCTGGTGAGAGCCGGAAAAGGCCGTGAACACCAGTTCTCCGGCATAGGGATGACGCGGCGCTACCGGCAACTGGTTGCACTCTTCGACGATCTCAACCACCTTTTTCATCTGGCTAAAATCCAGCTCCGGCGCGATGCCCTGGGTATAAAGATTCAGCGCCAGCGTCACCAGGTCGGCATTGCCGGTGCGCTCGCCGTTGCCAAACAGGCAACCTTCCACGCGCTCCGCACCGGCGAGCAGCGCCAGTTCCGCACTGGCAATCCCGGTGCCGCGATCGTTATGGGTATGCACGCTGATGCACACTTGCTCGCGGCGCGAGAAGTGGCGGCAAAAATGCTCAATCTGGTCGGCATAGACATTTGGCGTGCTCACTTCCACCGTGGCGGGCAGGTTAACGATCATTGGTCGTGTCGCGCCCGGTTCCCAGACATCGGCCACCGCTTCGCAAATCGCCAGTGCAAACTCCGCTTCGGTAAAGCAGAAGGTTTCCGGCGAGTACTGGAAAATCCACTCGGTTTCTGGCGCGTTTTCACAAAGGGCGCGAATTTGCCGCGCGGCGTTTACCGCCAGCGCGACGATCTCCTCGCGGCTCTGGCGAAAAACCTGCTCACGAAACACCGGGGCGGTGGCGTTATACAGGTGCACGGTGGCGCGCTTCGCGCCCTGCAGCGCGGCGAACGTGCGGGTAATCAAATCTTCCCGCGCCTGGGTTAACACCTGTATGGTCACATCGTCCGGAATTCGGCGTTCCTCAATCAACTGGCGCACGAAATTGAAATCCGTTTGCGACGCGGACGGGAAAGCGACTTCAATCTCTTTAAAACCGCAGTCCAGCAGCAATTCCCAGAATTTCAGTTTCCGCGCGGCGTCCATGGGCTCGGCGAGCGCCTGGTTGCCGTCGCGCAAATCGGTCGAGAGCCAGCGCGGAGCGCGGGTCAGCGTGTTATCCGGCCAGCGGCGATCGCGCAGCGTTACGGGCATGTGGCGTTGATATTTTTCAGCAGGGGTCGTTAACATTTTTCGGGTCTCCGCAGGGTGTGGTGTCAGTTTCCACGCCGCGACTATTCGTCGCCCCCGCGTAACGGACAACCTGTTGCGTAAAAGTGACAATCTGAGCGAAAAGCCGTGCGGCAGTAAGAATCCGGATGAAAAACGCCATACACGCGGCAGGGTTTCTATACTTGGCTGCGGAGGTACGAAATGAAAAAAATGCTGTATTCATTATTCGCAAGCCCGGACCGATTGTTACAGGTGATGAGTCACAACGACATTCAGGATGCCATTGAAGATGGCGAACGCATTGTGGTTGATGCCGATGGCAATACCTCGGTGAATATTCATTGCCAGCGCGTGCAGGAAGATTTCAAACGCCACGTCGACACGTTGAAGAGGGCGTAGCATGGGAACCGCTATCTTTATGGTGTTAATGGTTTGTGGCTACTGGTATACCTCGCACGATCTCTCCACCCGTTTTAAATTCAAACGCAGCTTCGGCTGGGATGTTTACTTCCTCGTGGCGCTGTATGGCTGCGTCTTCGTGTTACAGGGCATTCTGGCGACGGGGCTACTGTGGCTGTGTCTGTTGATCACCTCTACGGTGATGAATGCGTGGCCAGCGGTGTTTGGCCCGGAGCAGCACCACCTGCATATGAGCTTTATGAACTGGAGCTTTTTAGGCATCCAGGCGCCGGTGGTGATTATGCTCGCGTTTGCGGTGCTGTTTTGCCTGTGGCGCTCGAACTGGTCCGGCAGCGCCAGGCTGGACAGCAACGGCCGCCGCGAGTTGTATAAACACCTCTCGCGCGCTAACGGCGTGGAAGGGCTGATTTATCAGTGTATGGAAAAGGGCGATCTGGCGTGGATCACCCTCAAGTCACAACGCATTTACATTGGCATGATTCACACGGCCACCTTTGATAGCGGCGATGCGAACAACATTGTGTTGATCCCCATGCTTAGCGGCTATCGCGATGAAAACACCCTCGATCTGCACGTCGAGCATAACTACAGCGCCTGGTATGACGAGCATGGTATCGACCTTGCTTCAGAACCACGCTCGGCGCTTGATTTTCGCAAAGTACTGCTGCTTTCGCAGGTGGAGAGTTTGTCGCTGTTCGACCCGGCACAGGTGATGGCGATGGGCATCAACCGCGTAACGCCCCAGCATTGACCATTCCGGCTAGCCGGGTCAGCACATTGCTACCCGGCAGAACATTCAGCTAATCAATCGCTTATTTTTGTTTGTGAAAATATGCAACGAGATATGTCCGAAATGATAAAGATTTATCTTAAGGTGACGATAACCTTATTGTTACGGCGCATTTACATAATTCTGCGATAGCGACAGTTCAGACCTGTTGATCTGCAAGGGATGTAACGTTGCTCTGCAAAGAGCAGCTTGCGAGTAAACACCCCATTACTCTTCTTGCCATCACAGGAATGATGCTCATGACATCATCGTTTTGCCGTTCTTCAGCTCAGCACCAGGGCAGTAACACGCCACCGGTTTTTACAAAACGTTTTATCGCGCTGTTTGTCAGTGCCCTTTGCGCCGCACCGGCGCTAGCGGGCGAGTTGCCCACCGGTGCGAATGTCGCGGCAGGGCAGGTCTCCATTGGGCAAAATGGTTCCGCCGTCACGGTGAACCAGCACTCCGGCACGGCGATCGTTAACTGGAACAGTTTCTCCGTCGGCAAGGGCAATTCGGTCGATTTCGTTCAGCCGAGCAGCTCTTCCGCCATTCTTAACCGCGTCACTGGCACAACAAAATCCACCATCGCCGGTTCGATAACGGCTAATGGTCAGGTCTACCTGGTGAACCCGAACGGTATCGCCATTACACCGGGCGGCACGGTGAAAACCGGCGGCGGCTTTGTTGCCTCGACGCTGGACATCAAAGATGAAGACTTCCTCAAAGGGAAGCGCGTCTTCATCGGCAACGGTTCATCGGCTGAAGTGAGCAACGCAGGCGTGATAAGCGTTGGTCGCGGCGGCTATGCCGCATTGATTGGCGGCAACGTCAAAAACGACGGCTTAATCAATGTCCCGGTCGGCAAAGTGGGGCTGGGCGCGGGGGAGTCTGCCACCCTGGATCTCTCCGGCGATGGCTTCCTGCAGGTCGCTGTACCGGGTAATTCCGGCATGAAAGAGGCGCTGATCCAAAATAGCGGCACGGTGTCGGCACAGGGCGGCTCGGTGGTGATGACAGCCGCCACGGCGCGCAATGCGGCGCGTAACGCCATCAACCTGAGCGGCGTGGTCGAAGCCGACAGCGTTAGCGGCCAGAACGGCTCCATCGTCATTGGCGGCGGTGAAGGCGGCAATGTGGTGCTTTCCGGCACGCTGAGCGCGAAATCGGGCGACGGCGCAGGCGGGAAAATCACTGTCACCGGCGATAACATTGCACTGGCGGGGGCGAAAGTGGACGCTTCCGGCAAAACCGGCGGCGGTAACATTAACATTGGCGGCGAGCGTCAGGGCAAAGGCAGCACGCAACGCGCCACGGATACACACATTGACAGCGCCAGCCGTATCACCGCTGATGCGACAGCCCAGGGGAATGGCGGCGATGTGGTGGTGTGGTCGGATAACCAGACAACCTTCAGCGGTAAAATCAGCGCACGCGGCGCGGGCACCGGTAAAGGTGGCGAAGCGGAAGTCTCCGGCAAAGCCAAACTGGCTTATAGCGGCAGCACCGATCTCTCTGCGCAAAGCGGCAAATTCGGCAATCTGCTGCTGGATCCGCATAACGTGGTCATCTCCTCGGCGGCGGATAGTGGCTCCGGTTTTAGCGCCAGCGCGGACGATAGTGTTATTAACGTGACCACGTTACAAAACGCGCTCTCGACCGCCAACGTCACGGTCTCCACCGGCTCGACCGGCAGCCAGAATGGCGACATCACGCTTGCCACGAACCTTGGCTGGACGACCGACACCACCTTAACGCTGGCGGCGGCTGGCAACATCATTCTTAACGGTAATATCTCGGCGACGGGAGCGAATGCGGGCCTGGCGCTGAACTATGGCATCGGCAAAGATTACACGCTGCTCTCCGGCAAACAGATAACAATACCTGGCGCGAATGCCTCACTGACCATTGGTGGGCAGAATTACACGTTGATCCGCACGATGGCGGATCTCGATGCCATTGACAGCACCGGGCTTGGCGGCAAATACGCGCTGGCGCAAAACATTCTTGCTATTGGCAACACATATACCTCTTCACTGGTTGGCGTCTCGTCCAGTGCGCCGTTTAGCGGCATCTTCACGGGGCTTGGGCACACCATCTCCAGCCTGACCATTAACAGTGCGGATACCTATGTTGGCTTGTTTGGCTATAACACCGGCACCATCCGCAACATGGGGCTGAACTCGGCGCAGCTCACCGCGTCTTCGACATCGCCGTTCTACGCCGGACTGCTGGCAGCCTACAACACCGGCACTATCGCCTATTCTACGGTGCTTGGCTCATTGACCCGCTCGTCCGATGCCACAGCCTACATGGGCGGGCTGGTGGGTAACAACGCCGGGCAGATCTCCTACAGCCGTTCCGGGGTGTCAATTAGCGCGACGAACAGCTCTAACTGGTCTTACTGGGGCGGTCTGGTCGGGCAGAACAGCAAAAACATTACGCAAAGTTATTTCGACGGCTCCCTGAATCTCTCCGGCACCAGCGGCAACGGCTTGCAGTATGTCGGCGGTCTGACCGGCTACAACATGGCGGGCGGCACGATTAGCGCAAGCTACGTTTCCGGTAGCGTTACCGGCAGCGGGATGGGCGGTGCGATTGGTTATGTCGGCGGGCTGACCGGTAATAACGCCGGCAGTATCAACAATGTCTACTCCTCCGGCGTGATTAACGCCGGTTTGAACGCGCAGGCAGGCGGACTGGCAGGCAGTAACACCGGAACGATCAGCAATAGCATTGCAACCAATACCATCAACGTGACCTCCACACCCAGCGCGATTGGCGGGGTGGTGGGTTCCAAAAGCGGTAGCGGAACGCAGAGTAACCTCTACTGGAATAGCGATAACGTCGCGGCAGGCATCGGGCGCGGTGCCAACGGTACGGAAGCGATCACCGGTTTAACCACCGCGCAAATGAACAACAGCGCGAATTTTATCGGGCTGGATAATAAAGTCTGGGCACCGGCCACCGGTTCCGCTACACCGGCGCTGTTCGGCGTGTCCGGTATTGTTGGCGTGGCGCAAACTGCTATCTACGGTACGACCCCGATTACAACTTACTACGGCGCCGGGTTCTGGAACGCTATCAGCGGCAGCCTGACAAACGGGCTTAGGAGCACCGATAACGTCGGCAGCTATGCACTGGACACCACCGGTGTCAGCGCGCTTAAACCCAACGGGCAGCCAGCCAGCATTGTGGGCGTTGGCGCCACGGTGACGCCAGCTACGCTGACCATTAACGTGGCTAACGCCAGCAAAGTGTATGGTCAGTTCCCGGGAAGTGTGAATTACTCCGCGCAAGGCCTGGTCAATGGCGATTCCGTGAACGGCTTGACCTATACCAGCCTGGGCTTTGCCACCACGGCTAACGTTGGCAGCTACAGCATTGTGGGCAGCAACGTGACAGGCACCGGGCTTGGCAACTACAACGTTGTCTATCGCAACGGCAACCTGACCGTCACACCCGCGACGCTGACCATCACCGCCGCGAACGCCAGCAAGGTTTATGGCGATGCGGCGAACCTAAGTGGCTACAGCATTGTGGGCTTGTTAAACGGCGATACGGTAACAAATGTCGCCCTTAACAGCGCAGGGGCCGCCATCACCGCAGGCGTGGGCAGTTATGCCATCAACGCCAGCAATGCGAACGGCAGCGGCTTGTCGAATTACACCATTAGCTACGGCGCAGGCTCGCTGAACGTGACGCCGGCACAACTGGTGATCAACGCCGGCAACGCCAGCAAAACCTACGGCGACCTTATCAGCCTGAGCGATTACAGCGTGCTCGGCCTGCTCAATGGCGACACGGTGACCGGCGTGGCGCTGAGCAGCGCAGGTGCAGCGGCGACGGCTAATGTTGGCAGCTACGGCATCAATGGTAGCGGTGCAACCGGCAGCGGTTTGTCCAACTACGTTATTAGCTACAACGGCACGCTGAACGTGACACCTGCTGCGCTGACCATCACCGCGAATAGTGGCAGCAAAACGGTTGGAAGTACCGCGCAACTGGGCTATAGCGCCAGCGGCCTGCTGAACAGCGATGCGATCGCGCACGTGGATGTCACCAGTGATGGCGCAGACAGCACCGCCATTGCGGGCAGTTACGCGGTGATTGCCGCCAATGCCACCGGTAACGGGCTGGGTAATTACACCATCAACTATATCGACGGTACGCTTGTGGTAAATGACCAGCCGGGCACGCCAACCCCGACTCCGACATCAACACCGGTAGCGACGCCGTTAGCCGCCACCATTGGCAACCGTGTCTTTGCGCAGGACGTGACGCGTCAGTTAACCGGTAACACGATGCTGGTGACCCATGATGCCAGCAGCGCTGGTAGCGCGGATAACGCGGTTATCGCCACGGCGGATCCTCGCCTGGCGGGTGCGGTTTGTTCCATGGGCGCCGATTTAGCCCTTTCCTGCTCCGGCAAGTAAAAATAAGAGATAACTCATGCGTTTATTTTCACACTCTTCACTTTTAGCACCGACATTGTTGAGCCTGAGTATCGCCGCGAGCTTACACGCAGGAACCGCGATGGCGGCTCCTGGCGCCGGCCAACTGGTGCAACCCTCTTATGCGCCGGTTCAGCAGCACACCGGCGGCGGCATTACGCTGCCTACCACCACCGGGCTTACTGCGCCGAACGGCGCGGAAAAACTGTTTGTCACACCAGCCGGTCTGCTGGTTGAAGGCGGTTTTCCGCAGTTAGCGAGCGAAACTGCGCGCATTGAATCGCGCGTCAAAGGTCGCCGCGTCTCTGCCGCGAATTTGTTTGCCGCCGCGCAGGAACTGGAAACCGCCTACATCAAAGCGGGTTACTTGCTGGCGCGCGTCAGCCTGCCGCCGCAACAAATCAAAGATGGTGCGCCGCTGCATGTGGTGGTAACCGACGGTTACGTGGAAAAAGTGGATGCCTCTGCGCTGCCGGACACCGCGCGCCGCCGGGTGGAAAGCCTGTTGCAACCGCTGGTGGGCGAGAAACATTTAACCCGTAAAGCGCTCGAGCGGCGTTTGCTGCTGGCGGGTGACACGCCGGGCGTGATGTTGAAATCGACCCTCAAACCGGGCAGCAAACCGGGCTCAACGGTGCTGATTGTTGATGGCCGCTACGATCCGCTTGCCGGGCTGGTAACCTTTGATAACGGCCTTTCTGACGAACTGGGTAAATACTCACTCGGGCTTGGCGGGCAGCTTAATAACCTGACGGGTTTTGGCGAGCAGGTATACGCGCGCCTGAACGGTTACCCGCGCGGCGATAACCCGTTTACGGATACGCAGCCGCGTAACCGCCAGTGGGCGCTCGGCGTGGTTGTACCGCTTGGCACAGATGGTTTGTGGATGAACGTCGAAGGGGTGGACAGCCGCACCAAACCGAAAACCGACAGCGGGCTGACCTCGCGCGATCATTTCCAGCGCCTGTCGACACGCCTGGGTTACCACTGGGTGCGTGCGCGTGATTTTAACACCTCGACTTTGCTGTCGCTGGATGTGCAAAACGAAACGCAGCACTTGCAGTTCAATAACACCGACGTGCCGTTTACCGAGGATCATCTGCGCATTGTACGCGTGGCACAGTCGATGGATTACACCACCGATTTTGACGCGCGTTTCGCCTCCAGCCTGACAGCCTCTTTTGGTATCGACGGCCTGGGCGCACGCCACGGCACCATCGATCTGCCGATGAGCCGAAACGGTGCCGATCCCGATTTCCAGAAACTGGAGCTGACCATGAACTACAGCCAGCCGCTGGTGGATGGCAAAGTACAACTCTCCCTTTCTGGCCTGGCGCAAACCTCGTTTGACCAGGCCCTGCCATCTTCTGAGCAGGCTTCACTTGGCGGCAGCAGCTGGCTGTCGGCGTTTGATTCCGGCACAGTCAGCGGAGATAGCGCTCTGGCCGCGCGTGCTGAAGTTGGCTTACCGCAGCCGCTAGGCGCGTTCTCCTGGGCACCCGACTTTGGCAGCGCGGTAATGCCATACGTCTTCGGTTCGCTGGGTTCGGTAAGCCAGGCAAAACCGACGGCGCTGGAGAAAAAAGAGGTGCACGGTAGCGCGTATGGTGCTGGTTTGCGCCTGAGCGCCAGCCAGGCCGCGAGCCCGAACAGTGCCTTGCTAACGCTGGAGTACGCGCGCGGCAATCAAAGCGGCGAATCGCAGGACAACCGCTTTAACCTCAGCCTGCTGACCTTCTTCTAAGCCTCGCACTTTCCCGCGCACCGTCCGGTGTGCGGGTTTCTATCTCTCCGCTAAACATATGCGCGATCCCGCTCAAGGGATAGCCGTTGCTTTATCCCGTTGTCGGGCACATGATGTTTTGCCATAACAAACGTCCGGAATGTATGTCTGCTCAGCATAAGGAGCCTGCAATGAACGACATCTTTTTCTCCCTCAGCGTTGGGATGCTGGTGCTAATGGCGATTGCTATTCCGCTGGCGCGACAACGTATCAAACCCAATCGTTTTTACGGTGTGCGCACCGCGCTAACCTTGCGGGATGACACGGCCTGGTATCGGGCAAACCGCCTTTTTGGCAAGGTGATGCTGCTCTGCGGTGTGGGATTTTTTCTGCTTTCGGCGCTGCTTGGTAACTGGCGTGAAAACGCGGGTAACGCAATGATCAGCATCATGCTGTTTTTGCTGGCGGTATCTGTGCCGGTGGTTTGCGCGCTGGTCAACGAATCGCGGGAAAAAAGAGGATCATAATGCGCGAGGGCATTAAAACCTTTGGTGCGCGTTTTGCTGGCCGCGTGAATGCAGAGAAACTGCGCTTTGCCATTGAATATGTCGATTTCGGTGAAAGCGGCTTAGCATTTGAAACAATCTGCGATTATATCGTCGAAGAAGACGCGCCTATCAGCGAAGAGGAGTACCGCCTTGCCGTAGAGATTTTTAACGACTATGGCGGTAAATGGGGTGTTTTCAGTATTGAACATATGAAAGCGCTGATAGTTAAAGAAGGCGGTTCCGCTTTGTGATATTTGCGCCGAAAAAACTGAAAATGCATCCATAAGGAGAGGTGAAATTGCCAACACGTTGTGAAATTGCGCTGGCGAAGGTGGTCGCCGATTTGGCTATTTTCCTTGAGTTCACCGATGAAAACCAACTGGATCAGGACGCCGCCATCAACGCGCTGGAGCAGGTTGCCGCTGAACTGCAAACATTAAACGCAGATGATAAACATCACCTGACGGCGATATTTATTGAGTTATCGCGGTACTATCCAGCCGATAAAACCGCGTTTATTAGCCATTTACCGGAAGCGTTAGGCTTACTGTAGAAGCCGGGAAGATCACCACCAGATTTATTTCCTGCGACAGCAAAAATACTCCGGCATAAAGGTGCCTGGCAGCTTATTTTATATAGGTCGCTTTTAATAACTGCTCGCGATTAGTGTTTTGATTAATAATGCATTGCGTCTGTAAATCATCCTGGCTTGCCGCCCACTCGCCAACTAATAACGCTGACGCTGCACAGAACTCATTTCGTGATGCGATCCAAAGCTGTTGAGATTTATTAAATCTCTCCCAAAACAGATCTTTTATCTCACTGCCTTCAGGATCATTAAGGTGATAGGGCGTATCGTAATCGTTGTTTATCCGTGTTTTTATCTTAGTGATTGTTTCTTGTAGTGATTTTTCTGATTTATTTTTTAAGTCCTCTTTGCATTGTGTCTGGTTTTTTTCATCACCATAGGCAGGCAGTGTAAGGCATTGCTGGATAGCTTTGCCTGAATCAAGCGTGATGGCACCCGCACTGAAAATTGATAGCGATACGATGACAAGTGCAATTTTTATGATTTGCATGGCAGAAGGCTAATCCTTTTTCAGTTCTCTTCAAAGGGTATATAAAAACCACGCTTACGAATTAACTCAACGATTTTTTTATCGTTTTAGCTACGCAAACCGCCAGGGTTTTTATGGCCCAGCGCCCCGCAATGCCAAAGTAGGCCTGTGTGATTTTCTGTTTGTATTGCGTTGCAAAGCAGAGTCTGGCACTGCTGCTAAGCAGTTTCAGGGGGAATGCAGCAAAAGTAAATATTTGGGGGATTTATCGAGGAAGGCCGGAGAGAGGTAAGATTGTCAGACAAGTGCGTAGGGGGCACTTGCCTGACAATGATGGGTTACAGCTTAAAGGCGTTTACATCGTTAAGCAGTTTACCGGCCTGGTGGCTGAGTGAGTTCGCGGCGGTGGCCATCTCTTCAACCATGGCGGCGTTCTGCTGCAGGTTGCCCTCCATCTGGCTGACCGCCACGTTAACCTGCTCAATACCGTGGCTCTGCTCGGTTGAAGAGTTATTCACCTGGTTAATCAGTACTGTGGTTTCATCAACCGCGCCCAGCGCCTCGTTCATCCGCGTAGTCACGTTGGCCGCATAGCTGACGCCCTGACCGACATTCTTGATCGCTTCATCGATTAAACCACGAATATCGCGTGCCGCCACCGAGGAACGCTGCGAGAGCGATCGCACTTCGCCGGCCACCACCGCAAAGCCTTTGCCCTGCTCACCGGCACGGGCGGCTTCCACCGCTGCGTTGAGCGCGAGGATGTTTGTCTGGAAGGCGATGCCGTCGATAATGTCGGTGATTTCAGAGATTTTGGCCGAAGACGCGGAAATATCGTCGATGGATTTTTGCAGGGAACTCAGCTCACGATGGCTTTCATTCACCATTGACTGTACGCGACCAATAAAGGCGTTCGCCTCCTGGGCGTTATCCATATTGTGGCGCACCGTGGCTGACAATTCGTTCATGCTGGCGGCGGTTTGCTCCAGCGATGAGGCCTGCGATTCGGTGCGGGATGACAGATCATCATTGCTTTTGGCGATCTCGCTCGCCGCGACATCCACTTCGTTGCTGGCATCTTTTACGCTGCTCAACACTTCGCGGATTTTCTCCATCAGGTTATTAAAACTGCTGGCAGTTGCACCCAGTTCATCTTTTTTATGCAGATCAACTTTAAGCGTCAGATCCAGCGTGCTGCTGATGGTTTCCATACTTTTTTGCAGGCTTTTTAAACCCTTGTTTAAATAGCTCAGGATTGACGAAGCAAATACGGCAATTAACGCCAGCAAAAAGATAATGGTTCCCACTAATAGCCAAAAAGTATTGATATATTGTGCATGGTTATTTTCGGCGTATTTAGCAGCAATATTATAATTATGAATCAGCATATCTTTAATATTTGCGCTCAGAGCAACAGAGGCATTGGCAGTTATACCGCCATCAGAAACCATTTTTCGAGCCGCGTCAACACCTTCGCTGTGATAAACACCAACCATGGATTCTGCTTTTTGCAAATAGTCATCAAAGGAATCTTGCGTCTTTTTTAATTGCTGTGCATCAATGTCGTCACTAATAAGCTTTTCACGATAATATTTAAATATCTCGTTGGTTTTATTTAGCTCATCTTTCGCTTGCGCCATATGTTTGGTAAACACTGCCTCATCGGTGACCAACAGTGACATCAGGATTTGTCGACGCGCCTCTTCGCGGTGCTGGAGCGCCTCGCTGAGCTTACTGATACTCGGTAAACTATTTTCCACAACGTAATCGAAACGTAATTGCGCATTATCTAATGCCCGGATGCTAAGACCACCGAGCACAATCATGGCAACAAATGTTATAGCAAACACGACTAATAATTTCTTAAGAATGGTCATAACAGCCTCAGGTACTTTCCATATCCAGGGGAACACTATTTTTATCGGCGACTAAAGTGAAACCTTCATAGCGAAATGAATAAAAAGAGAGGTGAGTTTTACTTTTTCATTAGCTTGGTAAGTGTTCGGGAAAATAACCTTTAAATACAAGCGCTAAATTTTTAATGAAATGACTAAAAGTATTATCTATATAATATATTCAAAGCGTGTTGTTATTGAGTGAATAATATATTGTGTATTTTTACCACTATTTAACGCGTGAGTTTAGTAAAGCTGAAATAATGTGTAGCGCAAGAAAAAGTTTATCAACGAAATTATTAGAAAGAGATATTTATGAGTGAGTGTTTTTCTCGGCCTGGCTGGGTAAGGCAGCCTGTAGCGTCAATAACGCGTCGACTGCCTGCGTTGTACTTGAGGCGCTGATATTCTGGTGAACCTAGCTCAGATCGTGGAGATCTTTTTCCAGCAGCGGCGTGAGCGCCATTTCAGAAAAGACGACTTCCAGCCCGGCTCGTTCCGGTGTGCAGCACATCATGCCAACCGCGCAACGCGAGTGGGGAAAATGGCACAGCCGCAGCAGCGGCCAGATGTGACCATCGGTGGAGTATTGTAGCCGTAGCGCGTCGCCTTTGCGGCTCAGGCGCAGCCAGAAATCGCCCGCGTCGCCGGGAAAAATACCGGTCGCCCAGTCTGAATAACCCTGCGTCAGCACGCTGCCGATAGCGGGCGCGCCATCATTAAACTCAATCCCGGCTTTTAGCCAGTTCTGTTCGTCCGCGACCAACAACACGCCCGCCTGGTCATACAGCTCGGAAAAACGCGCCTGAATCCGTACCTGAAAGGTGAAATCACCCGTCACATCGCGCACAAAACCGTGGCCGCTGAAGCGCTCAAACCCGTACCAGGTTTTGCGCCAGAAATCGGTGCTGCCATCCGTGACCACTTCCATTTTGCCCTGCGCTTCACGCCACTGCTGCGGTTCGTTAATCCAGTAAAAATCACCCGTCATGTTTCGCTCCTTTATCTGTGCTGGCGGCTTAAAGAGTGTCGCTGGTGGCGGGGGAGATTGCCAGTGCGGGGCGCGGTCTATTACGCAGGGATCACAAATGTTTCGTCGTAACAAAGGCGTTGTGAAAATAATGAGATATCGTTTTTTCCCGTAAAACACTGCGCTCCAAAAAACGTATCCCATTCAGGAATGAAGGCTTGCAGGGATATGGGGGTTTTGGCTTAGCAAAAGGAGGTGAGTAAGTGGCTTGTGTCTATTCAGAAGAATATCAGTACATCATAAAGGCACTTAAAAAAGCGTGAACCGGGCAGGCTCCCAAAAGCGTTAACTGAGCGTAGTGGAAGCCGTATGGGTTAGATCTGATACTCTTCTGCGGCGATTTTCCGCTCAGTCATTTGATGCGATGAAAGAAGATGGCGCGCCAACAAAGCAGGGTGTAGCAAGCGGTTGCTGCGTTGGGAATGGGATCGACGAGATAGACAGAAAAGTAATCCCTTAGATGCCTGTATGGAGGTTAGATAGCCACCATGAAAATCTAAAAATAGGGCTCCAAAAGGAGCCTTATTATCACGCCAACCGTGGATACCCGTCCGCAATTTCACTGCCAGTAAACTGCGCGATCCACCCCTCTGGATTATCAAAAATCCGGATGGCGGTGAAGTTCGGCTCTGAGCCCATATCAAACCAGTGCGGGGTTCCGGCGGGAACGGAAATCAGGTCGTTTTTCTCACACAGCACCTGGTAAACGTCGCTGCCGATGTGCAGGCAAAACAAGCCCGCGCCTTCCACAAAGAAGCGCACTTCATCTTCGCCGTGCGTATGTTCATTGAGGAACTTGGCGCGCATCGCCTCTTTCTGCGGGTTATCGGCGCGCAGACTGATCACATCCCAGCTCTGATAACCTTTCTCGGCCACCAGTTTGTCGATGGCGTGCTGGTAAGCGGTGATCACCGTCTCCGGTGTCGGGTTTGCGCCGAGATCGCGGTCGGCCTGCCAGCGTTCAAAACGCACACCTTTGGCGTTCAGTTTTTGCTGGATCTCTGTGGTGTCGGTGCTGTGCCACACCGGCGTGCTGGCATCGGTATCGGTGTAAATCGTCAGTGCGCTCATGAAGGGATCTGCTCCGGCTTAATGTTGCTGAAAGAGGGAACCTGGTAATGATGGCTGGCTGCGTCATCATCGCCGCGAATCAGTTGCGTGGTGCGAAAACCTGCCGCTTCGGCGGCGTCCAGCTCCAGGTGAATATCGGAGAGGAACAAAATGGACGCGGGCGGCAACCCAATCTGCGCAGCAATATTGCGGTACGACTGCACATCGCGTTTCGCGCCAACCAGCGTGTCGAAATACCCGCTGAACAGAGGAGTAATATCACCTTCGTCGCTGTAGCCAAATAACAGTTTTTGCGCTGCAATCGAGCCAGAGGAATATACATACAGATCAATACCCTGCGCTTTCCATTTCTCAAGCTGGGGCAACACGTCCGGGTAAAGGTGGCCTTTGAAATCGCCGTTCACATAACCGTCGCGCCAGATGATGCCCTGCAACGCTTTCAGCGCCGTTGATTTGCGATCTTCATCCATAAAAGCAAACAGCACGTCAATCAGTTCGGCGGTGCTGGCTTGTGGTTGATCGATCTCTTCCCGCAGGTTATCCAGGATGGTGCTGACCGGCTCGTTGTACTGCTCGGCTGTGACAAACGCTGCCAGGCGTTCGCGGGCGTAAGGGAACAAGACGTTGTGCACAAAGCGGATATCACTGGTGGTGCCTTCAATATCAGTAACGATAGCGCGGATCATGGTCTCTCCAGCAGGCGACGCTGCATTTCGCATTCAAATAAAAACTCCAGCCCTTCCAGGTGGCGGCGGGCTTCGGCGACATCGCGCCCCCAGCAGGTTAGCCCGTGGCCACGCAGCAGAAAACCATAGCGCAGCGGATGGGTCTGCGCATAGTCGGCGATGCGAGCCGCCAGCGCGTCGATATCCTGGTCGTTGTCGAAAATGGCCACCGGCACGGTGTCCAGATGTGTGGTCTGGCCGCTCAGGGATTTTTGCATCTCAAAACCGTTCAGCAGCAGGGCAGGGGATTTCTCCACCCGAGACAGCACCGTCGCGTTCACAGTGTGTACGTGCAGCACTGCGTTGGCCTGCGGGTAGAGGCGGTAAATCAAGGTGTGCAGGCCAGTTTCCGCCGAGGGTTTACGACCGGAAGGGGCATGGTTATCGGCAATCGACACCTGCAAAAAATCCGCCGTGGTCAGGCTGCCTTTGTCTTTGCCGGATTCGCTCAGCCAGCACCAGTCGGCGTCCTGGCGCACGGACATATTCCCGCCGGTAGCGGGTGCCCAGCCTTTTGCGCCTATCCAGTGGCAGGCGGCAACGAGTTGTTGGAGTTGCAGGTTGTCTGTCATCACCCTTCCTTATAAGGAATATTGTTATCGTATAGACGTCTAAGCGTCTTGATTGCCAAATACTAGCATCGTGTTATAGTGGCGGCAACACGCGTATCACAGGCAGGCAGCTAATAATGAGCAATAATGCACTGATTCCACAAAGTAAACTTCCCGCGCTTGGCACTACCATCTTTACGCAAATGAGCGCCCTGGCGCAGCAGCACCAGGCGATTAATCTGTCGCAAGGCTTCCCGGATTTCGACGGCCCACGCTATTTGCAGGAGCGGCTGGCGTTTCATGTGGCGCAGGGGGCGAATCAGTACGCGCCGATGACCGGTGTGCAGGCGCTGCGTGAAGCGATTGCCGATAAAACCGCCGCGCTGTACGGGCATAAACCGGATGTGAATACCGATATCACCGTCACCGCCGGGGCGACCGAAGCGTTGTACGCGGCGATTACTGCGCTGGTGCGCCAGGGCGATGAGGTGATCTGCTTTGATCCGAGCTATGACAGTTACGCGCCAGCGGTCGAGCTTTCCGGCGGGGTGCTGAAACGCATTGCGCTGCAACCGCCGCATTTTCGCGTCGACTGGCAGCAGTTTGCGGGGCTGCTCAGCGATCGCACGCGGCTGGTGATTTTGAACACGCCGCACAACCCGTCGGCGACGGTGTGGCAAAAGGCGGATTTCGCTGCGTTGTGGCAGGCGATTGCCGAACGCGAAATCTATGTGCTGAGCGATGAAGTCTACGAGCATATCTGTTTTGCCGAAGAGGGGCATGCCAGCGTGCTGGCGCATCCGCAATTGCGCGAGCGGGCGGTGGCGGTATCGTCATTTGGCAAAACCTACCATATGACGGGCTGGAAAGTGGGCTACTGCGTGGCGCCTGCCGCCATCAGCGCGGAGCTGCGCAAGGTTCATCAGTATCTGACGTTCTCGGTGAATACTCCGGCGCAACTGGCGCTGGCGGATATGCTGCGCGCCGAGCCGGAACATTATCGTGAGCTACCGGAGTTTTACCGCGCGCGGCGCGATGTGCTGGTCAATGCGCTGCGTGACAGCAAGCTGGAGATTTTGCCGTGCGAAGGCACCTACTTCCTGCTGGCGGATTACAGTGCGATTTCCGCTCTGGACGATGTGAGTTTCTGCCAGTGGCTGACGAAAGAAGTTGGCGTGGCGGCGATCCCGCTGTCGGTGTTCTGCGCCGATCCTTTCCCGCACAAACTGATTCGTCTGTGTTTCGCGAAACAGGAATCGACGCTGCTGGTGGCGGCAGAGCGCCTGTGTAAGCTGTAACAGGTTAACGGCGGTGCTGCCTGCGCCGCCATGACTGCTTTTACTTCTCGCCCATAATCGTGTTCAGTTTTTCCGCGTCCGGCAAACCGACTTCCTGCTGCAACACATTGTCTTCATTCATGTAGTAAATAGCAGGTGTGGCGTTCGCACCGAGATCGTCCATGATTTTCTGGTTGATGTTGAGCTTTTTCATCATTTCCGGCGGTACGCTTTTCGGTAACGTCAGCGCCATTTTGCCGTTCGACTGCTCAAAGTCGTGCCAGCTTTTTGCCGGATCCTGCGCGCTCATAATCGCTGCTGCGGCTGCCGGGCTTTCCGGTTTGATCACGCCAACCAACAACGTGCGGATCTGCACTTTGCCGGACTCCACCCACGGGCGTGCCTGCTGCCAGAACTGTTTGCAGTACGGGCAATACGGGTCGGCAAAGACGTACACCACGCGCGGTGCCTCTTTTTTGCCGTCCAGCAGCCAGTCGGCTTTTTCCATCTGCTGCCACAGCGCACGGCCTGCCGGGGCGTAAATCTCTTTGGCGATCAGCTTTTCGCTCAGGTTGGTGCCTGCATCGTCGTACATGTAGCCGGAGATAGCGTGTTTGCCGTCCGGCGTGACATAAATGGTGACGCCCATTTCCTGATATTTACCGAGATAGCCTTTCATGCCGCCCGGCGCGTCGAAGGATTTAATGATGGTGATGCCTTGTTTTTCAATGGCTTTTACCGGCGCAGGCAGTTCTTCGGCGTGCAGAGTCAGCGGGAGCAGGGTCAGCATTAACAGGCGCTTGAGCATAAAAATCCTTATAAAAACAGTGGGAAAGAGCAAGGGTAGAGAAAACCTATCACAACCATCGGTAAGACCGCCGGGCAAGGCATTGTCCTCACGTGCCCGCAGTGGTGTAATCAACAACGCTTGATGACCAACAGGTTATGAGCGCAACGCAAAGCCAGCTTGCTGGCGCTGAAGTTACCCACGGGTATTTCAGGTATCGAGGCCACCCGTCGCGGTGGCCTTTTTACTTTTGGCAATTCAGCCG
This sequence comes from Kosakonia sp., assembly GCF_032104925.1. NCBI lineage: Bacteria > Pseudomonadati > Pseudomonadota > Gammaproteobacteria > Enterobacterales > Enterobacteriaceae > Kosakonia > Kosakonia sp. The sequence continues at coordinate 285,595 of NZ_DAMCGF010000006.1, forward strand.
TTCACAAGGTTGCTCGTTGCGGGTTGTTAGCTAACACTTATTGATTTGATAAAGCAAACGCATTGGCTCAATCAATCGAAGTTCGTTAACTTACACCCCAACGAAAACACGGAGGAAGTATAGATGTCCTTAATTAATACCAAGATTAAACCTTTTAAAAACCAGGCGTTCAAAAACGGTGAGTTCATCGAAGTAACCGAGAAAGATACCGAAGGCCGCTGGAGCGTCTTCTTCTTCTACCCGGCTGACTTCACCTTCGTATGCCCGACTGAACTGGGCGACGTGGCTGACCACTACGAAGAGCTGCAGAAACTGGGCGTGGACGTTTACTCTGTTTCCACCGATACCCACTTCACCCACAAAGCGTGGCACAGCAGCTCCGAAACCATCGCGAAAATCAAATACGCGATGATCGGCGACCCGACTGGCGCCCTGACCCGTAACTTCGACAACATGCGTGAAGATGAAGGTCTGGCCGATCGCGCCACCTTCGTTGTTGACCCGCAGGGCATCATCCAGGCTATCGAAGTCACCGCTGAAGGCATCGGCCGCGACGCATCTGACTTGCTGCGTAAAATCAAAGCAGCACAGTACGTGGCTTCTCACCCAGGTGAAGTGTGCCCGGCGAAATGGAAAGAGGGTGAAGCGACGTTGGCTCCGTCCCTGGATCTGGTTGGTAAAATCTAAATTTCCTGTCGTCTTTCACGCCATAGCTGCGTTGGCGTCGCCTGCTCGCCCCGGTCACTTACTGGTGTAAGCTCCCGGGGACTCTCAGGCTAGCCGCCTTGCTCTGGCGTGAAATACTGGGGAAATTATCTGGCAAACGGGTACTTTTGGGTGCCCGTTTTATTCAGCACCATGATGCAAGTTGCATTGATGCAGCCTTAAACAATTCGGCTTGCATGATGATGTTTTAAGGGAGAACGTTATGCTCGACACTACTATGAAAACCCAACTCAAGGCCTACCTTGAGAAACTGACTAAACCTGTTGAGCTGATTGCTACGCTGGATGACAGCGCGAAATCGGCAGAAATCAAAGAGCTGCTGGGCGAAATCGCTGAACTGTCAGACAAGGTCTCCTTTAAAGAAGACAACAGCCTGGCGGTGCGTAAACCGTCGTTCCTGATCACTAACCCTGGCTCGCATAACGGCCCGCGTTTTGCCGGTTCGCCGCTGGGGCACGAATTTACTTCTCTGGTGCTGGCGCTGCTGTGGACCGGTGGTCATCCGTCAAAAGAGGCGCAGGCGCTGCTTGAGCAGATCCGCGATCTGGATGGCGATTTTGAGTTTGAAACCTACTATTCGCTCTCCTGCCATAACTGCCCGGACGTGGTGCAGGCGCTGAACCTGATGGCGGTGCTGAACCCGCGTATTAAACACACGGCGATTGATGGCGGTACGTTCCAGAACGAAATCACCGATCGTAACGTGATGGGGGTGCCGGCCGTGTTCGTTAACGGCCAGGAGTTCGGTCAGGGGCGTATGACGCTGAGCGAAATTGTCGCCAAAATTGATACCGGTGCGGAAAAACGCGCGGCGGAAGAGCTGAACAAGCGTGACGCTTACGACGTGCTGATTGTCGGTTCCGGCCCGGCGGGTGCGGCGGCGGCGGTTTACTCAGCGCGTAAAGGCATTCGTACCGGCCTGATGGGCGAGCGTTTCGGCGGCCAGGTACTGGATACCGTGGATATTGAAAACTACATTTCTGTGCCGAAAACAGAAGGCCAGAAACTGGCGGGTGCGCTGAAAGCGCACGTCTCGGATTACAACGTCGACGTGATTGACAGCCAGAGCGCCAGCAAACTGGTTCCGGCTGCGGTGGAAGGCGGTCTGCACCAGATTGAAACCGCCTCCGGCGCGGTACTGAAAGCGCGCAGCATTATCATTGCCACCGGCGCGAAATGGCGCAACATGAATGTGCCGGGCGAAGATCAATATCGCACCAAAGGTGTGACTTACTGCCCGCACTGCGACGGCCCGCTGTTTAAAGGCAAGCGCGTGGCGGTGATCGGCGGTGGTAACTCCGGTGTGGAAGCGGCTATCGATCTGGCGGGGATTGTCGAGCACGTAACACTGCTTGAATTCGCCCCGGAAATGAAAGCTGACCAGGTGTTGCAGGACAAAGTGCGCAGCCTGAAAAACGTCAACATTATTCTGAACGCGCAGACTACCGAAGTGAAAGGCGACGGCAGCAAAGTGACCGGTCTTGAGTACCGCGATCGTGTGAGCGGCGATGTTCACAGCGTGGCGCTGGCGGGGATTTTTGTGCAGATTGGTCTGCTGCCGAACACCACCTGGCTGGAAGGCGCGATTGAGCGCAACCGCATGGGCGAAATTATTATCGACGCGAAATGCGAAACCAGCGTGAAAGGCGTGTTTGCCGCAGGCGACTGCACCACGGTGCCGTACAAACAGATCATTATTGCCACGGGTGAAGGTGCCAAAGCCTCTCTGAGTTCCTTTGACTACCTTATCCGCACGAAAACTGCGTAAGCAAAAATAAGAAAGTAAACAATACCTGCAAATGTAAAGAGGCTACCGTTGGTAGCCTCTTTTTTTACGCCTGAGCGTCTTTATCTGACCACCAGCACCGGAATGTGCGCGTGGCGCACGATATTCGCGGCGTTCGAGCCGAGCAGGTGGGTGGAGATGGACGGATTGCGCGAGGCAATCACCACCATATCGGCATTCAACTCTTCGGCTAACTCATTGACCACATCGCGCACGTTCCCTGAACGGACATGAACATGAATGCGTGAAGAATCAATGTGAAAGTGCGTGATCATGGTACTAAGGCGTGTTTGCGCTTCCTGATGCAGATGCTCTTCGAAACGGCGTATATCAGCGGCGAAACGGTGCAGACTCAGGCTGGCGGAGGCGGGTAGTACATGCAAAAGATGGATAACGCCTTCACTCTGAGCGAGAAATTCAGCGTGACGCACGGCTTTGTCGCTTAACTCCATTTCGAAAACATCGACCGGCATAATGATTGTCTGATACATAAACGTTTCTCCCTGTAGATTATGTCCTTCTGATTGAATCATAAACGGGAGGAATATTTTGCTGCCTGGATGGCAAATCTGAAGAATAAACGGGCGGGAACGGAAAGAGGATGCGGGCGCATCCTCTGCATAACAACGCAGGGCGGGGCTTAGCGCATGAAATCGCCTGCGGCTTCGGGCTGGTACAGCAGTTCGAGTACTTCAAGGTCGGTGCTGGTGCCGCCCGGCAGTTCCCAGTGAATGGTATCGCCAACGCGCAAACCCAGTAGCGCTGCGCCGACAGGCGCAAGCACCGAAAGCTGGCTGGCGCTGTCGGTCACATTCGCCGGATAAACCAGCGTGCGCACGCGCTCTTCACCGCTTTTCAGCTCACGGAATTTTACCGTGCTGTTCATCGTCACCACATCATGTGGCATCGCTTCTGGCGCGCACATCTGGGCGCGATCCAACTCTTCATTTAGCGCATCCGCGACCGGCAGGTTAGCGTGAGCGGGCTGCTCAAGCAGACGGTCGAGGCGCTCGGCGTCTCGCTCATTAATGATAATGGCAGGTCTGGACATCTGGTACTCCATGTCAGGTGATTGATCCAAAGAAAAACCCTCGCCGACTGGCAGCGAGGGTTTGTCTAAAGGGGATAATACTGACACGGCAGCGCGCTGTGAAGTGATGCCGCGCACATTTGCCGGAATTATGATTTATCAGTAGCCCGCTTTATCAATCACGAAGCTGTTTCCGCAGTTGCCGGGGTGCGGTTGCGGCAGCAAAGAGGTGGCTGCGAGCGGTGCATTTATCGCCCCGGCTTTGATGGCGATCTGCATTTCCGTCAGCCACGCCGGGTTGCCGCTACAGGTCAGCTTCACCGCTTTCACGCTTTGATCGCCGTAGGCTTTCGCGACGGCGGCGTTGAATGCGTCACGGGTGACGGTTTTCCCGTAGTTTTCCGCCAGAAACTGGCCGAGCGCGCTCTGTTTGATTTCCGTGTCCAGGCGTACCATCGCGCCGAAATAGTCGTCCGGATCGAAGCCAAAACAGACGCCGTGCTTGGCATATTCATAACGCTCAAGGCAGGTGGTGCTGCCTGCGCCCGGCATGACGGCGTTGAGTTTATTAGCAACTTCCAGCGACAGGCCGGTTTCCGCCGCGGCACATTTCTGGCTGGCTTTCGCCTCCGGCATGTTTGGAATCGGACGCGTGGCGCAGCCGAAGCGCATCCAGCGGCGCTCGTCGACACCGCGCGCGGCGATGGATTTCGGCAGGCCAGGCCACAGGCCATGCACAGTCAGATAATCGGCTTTGTTGGCGGGTTCTTTTTGCGGTCGGCACTCATCGGGCTCATTGCGACCTTGTGCATGCAGGCTCTGGCAAAAACCGGTTTGCCAGGAGAGCGCCAGAACATAGCGGTCAAAGTCACCATACTGTGTGGGCTTGAGCGGTGCGGCATAAGCGATGGAGAACAGCGTTGCGGCAAGGCTTGCGCAGGTGAAGAATCCCTTTATAAACATATCGGTTCCTGATGGATGTATCCGGGTAATTGCCATGCGTTATTAAACCATAAAAAAAGCGCCGGGCAGGCGCTTTTTCATAAATGGCATTTATAAATTAATGTACTGCGACACCCGGGACTAATACTTCGGTGGCGATGATCACCACAATCAGACCGACGATCACTGGTACCGAAGTCCGTTTTACCACTTCAAACGGGGATATGTTCGCCATCCCCGCCACGGCAACTACCACGCCGGAAACCGGAGAGATGGTGCGACCAAGATTGGATGCCTGCAACATTGGAATCGACAGGTAAGCCGGGTTGATACCGGATTCGTGCGCCAGTTTCGGGATCATCTCGACAAAGGCGTAGAACGGCGCGTTACCGGAACCGGTGGTCATTGCCGCCAGCATGGTCAGCGTGACCAGCACCAGCATCAAAATAATGCTCGCTGAACCGAACGAGGTGGCAATCGAAATCAGGCTCTGGATAAAGCCAATGGTGCTTAACCCCTGGGCGAAAACCCCGGCGGCGACCAGCAACATCACCACGCCAGCAAACGCGTCAGCCATACCGCGATAAGCCACTTCCAGCCCGGAAAAGACGTTTTGTGTATTGAAACCACGTAAAAATTCCAGCACTGCCGCCAGTAACATGCAAATCACCAGAATGGTGATGATATGCAGTTCCGGGCCCCATTTGCCGTCGAAAATCAGCACGCCGATAATCGGCGTAAACGGCAGAATGGCGTAGAAGGTGGGCGCGTTGGTAGTGATGTCTTTCACATCCAGCATTTCGCTGACGATACGCTCTTTTTTATCCAGGTAGCGCTGCCAGAAAAAGTGGGCAATCGCCATGGCAATTATCGCCGCGATAGAGATGGGCAGGGTGGTTTTAAACGCGAAGTCGATAAGCGGCATCTCTGCGGCTTTCGCGGCCAGCACTACGTCACCGGAGGTGGGCGAAAGAATGATTGCCGCCGGAGAAGCACAAATGGCTGCCGCCGCACCACGGCTGATACCGACGTTGACCATCACCGGGAACAACGTTGCCATCAACAGCACGCCAAGGCCGGTTGCGGAAGAGACCGCCAGCGACATCAGGCAAGCGACAAAATAGGCGGCAATCATCAGCAGGTAAGGCGAGTTGATAAAGCGCAGCGGCCGCGAAGCCAGCTTCACCACCATATCATTGGCGCCGATGTGGGTCATATAAGCGGCAAACCCGCACAGCATCATGATCATCATGCCGAGATCGCCACCGCGACTCATCAGCAGGATTTTAATGTATTCGACAATATCGGTAGCGCTATAGCCAGTGCTGGTGGCGCTGCCTGGTAATATTTTGTGGCCCATCAGCGCGCTGACAATTAATAGCGCCAGACCGCCGACAAACAGCACGCCGGTGGCGGAGTAGCCTTTGATGATGTAGCGCGCCACGCCGACAATCACCACCACGCCTATCAGCAGTTCAATGAGTGTTAATAACATGTTGTTGGCCCCGGAGGTTGACCTGAATGAAAAGTAAGTAAAAAAACTGGCAACGCAATGTGCCGAATAATAGCCAGCGGGTAGATGATTAAAATCAACAAAGCGATGTGTTGAGCGAATAATCGCGTCAAATTGTTATCACCCCACTTAATTAATACTGCTTAAGCAATAATTGGGATTAATAGGAAATGATAAATTTGTTATTTAAAAGGTGCTGATAAGTTAATGAATTTAACGGTTTCGGTTGCGCTTTATTTCCGGGCGTAAATTAGTTAAAAAACGCTTTAAAATTAAAAATAATGCTGCTTATACTCGCCGTTACTTTCCTTTCACCCATGGCGACGTTATGCACGCAGGCTGGCTATACCGATTGCGCTTTATTAAGCGGCATCTATTGATGCTGCTTTTGGCGTTTGGTTGGCTGCTGATTCAAAGCCAGGTGGCGCTCGCTTCCCATGACTGCAGTGTCAGCGTGCAGGGTGAACATATGCTGGTTCAGCATATGGACCATCGAATGATGATGTCGGACAGCGCGCCGCATATGGACATGATGAAAACGCCGCTGTGCGAAAAGCATTGTGTACCGGATCTGGCGCAAAAAGATACCGATAACGCTTCACTGGTAGCGCTGCCCGTTTCGCTGACGCTGGTGGTCGCTGAACCTGTTTGTTCCCCCGTCGCGCATGACGGATGGTCGTTAACCCCTCCCGCTATAGGCCCGCCGGCAACGATTCGTTTTTGCCGGTTCCGTGAATAAAAACCTGTTAATCCATTGAATTTTATTAATTTCATTGTTTAACAGGAGTTTTATTATGCGTTCTTCTCTTCTTTGCATGCTCTCTGGCGTGCTGTTTTTCTCCCTTGCCGCTTACGCGGAAGATATGCCCGCAATGCACGGCATGCACGATATGTCTTCGCATGGTGCAATGCACGCTCAAGCGCAGACCTATCAAAGCCAGGGCGTTATCAAGAAAATTACCCCCGATGCGATTTCTATTGCCCATCACGCTATTCCCGCGCTGAACTGGCCGCCAATGACCATGCAGTTTGCCCTGGCCAAAGGCAGCACGTTTGCACCGGTGAACGTGGGCGATAAGGTCGAGTTCAGCTTTGTGCAAAGCGAAAACGGCTACCAGCTCGTTTCATTAACGCCGCAACGCTAACCGGGGGCAACAATGAAACGTTACTCGCTGAGCCTGCGGCTCGGCGGGGTGTTGCTTGGACTGATGTGCTCCGCCGCGCAGGCGGAGTCACTGACGCTGACGCAAACCCTTGCCGCCGCTGAGCGTTATTCCGCAGAACTTTCCGCTAATCGCAACGAAGCGCAGGCGCTGGATGCGATGGCAGATTCTGCCCGCCAGTTACCCGACCCGAAGCTGAAATTCGGTATTGAAAACGTCCCGGTACAGGGCAACAACGATCGCCGTTTAACCCGCGAAGGGATGACGATGCAGCGGATCGGGATCATGCAGCAGTATGTCAGCGCCGAAAAACGCGATCGTAAAGCCGATACGTTGTTAGCCGAAGCGCAAAGTGTTAGCGCCAAATCTGCCGTCGTACGCGCCAATTTACAGCGCGACACCGCCCAGGCGTGGCTCGACTTAGCGCTTTCACTACAGGCGTTGCAGACCGCGCGCAAACTGCTGGCAGAAACCGAACGCCAGCAGGGCGCGCAGCGCGCCAGCGTGGGAGCTGGCAATGCTGCACCAGATAGCGTGCTGGCTTTCCGGGTGGGCCTGAGTGCAATGCGCGACAAGCTCACGCTCGCCGAACGCGATGTGCAACTGGCGCAAACTCGCCTGGCGCAGTTGACTGGCGAGGATGTGAGTGCCGTTTCCGGCGAGCTTCCACGGTATCAACGTCTGCCCGCGGATGAAAAAACGCTGGAGCAGGGCATTGCGCAGCATCCGGACATTATCGCTGCGGCCAGTATGGCTAACAGCGCGAAAGCCCGTTCCGCCGAATCCGCCATTGCCGCCATTCCGGATGTCGAGGTGGAAGTGTGGTACGGACGCCGCGCCGAAGGGTATGAAGATATGGCCGGGGTGATGTTTACCGTCGATTTGCCGCTGTTCCAGTCGCACCGTCAGGATAAAGATCACGCCGCTGATGTTTCCCGCACTATGCAGGCTAACGACCAGTTGGCGCTGGCTGAGCGCGATCACGCCGCACAGCTGCATTCGCTCATTGCCGAATATAACGCCGCTCAAACGCTGTGGATGCGCCAGCGTGACGAGGTGCTGCCGCTGGTTCGTCAGCGGGCCACGTTACTGGCGGCGCAATACCGTTCGGGGCAATCGGATCTCTCCGGGTTACTGGAGGCCCGGCGTAATGTGCTCGATAGCGAACTGGCCGCGAACCAGGCCGAAAAAGAGATGGCGCAGAAATGGGCCGCAATCCGTTGGCTGATCCCGCAGGAGTTAAGGTAATGAAAAAAACGATTTTAGCCGTCGTGATTACGGCTTGCCTGGCGGCGGGCGTAGGGTATTTCGCCGGTCGCCAGCATAGTGCGCCTGCGGCTTCAGGCGAGCAAACAACACAACGAAAAGTGCTCTACTGGTACGATCCGATGGTGCCGGATCAGCGTTTTGACAAGCCGGGTAAATCCCCGTTTATGGATATGCCGCTGGTGCCGCGTTATGCCGATGAAACACCTGCCAGCGGTGGCGTCAGCGTCAGTGCGCAGCAGCAGCAAAACCTGGGGATGACGACGGCGAAGGTGGAAAAACGCGCGCTTGCTGACGCGTTTTCCGCCTTTGCCACGGTAACCACCGATGAGCGCAGCATTCAGAGCGTGCCGTCTCCGGCGGCGGGCGTGGTGGAAAAACTGTTTGTTCGCGCGCCGCAACAGTGGGTGAAGAAAGGCGAAGCGCTGGCGCAACTGTGGATCCCGCAATGGACAACGGCGCAGCAGGAGTATCTGGCGGTGCGCCAGTTGGGCGATGGCGAACTGACACGCGCCGCCCGTGAGCGGCTGGCGTTGCAGTTTATGCCGGATGCCATTATTCGCGCGGTTGAGCGTAGCGGGAAACCGCAAACCCGGCTCACGCTGCGCGCCGATCGCGATGGCTATGTGGTGAAACTTGATTCCCGTGAAGGCGCGCAAGTTGCCGCTACGCAAGTTCTCTTTGAGCTGGCGAACCTTGATCCTGTCTGGCTGGTGGTCGATTACCCGCAAAGCCAGGCGCAGGCGCTTACTGCGGGTAGCGAAATTATTGCCACATCGGGTAGTTGGCCGGGTGAGCAGTTTCACGGCCGCGTCAGTGAGTTGTTGCCGCAGCTTGAAACCACCACCCGGACGCTGAAAGCGCGTATCGTGCTGGATAACCCACAGCAAAAACTTAAACCCGGCATGTTCCTGACCGTAACGCAGCCTGCATCGGCGCAACAGCCTGCGGTACTGGCTATTCCGGAAGAGGCACTGATTGAAACCGGTGCGGCAAGCCGCGTGTTACTGGCGACGGGTGACGGGCATTTCCAGGCCGTTAACGTCACCACCGGGCGTAAGGCAGAGGGCTGGACCGAAGTGCTGTCCGGATTACAGGAGGGCGATAAGGTCGTGACCTCTGGCCAGTTCCTGATTGACTCAGAAGCGAGCTTGCGTAGCGCACTGCCGCACCAACAGGCGCCGCAAACTCCCGCGAAGAAAGTGCAAACCTACGACGCAACCGGTGTGGTGAAAGCAATTGATGCTGGTAGCATCACGCTGTCGCACCAGCCGATTCCGGCGCTGAACTGGGGAGCGATGACGATGGACTTCGTTCTTAAACAGCCTGAACCCGCCATCAAAGTGGGCGATAAGGTGATGTTCAGCTTTACGCTCGATGACGAGCAGGGTGCTGTCATTACTCATCTGATGCCCACGCAGGAGACGATGAAATGATTGCTGCCGTGATTCGCGCCTCGCTGCGTAACCGCTTGTTAATCCTGCTGGCCGCGCTGGTGCTCACCGGCTGGGGGATTTGGTCAATCCAGCGCGCGCCGCTGGATGCTCTGCCGGATCTCTCCGATGTACAGGTGATTATTCGTGCCAGCTATCCGGGTAAAGCGCCGCAACTTATTGAAGATCAAGTGACTTATCCGTTGACTACCGCCATGCTTTCCGTGCCGGGGGCGAAAACGGTGCGCGGCTATTCGATGTTTGGCGATGCCTATGTCTATGTGCTGTTTGATGATGATACCGATCTCTACTGGGCGCGTTCTCGTGTGCTGGAGAACTTAAGCCAAATCCAGTCTTCATTGCCTGCGGGCGTGAACGTTGGGTTAGGGCCGGATGCGACCGGTGTGGGCTGGATTTATGAGTACGCGCTGGTGGATCGCAGCGGTAAACATAATCTGGCGGATTTGCGCGCGTTGCAGGACTGGACGCTGAAATTTGAACTTAAAACCGTGCCGAACGTTGCGGAAGTGGCAAGTGTTGGCGGTATGGTTCGGCAATATCAGGTTGTGCCGGATCCCGCGAAAATGCGGGCGCTGAATATTACCCATGAACAGATCGTCAGCGCTGTGCAGGCGGCGAACCAGGAGAGTGGCGGTGCGCTGCTGGAGATGGGCGAAGCCGAATTTATGGTGCGCACCACCGGTTACCTGCGGCAACTGGCAGATTTTCGACAGATAGTGATCGCCAGCCGGGATGGTGTACCGGTGATGCTTTCAGATGTAGCGACGGTGCGCCTGGGGCCTGAGCTACGCCGCGGCGTGGCGGAATATAATGGCGAAGGTGAAGTCGCGGGCGGCATTATCGTTATGCGTTATGGCAAAAACGCGCTCGATACCATTCATGCGGTGAAAGCGAAACTCAGCGAGGTGCAAAAAACGCTGCCCGACGGCGTGGCGATCGTACCGGTTTATGATCGCTCGACGCTGATTGAGAGCGCGGTTGAAACGCTGACGCATAAATTGATTGAGGAATTTATCGTTGTTGCGCTGGTTTGCACGCTGTTCCTGTTCCATTTCCGTTCGGCATTAGTGGCAATTGTGTCACTGCCGCTGGGGATCCTCGGCGCGTTTATCGTCATGCATTACCAGGGCATCAACGCCAATATCATGTCGCTGGGCGGGATTGCGATTGCTATCGGTGCGATGGTGGATGCGGCCATTGTGATGATTGAGAATATGCACAAGGTGATGGAGCAGTGGCGGCACGATAACCCTGATCGACAGCCGACCGGAGCGGATTACTGGCATTTTTCAGAACAGGCGGCAGTCGAAGTGGGGCCGGCGTTATTTTGCAGCCTGTTGATCATTACCTTGTCGTTTATTCCTGTGTTTTCACTCGAAGCGCAGGAAGGGCGTATGTTCTCGCCGCTGGCATTCACCAAGAGCTGGGCGATGGCTGTAGCGGCCGGGCTTGGTATCACGCTGGTTCCGGTGCTGATGGGCTTGTTTATTCGCGGCAAGATCCCTGATGAGAAAGCCAACCCCATTAACCGTTTCCTGATTCGCCTGTATGAGCCACTGCTGGATAAAGTGCTGGCGTGGCCGAAAGCGACACTGGCGGTGGCGTTGTTGCTGTTGCTGGCAACGTTATGGCCGTTGAGTCGGCTGGGCAGTGAGTTTATGCCGCCGCTCAACGAAGGCGATTTACTGTATATGCCGTCGACGTTACCGGGGATCTCTGCGCGGGAAGCCGGGCGTTTATTGCAGCAGACTGACCGGCTGATTAAAAGCGTGCCGGAAGTGGCGAGCGTGTTTGGTAAAGCAGGTCGAGCAGAGAGCGCGACCGATCCTGCGCCATTAACCATGCTGGAAACCACTATTCGCTTTAAACCGCGCGACCAGTGGCGGCCAGGTATGACGCCGGAAAAACTGGTGGAAGAACTGGATAAAACCGTCAGGGTGCCGGGCATTGCCAATGTCTGGGTGCCGCCTATCCGTAACCGCCTGGATATGCTGGCAACCGGGATTAAAAGCCCGGTGGGGATTAAGGTGAACGGCAATAATATTGCTGATATTGAACGTGTGGCGCAGCAAATCGAGCAGGTGGTGAAAACAGTGCCAGGCGTAACATCGGCACTGGCCGAGCGTCTGGCGGGGGGGCGCTACGTCGATATCAACATTAACCGGCAGCAGGCTGCGCGTTATGGTGTGTCGGTAAAAGAGTTGCAATCGCTGGTCTCTACGCTGGTTGGTGGGGAAAATATTGGCGAAGTGCTGCAGGGGCGGGAGCGGTATCCTGTCAATGTACGTTACCCGCGAGAAATACGGGATAACGTCGATGATTTGCGTAAATTGCCGGTGATCACCGAAAATGGCAGCCAGATCGCGTTAGGTGAACTGGCGGATATCGTGGTGAAAGAGGGGCCGCCCATGCTGAAAAGCGAGAACGCGCGCCTCTCAAACTGGATCTACGTTGACCTGCGCGGTCGCGATTTGAAATCGGCAGTGGACGAGATGCAGCAGCGTGTAGCACAGCAGGTGAAACTGCCGCAGGGGGTTACGCTCTCGTGGTCCGGACAGTTTGAATATCTGGAACGCGCCACGGCAAAATTGAAAATCGTTTTGCCGGTAACGCTAATGATTATCTTCGTCCTGCTATTTATTACCTTTAAGCGTATATCTGATGCCCTGTTAATAATGGGGACATTACCATTCTCGTTGATTGGCGGTGTCTGGTTATTGTGGCTGCTGGGATATAATTTATCCGTTGCGGGGGCGGTCGGTTTTATTGCTCTGGCCGGCGTGGCGGCAGAGTTCGGCGTTATTATGGTGCTCTATCTTAATCACGCGCTTAAGAAATATCGCACACGTGAACCGGAGGGGGGAAATAAGGTACTGCTACAGGCAATCCATGAAGGTGCGGTACTCCGCGTGCGGCCAAAGGTAATGACGGTTGCGACGATAATGGCGGGACTGCTTCCCATTATGTGGGGCGGTGGCAGCGGTTCGGAGGTGATGAGCCGTATCGCTGCGCCGATGATTGGCGGCATGATAACGGCACCTTTGCTGTCGATGTTGGTTATCCCGGCAGTTTATTTCTTACTGCATCGCAAACGTTAGTCGCTTTTTTGCGCCCCTGTGATGGGGCGCATTGAACGATATTCTGTGTTTAGTGACGTAATACTGCGATTATTCCGTAGGTTTTTTCAGAATTAATCCGATCTTGTTAAGGAACCATTCAGATAACATGCCCAAGAATATACGTTGTTGCATAACATGGAATAAATACGGTGTCTGTAAATAAGAAGTTTTTAGCTATTATTTTGTCTTTATTTTGCCAGTTTTCGGTGGTTACCACAGCGCTTGCTGCAGAGAATTCCTGGTTCTCGAGTTTTACTGACAATGTGAAGCAAACCTGGCAGCAGCCAGAGCATTTTGATCTCTATGTTCCTGCTATCACCTGGCATGCGCGTTTCGCCTATGACAAGGAGAAAACGGACCGCTATAACGAACGTCCATGGGGCGCGGGTTTTGGTCAGTCACGCTGGGACGAAAAAGGGAACTGGCACGGCCTCTATCTGATGGCATTTAAAGATTCATTTAACAAATGGGAGCCTATTGGCGGCTACGGATGGGAGAAAACATGGCGTCCGCTGGCAGATGATAACTTCCGTCTGGGATTGGGTTATACGGCCGGGTTTACCGCGCGTGATAACTGGAAGTACATTCCCGTTCCGGTGCTGTTGCCACTGGCATCTATCGGTTATGGCCCGGCGACCTTCCAGATGACCTACATTCCGGGCACCTATAACAACGGGAACGTTTACTTTGCCTGGATGCGCTTTCAGTTTTAGCTGCAAATGCGGTGTTAAGGCGATGTACAAATTTTAATCATCGCCTAAAACGCGGAATAAACTCACTTTTGCAAAAAAGTTAGCGACATTTATCACTTTTTCACGAATAACGACTGGACAAAAGTCGTCACAATTGTTGTACTGATACCCGACACAGCATTTGTGTCGATTTTTCATGTAAAGGTAATTTTGATGTCTAAGATTAAAGGTAACGTTAAGTGGTTTAATGAATCCAAAGGATTCGGTTTCATTACTCCGGAAGATGGCAGCAAAGACGTGTTCGTACACTTCTCTGCAATCCAGAGCAATGGTTTCAAAACCCTGGCTGAAGGTCAGCGCGTTGAGTTTGAAATCACTAACGGTGCCAAAGGCCCATCTGCTGCGAACGTAATGCCTGTTTAATTCAGCTACGTACGTACAGTAAGAATTCCAAAACCCGCCGCAAGGCGGGTTTTTTTATCCTTTCAGTTTGCGTTAACTGAGGAAAATAGCCAAAACGCCAGTGCCGTCATAGCAAACGAGCCCAGCAGGTTTACCGCCACGTTCAGCAGCGCCCAGTTAATTCGCCCCTCCTGTAACAAGAACACCACTTCCGCGGAAAAGGTAGAAAAGGTAGTCAGACCGCCACAAAAACCGGTTGTTAACAGCACTTTCCAGACGGGATCGATGTGCGTCATCCGATTGAACCACGCTAACCCCATACCGATAATAAACGCGCCAAGCAGGTTGGCGGTGAGCGTCCCAACAGGGATCGCCTGATGCGCCGGATTCAGTTTCATGCTTAACATCCAGCGCGCAACGCTGCCGGTTCCACCGCCAATAAATACCGCTAAAAGAAGTTGTAACACCGTGAGATCCTGCTATTTGATTTGTTAGAGTGTTGAGTTTAGCGTCGCGGCTATTTTCTGGCTATCACGACGAAGCGAGAGGACTAAAGATGATTGTTGCAGCCGGGCAATTTGCGGTCACGCCAGACTGGCGGACCAATGCGCAGACGTGTGTTGCGTTGATGGCACAGGCGGCAGCGCGTCAGGCGTCGCTGCTGGTGCTGCCAGAGGCATTACTGGCAAGAGATGATGCAGACCCACACCTTTCGGTCAAATCGGCGCAGACGCTTGATGGCGGCTTTCTGAGCCTGTTGCGTACGGAGAGCCAGCGTAATGCGTTGACGACGGTGTTGACGGTGCATGTTCCGTCAACCGAGGGCAGGGCAGTTAATACGCTGGTGGTATTGCGCGGTGGAGAGGTGATCGCGCAGTATGCCAAGCTGCATTTGTATGACGCGTTCAACATGCAGGAATCTGCGCGGGTGGACGCCGGGCGCGATATTCCGCCGTTGATTGAGGTGGAGGGCATGAAGGTCGGGTTGATGACGTGCTACGATCTGCGTTTCCCGGAACTGGCGTTGTCGCTGGCGTTGCAGGGGGCAGAACTGCTGGTGTTGCCTGCCGCCTGGGTACGCGGTCCCCTCAAGGAGCAGCACTGGGCGACGCTGCTCTCGGCAAGGGCGCTGGACACAACATGTTATATTGTCGCAGCAGGCGAATGCGGCAATAAAAATATCGGGCAGAGCCGGGTCGTTGATCCGCAGGGCGTGACGGTTGCGGCGGCGGCGCAAGTGCCACAGCTTATTTTCGCCGAGGTCTCGCCTGAACGTGTGGTGCAGACCCGCGAGGCACTGCCGGTGTTACGTAATCGCCGTTTCGCTGCACCACATTTAGTGTGATGTTTTTTTAAACAACACTTGATTCATCTCGTTACACATTGCTATTGTGTGCGCGCGTCGAATGACCGTTAATGAAGTCCGGTTATAATGGCGTTTTATGCAGCCTGTTTTACGAAAGAAGGTATCTATGGGTGAGATTAGTATTACCAAACTGCTGGTTGTGGCCGCACTGGTTGTTCTGCTGTTTGGAACCAAAAAATTGCGTACGCTCGGCGGTGACCTGGGCGCAGCCATCAAAGGCTTTAAAAAAGCTATGAATGATGATGATGCAGCGAAAAAAGCTGACGAAGTCACAGCAGAAAAACTCTCTCACAAAGAGTAACAGCGGCTTTGACAGGCGAAAAAAAACCGGCGCAGAAGCCGGTTTTTTTGTCTGCAGTGTAAGCAAGTATTACTTTACTTCCACGCCTTTTGCCTGCAGATCGGCATGGTAAGAGGAACGAACGAACGGGCCACACGCCGCATGGGTAAAGCCCATCGCCAGTGCTTCCTCTTTCATTTCGTCAAACTCATCCGGGCTGACATAGCGCTGTACCGGCAGGTGATGGCGGCTTGGCTGTAAATATTGGCCCAGCGTCAGCATCGTCACGCCGTGACGGCGCAGATCGCGCATAACCTCAATGATCTCTGCGTTGGTTTCACCTAAGCCAACCATCAGACCGGATTTTGTTGGGATTTCCGGATGCGCTTCTTTAAAACGCTCCAGAAGTTTCAGCGACCAGTTATAATCCGCGCCCGGGCGAACCTGGCGGTAAATACGCGGCACGTTCTCCAGATTGTGGTTAAAGACATCCGGCGGCGTGGCGGTGAGGATATCCAGCGCACGATCCATGCGGCCACGGAAATCCGGCACCAGCGTTTCGATTTTGATCGATGGGCTTTTTTCGCGGATGGCGGTAATGCAATCAGCAAAATGCTGAGCACCGCCATCACGCAAATCGTCACGGTCTACAGAGGTGATAACCACATAACGCAGCGCCATATCAGCAATGGTCTGCGCCAGTTTTTGCGGTTCGTTGGCATCCGGCGCCACAGGACGTCCGTGTGCCACATCGCAGAATGGGCAACGGCGCGTGCAGATAGCACCAAGGATCATAAAGGTTGCCGTACCGTGGTTGAAACACTCAGCAAGGTTCGGGCAGGAAGCCTCTTCGCACACAGAGTGCAGCCCGTTTTTGCGCATGGCTGCTTTAATACCCTGGATACGGGAGGAGTCGGCCGGGAGTTTGATTTTCATCCATTCCGGTTTTCTTAACAGGGCTTCGCGCTCTGTCGCCACATTTTTAACCGGGATAAGCGCCATCTTATCGGCATCGCGGTACTTAACACCGCGTTCCATCACAATGGGTTTACTCATAGCGTGCGTGTTCCAGTTGCGGATAACGAAGTAAGCATTTCAATTCAAATGAATGTTGTATTTATCAACTATTTTTGAATTAACTTGCGTGCAGTATACCATTGATGGGGGATAGAAAGCAGCCTGACAACGGGGCAATTTGTAAAATAGTTGTTGTTTTGTGCCAAATGCCCAATAAGGGGTAGCGCTTTCGCCTGGCACGGACGGGCGTTAAAAAGCCCGTCGTATAACGTTAATAACGCTTTCCAGCACCGGGTCACGCAGGCTCAACTTATTGTAAAAAAGCGAGATTTCAAGGTGCTCGTTACTGATTGGCGGGTAATCAATTTCAACCAGCGGCCAACAGCCACTAAATAATTTAAACAGCCGCGCTGGCATTAATCCCAGCATATCGCTGTTGCCGATCAGTGCCGCAATCGTAAACATATTGTAACTACTGAAGCTTACCTGACGCTCAGGGAAAAGATCCTGTACACGCTGGCGCAGCCCGCTAAGATTTTGCCCTTCCAGCATGAGCAGCGTGTGTTCGTACTGCTGTAAAACCGCTTCATTAATCGGCCCATTTAAACAAGGGTGCCCTTTGCGGCAAACCAGCATGACACGGTCGCTATAGAGGACGTGATGATTAATGGTACGAGAGCCTGCAATATGCGTATCAATAATTAAATCGGTTTGAAACTGGCTGAGCTGGCTTTCCGCATCATTAACAGGAATATTACGCATCATCAGATGCGGCGAACTCTCTTTTATTGCCTGGAAGATAACAGGTATAACTAATGCACCAATCGATGGTGGCGTGCCGATGGTAATCGTACGTTGTTTGTCATAGCTGCCGGTCAGATCTAATGCGCCAAGAATAGACTCCAGTCCCTGGCTGATATATTCGTGCAGATGGGAAGCATAAGCCGTAGGCGTCACGCCCTGACCTTTACGAATGAAAAGCGGATCGGGAAATATTGCGCGTAATTTTTGAATGGACTGGCTAATTGCGGAAGGCGTTAAATTGAGCACTTTCGCCGCGTTGACTATCCCTTTGTGCACATATACTGCCTCAAAAATAGTCAGTAAATTGAGATCAATATTGCGCAGCGTTCTGAAGACTTGCGGCTTATCATCGTCGGGGCGCACGGTTATTCGCTTTTCCTGCAGGTTATTATTATCCACGCTTGTGCTCCGTATTCATTCAAAATCTGAATGATAGTTGAATTTATTTTTTTTGTTGATTATTAACTTGAGTAAACATCCTGTCTCTCGTCATCATGACGTAGTTTTTCATCGCGAGGCCAGACAATACACTAAAAAAAGATTGGACTGGAGCGTGTATACAAAGCCTGGCAACGTGCTTTAATGCTAATTTTCCCGACAAAGCAGGCAGGTTGAAAATAGAGAATATGGCTTCTATTGTAAAGCGCTAACAGGCCAAATAAATAACTACCCGCACAAAATGCGGGCTTCTATACATGATATATTAAGCGCTCATATATTGATGCGGTGGATTGTTTAGTAGCGCTAAAAATTGCTGGATAAGAATCGTCCTTAATTTATCCATATCGCTATTTTCCACCAGTTGGCTGACCTGGGTCATTTCCATACCGGCGTAACCGCAAGGATTGATGCGCATAAACGGCGCCAAATCCATATCGATATTCAGCGCCAGGCCATGGAATGAGCACCCTTTACGGATCCGCAGACCCAGGGAACAGATTTTCTTGCCTTGCACATATACACCCGGTGCGTCAGCGCGTGCCTGTGCGTTAATCCCGAGTGTGGCCAGCGTATTGATAACCGTATTTTCCAGCAATGTGACAAGTTCGCGCACGCCTACTTTGCGCCGCTTCAGATTAATTAATACATACATTACCTGCTGGCCTGGTCCATGGTAGGTTACCTGGCCGCCGCGATCGCTCTGGATCACAGGAATATCCCCCGGGGCGAGCACATGTTCGGCTTTGCCGGCCTGGCCTTGAGTAAAGACGGGATGGTGTTCTACCAGCCAGATTTCATCCGGCGTCGTCTCGTCGCGAGCATCAGTGAATTCATGCATTGCCAGAGAAATCGGATCATAAGGCTGCAAACCAAGATTGCGGATAAGAATGGTGTCCTGAGACAAAACGGCATCCCCGGGGGAGAAAAAGAGTGGGGGAAGTATATCACAGCGAAAACGTTACCCGAATGGCTCCGGGTAACGTGATGAACAATTACAGCACCATACGAACAATTTCGATATTGCCGAGTTCTTCGTACAGCGTCTCAACTTGCTCAATATGCGTGGCGTTAATGGTGATGGATACCGAGTGGTAATTGCCTTTGCTGCTCGGTTTTACCTGCGGAGAGTAATCACCTGGCGCATGGCGCTGTACCACTTCAACCACCAGATCAACCAGCTCTGGTTTCGCCAGACCCATCACTTTGTAAGTAAAAGGAGTCGGGAATTCAAGCAGTTCTTTAAGATTGGTTTTCATGTCAGCTCCGGCGTAAAAAATAAGAACTCCTGCCGCAAGGGCAGGAGTTTTTCTGAGATGCTAAGTATATGGGGACGGAAATCACACTTTCAAGTGTTCAATTTTTAGCCAAACCAGTGATGGAACATCAATTTAATGTAATCAATGATTTTGCCGAAGAAATTACCTTCCGGGATCTCCTGCAGCACCACCAGCGGGCGCTGTTCGATGGTTTTGCCATCCAGCTGGAAGTTAATAGAGCCAACCACCTGATTTTTCTGCAGCGGTGCGTGCAGCTCGCTGGTGTTCAGCACATAGCTGGCTTTCAGATCTTTCATACGGCCGCGCGGAATGGTCAGGTACACGTCTTTATCAACACCCAGCGAAGCGCGATCGCTGTCGCCAAACCATGCTGGCTCTGAAGCAAACTCTTTACCGGCTTTAATTGGGCTTACGGTTTCAAAGAAACGGAAGCCCCAGGTCAGCAGTTTCTTGCTTTCGGTTTCACGGCCTTTAAACGTGCGACCACCCATTACAGCAGATATCAGGCGCATCTGGCCTTCGGTCGCTGACGCCACCAGGTTATAACCCGCTTTATCGGTGTGACCGGTTTTAATCCCGTCAACATTCAGGCTGTTATCCCACAGCAGGCCATTACGGTTGGTCTGACGAATGCCGTTAAAGGTGAACTCTTTCTCTTTATAAATGGAGTATTCGTTCGGCACATCGCGGATCAGCGCCTGACCAATCAGCGCCATGTCACGCGCGGAGCTGTACTGACCATCAGCATCCAGGCCATGTACGGTCTGGAAGTGACTGTTTTGCAGGCCCAGTGCTTTCACATAGTTATTCATCAGGCCGACAAACGCGTCCTGGCTGCCCGCCACATAATCGGCCATCGCCACGCAGGCATCGTTACCGGATTGCAGGTTGATACCACGGATCAACTGTGAAACCGGCACTTGCATACCAGGTTTCAGGAACATCAGGGAAGAGCCACGGAACACCGGGTTGCCGGTCGCCCAGGCGTCGTTACCAATCGTGACCAGATCGCTGTCTTTAAATTTGCCCGCTTTCATGGCCTGGCCAATGACATAGCTGGTCATCATTTTGGTCAGACTTGCCGGATCGCGGCGCGCATCGGCGTTTTGCTCAGCCAGCACTTTGCCGGAGTTATAGTCGATCAGGATATAGGATTCCGCGTCAATCTGCGGAACGCCCGGGATCATGGTCTTAATATTCAGGTCATCGGCATGCGCAGCGGAAAGAGAGGCTGCAGTCAGCGCCGTGGTGAGCGCCAGGCGCTGCATAAAACGAACGGAAAAAGTGGTCTTCATGGTCGAACAACGACATCCGTGATGGAGTTAAAAAAAGTGCCTTACTATAGCAAAAGCTATACATGCAGGCATCTGACTTTCAGCATGACTTTGTTAATGTTGCTGACATAAGTTGACAAAGTCAGACACCTTCGCATGTTTACTGGGCATTCGTGACAAATGACTGCAATTGCGCCTCGTTTTGCAGACGTTGCTGCAATGCGCTGGCGTCCGCTTTGTTGCTGAACGGCCCTAACTGTACGCGCCAGACAGCACCGTTTTGCGTGACGCGGCCAGGAACCGCAAACTGCTGCGCCAGGCGCTGCTGATATTGCTGAGCACGGGTCTGATCGCTGACGGCTCCCACCTGCACCATATAACCGCCACTGCTTGCCGCCGCAGCGCTGCTGGCAGGCGCGGCCGTATGTACGTTGCCCTGTACCGAACCCGGTGCTGTAACGGGTGAAGTGCGCGTCGGTGTGTAAGTTTGTACAGACGGAGCAGTCTGCGCGGCCGGCGTAGCCGTTGGTGTCACAGATGTTGTTGCAGGTTGCGCTACTGTCGCGGTGGAAGTATTAGCGCTTCCTTCCAGTACGCCAGCGGCGAGTGGGGTCGGCGCGCCCAGGAAGCCACCGCTACGTACCGGCGCAGCAGTGGTGTCGTCGCTTTTCAGCGTATCATTGCTGATCGCGTGTACGTTGCCCTGCGGTTCTTCAGGCTGCGGAGCCGAAGAGACACTGCCAAGACCGTCGCCAAGATCGGGACGCGCTGGCAAGGCGTAGGTTTGCTGTGCAACTTTCGTACATGCCATACCCGGGCCGGAAAGGGAACCATCCTGCGCAACGATAATCGGATCAATACGCACTTTGGTGTTATTGGAGGTATTCAGTCGATCCGCTGCCGCGCGCGACAGGGAAATTACGCGATCGTTACCGTAGGGCCCGCGATCGTTAATACGCACCACGATCATGCGACCATTCGCCAGGTTAGTGATACGCGCATAGCTCGGAATGGGCAGCGTCGGATGCGCTGCGGTAAGCTGCATCGGATCGAACGCTTCGCCGGAGGCGGTCAAATTACTGCCGGGTTCGGCATCGTAAATCGCCGCAAAACCCGCCTGGCTAAAGTTCGCCGGATTCTGCACGATTTTGTAGCGCTTACCGTCGCGTTCATAATCCTGATTCGCCGTGGCGACAGGCGCTTCGTAATGAGGCTCCGCACCGCTAATTTCAACGACAGGGCCGTTACACACCGCAGGTTGCGGCGCTACGGTCGTCTGCTGCTGACCATCATCGTTCGAACATGCCGCCAGTAATCCTGCTGCTATGCAGATCCCAAGCCATTGCTTACGCATTGCCCACCTCTTATACGCTCTTTGACAACATTTTCCTGTGGGTATGGATCGACATAACGATACCAAACCCGGCCATGAGTACGATCAGGGCAGAACCCCCGTAACTGATCAGTGGCAGCGGAACGCCCACCACTGGCAGGATACCACTCACCATACCAATATTTACGAACACATAAACGAACAAAATCAACATTAAACCACCGGCCATAACGCGTCCGAATGTGGTTTGCGCCCGGGCGGCAATCCACAGCCCACGCATAATTAGCAATACATATAGCGCCAGCAAAATCAGGATACCGATGAGGCCCAGCTCTTCTGCCAGCACGGCAAAGATAAAGTCGGTATGGCGTTCGGGCAGAAACTCCAGTTGCGACTGGGTTCCATGCAGCCAGCCTTTACCGCTCAGACCGCCGGAGCCGATGGCGATTTTTGACTGAATAATATGATAGCCCGCGCCGAGCGGATCGGTTTCCGGATCGAGCAGCATCATCACGCGCTGGCGCTGATAATCATGCATCAGGAAGAACCACAACACCGGGATAAATGCCGCTACCAGCACTGCGGCAATGCCAATCAACCGCCAGCTTAACCCGGAAAGAAACAGCACAAACAGCCCGGAGAGCACCACGAGGATCGAGGTTCCCAAATCCGGTTGCGCCGCCACCAGCAGCGTCGGTACGAAAATCAGCGCCAGCGCGATTGCGGTATTTTTCAGCGAAGGCGGGCAGACATCGCGGTTAATAAAGCGCGCCACCATCAACGGTACGGCTATTTTGGCTATTTCCGAAGGCTGGAAACGCACCACGCCCAAATCGAGCCAGCGCTGCGCGCCTTTTGAGATAGCGCCGAAAGCGTCCACCGCGACAAGCAACACGACGCAGAAAATGTAGAGATAGGGCGCCCAACCTTCATAGACGCGTGGCGGCACCTGCGCCAGGATAACCATGATAATCAGCCCCATGGCGATTTGGCCGATTTTGCGCTCGGTCATACCGATATCCTGGCCGCTGGCGCTCCAGATAACGATCGCGCTGTAAAACAGCAGCGCAAGGATAATCAGCAGCAGCACCGGATCGATGTGGATTTTATCCCAGAACGATTTCTTGTTCGGATTATCCGTCATGTTATTGGTCCTCCACTGCTGCCGTGGACGGGTTTTCCGTTGGCAGCTCGGTGTTGTTATCGCCAAGCATAATGTGATCGAGGATCTGGCGCATGATCGTACCCACCGCCGGACCAGCGCCACCGTTTTCCAGAATGACAGCGACGGCGACCTGCGGGTTGTCGTAAGGGGCGAATGCCGTCATCAGTTTATGGTCGCGCAGACGTTCGGCAATACGGTGGGCGTTATAGGTTTCGTTGGCTTTCAAGCCAAAGACCTGGGCGGTACCGGATTTCGCCGCGACTTTGTACGGTGCGTTGGCGAAATACTTATGACCCGTACCGTTCGGACGGTTGGCTACTCCATACATCCCGTCTTTGGCAATCTCCCAGTAGCCAGAGTGAATATCACCCACCGGCGGCTGTGCCGGCTGTTGCCACGGCACTTGTTTGCCATCTTCTACCGTGCTCATCAGCAGGTGCGGCACTTTAACAACGCCATCATTGATCAGCGTCATCATCGCTTTGTTCATCTGCAATGGCGTTGCTGTCCAGTAACCCTGGCCGATCCCTACTGGAATGGTATCGCCCTGATACCACGGCTTTTTAAAGCGCTTCAGTTTCCATTCGCGGGTTGGCATGTTCCCGGCGCGCTCTTCCGAGAGGTCAACGCCGGTATAGTGACCGTAGCCAAATTTGCCCATCCATTCTGCCAGGCGGTCAATGCCCATATCATAGGCGACCTGATAGAAGAAGGTATCGGCGGACTCTTCCAGCGACTTGGTAACATTCAGGTGGCCGTGACCCCATTTTTTCCAGTCGCGGTAACGTTTTTCCGAGCCGGGTAATTGCCACCAGCCGGGATCGAACAAGCTGGTATTGCGCGTGATCACCCCGGCGCTGAGTGCGGAAACGGCCACATACGGTTTCACCGTCGACGCAGGCGGGTAAACCCCTTGTGTGGCGCGGTTGATCAGCGGCGTATTTGGGTCGTTTAACAGTGAAGAGTAATCTTTGCTGGAAATGCCATCGACAAACAGGTTCGGGTCGTAGCTTGGCATCGACACCAGCGCGAGAATGCTGCCATTACGTGGATCGGTCACGACCACAGCGGCACGGCTGCCGGCGAGCAGCGTTTCAATATATTGCTGAAGTTTTAAATCCAGCGTCAGGTAGATATCGTGACCTGCCTGCGGCGGCACCTCTTTGAGCTGACGGATCACGCGGCCGCGGTTGTTGACTTCCACCTCTTCATAACCGGTCTGACCATGCAGCACATCTTCGTAATAGCGCTCGATACCCAGTTTACCGATATCGTGGGTGGCGGCGTAGTTTGCCAGCTTGCCCTCTTTATCCAGCCGTTCGACATCTTTATCGTTAATTTTCGACACGTAGCCAATAACATGCGTCAGCGCAGAACCATACGGATAAAAGCGGCGCTTATAGCCCTTGACCTCAACGCCGGGAAAACGGTACTGGTTCACCGCAAAGCGCGCCACCTGAACTTCCGTCAGGTTAGTTTTTACCGGGATTGAGGTGAAGCGGTGCGAGCGTGAGCGCTCTTTTTTGAAGTTGGCAATATCGTCGTCATTCAGATCCACCACATCGCGCAGAGCATCCAGCGTTTGCTGCACATCATCAACTTTCTCCGGCATCATCTCGACCTGATAGATGGTGCGGTTCAGCGCCAGCGGCGTACCGTTGCGATCGTAGATAATGCCGCGGCTTGGCGCGATAGGCACCAGCTTGATGCGGTTTTCGTTGGAGCGGGTCTGGTAGTCCGCAAAACGGACGATTTGCAGGTTATAAAGGTTGGCTACCAGCACGCCGGTAAGCAGCAAAATCCCCGTAAAAGCGACCAGCGCCCGGCGCACAAACAGCGCGGACTCAGCCGTATAGTCGCGAAAAGAATTCTGTAATTTCATCCGCTGCTTAATCTACCCAAGACTCGTCGTTACTCACGGTGATAAGGATGGTTGGTGGTAATACTCCATGCGCGATACAGGCTTTCGGCAACCAGCACGCGCACCAGCGGGTGAGGTAACGTTAGCGCAGAGAGTGACCAACTTTGTTCTGCCGCCGCTTTGCAGGCCGGGGATAACCCTTCCGGCCCGCCAATAAGCAAGCTGACATCGCGTCCGTCTTGCTTCCAGCGTTCCAGTTCGTTTGCCAGCTGCGGCGTATCCCAGGGTTTGCCCGGAATATCAAGGGTAACGATACGATTTTTGCCAGCCGCGGCCAGCATCAGTTCACCCTCTTTATCGAGAATGCGTTTGATATCTGCGTTCTTGCCGCGCTTTCCCGCCGGAATCTCGATTAACTCGAACGGCATATCTTTTGGAAAGCGGCGCAGGTATTCACTAAAACCTGTCTGTACCCAGTCCGGCATTTTCGTGCCGACGGCGACTAGTTGCAGTTTCACGCATTAACCCCAGAGTTTTTCCAGTTCATACAGGCGACGGCTCTCTTCCTGCATGACGTGGACAATCACATCGCCTAAATCGACAACGACCCAGTCCGCGGCGCTTTCACCTTCGACACCCAACGGCATCATGCCGGCGGCGCGCGATTCCTGCACCACATGATCCGCAATAGAGATAACGTGACGCGTAGATGTACCGGTGCAGATAATCATGCAGTCGGTGATACTGGATTTACCCTGAACGTCAATGGCGACGATATCCTGACCTTTCAGGTCATCAATTTTGTCGATAACAAAATCCTGGAGTGCTTTACCCTGCAAGTGTTCCCCCTGGGGTGAGTAAAAAATGTACTGTTAATGAACGGCCTGACATTATACCTGAACTGCATCGATTGTCGGGGTATGAGAGACCCGGCAAGTTTAAAAGTTGGCTATCATCCCATCACGGGCGCGTGATTGCATTGCCATTTTTGTAAAACAATTTCTGCGCGCGGAGGATAACAGCCTGTGAGGGCGTGTCAATGACCGAATCAGCGGTGTGAATAGGATGCATGAAAAACAGGCTATGCATCGTCCGCGTGCCATGCTGCCCGGCTATTTAATACCCGCAGCGTGGCGAAATCATCATGGATATCAATAGCGCTCCAGCACCCTTGATCAACACGAAAATGCCACAGTGATGCAGCAGGCATGTTAAGCAAACGGGCGATCAACAAACTCAACACTCCCTGATGGCTGGCGATCAACACATTCTTGTGCTGACTTTTTATATCGGCAACGAGCGCAATAACTTGCTCAATTCGTGCAGAAAATGCCTGAAATCCTTCACCATTGGTTGGAACGGCGTGCTGCCAGTCAGTACACCAGGCGGCATAGCTTTGCGGATCTTCTCGCGTTAAATCGCGATGATGGCGCATTTCCCAGTCGCCAAAAAACATCTCATTAAGTAATGGTGTGGTATGAACGGTCAGCGTGCGCGATTCCAGCACGCGCGCGGCCGTCTGCTGCGCGCGCTCCAGTTCGCTACACAGCACATAATCGAAGGGTACATGAGCGAGTAGATCGCGCAGAGTTTTCGCCTGCGCCAGCCCCTTGGGCGTCAGCGGCGTCGGTGAATGGCCGCTATAAAGCCCGGCGACATTCGCTTCGGTTTCTCCATGGCGTATCAGCCAGAGTCGCATGATGGTCTCCCGTCTGGATTAGTGCGCAAAGTTTACCATCGCGCCCTCAATCACGGCCTCTTTTTCGTTTAAGATAACGGCTTTTAACCGGAGCGGAAGATGGCTTTGTTTCACAGTGCGCACGGTGGCAACACGCGTGAGGCGGCAGAACTGTTGGGGATATCAGCGGAGCAGTTGCTTGATTTCAGTGCCAACATTAATCCGGCTGGTATGCCGGCATCGCTTAAACATGCGTTGCAAAATAATCTGTCGCTCGCCGAGCGCTACCCGGATGTTGAGTATCAGCGTCTGCATCAGGTACTGGCGGCTCATCACCAGGTGCCTGCTTCATGGATACTTGCCGGAAATGGTGAAACGGAAGCGATCTTTGCGCTGGTCAACATGCTTAAGCCACGTCAAGCGATGCTGATAACGCCTGGATTTGCCGAGTATCGCCGGGCGCTGGCGTTGGTGGCGTGCGGGATTCGCGACTATCAATTACGTGAGAGTGATGGCTGGCAGCTTACGGATGCGTTGCTGGGCGCACTGACCGCCGATCTCGACTGTTTATTTCTCTGTACACCCAATAACCCCACCGGTTTGTTGCCGGACGAGGTTCTGCTGCACGCGATTGCCGCCCGTTGTAAATCGCTGGGAATTACGCTTGTCCTCGACGAAGCCTTCATGGATTTTATTGCCGAACGCGAAGGTTTTATTCCTTATCTGGCAAACAATCCGCACGTTTGGGTGCTGCGTTCACTCACCAAGTTTTACGCCATTCCTGGCCTGCGACTGGGGTATGTGCTGGGCAGCAACGAACAGCAAGTCCGGTCTATGCGCGATGCGCAGATGCCATGGTCCATCAATGCCTTTGCCGCGCTCGCCGGTGAGGTAATTTTGCAGGACAGTGACTATCAGCAGGCAAGCTGGAACTGGCTCAATAATGAACGTCCGCGTCTGTTCGCCGCGCTTAGTGTGCTGCCGGGGTTAACGGTCTGGCCTGGCTGTGCAAACTATCTTTTTTTGCGCTGTGACGTGCCGGGTCTGGAGTTACAACAGGCCTT
This sequence comes from Kosakonia sp., assembly GCF_032104925.1. NCBI lineage: Bacteria > Pseudomonadati > Pseudomonadota > Gammaproteobacteria > Enterobacterales > Enterobacteriaceae > Kosakonia > Kosakonia sp. The sequence continues at coordinate 313,248 of NZ_DAMCGF010000006.1, forward strand.
GCTTTCCCGCCATATTTTGATTCGTAGCTGCGCCAATTATCCAGGGCTCGATGCGCGCTATTATCGTGTGGCGGTGCGAAGCGAAAGGGAGAATGATCGGCTCATCGCTGCCATGACGGCGGTGATCAGCGGTACAAACCCTGCTCGTTGATATATGCCAGGACGGACTCAGGGAGCAGATCATCACACTTTTCACCGTGCTCCAGCCGTTCACGGATAAGCGTTGCCGAAATGTTGAACCACGGCGTTTCGGCAAGGTAAATCCGTCCGGCTGGTAAAACATGCAGCTCTTCAGGATTGGTGGTGAGATGGGCTTCCAGCCACTGCTGGTGCGCGTCCTGCCCCATCGTCAGCGGGTAACCCGGGCGGCGGCAGACAATCAGATGGCAGTTATCCAGAATGGTCTCGTAGTGATGCCAGGTGGGGAAGGTGAGCAGTGAATCCTGGCCAATGATAAACGCCAGTGGGTGTTGCGTACCTTGCTCTTCCCGCCACTCCTGTAAGGTTTGCGCCGTGTATGATGGGGTGTCGCGGCGAAGTTCGCGTTCATCAAGGGTGAATAAGGGCTTGTCGGCAATGGCCAGCTCGACCATTTTTTTGCGTTGCTGGCTGCTGGCCTCCGGTTGTGCGCGGTGTGGCGGCACGTTATTGGGCATGATGATCACCCTGGAAAGGCCAATCTGGTTCGCCAGCGCTTCCACAGGTTTCAGGTGTCCATAATGGACCGGATCGAATGTACCGCCAAACAGTGCCTGCAACTGATTCATATCAACCATCAATAAAAACGTCTGCCAGTGCCTTATGACAGAGTAGCAGAGAAAGCCCTTCAAGCTCGGGCCAGACCGACTGCCCAAAATCCTGCTTCACAATCAGCTCAATGCGACTCAGCAAATGGACTGCCTGGCGTAACTGAACGAGGCTCAGGCGATTAAGCGCATCGCCCGTGACACCCCGGCGGTTTTGCCACACCCGATGCTTGTCAAACAGCGCACGCAATGGCGTGTTTGCTGACTGGCGTTTCAATGTCACCAGCAACAGCAATTCCCGTTGCACGGTACGCAGCAGGATCACCGGCTCACACGCTTCCAGTCGCAACTGGGTGAGGATGTGCAACGCGCGTTTGCTTTTCCCGGCAAGTAGCGCATCAACCCAGTGGAAGGGTGTGAAGTGCGCCGCGTCGTTTACCGCATGTTCCACGCGGGGCAGGGTGAGTTTGCCATCCGGCCATAGCAGCGCCAGGCGTTCCAGCGCTTGTGCCAGTGCCAGTAAGTTTCCTTCGTAGCAATAACAAAGTAACTGATTGGCGGCGTCGTCCAGTTCCAGTTTGTTTTGCTTTGCTCTGGCGGCAACCCAGCGCGGCAGATTCGCCTGCTCCGGCGTCTGGCAGCTTACCTGCACGGCACGATTATTTAACTGCGTTATCCATGCCGCGTTTTCCTGCGCTTTGGTCAGCTTGTTCCCGCGCACTGTCAAAATGAGGTCGTCATGCAGCAGGCTAACCAGCTTTGCCAGCTGTTCATTGATAGCCGCGTTTGGGCCATTTTCGGGTAGCTGTAACAGTAACGTCTGGCGGCTGGCGAACAGACTCAATGCCTGGCAGATGGAGAAAATCGCATCCCAATCCGTGCTGGCATCCAGTGTAAAGGTATGGTGTTCGATGAAGCCCTGTTCAGCGGCAACCTGACGCACGGCGTCCTGGCTCTCTTGCAACAGCAGCGGATCATTACCGAGGAGTAAATACGCCGCGCGCAGCCCTTCATTAAGCTGCGCGCGGAGTTGTTCCGGATACAACCTGAGCATTAGCTACCCGGTTGCGTGGAAGAGGAGCCAGTCGTCGAGGTGGCTGCGTCCTGCGTGCTTTTCGCATCTGCCGTATGTACGCTAGGCAGTTTACGAATCAGTTGTTCGGCTGCTTTGTCGTACATCTCCTGAACGATCATCTCCTGCTCTGCAGCTTTCGCCAGTGCCGTTTGCGGGTTATCAAAGAAGGAACGATAAACTTTGGTATTGATCGGGTAAATATCATGACCCGGGATCAGTACGCTGGCGTTTACGGTGAGCACCATTTGATATTCCGCAGTTCGGCCATCCTGGAAAACAGAAGCCGTGTCACGGGAGAACGTTACGGCACCAAGACGCAAAGAAGGCACATCCTGACGTGTGGACGTTTTCTCCAACAGTTCGACGCCATTCAGGCGCAACTGGCTGCGGATCGCGCGGCTCAGTGGGCCATTCGGATCCCCGGAATCAAAGAACATCGTTTTCATTTCGCTCGGCACCTGCGTGGTATTACGCAGATGCCAGCCACATCCGGCGGTGATAAGCACCGCCAGTGATACGAACAATGTAGCCAGATATCGCACGCTTCCTCCCGCGCTTAGCCAACGACCAGATTAAGCAGTTTACCCGGTACGTAAATCACTTTACGCACGGTCACGCCATCAAGATATTTTGCTACCAGATGTTCCTGGCCTGCGCGTTCACGCACCTGTTCTTCCGTCGCGTCAACGGCAACAGTAATTTTACCACGCACTTTACCATTGACCTGGACGACGACCAGCGTGGTGTTTTCAACCATCGCTTTCTCATCAGCTACGGGCCACGGTGCGTTGTCGATGTCGCCTTCGCCGCCCAGTTCCTGCCACAGCGTGAAGCTGGCGTGTGGGGTGAACGGGTTAAGCATACGTACTACCGCCAGCAGGGCTTCCTGCATTAAGGCGCGATCCTGCTCGCTCTCCTGCGGCGCTTTCGCCAGCTTGTTCATCAGCTCCATAATCGCCGCGATAGCGGTGTTGAAAGTCTGACGACGACCAATATCATCGGAAACTTTAGCGATAGTTTTATGCACGTCGCGGCGCAGGGCTTGCTGATCTTCACTCAGCGCAGCCAGATCCAGTGCGGCAACAGCACCCCGAGCGGTGTGTTCATAAACCAGTTTCCAGACGCGTTTCAGGAAGCGGTTCGCGCCTTCTACGCCGGATTCCTGCCACTCCAGTGTCATATCGGCTGGCGATGCAAACATCATGAACAGACGCACGGTGTCCGCGCCGTAACGCTCAACCATTTCCTGCGGGTCGATACCGTTGTTTTTCGACTTGGACATTTTGCTCATGCCGGTATAAACCAGCTCGTGGCCCGCCGGATCGGTCGCTTTGACAATGCGACCTTTTTCGTCACGTTCAACAATGGCATCTTTCGGCGAAACCCAGTTACGCTCGCCGTTTTCACCCACGTAATAGAACGCATCGGCCAGTACCATGCCCTGGCACAGCAGCTGTTTCGCAGGCTCATCGGAGTTCACCATGCCCGCGTCGCGCATCAGTTTGTGGAAGAAGCGGAAGTAGAGCAGGTGCATGATGGCGTGTTCGATACCGCCAATATAAATATCTACCGGCAGCCAGTAATTTGCCGCTTTCGGGTCCAGCATACCTTCGTTGTGCTGCGGGCATGTATAGCGCGCATAGTACCAGGAAGACTCCATAAAGGTGTCGAAGGTATCGGTTTCGCGCAGCGCCGGCTGGCCGTTGACGGTGGTTTTCGCCCACTCAGGATCGGCTTTAATCGGGCTGGTGATACCGTCCATGACAACATCTTCCGGCAGGATAACCGGCAGTTGATCTTCCGGCGTTGGAATAACGGTGCCATCTTCCAGCGTCACCATCGGGATGGGCGCGCCCCAGTAACGCTGACGGGAAACGCCCCAGTCGCGCAGACGGAAATTCACTTTGCGCTCGCCCACGCCTTTGGCCGCCAGTTTGTCGGCAATGGCGTTAAAAGCAGCGTTAAAGTCGAGACCGTCGAATTCGCCAGAGTTAAACAGCACGCCTTTTTCGGTCATCGCTTGTTCGCTCAGATCCGGCGCGCTGCCGTCAGCGTTGAGAATGACCGCCTTGATCGGCAGATTGTATTTCGTGGCAAATTCGTAGTCGCGCTGATCGTGACCCGGAACGGCCATCACCGCACCGGTGCCGTACTCCATCAGCACAAAGTTTGCCGCCCATACCGGGATGGCTTCGCCGGTCAGCGGGTGAATGGCTTTCAGGCCGGTATCAACGCCTTTTTTCTCCATCGTCGCCATATCGGCTTCCGCAACTTTGGTGTTACGGCATTCGTCGATAAAGGACGCCAGCTCCGGTTTGCTCGCGGCAGCTTGCTGCGCCAGCGGATGGCCTGCCGCAACGGCCAGATAGGTTGCGCCGATAAATGTGTCCGGGCGGGTGGTGTAGACCGTCAGTTTCTGGTCGCTGTTCTGCACGTCGAACGTGATCTCCACGCCTTCAGAACGGCCAATCCAGTTGCGCTGCATGGTTTTCACCGTATCCGGCCAATGATCCAGATTATCCAGGTCATTCAGCAGCTCGTCAGCGTAAGCGGTGATTTTAATAAACCACTGCGGGATCTCTTTGCGTTCAACTTTGGTATCGCAGCGCCAGCAGCAGCCGTCGATAACTTGTTCGTTCGCCAGCACGGTCTGATCGTTCGGGCACCAGTTCACCGCGGAGGTTTTCTTATAGACGAGACCTTTTTTGTACAGCTCGGTGAAGAACTTCTGTTCCCAACGGTAATATTCCGGGGTGCAGGTCGCCAGCTCGCGGCTCCAGTCATAGCCGAAACCCAGCATTTTGAGCTGGTTTTTCATGTACGCGATGTTGTCGTAAGTCCATGGTGCCGGTGCGGTGTTATTTTTTACCGCCGCGCCTTCAGCCGGCAGACCAAACGCATCCCAGCCAATCGGCTGCAGCACGTTTTTACCCAGCATGCGCTGATAACGGGAGATCACATCGCCGATGGTGTAGTTACGGACGTGGCCCATGTGTAGTCGGCCAGAAGGATAGGGGAGCATCGACAAGCAATAGTATTTCTCTTTGCTCTCGTCTTCAGTGACTTCAAATGTGCGCTTCTCTTCCCAGTGGCGCTGTACTTTGGATTCTATCTCTTCCGGGCGGTATTGCTCTTGCATGGCAGCCAGTAGTCCTGTTTTTGCTACAGCTACAAATGTAGCGTTGTTACGTGATTTTTCGAAAGGCATAGCATAGCCCAAACGCCACTCTCAAAACAGCCTTTCCGCGAGGCGGGAATGAAATTGCCGCAGCCGTTGGCGGCGAATTTTTTGTCGACAGTGCGGGCGAGTCGGCACAGCGAGTAAGAAATAACGTCTACCATTAGAGAGAGTTACTGAACCGGGAGGCGAAACGATGAACAAGGTTGCTCATTTTTACCGTGAACTGGTGGCGGCGTTGACTGAGCGTCTACGCAATGGAGAGCGTGATATTGACGCCCTGGTTGAACAAGCGCGCCTGCGCGTGGCGAAGACCGGTGAGTTAACGCGCGCCGAGGTTGACGAGCTGATGCGCGCCATTCGCCGCGATCTGGAGGAGTTCGCCCTCAGTTACAGCGAAAGCCAGGAAGAAGTCACCGACAGCGTATTTATGCGGGTGATTAAAGAGAGTATCTGGCAGGAACTGGCGGATATCACCGATAAAACGCAGCTTGAGTGGCGTGAAGTGTTCCAGGATCTCAATCACCACGGCGTGTATCACAGCGGCGAAGTGGTAGGACTCGGGAATCTGGTCTGCGAGAAGTGCCACTTTCATCTGGCGGTCTATACGCCGGATGTGTTGCCGTTATGCCCGAAATGCGGACATGACCAATTCCAGCGCCGCCCGTTCGAACCATAATCCAGAAAGCGCCTGCCCGGGGCGGGCAGGCGCAGGTTGTTAATGCAGGATTTTTGCGAGGAAGTCTTTTGCACGTTCGGATTTCGGATTATCGAAGAAGGCGTCTTTCTCTGAATCCTCGACAATTTTCCCTTCATCCATAAAGATTACCCGGTTCGCCACTTTGCGGGCAAAGCCCATTTCGTGGGTCACCACCATCATCGTCATGCCTTCGTTTGCCAGTTCAACCATGACATCCAGCACTTCGTTGATCATCTCTGGATCGAGTGCCGAAGTCGGCTCATCAAACAGCATCGCCACCGGATCCATACAGAGCGCACGGGCAATCGCCACACGTTGCTGCTGGCCGCCGGAGAGCTGCGCCGGAAACTTATTCGCATGCGCTGACAAGCCAACGCGCTCCAGCAGCTTGAGCCCTTTTTCCCGTGCGGCGGCTTTATCACGTTTGAGCACTTTTACCTGCGCCAGCGTCAGGTTTTCGATAATCGACAGGTGCGGGAACAGTTCAAAGTGCTGAAACACCATCCCGACGTGAGAACGCAGCTTTGCCAGATCGGTTTTCCTGTCATTCACTTTGGTGCCGTTGACGAGAATCTCGCCTTTTTGCACCGGTTCCAGACCGTTGACGGTTTTTATCAGCGTGGATTTACCGGAGCCGGACGGCCCACAAACCACCACCACTTCGCCTTTTTTCACTTCGGTGGAGCAATCGGTCAACACCTGAAAGTGACCATACCATTTAGAAACATTTTTCAGGGAAATCATTAGACGGTCCTTTTCTTCAGCCAGCTGACCAACAGCGAAGCACTAAGACTGATAACAAAATAAACTGCACCGGCAAACAGGATCATTTCGACCTGCGTTCCATCACGCTCGCCAATTGTTGAGGCCGTGCGGAAGAAGTCCGCCAGACTCAAGACATACACCAGCGAGGTATCCTGGAACAGGACGATCCCCTGCGTAAGCAGCAGCGGCACCATGGCGCGAAACGCCTGCGGCAGGATGATGAGCTTCATCGACTGCCAGTGCGTCATCCCCAGCGCCAGTGCGGCACTGGACTGCCCGCGGGAGATACTCTGGATGCCGGCGCGAATAATTTCTGAATAGTAGGCCGCTTCAAACATTGAGAAGGCCACCATCGCGGAAATCAGGCGGATATCGGTTTTCGGTGACAGGCCAAGCACGTTTTGCAGAAAGCCCGGCACAATCAGATAGAACCACAGCAGCACCATGACCAGCGGTATGGAGCGGAACACGTTCACGTAGCTCTTGGCGAACCAGCGCAGCGGGGCGAAAGTCGACAGGCGCATCACCGCCAGCAGCGTTCCCCAGATTATGCCGACCACAATAGCGATAGCGGTGATTTTCAGCGTCACCACCAGCCCGGCCCACAGATAGGGCAGGGAAGGGATCACAGAACTCCAGTCAAACTCATACATGATTATTTGCCCCCCATATTGCCCGGCAGGCGAATTTTGCGTTCAACCAGGTTCATCGCCAGCATGATGATGGCGTTAATCACCACATACGCGACGGTGATGGCAGTGAAGGATTCCCATGCGTGTGCCGAGTAATCCAGCAGTTTCCCCGCCTGCGCGGCCATATCGACCAGGCCGATAGTGGAGGCGATGGCCGAGTTTTTTACCAGGTTCATCATCTCCGAGGTCATCGGCGGCACAATCACGCGATAAGCGTTTGGCAGCAACACATAACGGTAGGTTTGCGGCAGCGTCAGCCCCATTGCCAGACCGGCATTTTTTTGCCCGCGCGGTAGCGACTGAATCGCCGCGCGTACCTGCTCGCAAACGCGAGCGGCGGTAAACAGCCCAAGACAAATCATTGATGAGAGGAAGAACTGGATATTCGGATCCAGTTCTGATTTGAACCACATGCCGATATCTTCTGGCAGTAATTCCGGTACCACCAGGTACCAGGTAAAAAACTGCACAATCAGCGGCACGTTGCGGAACAGTTCGACATAAAGGGTGCCAATGCCGGACAAGAAACGGTTAGGGACGGTACGCAGAATGCCAAACAGGGAACCGACCAGAAAAGCGATAATCCAGGCCGTCACGGAAAGCGCGATAGTGACCTGAAAACCACTCCATAGCCAGCCAAGATAGGTGGTGTTGCCGAACGGGGCCTGTTGCAGGAAGATCCCCCAGTTCCAGTCTATGGACATAAATCTACTCCGGAAAAAAAAGGGTAGCAGCGCTACCCTCGAAGATTGTGTGAAGAGCGAGTTTTCGTGTTGAGTGGGGAACGACCACTCAGCATATAGTCTGTCCGTGCTACTTCGACAATCGAGAGGGCAGGTAAACCCGCCCCTAATGGTTTTAATTAGTTCAGAGCTTTGTCATTCGGTTCTTTGAACAGCGCTTTCATATCGTCAGAGAGATCGAAATTGAGGTTCATGTTTTTTGGCGGAATTGGGTTTTTAAACCATTTATCGAAGGATTTTTCCGCCGCACCGGATGTCTGCAACTGAGCGATGGTGTCATCCATCAGCTTTTTGAACTCAGGATCGTTTTTACGCAGCATACAGCCATAGGCTTCTTTTGATTGCGGCGTGCCAACGATGTCCCAGTTGTCCGGTTTTTTCGCTTTCGCACGTTCACCCGCCAGCAGCGCGTCATCCATCATAAAGGCTACCGCACGACCGCTTTCCAGCGTACGGAACGAGTCGCCATGGTCTTTCGCGCTGATAATGCGCATGTCCATTTTCTTCTCGTCGTTCAGCTTGTTCAGCAGGATTTCTGAGGTAGTACCGGAAGTCACAACAACCGCTTTGCCTTTCAGATCGGCGAAGTCTTTAATCGGGCCGCCTTTTTTGGTCAGCAGACGTGTGCCAACCACGAAAATGGTGTCAGAGAACGCCGCTTGTTTCTGACGTTCAACGTTATTGGTGGTGGAACCACACTCAAAATCGAAGGTGCCGTTTTGCAGCAGCGGGATACGGTTTTGTGACGTGATTGGAATCAGTTTTACCGCCAGATCCGGCTTATTCAGTTTTTTCTTCACCGCTTCAACGATAGCGTTGGAGTAGTCTTGGGAGTAACCGACGACTTTTTGTTCATTGTCGTAGTAGGAGAACGGTACGGAAGATTCGCGGTGACCGACGACGATAACGCCGTTTTTAGCAATTTTAGCCAGTGTAGCTTGTTGATCAGCCGGCGCTGCGTCGGCAGGTTTTGCATCTTCAGCATGCACCAGACCGGCGGACAGTCCCATCACCAGCATCGCGGCGGCCAGTTTACGTAATTGCATATCCAGACTCCTTTATCGTCAGCGCCAGAGACGCGTATTGATACCCATTGTGTGTATTGTGTTTTTGTTGTTCTGCGACAATATCGTGCAGTGTCGTGTGTGTTTGTTACATTCAGTCTGGCTTAATGTAAAGATTTTGCTGCGGTATTGTTTATTTTTGCGAGGCGCGCCGCACCATTTAGAGGCAAAAATCTTCCATTGCACCAAAATGGTGCTGCTACTGTTTCCTGCTGGTGCGACATAAGTTGCACATAAGCGGATTACATAGCTGCCTGATAGATATAAGCAAACCGCATGCCAAAACGGCCTAATCGTAAATTTTGTGTAGCGAAGAGAGGATGCCCGGCAAGCAGATCGCCACCGGGCAGAACAACGAGGAGAGGGATTAACGGCGGCGCTGACGCAAGCCCATCACCAGGGCGCCAAAGCCCAGCAAGGCGGTGATAATCCACAGCGGCCAGTTACCCGTGCGGGCATACGGCGTGAGACCAGAGGTTGGCGTCACCTTCGCGGTTAATACTTCACGAGTAAATTGCGGGATCATCGCCTGGATTTCACCCTGCGGGCCAATGACTGCGGTGATGCCATTATTGGTGCTCCGCAACAGCGGGCGCGCCAGTTCCAGCGCACGCATCCGTGCCATCTGGAAGTGCTGCCACGGGCCGATGGATTTGCCAAACCAGGCATCGTTCGAGATGGTCAGCAAGAAATCGGTATCCGGACGGAAATTATCACGTACCTGCTCGCCAAGGATGATTTCGTAGCAGATTGCCGCCGTCAGCGTTAGCCCATGTGCCGACAGCGGAGGCTGCACATAAGCGCCACGGCTGAATGAGGACATCGGCAAATCGAAGAAGGGTGCCAGCGGACGCAGAATCGACTCCAGCGGTACAAACTCGCCAAACGGTACCAGATGGTTTTTGTTGTAGCGATCGCTTGAGCTGTAGCTATAAGCGTTGTCTTTGCCCAGCGTAATGATGGTGTTGTAGGTATCGTAACGGTTTTGCTTATTGAGACGTGAATCGACAATCCCGGTGATAAGCGTACTGTTGTTTGCCCGCAGCAGATTATCCATGGCGCTTAAAAAGCGTTGCTGGTTAATTTCCAGATCCGGAATGGCAGACTCCGGCCAGATAATCAGCTGCGATTTACCCATCACCTGCGCACTGGCTTCGCTGTAGATTTTCAGCGTATTGAGCAGCTGGTTTTCGTCCCACTTCATTGATTGTGGAATATTCCCCTGCACCATCGACACCTGAGTGGTGCGCTCCGGCAGCAGTTGATACCACTGGATATAACGCAGCGGGAAGGGCAGAGCGAACAACACGACGGCGACAACCAGCGGGCGCAAGCGACGCTGCGCTATAGCCAGTACCACCAGACCGCTCACCACCATCAGTAAGAAATTGATTGCTTCAACGCCAAGCACCGGCGCAAGACCTTTCAGCGGCCCATCTATCTGGCTGTAACCAAACTGGAGCCACGGGAAACCGGTCAGCACCCAGCCGCGCAGGAACTCGGTAATTTGCCAGACGACCGGCGCGGCAACGGCCAGGCGCAACCAGGTAGTATGCGGCCACAGATGCGACAAAATACCGGCGAACAGCCCGGTGTAGAGCGACAGATAGGCCGCCAGCAGCACCACGAGGAAGATATTGACCGGGCCAGGCATGCCGCCAAACTGGGCGATGCTGACATATACCCAGTGCACACCGCTGCCAAACAGGCCAAGCCCCCAGAAATAACCAATCCAGGCAGCTTGCAACGGGCGGCGATTCAGGGTTAAACCCTGCAGACCAATCAGAGAGATAAGTGCGGCGGGCCAGAAGTCATAAGGAGAAAAAGCCAGCGTTCCGCTGGCTCCGAATAACAACGCCAGCAGCAGACGTATGCGCTGGCGCTCAAACAATGCGGCAAATACCATTTACATTACTCATCCAGTTTCGGTTGCGGAGAATCATCCGGCATTCTGACATGGACCTGAATAATACGTCGACTATCAGCCATAGCGACCTTGAATTGGTAACCATCAATGTCAATCGATTCGCCGCGCGCAGGCAAGTGACCAAACGCCTGCATCACCAGACCGCCAATGGTGTCTACTTCATCATCACTGAAGTGGGTGCCGAAGGTTTCATTGAAATCTTCAATCGGCGCCAGTGCGCGTACTGTCCATGTGTGGCGGCTAAGCTGGCGGAAATCGATATCTTCTTCTTCGTCATATTCGTCTTCGATTTCGCCGACAATAAGCTCGAGAATATCTTCAATCGTTACCAGGCCAGAAACGCCGCCGAACTCATCAATAACGATAGCCATATGGTAGCGCTGGGAACGGAACTCTTTCAGCATGCGATCAACACGCTTGCTTTCCGGCACCACTACCGCCTGGCGTAACACTTTTTCCATGCTGAACGCTTCGGCGTCGCTGCGCATAAAAGGCAGCAAATCCTTAGCCATCAGGATCCCTTCGATGTGATCTTTATCTTCGCTGATCACCGGGAAACGCGAGTGGGCAGACTCGATAATGACATCGAGACATTCGTCCAGCGTCTGGTTGCGTTTCAGGGTAATCATTTGGGAGCGGGGGATCATGATGTCGCGAACGCGCTGGTCCGCAATATCCATTACCCCTTCCAGCATGTCGCGCGTATCGTTGTCGATAAGCTCGTTCTGCCCGGAGTCTCGGATCAGTTCCAGCAGTTCATCACGGTTTTTCGGTTCGCCGTGAAAGAGCTGGCTGAGCAAAAGGGAGAAGAATCCCTTTTTGTTGGTGGTGTTGTCGCTACTGTGTGAGTTATCGTCGCTCATGGCGTCGTGTGGGTTCTCGTGTTGGTTAATCTGTCGCTCGTCGCGCGTAAACTCAGCGCCGGACGGCATTTTTAGCGAGTGGCGCGCAGCAATCTGCGCGCCAACTTACTCTTTCTCGGAAATGTACGGATCCTCATAGCCCAGAGCAAGCATTATCTCTGTCTCGATCCCTTCCATCTCTTCGGCTTCATCATCCTCAATATGATCGTAACCGAGCAGGTGTAAACTACCGTGCACCACCATATGCGCCCAGTGTGCGTCCAGCGGTTTGCCTTGCTCCTGGGCTTCCTGTTCCACAACCTGGCGGCAAATGATCAAATCGCCAAGCAGCGGCATCTCGATGCCCGGCGGCGCTTCAAACGGGAAAGAGAGCACGTTAGTCGGCTTATCTTTCCCGCGGTAGGTCAGGTTCAGTTCATGGCTTTCCGCATTGTCGACCACGCGAATGGTGACTTCCGCTTCTTCCTGAAACTGTGGGATAACGGCGTCAAGCCACTTCTGGAACTGCGCTTCTTCCGGCAGGCCGCTGTTATCTTCACACGCCAGCTGTAGATCAAGGATCACCTGACTCATTTCTGCTCCTGCTCCTGGGCTTCGCGTTTGCGCTCGGCGGCCAGTTCTGCTTTACGTTTCTGTTCGGCCTCTTCCCAGGCTTCATAGGCGATAACGATACGGGCAACCACCGGATGGCGCACCACATCTTCGCTGTGGAAGAAGTTAAAGCTGATTTCGTCGACGTTCGCCAGCACTTCAATGGCGTGACGCAGACCGGACTTGGTGTTGCGCGGCAGGTCAATCTGCGTGACATCGCCGGTAATCACTGCTTTGGAGTTAAAGCCAATACGCGTCAGGAACATCTTCATCTGTTCGATGGTGGTGTTCTGGCTCTCATCAAGAATGATAAACGCGTCGTTTAGCGTACGACCGCGCATATAGGCTAACGGCGCGACTTCAATGACGTTGCGCTCTATCAGCTTTTCGACGCGTTCAAAGCCAATCATTTCAAACAGCGCGTCATACAGCGGGCGCAGATAAGGATCGACTTTTTGGCTGAGATCGCCGGGCAGGAAGCCGAGCTTTTCACCTGCTTCTACCGCCGGGCGCGTCAGCAGAATGCGGCGTACTTCCTGACGTTCCAGTGCATCCACTGCTGCGGCGACCGCGAGGTAAGTTTTACCGGTTCCCGCCGGGCCAACGCCGAAGGTGATGTCGTGATCGAGCATATTAGCGACGTACTGCGCCTGGTTCGGCGTGCGCGGTTTAATCACACCACGCTTGGTCTTGATATGAATCGCTTTGCCGTACTCCGGCACGCTCTCGGCGCTCTGCTCCAGCACGCGCGCTTCTTTGATAGCCAGATGGATCTGTTCCGGTTCGATATCCTGGATCTGGCCGCGCATCGGAGCGGTATCGACATACAGGGTGCGTAGAATATCGGCGGCGGCATTAACGCAAATTTCGCGTCCGGTGAGTTTGAAGTGATTATCGCGGCGGTTGATTTCGATGCCCAGTCGCCGCTCCAGTTGTTTGATGTTGTCGTCAAACGGGCCGCACAGACTTAGCAGACGTGCGTTGTCCGCTGGCTCAAGGGTAATTTCACGCGTATCTATATTCAAACTGTTCCTCTTTTCGATGTGTCGAGGGCTATGCCCATTAGGGAATTATTCACGGCATATAAAGAAGTCGCAAGCATTGCGCAAGATGTTGGGGTCGGCGAGGGGAAAAGCAAGGCCTGCCAGAAATGGCAGGCCGGTGGTATTACGGTTGGTACAGACCGACGCCGAGGTCGTTCTCTTTACGCGTACGGGCAATAACAGATTGTGGCGATTCCACCACGCGCAGACCCATTTCTTCTTCGGTACGCACCAGCACGCCGCGCAGGGAGTTCGGGTAGACATCGACGATTTCCACATCGACAAATTTACCGATCATCTCTGGTTTGCCTTCGAAGTTCACCACGCGATTATTTTCGGTGCGGCCGGACAGCTCCATGATGTTCTTACGCGAAGTACCTTCCACCAGGATGCGCTGCGTCGTGCCAAGCATACGGCGGCTCCAGGCCATCGCCTGCTGGTTAATACGCTCTTGCAGAATGTACAGGCGCTGTTTTTTCTCCTCTTCCGGCACATCATCTACCATATCGGCAGCGGGCGTGCCCGGGCGTGCGGAGAAGATAAAGCTGTAGCTCATGTCGAAGTTAACATCGGCAATCAGCTTCATGGTTTTTTCGAAATCTTCGGTGGTCTCACCCGGGAAGCCGACGATAAAGTCGGAGCTAATCTGAATGTCCGGGCGCGCCTCGCGTAGCTTACGGATGATCGCTTTGTATTCCAGCGCGGTATGCGTGCGGCTCATCAGATTCAGTATGCGGTCAGAACCACTTTGCACCGGCAGATGCAGGAAGCTCACCAGCTCCGGCGTGTCGCGATAGACGTCAATGATGTCATCGGTGAACTCAATAGGGTGGCTGGTGGTGAAACGGATGCGATCGATACCATCAATCGCCGCCACCAGACGCAGCAGTTCGGCAAAGGTGCCGATACTGCCGTCAAAGTTCTCACCGCGCCAGGCGTTCACATTCTGGCCGAGCAGGTTCACTTCACGCACGCCCTGCGCCGCCAGTTGAGCGATCTCAAACAGGATGTCATCGGCAGGGCGGCTGACTTCTTCACCACGGGTATAAGGCACCACGCAGTAAGTACAGTATTTGTTACAGCCTTCCATGATCGATACAAACGCGGTCGGACCTTCGGCGCGCGGTTCCGGCAAACGGTCGAATTTTTCAATTTCCGGGAAGCTGATATCGACTACCGGGCTACGGGTGCCGCGCACGGAGTTGATCATTTCCGGCAAGCGGTGCAGGGTTTGCGGCCCAAAAATAATGTCGACATAGTGCGCGCGCTGGCGAATATGATCGCCTTCCTGAGACGCCACGCAGCCGCCAACACCGATAATCAGATCGGGGTTTTTCTCTTTCAGCAGCTTCCAGCGGCCCAACTGATGGAAGACTTTTTCCTGAGCCTTTTCACGGATTGAGCAGGTATTAAGCAGCAGCACATCCGCTTCTTCCGCCACCTCGGTCAGTTGATAGCCGTGCGTGGCATCCAGCAGATCGGCCATCTTCGATGAATCGTATTCGTTCATCTGACAGCCCCAGGTTTTTATGTGGAGTTTTTTTGTCATCGACTTGCTCTTGCTTAAGTTCGTATACCCTGAGTATGACGGGTATCAGCCAGGATTGCAGGCCGCGTATTGTAATGCTTTGGTCGCGTGCTGACCAGTATGACGGTTGTCAGCCTCAAGGGGTAAAAAATCCGGTAAACTTAACGGATTCTCGTTGAAGGACAAGTAGCCATGACAAATCAATCCACTGAAGTTGCCATCGTTGGCGGCGGAATGGTCGGCGGAGCGCTGGCGCTGGGGCTGGCGCAACATGGTTTTGCCGTGACCGTGATTGAAAAACAGGAACCCGCGGCGTTTGATGCAACGTTACCGCCAGACGTACGTATTTCGGCAATCAGTGCCGCATCGGTGGCGTTGCTGCGCGGGCTGGGCGTCTGGGAGAGCATTCAGGCCATGCGCTGTCACCCTTATCGGCAACTGGAAACCTGGGAGTGGGAAAATGCGCATGTGCTGTTCGACGCTCGCGAGCTGAAGTTGCCGCTGCTCGGTTACATGGTGGAAAACACGGTGCTCCAGCGTGCGCTGTGGGAGGCGTTACAGGCGCACCCGCAGGTAACGCTACTTACGGCGAAAGAATTAACCGCGCTGCATGCGCACGATGCGCATCAGCAATTAACGTTTGCGGATGGTGATACGTTAACCGCGAAACTGTTGGTAGGGGCCGATGGCGCGAATTCCTGGGTACGACAAGCGGCGGGAATTGGCATTCACGCCTGGCAGTATCAGCAATCCTGCATGTTGATCACCGTTCAGTGCGAACACGAAGCGGGTGACAGCACCTGGCAACATTTCACGCCTGCTGGTCCGCATGCCTTTTTACCGCTGTTTGATAACTGGGCATCGCTGGTGTGGTATGACAGCCCGGCGCGTATTCGTCAGTTGCAGACATTAACGATGGCGCAACTGGAGCAGGAGATTGCCCGACATTTCCCGGCGCGCTTAGGTGCCGTTAAACCGGTTGCTGCGGCCTCTTTTCCGCTGACTCGCCGCCATGCTCTGCAGTATGTCAGGCCGGGGCTGGCGCTGGTGGGCGACGCAGCGCATACCATTCATCCGTTGGCCGGGCAGGGCGTTAATCTGGGGTATCGCGATGTGGATGCGCTGCTGGATGTGCTGACCAGCGCGCGTACGCAGGCGGAAGCCTGGGCCAGCCATGCGGTGTTGAAGCGTTATCAGACGCGACGTATGGCGGATAACTTTATTATGCAAAGCGGGATGGATCTGTTTTACGCCGGATTCAGTAACTCCCTCGGTCCGGTGCGGCTGCTGCGCAATATCGGCCTGATGGCGGCGGATCGCGCCGGTGTGCTGAAACGGCAGGCGCTGAAGTACGCATTAGGATTATAAAAGGTCTGCGGGCGCAGCGCCCGCAGTACTCACATAATGGCCAATAACTTATCCAGTGCTGTGCGCGCGCCTTTTTTGTCGATAAAAAAGGCCTGATACCCGTCAATCCCTTCAAGCTGTTGCAGCGCCCATTCGCCACTGTGCATTTTGCGCAGCAACAGCACTGTGCGGTAAAGCGGCACCAGCAGAATAATCAGCGCCACGAAGGCTGCCGCCCCATAGCCAGGGGAGAGCGGGTTTGCGCTGGCCTGTTGCACCAGTAGCGCGACAGACGCAACTTGCAGCACGAGCCTGGCGAGCAGTGTCCGCATACAGAATTGCTGCAGGCGCTGTGGCGTAGAGAAGCAGGGATTTTTCAGCGATGAGCGTGTTTCCTGCACCGGAATGCCCTGCACATACACCGTCCAGTGAGTTGTCTCCTTCAGCAGCAGGGCCTGGCCGCTTTCGCTCAGCGTATGCAGACGCATGGATATGACGACCGGGAAGATCAACCCCATACAGAGGCCATAAAAGATCGGCGCGGAGAGGCCCATAAAAGCAAGACCGAAACCGGTCACCACAAAGAGTACATACAGCGGGGCATAAATTAATAGGGCAGTGTTTTGATAGTTCATCATGCTGGCTCAGAGGAGAGAGGCGGATAAATTACCATACGGTTTATGCAGTGATTAACTACCAACATCCGTGGATGTGCAGAAAACAAAAAAGCCCGCCGAAGCGAGCTTTTTTGTTTTGTTGGCTGGGGTACGAGGATTCGAACCTCGGAATGGTGGAATCAGAATCCACTGCCTTACCGCTTGGCGATACCCCAAAAGTGCGTTTGCGAAAGCAAACGTCTTTGAGATGGCTGGGGTACGAGGATTCGAACCTCGGGATGGTGGAATCAGAATCCACTGCCTTACCGCTTGGCGATACCCCAACAAATCTTTTTCAGGTTTAACGTCTTAACATTAGACCTTAAATATGGTGGCTACGACGGGAATCGAACCTGTGACCCCAGCATTATGAGTGCTGTGCTCTAACCAGCTGAGCTACGTAGCCAAGTTTTACTGCTTTCCCAGTCATCGACTGGCTGGGGTACCTGGATTCGAACCAGGGAATGCCGGTATCAAAAACCGGTGCCT